>CAJUMW010000012.1:10715-51946 GCA_910587625.1 uncultured Christensenellaceae bacterium
TAAGAACTTGAAGTCTACAGTTATAGGAAACCTTGAAAGTTGGTTCAATATCGAGTTTGAAAACGATTCGGCTAACCCTTTATTCTATCAAGGTAATCTTACGGCTGGCGGTGTATATCAAGTTCTGCTTGATATCCCTAAGACTGTAACTGAAGTTAAGCCTTATGCGTTTACAGGTTGTCAGTCCATAGTTGTTGCGCTCGTTCATGAAAACGTTACAAGCATAGGTACTGACGCATTCCGCGGATGTACTAAATTGAGAAGCGTATATGACTATACGGCAGACAGAGTAGATCCTGCTCCCCTGAATATTCAGAAGCGTAAAATGACCAACGGTTATATTGCTTACTATGCAAATAACGTTTATACAAGTAAGGATGACCCTATCGATCAGGGTATAACTGAAAATCAGAAGGTAGACGGATTTATCTTCGAGTACAACGGCGGTGTATATCAGTTAATCGGATATGATATCAACGAGGTACAAATTGTAGACGGTAAACTTGTACTTCCTACAAGAGGTCCCGGTACAGGTAACTATATAATTGCCGGCAAGAGAGTTGTTTACCACGATTTGTTTGATGAAAACGGCGAGCCTATACTTGATGAAGAAGGTAATCAGCTTCAGGAAGAAGAGACGCTTCTCGGTGCATTTGCAAATGATTCACGCATCATAAGCGTAGTTATTCCCGATTCCGTAATTGCCATCGGCGACGAAGCATTCTATGGCTGTGCTAACCTTGTGAATGTAAGCATTGGTTCCGAAGTTGAAAAAATCGGAGATGCGGCATTTGGAAATTGCCCTATGCTTAAACAGGTCAACTTGCCTAATGACTGCGTATATGGTAAAAATGTATTCTCGGCAACACAACGTGATTTGCTTTTGATTGCACCCAACTATAGTGTATATCAGAACTTAAAAGAGGATGCGGCATTTACTGCTTATAAAGATGCTTTGACCTATGAAGTAACGGTTAGATTCTATCTTACTCCGCTTGTCAAGACAGATATGTTCCGCGAAACATTTACAAAACTTGCGGATAAGTCGCTCTATTACGAAAAGGTTGACGGTATTTGGGACGCAAATGCCAGTGCAATCCCTGTAAGCATATTTAACCTTACAATCCGTAACTGGAAAGATAGTGCAGGCACAGCCATTAACGTTGGCACCTACACTGTTCCCGACAGCGGTACAGAAGTTGAAATTTATGCTAATCAGGTAAATGCTCCTACATTCAGTGAAAATGTTGACGTAACTTATACGGGTAAAGCTTCGTACACAATTCATCCCGTATGGTTTGACGACAGTATTATGGATGTATATTATCAGCTTCAGGGTAGCGGAGATGAACCTACAAATGTCGAACCTGTAAAAGTTGGTAAGTACAGAGTAACTGTAACTCTTAGAAGAGACGTAGGCTTTACTTTCTACGGTTCTACACCTACGACAACGCTTTCAATCAACAACGCTGACATTACTGATATCAACATTAATGCAAATAATGGAACATATACCGGAGTAAATCGTCCCGTTGTTACCAGAACTCCCACTGCAACCATTCAGGAACCCACTTTAAATATTCCTTCATGGACGTATGCTTTGGGTGATGAAAATGGTCCTACTAACGAATTCTCGAAAAACTTGTTTGTTAAGGATGCCGGCGTATATACAGTTTGGTATAAAGTAATCGCAGACAACCATAACGAAGCTACGGGTAGCTTTACGCTAACTGTAAGTGAAGCTACGATCACCGTAACAAGAAGAACGGGATATAGCGGCGTTTATGACGGTAAATCTCATAACGCGGCAGCATATGTTTCGGCAACTACAGTTGACAGAAGCGAAGCAACTTGGACTTACTCGCTTACAAGGGACGGCGAATTTGTAGAAGAATTGCTTTTGAAGGATGTAGGTACTTACAACGTTTACTTCAAGGTAAATGCGCCCAACCACAGAGAATATACTTCCGGTGCACAGTACTTCACGGCAACAATTTCCCCTGCTACTATTACAGGTGTAAACATTGTCGGCTTCATGGGTACGTTTGACGGCAACGAGCACAGTGCGGTGGTAGGTAAGCCTTCGGCTATAACCGTTGATAACTGCAACACAACGTGGCTCTACTCGACAAATCAATCTACCGATAAGGCAGATTACAGTGCAACAATTCCTACTTTCACTAATGTAAGTTCGAACATTGTTTACTATGTAATTTCCGCTCCCAACCATGCGGACTACTTCGGTAGCTTCACGGTAACTATTACCGACTTACTTACGATGATAGTCGGAACAGACGGCGGCTATACCGGAACTTACACAGGTGACGCGCTCAACGTCGAGGATTACAGACCTACGGCTGCAACGAGAAACGGCGCAACTCCCGTTTGGGGCTATGCTCGTGCGCTTACCGAAGAAACGGTTTACGGTGATCCGTTCACGATTACCGAAGTCGGTACTTACACGGTATATTTCAAGATTTCCGCAACCGACCACGCAGACTACTTCGGCGCGTATATCATCACTATCGGCTATGCAGATATTACGATTTCAGTAGCTCCTATAGGATATAGCGGAGAATACGACGGCTCGGCGCATAAGGCAATAGCAAACAAGGCGGTTGCTGATACCGTTGACGAAGTAGCTCCCGTTTGGGAATACTCGCTCGACAATCAAGAGTTCACTACTACCATGCCCGAGTTTACGAATATCGGACAGACGAGAGTATATTACAGAGTATCCGCAGCTAACCACAACACGGTTACCGGCAGCTTCACGGTAACAATTACCGAAGCTACGATAAGTAACGTAAACGTACAGGGTTATGTCGGAATCGAGAACGGAGAAGACCACGAAGCTGTCGTAAGCACGACTGCAACTTCAAGCGTTCCCGGCACGGTTATTACCTGGTTGTACTCGACGACGGGCGGCGAAAACACATACAGTGAAGAAGTCCCCACGTTCAGAACGGCCGGAAGATATACTGTTTGGTATATGGTAACTGCCGAAAACCACAAGACGGTAACAGGCAGATTCTATGTAACGATAAGCGATAAACCCACAATCGACGTTGATTACACGGGCAGCGGCTATACCGGCACTTACACCGGCACGGCGCTCAATGTTGAAGATTACAGACCCGAGGCAACCGACAGCGAGGGCAATACAAACACATTAGTTTGGGGCTATACGCTTAAAGAAGGTGCGGAAGATGATGAATACGAGGTAGCGCTTTCAGTCAAAGACGCTGGCGAGTACACCGTTTACTTCACTATCAATGCGGAAGGTCACGCGCCTTACTACGGCAGCTATATCATCAACATTAGAAATGCTAAGATAACAGTTTCCGACGTTGTGTCGCACAACAAGACGTATGACGGCAAAGAGCATACTCCTGTAACGGCAAACGTAACTACAGTAGGCGGCAACGAAGCTAAGTGGAGCTTCAAGCTCAACCAGTTCGACGAATACGATGCAAATCTTACTTTGAAGAACGCAGGCGATTATACCGTTTACTACATGATTTCGGCAGACAACCATGACGCCGTAACGGGAACTATCGACGCTTCAATAGCACTTGCAGCGTTCAGCGACATAAATGTCGAAGCTTACAACGCCGCTTACGACGGCAACGAACACGGTGCAGTAGTCGGTACGCCTACCGTAACCGTAGTCGGAGAAAATACTCCTGTCTGGAAGTACAGCACTCGTGAAAACGGTGAGTACACTGCCACGATGCCGAGATTTACCGATGCAGGAACTTATACGGTATGGTACACGCTTGAAGCAGACAACCATATTTCGGTTAAGGACAGCATCGAAGTTGTAATAAACACCGCAGTATTCACGGGAGTAACCGTAACGGGTTATCGTGGAATATTCGACGGCGCGCTTCATAACGTAGTTGACCAGCACAGAGCTACTACCGCAGACGGTTCGGTACCCAACTGGTTGTACTCGTTGACCGGAGAAGAAGGCTCTTACAGGTCTAACATAACTATTAATACGGCCGGCACTTATACTGTTTACTACACTGTATCTGCAGCTAACCACGAAACAAAGAGCGGTACGTTCACGGCAACCATACAGCAGCGTAACATAACGGTAACGTTGCCCAATGCGGAGGACAATTACGGCAATTGGACAATAGCTAATATGTCCAGCATGCTTGCTTCGCTTACCGTTCAGCCTGAAATTTCGGGTGACTTTGCAGGTTCGCTCCTCAGAATTACGTTAAAGCTTGACGGACAGTTGCCTGAAAGCGGCTACATTCCTACGGGCGTTTACGGTATTGTAGGTACTGCAAGCGATGAAGAGAACTACAACATTACCTGGAACAACGGTAAACTTACCATCGGTGCCGTTGAAATCGTAGTCAACGACGAAGGCGGTGCAACTGTCGTTTATGACGGCGCAACGCACAGCGTAGCGGACGGCAATCCTTCCGTAACGCTTACCGCAGGCGCACAGGCAAGTTGGACTTACTCGCTTACCGGTGCAGATGGCTCGTACAGATCCGAACTTTTGTTGACGGAAGCCGGCGAGTACACCGTTCACTACATTGTAAGCGCTCCCAACCACGCTTCGAAGAGCGGCACGTTCACATTCACCATCGAGAAACGCACTATTACAGTAACCGTTTCCGATACGACAGTAACCTACGGCGATTGGTCGATTGACGAAATCATATCCAAGCTTTCGGCTCTTGCAAGAATTACCGACGCTAACGGCTCGCTCGAGCTTGATAACAGCGCATTCTCGCTCAGCTTAACCGACGCCGGCGCAAGCACCAGCGGTAAACTCAAAGTCGGCAACTACACGGTAGTCGGCGTCAACGAGGATGAGGCTAACTTCACGGTTGAGTTCTCACTCGGCAGTATTACCGTATCTCCCAAGGCGCTTACGCTCAACGGTAAAGACAGCATCAAGGCCAACGACAAGAGCTACGACGGTACTACCAGCGTTACCTTCGATACGACGGGCGCTTCGCTTGTAGGCGCGCTCGACGGTGACAACGTAGCGTTCAAAGTAACCGGTGCGTTCTCAAGCTCCGCCGCTGCGGAAAGCGTTTCCGTTTCGGCAACTGTAAGCATTGTCGGCGACGATATTGCAAACTACAGCTTTACGGAAATTTCACTCAGCCTTTCTGCTCAGATACTCAACACAACGGCTAAGCCCGTTCAGCCCGATAACGATATCAAATATGCTCCCAAGACAAAGATATCCGACGTAATCCCCGAGTTCAACAAGTCGATTATGTCAGTTACCGTTCTTAAAAACGGCTTGGCAGTAAATCCCGATATGGACGACGACGGCAACTTGCTTCTTCCCGGTGTAGGCACCTTCACGCTTACCTTCCACCTCACAAATGCAGACGTAAGCTGGACCAGCGACGTCGACCAGGATAAGGCGGACGTAACTATAACGATTAATATCGTCAAGGGCGTTGTCGAAGTTCCTACGACTACAGAAGCACATGTAACTTATACGGGCAGCGAACTTACCCTTCTTCCCGAAGGCTTCGACGCAGACCTTATGGAAGTTCTCGGCGATAATAAGTACACTAACGTCGGAACTTACAAAGTAACCGTTAAGTTGATTAAACGCGAGTGGCAGCAGTGGTCCACAGGCGATAGCGACGATTTGGTAATAACTTTCGTTATCGACCCCGTAGAGCTTGACGTAATTATTTCGGACGCAGAAATAACCTACGGAGATTGGACGGCTGAAAACGCTAAGACAAAACTCAACGCAATTAAAAACATCTATACCATTTCGAGCGGTGCAATCGTAACAGGTGAAAGCGCAAGCGACGTATTCGAGCTCAATATCGACGACTTGGGCGCAAAGCTCAACGCAGGCACTTACGCTATTTCGGGCGCTCAGTTCAATACTACGGCTTCCAAGAACTATAAAGTAACGTTTATCGGTCTTGAAGGCGGCTCGACAGGCGTGCTTACCGTAAATGCAAAGGAGATTACAATAATCAACCTTGCAGCGGAAGACAAGACTTATGACGGTACCGATGAGGCAACCCTCACGCAGGGTACAATTGTCGGAATGGTAGAAGGCGACGACCTCGCTTACGACTACGAAGCTACGTTCACGGGCATTGACGCCGGTACAAATTACACTGTCAATGCAACAATTACGCTCACGGGCGAAGACGCAGGCAACTATGTGATAGCCGAAGGCGGCGACACTGTTTCCTTTACTGCTTCAATCAACCGTGTGGTACTTGACGTTGAATGGACTTACGGCGAGTTTGTAAGCAACAATAACGGCGTTTACACCTATTATTACCACACTAAGACTCCCAATATCACGGCTACTCTCAAGAATGAAGGAATTGTAACGGGCGAAACCGTAACTCTTTCGGCAATAGCAAATCTTGCGGATACCGAGTATATGGACGTCAACAACTATACTTTAAGAGTTACTCTCGAGGGTGACGCCGCAGTCAACTACACGTTGTCTAACGGTTCTCTCGCAATAGTAATCGAGTATATGAAGGTCGAAGTTACAATTTCGGACGCAAGCGGTATCTACGGTGCCGACGCGCAGTCCAAGAGTGAAAGCGACAAGCTTGTCTGGACTTCCGCACACCGCGAACTCCTTGAAGATTATGTGACTATCGTAACTGAAGCACACTCGGCAAAGGGCTTTGCGAATGCAGGTTCGTACTCGATTTATATCGACCTTAACAGCAGAATTCACACTCACTTCGCAGTAACGGAAAACAAGGGTACCTTCACTGTTAATGCAGCTTCGTTCGAAGTACCTCCCAAGACATTGTCCTATCCTTACAGAGATGCGGGATATCAGGTCGGTCTTACTGCCGAAGACGTAACTACTCAGGGTAGCGTAACATTTAACGACCTTACCATCACTTATTGCCTTGACAACGAGTACGGCGATTACAGCACGACAATTCCTACAATCAAGGAAATCAGAGAAGAGCCTTACGTCATCTATTACAGAATAACTGGTGCAAACCACGTTCAGAAGACGGGCTATATCGAAGTAATGATCGGTCAGGTTATAGTTGAAGTGACCGTAACAAACGCTCCTCAGACTGTAACGTATGCAAGCGACGCTGTAGTTCCCACTTCGGCACAGCTTCTTGCAATGTTTGAAAGAAGCTACCGTTACAACGGAGAAACGGTTACCAACCAGCAGGTTCTCGACGCAATCAACAGTTCGATAGTTCTCGGTTTGCGCACGGCTGACGGCACGGTATTGACGCCCGGCGCGGCAATTTCCGCAGGTACCTACTACCTGACTGTCGGCGGAACGTATGAAACCGAAGAAGCTTCGGCTAAGATTACGACTTCCGGAAGCTACGCTTACATAGTTGAAAAAGCTACGGTTGAAGTAACCTGGAACGATAGCGAAAGCTATACTTACGGCGATAAACTTCCCATACCTTCGATTGAAGGACTTACGGCCGGTACCGACTATGTAATCAGCTATACGACGGCAGACGGCGATACCATTTCCGCAAGCGAAATGGAAAAACCCAATGCAGGCGGCTACATTGTTACCGTAACGCTTAGAAACGACAACTATACGTTTGTCAACGGAGAAGACGAAACCACAACGGCATCCAAGTCTTACACAATCAATCCTGCTCAGGTAACTCCCGAGTGGAATAAGGAAGACAGCTACGTTTACGGCGATACGCTTCCCGTGCCTACAATCGCTGGCTTGACTTCTGACGACTTCACTTACAGCTACGCTCTTAATGGCAGCACCGAAGAAGTCAATACAACAAGACCTGTTGCAGGCGAATACACAATTACAATCACAATCACCAACACTAACTATGCGTTTGCAGACGTTGAAGCAGGTTCTACAACCGTTACAATTGCGCCTAAGGCAGTTACCTTCACGCTTCCCGAAGGCGGAGAATATCACTATAACGATACTCTTCCCGAGCCTTCAATAAGCGTAAAATTCAGCGATGACGAAACGATAACGCTTGAAAAGGACGTTGACTTCACTTACAGCTATGCTCTTAAAGACAGCGAAGAAGAAGTTAACCTTACAAGACCTGTTGTCGGCACATACGTTATCACGGTAACGATTTTGAACGGCAACTACACGTTTGCAACCGAAGCAGACAGCAAGAAAGAAGTTGAAATGCTTCCCACGCTCGTAGACACGGCTGACATAAGCTGGAGCATTACGGGTGAAGAAGATGAAGAGGGCAACGTAAGCTACTCGGTAATCTACGGCAACAAGCTTCCCACAGCGGAAATAACCGACCTTGTAAAGGATACCGACTTCACGGTAACTTATAAGACCGCGGAAGGCGCAGTCGAAACCAACGACGCTCCCGTTGTAGGAAATTACATTGTAGTAATTACCCTTTCGAATTGAACGTAACCGTTAAACCTCAACCCGTAGATATAGTAATCGACGGTATCCAGCTCGGAAACGACGGAGATACCGCAGTTCCCGACGAGAACGGAGTTATTAAATTCACTTACAGCAAGGACAACAAGCTTACCGTTCCCACCGTTAAGGCTCTCGACGACGCCGGCGTAGAATACCACGTCGAGTATAAGAAGAGAGGACCTAAGGAACCCGTAACGGCAGAGTATAAGCCTATAACAGAGGAAGAGTTCCTTGAAGGTAACGCAGGATTCTATATCTTCACAATCGTCATCGACGACGATAATCCCAACTTTGTACAGACCGAAATCAAGCCGATAACGCTTGTAATCGAACCCAAGAAGGTTATAATCGATTGGGGTCCCGGCGCCGGCAAAGGCAGCAACAATAGCGCAAGCACCGTCAACGGTGCTGCGCCTGTGGCTGAGGATGAAGAGGTTGAAGAAGAATTAACCGAGCAGGCGGAAGAGATTAAGGAAGTTGTAAAAACGGCGTCCGTAACTTTCAACGCGCCCAAATCGGAAACAAGTAAAAAGGTTGACGTTATCTGGGTCATCAAAGACAAGAACGGCAACATAATAAGAACTTTCGGTAACACTCAGGACTTCAACACCGACCTCAATGCCGACGGAGAAGGGGAAGATATCTTTATTCCCGAAGTTGACGAGAGCAACATCTGGAACTTCGCTTACGGTACTGCGCTTGCAGTTCCCTCTATCGAAGGACTCAGAAAGTATGAAGAGGGTATGACCTCCGCAGAGTGGGATTACAAGGTAATTTACAGAGACGCCGAAGGCAGAATCATTGCTGTAGACGATAACGGACTTATAAACGGCAAGCTTCCCGACGTCAGCGACTATTACATCACTATCGAGTTCAATAAGGAAAACTTCGAGGGCGAAAATTCAACGATTAAAAACGTAATTAAGCCCCTTGCAATAGGCGTAACGCTCAACGACCTTGCAAACGTCGTATTCGGCGATTTGCAGGCAGACGGCGTAAACGCATATCTTGCAGCGCTTGAAAATGCATTCACAACCGCAATTACAAGCAAAACGGCTGATTTCGACGCACCCGTTCCCGAAGCGCTTCCCGATGCAGTTAAAGATATTTTCGCTTTGACGCTTGAAAACCTTTCCTCGCTCAGCGGCTACCTCAAAGTAGTAGACGGCGGCTATAAGGTTGTGCTCGATACCGACTCGCTCAACGGCAACTACACGGTAACTTTGACAAACGACAAGGCTCTTACCGTAATCAACGCCGACATAACCGAAACTATCGATGATTTGGTAATGTTCGAGCTTGGCGAACCCCAGAACGTAGTTATCGACGGCACGGGCAAGGTAGTTGTAAAGGGCGGAGAAACTTACACGATATCCTATCTTCCCACAATTCAGTCTACGGAAGGCACGGATACCGACGCAAGTAAATACGGTTCGACCAATCCCACAATTACTACTACCGAAGACAGCGGCTACGTCTACTTTATGATTACTGCAGATAACCACAATGCTTACTTCGGTTGCATAAAGGTTACTGTTGAGAGTTCGCTCTTCGAATTAAAGGTAACGCTTGAAGGCATAGTTTACGGTACTGTAACACCTACGCTCGACGAGTTGAAGGGTATGCTTACCATAGACAGCGTAATTTACAACAGCGACGCTACGTTTACGGCGGACGACGCACTGAAAACTGCCATTATAAACGGCATTACGGGCATCTCAATCGACGGCGCTGTGGAAAATCAACTTCTTTCCGCAGGCAAGCACAACATAACTATCCGCGGCAGCGTAACGTATCACGACCCCAGCGATAATGAAGATAAGCTTGTTGCAATAACGCTTGCAACTCCCGGAGAGGGCGAGGAAGCGGCTGCGCTCAACGTCGATAAACTCAAAGTAACCGTGACGCTTAAAAACGTTGAAAAGCAAAATTACGGCGTATGGACGGCTGAAAACGCCGAAGCAGACCTCGCAAAAGTTGAAAATATTTCGTCTTTCGAAATTAAGAATAACGAAAATATCGAAACTTTGCCCGATACCGACGCGTTCAAAGTGACGCTCGGCGGACTTGACGGGCTTTCGGGCTACCTCACCGTAAAAGAAGGCGGCTACACCATTACGGCTGTGGCAACAAACGACAATTACGAGATAACGTCGGTAGACTCGACGCTTACGATAGTTCCTCTTACGCTTGAAATCAATTGGAATATCGAAGCCGACGGAGAAAACGGCTATCATATCGTTTACGGCGCTCAGCTTCCCGTACCCGAAATAACAAACCTGGGTGAAAATTTTGCTCCCTGCACGTTGACGATAACTCGCACCAGCGGAGAAGAAACACTCGACGAAGAAGGCTACACCAACCCCGTTGCCGGAGCGTACGGCATATCGCTTGCAATAAGCGACACTACCAACTACGCGCTTCCCGAAATTTCGGAGATAACGGTCAACGTTGATAAGCGTGAAATTACTGTAATTATAGCGGACGTAACTGCGGTTTACGGTGACGACGTTTACAATGCGCTTGCCGACAAGACTCACAATTTCGAGTATGCGCTCAAAGACGGTTCTACGCTCGCATACACGGGTGAAGAGTTGTCGGGCATAGTAAGCGTGGCGTTCACGCTTGCAGATGGCGCGGCATTTGACGCTGCTACATATCCCATAGTCGGAACGCAGAGCACGGAAGGCTATGCAGTCAACTATGCGGTAACGTTTGAAAATTCCGACGGCAGCGCAAATCAAGCTACGCTCAAAGTAAACCCTGCTCCCAAGACTGCGGATTGGAAGGTGGAAGTAACCGAAAACAAGGGTGAAGTAACCTACGGCAACGCACTTCCTTCCCCTACAATAGAAGGACTTGAGGACAGCGATTACAAAGTAGAATACTTTAAAACTACCAACCATACGGCAATAACCAACGAAAAATTGCCCGTCGGCAGCTATATCGTAAAAGTAACCATCACAAATCACAACTATTCTTTCGGCACAGACGCGGATGGCAACCCCGTTTACGAGGCTGAAATTACAGTTGATATAGTACCTTGCGAAATAACCGTAGAAATCGGCGACCTTGCAAATACCGTTTACTTCGGAGATGTTTACAACACGTTGAAAAACGCAGACTCGACCGAAGAGGAAGCAATCGCGGCAATAACCGCACTTTGGAACTCGATTCTCACAGTTACGGGCGCGCTTGCATATGACGACGGCATTCTCGACGTAATATCGCTCGCTATCGAGTGGAACGACAATTACGGCGTAGGCGCTTATGCAATTCAGGGTTCTGTAAACGCAGGTTATATCGACAATTACAACGTAACGTTTAACGGCAGTTACAATAACTCGGACGGCACCAAGGCAGGTACTTTGACGGTTACAAAAGCCGAAATAACGGTCGACAACACGGCGCTCAGCCTGTTCCAGACCCCTTCGGCACAGCCCATTGACCTTACTTCGAGGGTAACTCTTGCAGACAAGAGCGAAGACTTTACTATTCTCTATGCTCTTGCAGTCGGCGTTGAAGGTGAAGACGGAACTTATACGTTCACCGAGCCTGCCGACAGCGCATATACAACGACTATCCAGTCGGTAAAGGACGAGGGCGAATACCGTCTGTACTACAAGGTATCGGACAACAATGATAACCACAACAGGAAGAGCGGCTATGTTTCGATAATTGTCAGAGGTTCTGTATTTAACTTCAAGGCAACATTAAGCGATATAACCTACGGAGACGAAACTCCCGACTTGGCTACGCTCAGAAACGACCTTACCATAAGCGAAGTGCTCTACAACGGCAACGCGCTTGAAGGCGAAGCGCTCGCTTCCGCTATCGAGGTTATCAAACAAAACGTAACTCTTACAATCGAACAGACAGGCAGACTTCCCAAGGGTAACTATCCCGTAGTTGTAGGCGGTACGGGCAACTATACCGACACCGCCGACGGAGATGCGGTCAAGCAGGTAAGCTTCGGCGTAAGCGAACCCCTTACCCTCACGGTAAACGCGCTTGAAATCAGCGTTGAAGTTGCAGATCAGACAATCGATTATATGGATTGGTCGTACGACCAAATCAAAGCAAAGCTTGACGAGCTTGTTCAAGTCAAGGTTGGCGAAACAACCGTAACCGAGCTTCCCGACGCATTTGACGAAGTGTTCACACTTTCACTCGGCGGCATTGCCGACGACGCAGAGGGCTACATTGCAGTAAAGGACGGCGGCTACGACGTAGTTCTTACGCAGGTAGACAACGACAATTACGTCATTACAAAGACTCTCGGCAAAGTAAACGTTACTGCGGCAGATCTTACCGTAAGCTATGTGTTCAACGTAGACGGCTACGATATCTATAACGCTGCTTATCATCCCGTTGCTACAACTGTCGACGGTACGGATAAAGCTGTAATATGGAGCTTCGGCACAGAGCGCAATGACGAAAGCGGTGAAATAACTTACGTAGATACGCTCACTTTGACGGACGTCGCCGCATACACAGTTTACTACAAGGTATCCGCACCCAACCATAAGGAAGTTGCAGGTTCGTTTACCTTCAATATCGTTCCCAAGGAAGTAGTAATAACCGTTGACGCGGAGAGCAATTCAATAGTCTACGGAGAAGCGTTCCCGACAATCGGCATCGACGACGAAAACGTTGTTGAAGCGGATTACACTGTCACCGCAGTTCTCAAAGACACATCAACGGTCGCAAATCTTCAAAGACCCGTTGCAGGCACCTACACCGTAACAGTTAAGCTTTCAAACAAGAATTATACGTTTGTTAACGCAACGGAAAACACCGATACGGCTACCGTAGAAGTTGTCGTAAACAAAAAGCTTGTCGGCGTGGATTGGAGCGGTATAGGCGCAACTCTCAACGAGGGAAGCGGCAACTACTACGCAACTTACGGAGATACTCTCGGTAATCCCGTGGGCAGCGTTCTTGAAGGCGATTCGTCCAAACTTAACGTCAAGTATTACAGACAGACGGACGACGGCAAGGTAGAGATAACCGAAAACGATTATCTCAACCCCGTTGCAGGCACATACATTCTTGAAGTCGAAGGCTTTGAAAACGCAAACTACGACTTTGCGGAGAATGCAGAACTCAGCGCAACGATAGTTGTTTCTCCTAAGGAAGTTTCTATTACCTGGAACGAGAGAGCGTCCTACGTTTACGGCAGCAACCTTCCCGAACCCACTATAGCCGACCTCGACGCTATCGAAGGCAGCTATACGGTTGAAAAGAAGCTTGTCAACGCAGAGGGTGAAGAGGTTGATTTTGAAAAAGTCAACGTCGGCAATTACGTTATCCGCGTTACAATCGACAACCCCAACTATACGCTCGGCGGCACTGAAAGCGGAGAGTTAGAGCTTACCGTAGTTCCCCTTGAAATAACGGTTACCGTAAACGGCAGCAGCATTTCAAGCTACAAGTACGGCACGCTTACGGCAGAAAACGTAAACGCAACAATCAACGCGCTTGCAAACCTCTACACAGTCGCAATAACCAATAACGACGATTTAAGCGAGCTTCCCGATGCTGTAAAGGACGTATTTGTAATTTCCGTAACGCTTGCAGACGGCACAACGGGCTATCTTCCCGTAAATACCTACACGGTAACTGCGGCAGGTGTTTCGGCTAACTACAAGGTTACACCCGTTGTAGCAACGTTTGAAATAGAGAAGGCGGAAATCGACCTTTCGAGCGTCACCGCAATCACGCTCTATGAAACGGGTTCGGCTCAGCCTGTAGTTGTCGAGGACGACTTTAAGGCGCTTATCGGACTTAAAGGAATTGAAGAGGGCAAAGACCTCAACCTTACAGTTAAATATTATCTTTCCAACACTCAACTTGCGGAAGGTTCGACAATAACTTACGGCACGGCTATTCCCACGGTTGCTACCGAAGGCACATATTATCTGTACTATCAAGTTACTGCGGACAATCACGAAACGGCTGAAAGCATGGTAACCGTAACGGTTGACAGCTCGCTGTTCGTAATTCAGGTCGAGTTAAACAACCTCACTTACGGCGACGTACTCAACAGTCAGGCAAGCTTACTTAAAGCTCTCGACATCGTACACCTCACATACAGCCATTCCGACCTTGCTTGGAATCCCACGATCGACGCGCTTATCAGAAGCGGCATAACCCTTTCGGTTGCCGGCGCTGAAGAAAACGCATATGTCGGCGCAGGCAAACACACTTTGGTTGTCGGCGGCAGCGTCAAGTATGACGGCAAGGAAGTTAAGATAGTTCTCGAAAGCGGTAACGGTACGTTTAACGTAGCTCAAAAGGCTATAACGGTTGCGGCTGACAGCTTAACCGTAACTTACGGTGACGACAACTACCTTGCAATAGAGGGCGGCACTTACGCACTTTCGGCTAAAGTTACCAAAGGTTCGCTTGTCACGGGCGACGAGCTTTCCAAGCTTGTTACGCTTTCCGTTAATAAGGGCGCATCTTTCGGCAAGGGCGTGTACGCTATCGAAGGAGAGTACGCAGAGAACGGCAATTACGGCATTACGTTTGTAAACGGTACGCTTACCGTAAACGCAGCAAAAGTTTCTATCGATTGGAACATAGCAGAGGGCGCTAACGTAGTTTACGGCAACGCGCTTCCCGTTCCCGCAATCGAAGGGCTTGAAAGCAGCGACTACAAAGTTACCTACAAGCGTTCGGGCAGAGTCATTACAAACGCCGCAAACCTCAACGTAGGCGTATATGTAATCGAAATCGAACTTCTCAACGCCAACTATACGCTGGGTGACGACAGTTCGAGCCTCGAGGTCGAAATAGTTCCGGCACCCGTTGCAATAAATTGGGGTGACAGCGATGAAGTCGTTTACGGCAACATGCTTCCCACGCCCACGCTTGCAATCGAAGGCGTAAGCCATACCGTAACTTATTATAACGGCACAACGCGCGTAAGCAACACCGGCAGACTTCCCGTAACCGAAAACGGATACAGGGCGCAGGTCAACATAACCAACCCCAACTACACCTATGCAGAGGGAGAAACGGGCGAGCATACTTACAGAGTAACTCCCCGCGAAGTTTGGGTCAACGTTAAAAACCAGACGGCGGTTTACGGCTTGTGGACGGCAACAAACGCAAACAACAGACTTGCGGTAATTGCGGATAAGTTTACCGTAACAGGCGCAAACGGAGAGGAAATAACTCTTATCGATTCTATTTCCGCACTCGGCATTTCGCTCACGGTAGGCAACCTCGACGGTGTCGACGGATATCTTCCCGTAGCGGAATATCCCATCGTAGGCGCTTGGACAAACAACAACTATAAATTACACTTTACCGATGACGCGGCGCTTTCAATCACCAATGCCGATATGAAGGCAAGCTTCCGCGACATAGCTAAATACTTCGTATCCGGCGGACACGTTCTTTCCCTTTCGGAAAGCTTAGTTACGCTCAAAGGTACAGGCAACACGGCTCACATCACATACTCGTTGCAAAACGCGTTGGCGGCAGACCCCGAAACTCTCACTTACGTTGAATCGGGAGAAGCTACAAGAGTAACCGAAGTCGGCAACTACTATCTGTATTATATGGTAGAGGCGGACAACCACACGACGATTTACGGCCACGTCAACGTCGTAGTAGCTGCTTCCGTGTTGCAGATTCAGGTAAGAATTTCCGGCTCGCTCACTTACGGCGACACGGTTCCTTCGAGCGCAGACCTTTGGAATATGCTCACAATTTCGAGAGCATACCACAACGGCGTTGCAATCAACGTTTCGAGAGTAAGAGATATTCTCAACACGGCGATTGCCGAGGGAACGGCAACTATCGGCGTAAACGGCTATGAAGAGGGCGCAATCCTCTCTGCCGGCACTTACAGCCTTGTATTGAGCGGTGTTACCAATGGCTATCAGGTAGGCACGGAATATCCCGAAACCACCGTATCTTTCTACGACGCATTCGATTCAAGAATTTTAGTTGTAAACAAAAAGGCTATAACCGTAAATCTTGCCGACATATCGGTTGTTTACGGTGACGCAACTCACGAAAACCTTGTAAACGGCATTTACGAGTTTGTACCCACAACCGCAGATACGCTTGTAGGTCTTGACGAACTTTCGGATATCGTTTCCGTAACTTTTGCCAACGACGGTTTGCTCAACGTAGGTACTTATCCCGTAACTTGCAGTGTAATCGACAGCGAAATTGCGGATAACTACAACGTAACGTTCAAATACGACGGCAACCGCAGAAACGCTAACATCAAAGTAAGCGCCGCAACGGTTACAATCGATTGGAACTTTGCTTCAAGCGACAAGTTCGTGTACGGTGAAGAGCTTCCCGTTCCCGCGGTGGTAAGCGACAGCCTTGACGTAACGCTCAGCGACTATACGGTTGAATATTTCTTTGGTACAAGACCCGTTGAAAATTCAGCTAAGCTCGGAGTAGGCGAATACACAATAGTTGTAACCCTCAAAAACTCCAACTTTGCGTTCGGTGCGGATGAGGTTACTTCCAAGACCGTTACAATCGACCCTGCGGAAGTTGAAGTAGACTTTGCGCCCGTTATGGACAGCTACGTCTACGGCAACAATATCGACCTTCCCGTAATTCATGCGCTTTCGGCAAGCGACTATCAGGTTAAGTTCTACAATTCCGAAAATGAAGAAGTGACCAACTCCAAGCTTGCGGTAGGCACATACAAGGTTAAAGTAACAATTACAAACCCCAACTACGTTTTAAGCAAAACGGCTCAAAGCGAGAAGAGCGTAACCGTAACCGCACGTCCCGTAACTGTTGTAATAGGCAGCCTTACGGCGGAATACGGCGAGTGGACCAAGGCAAACGCTGCGGAAAAACTTGCAAAGATTGCAGACCTCTACACAGTCGACGGCAATATCGACGCGGCGGCACTGCTCTACATAAGCATAGTACTCGACGGGTTAAGCGGCATCGAGGACGGTTGTCTTGCAGCCGGCGTATACACGCTTTCCGGTTCGTACAACAACTCCAACTATGACGTTGAGTTTGTCGTCGGCGAGCTTGAAATTCTGCCTGCAACTATGGAAGTAAGCTTCCACAACTTAGTCAAGTACGCTGTAGACGAAGCAAACGCTCATACGCTTACGCTTTCTGAAAATCTTGTAAGCTTGAAGGGCGAGGGCAACACGGCAACTATCAAATACGCTCCTTTGCAGAACGTAGGAGATATAAGCAACATTCCCGAGTCGCTTTACAGCGAGCAAGCTCCCACGGTATTTGCAAACGGAATTTACTATCTGTACTACAAAATCGAGGCAGATAACCACGAGGATTACTACGGCTTTGTAAGGGTAACGGTAGTTGAAACCGTTTGGGAAATAGAGGCTCGTCTTACCAAGACTCTCGTCTACGGTGACGCAACCCCCACGGCACAGCAGCTCAAAGATATGCTTGTCATCACAAGTATAATCGAAAACGGCACGGCTGTTACCGTAACTCCCGAGCTTGTAAACGCAATCAAACAACACGTTACCGTTTCAATTAAGGGCAACGGCGCAGAAAGACTTACGGTAGGCAACTACGAAATAGTTCTCGGCGGCGACGTATCCTTCAACTATGACGACGGCGTAAACGGAGAAAGACTTGTAAACGTAGTATTTACCGACGACTTCGACGCGAGAATGCTCACTGTCGAAAAGAAGGCAATTACGGTAAAGGTAAACGACCTCACGGTTGAATATCTTGACGCAACTTACAACAAGCTGCTTTCGGGTGACACGTCCGTACTCAGCTTCGTAAACCAGACGCTTGTCGGCAGCGACAGTCTTGCAAGCTTTGTAGCCCTTGACTTCGAAGGCACTGGCGCAATGGGCGCAGGCAAGTACGCTATAGTCGGCTACGTCAACGATAACGAAGTTTCTGCAAATTACGAAGTTACGTTTGTAAACGGTACGCTTACCGTAACACCTAAGATTGTAAATGCAAATTGGGACGACGTAACCAACGTTATTTACGGCAACGCTATCGGAGAGCCTACGATAGACGGACTTAAAGTTTCCGACTACACCGTAAGCTACTACCTCGGCAACAAACCCGTAAACAACGCAAGCAACCTGGACGTCGGCGAATACAGAGTAGTTATAACAATAACCAACCCCGATTACACGCTCGGCTCCAACCCTGCGGAAAAGACGGTAAAGGTCGAGTCCTTGAAAGTTTCTATCGAATGGAACCTCGAAGACAGCTACGTTTACGGCACCGAGTTTGGAGTTCCCGAAATTTACGGACTTG
The DNA here is from genome assembly GCA_910587625.1 of uncultured Christensenellaceae bacterium. GTDB lineage: Bacteria > Bacillota > Clostridia > Christensenellales > Borkfalkiaceae > Coproplasma. The sequence goes on from CAJUMW010000012.1 coordinate 29,371, forward strand.
TTTCCGGCGTCGACTATGTGGTTAAATATTTCAAGGGTAACGTTGAAATTTCCAACGGCAACAAACTTGCAGTCGGCAACGACTACAAAGTAACTGTCGAACTTCTCAACGCAAACTATACGCTCGGAGATGACGAAACTCAACAGACCGTATCGGTAACCAAGCTTGAAATAACCGTAGAAATCGGCAACGAAAACGCGGTTTACGGAGAGTGGACGGTTGCAAATGCGGCAAACAAAATAGCACAGCTCGGCAACTTCTACGAAGTGGTAGGCAATATCCCCGACCCCGTTGCTTCGCTCAATATCTCTATTAAGCTCAATACTGCCGACGAAGAGGGATACCTCGGAGTAGGAGAATATGCGATAGAGGGCGCGTTCAACAACCCCAACTACACGGTTGTGTTCACGGGCGGCAAGCTTACAATTGAAAAAGCCGACATAAGCGCAAGCTTCAACGATATCTACAAGTACAACAGAGCAGAGGGACACGATTTAAGTCTTTCCTCCAAGCTCGTAACGTTGAGGGGTGAGGGCAATACGGCAAGCATCACATACAAGCTCGATACCGAACCCAACCTCGATATACAGAGCAGCGAGTATGTTTCCGCAGTTCACGTCGACCACGTCGAAGGCAGAACAACTTACTATCTGTACTACAAGGTAGTTGCGGAAAACCACAACGACTTAACGGGCTTTGTAAAGGTTGAAATTGTAGACTCGCTTCTCGAAGTCGAAGTAAGCCTTGCAAAGGGCATAACTTACGGAGATGCAACTCCCGACGAAGCTTGGCTCAAACAAAACCTCAAAATCAACAAAATTTACCGCGACGGCGTACAGATTGCCGTAACAAGCGACCTTGTTTCGACAATTCTCGGCGGAATTACTTCAATTGATATTGACACTCAAAATGCGGCAAGACTCGGCGTCGGCAGCTATAGTGTAACTCTTGAAGGTATTTTGCACGACTATGTCGAAGACGGAGATACGATAATAGCTCTTCGCGACGGCTTCGATTCAAAGATATTGAACGTTGCTAAAAAAGCTATAACCGTTCAGGTAAATAATCCCGAAAACGTTGTTTACAACAGCGACGCATATTGGGATATTCTCGGCGGCGATCTCTCGCACTTCTCGTATGACGAAGTTGTTCTTGTCGGAAGCGACAAACTTTCCGACTTCCTCATCCTTTCGCTCTTACTCGAAGACGCAACCGAGTTCAACGCCGGCAAGTACACGGTAACGGCAACCGTAATCGACAACGAAATTTCCGCAAACTATCAGGTAACGATAGTAGACGGCACGCTCACGGTAGTACCTGCAACAATTTCCGATGTGAATTGGAACATTGCCACGGGCGGCTACACCTACGGCGACAGCCTGCCTACGCCTACGATAGACGGACTCAACGTTTCAGATTATAAGGTGAGCTACTACCTCGGCAACAGACTTTTAACCTCTATTGCCAATCCGGATGCGGCAACTTACACTATAAGAGTTGAAATAATTAACCCGAACTACACGTTCGCAGACGGCACCACGGCGGAAACCACGGTTGAAATCAAACCTTATACGGTCGAAGTCGAATGGAACAGAGCGGACGGCTACACCTACGGAGATACGTTCAACGTTCCCGAAATTTACGGACTCGACGCTTCCGACTACAAGGTTACATACCTTGACTCCTTGGGTGAAGAGGTCGCAAACGACGGACATAACCCTGTCGGAACATACACAGTTAAAGTTGACGTAGTAAATCCCAACTACACGCTCGGCGCTAACCTCGGCTCGATAAGTTTAACGGTTGCAAAGCTCGACATAACAATCACTGTCGGTGACGTTACTGCGGACTACGGCGTATGGTCTAAGGACAATGCACAGTCAAAGCTTGCGGCGCTTACCAACATGTTCGGCGTGGATAAGGATATTCCCGACGCGCTTGCACTGTTGCAGCTCGGCTTGAGTATAGTATCCGACGAAAAAGGTAATTTCTACTCGGTAGGCAGCCATAAACTGCGCGCAGCGGCTGCGGTAAACGAAATTTCTTCAAACTATAACATTACGTTTGTTGACGGAACGTTGACAGTCAACAATGCGGACCTTCGTCTTAACTTCCGCGATTTGGTAAAATCCGAGGGAGAAGAACAGCCCGTAAGCCTGTCAAATAGCCTTGTAACAACGCTTGGCGACGTCAAGAACGAACAGGTTGAAATCCGCTATGCGGCTACTCAGCGCGTTCCCGACCTCGTATTTGCGGACAGTGCGTACACGTTCGATAACGACAACGCGCCTACCGTAACCCAAGAGGGCGAGTACTATCTGTACTATATGGTAACCGCACCCAACCATAACACCGCATACGGCTATGTCAAAGTAACCGTAACCGGCACGGTTTGGGACATCGAGGCAAGACTCAGACAGACGATAACCTACGGTGACGAACTTCCCACGGTTGACGAGTTGAAGAATCTTCTTGTAATAACCGCAGTAACCGAAAACGGAGTTAAACAGCAGCTCACACCCGATATGATAAGCGCTATCAAGGACGGCATAACCATCAGCGTAAACGGAGAGGTTAAGAACGTCGGCACTTATGAAGTAGTTGTAAGCGGCAGCGAAATTTCGTTCGGCGGCAAGACAATAGCAATAACTTTCGACGATGATTTCGATTCAAGAATCCTCATTGTCAATGCGAAACCTCTCACAGTAACGTTCGACGCATTGCAGGTAACATATGCAAGCGCGGCATATCAGGCGTTGCTCTCCGGTGACCTTTCGGCTCTTACCTATGTTGCAAGCGAGCTTGTCGAAGGTGACGATATTGCAGATATCTTCTCTGTTTCAATACGCGATATGGGTACTTTCGGAACGGGCAGATATTCGATAAGCGGCAACCTCCTCGACACGCAGACCGCTGCAAACTATGCGGTAACGTTCAGACAGGCAACCTTGACCGTAACCACGGCAACCGTATCGGTTGAGTGGAACGGAAACAGCCTCGTATACGGCAACGCGCTTCCCGTACCTACAATCGACGGACTCCGCGTTTCCGATTACAGCGTAGAGTATCTCAAAAACAACGTTCCGGTTGACAATATCGACCTTCCCGACGTTGGCACCTATACGGTAAGGGTAACGCTCAAAAACGGCAACTACACGTTCGGAACAAACTCCAACACTCACAGAGTTACCGTTACGGCAAAACCCGTTGAAATCAATTGGTACAACGACCGGCCCGTAGTTTACGGCACCGAACTTCCCACGCCTCAGCTTCTTGACCTCAACGACGACGATTACACCGTCAAGTACTACAACTCGCGCGGCGTCGAAGTTTCGAACGGAAACACTCTTCCCGTCGGAAGATACAGAATGGTCGTAAGACTTCTCAACAACAACTATACGTTCGGCGATTCAAGCAATAACGAATACATTGAAATAGTTCCCCTTGACGTGACTGTCGTAATAGGCGACGTCGAGGCAGTGTACGGAGAATGGACGGCAAGAAATGCGGCTAACAAGTCAAGACTTTTGACCGGTTACACCGTAACGACGGCTATCCCCGACGCGGAAAGCTTGCTCAACATCGTTCTCAGCGTCAACACCAACGGCGCTACGGGAACTCTTGCAGTGGGCGACTACGACATTTCGCTTACCTGGCGCAACGCAAACTATAACATTGTATTTGAAAAAGCTACGCTCAGCGTAACTCCTGCGGATATTGACGTAAACTTCCGCGACATAGTCAAGTATGCGGACGAAAACGGTCAGCAGCTCAGCCTTTCGACTTCGCTTGTAAGCTTAAAGGGTGAGGGCAACACGGCAACAATAAGCTATGTTTCCGACCTTGCGCTTGTCGACGGACTTGTGTTCGCAGATGAAGACTATGCGTCTACAATTCCCACAACACCCACCGAAGCAGGCGTTTACTACCTGTACTACAAGGTAGAAGCGGCTAACCACAACACCTATTACGGCAGCGTAAAAGTAACCCTTGAAAGCTCGGTTCTCGAAATCGAAGTAAGCTTGAATAAGAGTTATATTTACGGAGATAAACTTCCCACATCGGCAGAGCTTAAACAGCTTCTCACGATTACGGGCGTTAAGCACAACGGTGTTGCAGTCAGCATCACAAACGCACTTGCAAACATTATTTTAAGCGGAATTGAATTGCAGCTTGCAGTCGGCGAAGGCACTCCTGCGGTCGGTAAGTACGAAATTATAATTACTTCCGGTACAACCGAGGATTATATCGACGGTACTACGACAATCGTATTCGACAGCGACTTCGACGCAAACATTCTTCAAATCAATCCCAAACCCATAACCGTAACTGTTGACAACAAGTCGGTTGAATACGGCGGAGTAGATTATAAGGCAATACTTGACGGCACTTACAGCTTCACGGCTACGGCAAACACACTTGTAACAGGCGACAAAGTTAGCGATATCGTTTCCTCCGGAATAGTATTTGACGGCGCGTTCGATGCAAGGACGTACGAAATTGTCGCAACGCTTCTCGATACGAAAACGTCGCGCAATTACGAAGTTACGCTTGTAAACGGCACTCTTACCGTAACGCCCAAGACCGTAACGGTAAATTGGGGCGCAAACAGCGTAGTTTACGGCAACGAACTTACCGTACCTACGATTTCAGGCTTGGACGTGTCCGACTATCAGGTCAAATACTTCCTCGGCAACGTCGAAGTCAACAACGCAAGCGACCTCAACGTCGGAGAGTACAGAGTAGTAGTTACTCTTACAAGCGGCAACTATGTGTTTGCAGACGGAACAACCGTTGAAAACAAGATTGCGGTAACGGCAAAAGACGTGTCTAAGGACATAGTCTGGAATATTGAAACAAGCTATGTTTACGGCAGCTTGCTCGGAATTCCCGCAATTAGGGGACTCACCGAGGACGATTACACGATAACCTATACTACAGCGGACGGCAAAGTAGTTGAAAACGAAAACCTTCCCGTAGGAGAGTATAAAGTTGTAGTAACGCTTGTAAACGGCAACTATACGCTCGGTGAAGAGTCGCTTTCGCGCGAAGTAAGCGTCGTAACCCGTAAAATAAGCGTAACTGTAAACGACGTGGCTGCGGACTACGGCATTTGGACGGCAGAGAACGCACAGGAAAAACTTGCGGCTCTCGGTATCAACTATGTTGTTGACGATGAAATTCCCGACGCTGCAAGTCTGCTGGGAATAACGCTCACGCTCGACACGACGGCTACGGGCTACCTCGGCGTAGGAGAGTACGACATTGTCGGTACGGCATCCAACAAAAATTACGCCGTAACGGTAAACAAGGGTATTCTCACAATAAATAACGCCGATATAAAAGTTGCATTCCCCGAAATAGCTACCTTCCCGACGGCTCGTTCTCTCGAACTTGACACCGACGAAGTTACATTGCAGGGCAACGCAACGGCTACGATTACCTACGTTGACGAGCTCGAATACGTTGCCGACCTCGTGTTCTCGCAATACGGCGCAACCGCACCTTCAATCACTGCGGATACCGCTTGCGGAGAATACTACCTGTACTATAAGGTAACTGCAGATAACCACAACGACTTCTACGGCTTCTTGAAAGTAACCGTTGAAGAAATGGTTATCAAAGTAACGACAGACTTCGGCGGCTCGATAACTTACGGCGACGCAACGCCTATCGACGACGCTTGGCTCAAATCTCATCTCTCGTTCGTTTCCGCAACGGTAAATGACGGAACGGATAATGTTCTCACTCCCGAGCTCATAGCTCAGCTCAAAGCTAATATTACTTTGAGAGTTGACGGCGTTTCCGTAAACTCCTATCTCACGGTAGGCAAGTATGCAATAATCATCGACGTCAAGGACGGCTTCACTTACGAAGGCACTGCGGCAACCGTTATGTTTACCGACGAGGCAAGACACCTCACCGTAAACAAGCGCGACATTACCGTAACGGCCGACGCTCTTACGGTAGAATACGCAAGCGAAGAGTACTTCAAGCTACTCGGCGGAGATTTCGGTTCGCTCACGGCTTCGGCTACGAACATTGTAAGCGGAGATAATCTCAGCGACATCGTATCGCTTTCGATAGGATTCGGCACAAGCTTCGGCGTCGGAGAATATTCGATAACCGTAACCCTTCTCGACAGCGAAAAGGCGTTGAACTACAACATTACCGACATTACGGGCGCAAAAGTAACAATTACTGCAAAACCCGTAAATGTTGATTGGAGCGGCGTAAAGGATACCTATGAATACGGTGAAGAGATGATAGGCTCTCCCGTAATCGACGGACTTACAGTCGAGGACTATAAGGTAACTTATCTCAACTCCGAAAATGTTGAAGTTTCCAACAGCGTCAACCTTCCCGTAGGCTCTTACACTGTAAAGGTTGAAATTATCAACCCCAACTACAAGCTTGCCGACGATGCAGTCGCAACAAAGACAGTAACTATAAGACAGTCCTCTGTCAAAGTAGTATGGAACGACACGCAGGACAGCTATGTTTACGGAGACAAACTTCCCACGGCGTTAATCAGCGGACTTACGGAAGGCGTCGACTACACCGTAACTTATAACGGCAGCACAACGTATCCTTCACAGATAAATGCAGGTTCGTACACAATCAAGGTTGTACTTCCCGAAAACAGCCCTTATTCGTTTGCAGACGATGCTGTTACGGAAATAACGGTAGTTGTTGAAACCAAGAAAGTAACGCTTATCTGGAACCTCAACGACGAGTACGAGTTCGGAGAAGAGCTCGGCACACCTGTAATCGAAGGTCTTGATTCAAGCAAGTACACCGTAACGGGACTTCCTGCAAGCGGTACGGCAGACACGGCCGACGGCTACACCGTAACCGTAACAATTACCGACAGCAACTATGCGTTCGCAGACGGCAGTGTAGCGGCTGAAAAGACTATAACCGTAAATGCAAAGAAGGTAGAGATAAGCTGGAACACAACTTACAGCTACTCCTACGGCGACAACCTGCCCGTACCCACGATCGAAGGACTTGAAGCAGGCGTCGACTATACCGTTGAGTACAGCGACGAAAACGGAACGCTTGAAAACGGCTATATCGCGCACGTTGGCGAGTATAAAGTCAAAGTAACGCTTGTAAACGGCAACTATACGCTCGGCACAGACGAAACTACATTGACAATCAATGCGTTGAAGAGAGCTATAACCGTTCAACTCAAGGATTACAGCGCTGCATACGGTGTATTTACGGCGGAAAATGCTGCGGCTCAGCTTGCGCTTGTCTACGCTTCGATAGTTGACAGTTCGGCAATTCTTTCCCAGCTTGTCAGCGGAGATATCGTAGAGTCGCTCAACATCGTGCTCTCACTCACGGGCGCGACAGACGGCTACCTCGCGGTAGGCGGCTCCTACAAGATAGGCGCAACCTATACGAGCGACAAGTACGAAGTGACGTTTAAGAGCGGCAACCTTACTATAACCAACGCAACTATTACAACGGCGTTCGGAGAAGTAATAACAAGATTCCAGATTCCGAATGAAGACGGCGGATACGAAGAGCAGAGCGTAGAGCTCGACAGCAAGCTCGTAACCTTGCAGGGAGAGGGCAACACAGCGACTATCGATTACATTCCCGGACTCGGCAACGCGCCCCTCACGGCTGAAGAACTTGCTGCTCGCGACGGTGAATTTGACTCGGCAATCAATTATGTATCGACAGAGGGTACGTATTACCTGTATTACAGAATTACGGCAGACAACCATGAAACAATTTACGGTAGTATCAAGGTTGAAGTTGTAAGCTCGGTACTCGAAATTGAGTTGACCTTCAATGCAATTACCTACGGCGACGTACTCGACCTCAAATCTCTCATCAACACCGACAGCGCAGTTATTAAGCACAACGGCATGGTTGTTACCGATATAGATCTCAATACAATACTTGCGGCAATTTCGCTCAGCGTACAGAACAGTCAATCCAAGCTCAATGCAGGAACTTACACTGTAGTTCTCACGCAGACGGACGAAAGCTTCGAGTATAACGGAGAATTGACGGTAATTTCACTTAAAGCCGGTGCAACTCTCACTGTCACCCCCCTTGCAATCAACGTTGAGGCAACGCCCGACGAGGTTGTATTCGGAAGCTGGCAGAACGACTCGGATATCTCGACGTTGCTTTCAAACGTCAAGATAACAAATAGCGACGGAGAAGAGATAACCCTTCCCAACGGCGAAACTATTGCCGACCTCGCATTGACTTTTGCAATCGAGGGTGCGGAATATACGGGCAACTTGCTCAACGTGGGCAGCTATACCGTAACGGCAACTTCAACCAACGGCAACTATACTTTGACATTCGGCTGCACGCTTACAATCAAAGCATACGAAGTTAAGGTTGAAATTGCACCGGACGGCAATATCAAGTACGGCGCTTGGTCGGCGGAAAATCTTGCGGAAAATCTTGCAAGCCTGCTTGCAAACAACGCAACTATAACCAATGCTGACGATTTGCCCGGCAATGCGACGCTTTCGACGCTCGGCATTGTGCTCGCTCTTACAAACGGCGGCGCGGCAATCGGTGACGACAGTTATACCAACGGCTATCTCAATGCCGGAACATACGGCTTCAACGGCACATGCAACAAGAACTTCAACGTAACAATCACAGGCAACCTCGTAATCGGCAACGCGGAAATAACTCTCGGCGAAACCAATGATTACACTGTGGAATACACCGGTTCGGATATCGACGTTTCAAACGGCAATCCTACGGCTACTACGGTTGACGGCAGCAACGTTAACTGGACATACAGCCTTACAGAGGGCGGTGAATACGTTGAAACGCTTGAAGGCGTAAAGAATTGGATTGAAGGCGGCTACACGGTTTACTTCAAGGCAACGTCCCCCAACCATGACGAAGCTACAGGTTCGTTCAAGGTAATAGTAGAAAAGTACGAAATTACTATTTCGACAGGTGACGTTATACAAGAATTCGGCGATTGGACGAGTGAGAACGTTGAAGAAAAACTCGGCGGACTCGAGCTCAGCTATATGCACGGTGACGAGGGCATAACCCTTCCCGACGAGCTTGCAGACCTTGTGTTGACTCTTTCGCTCACAAATCCTTCGTACAGCGGCAACTACCTTGAAAGAGGCAGCTACGCAATCAACGGCGAACTCGGTGAGTACAGCGACAACTACTCCATAACGTTCAACGGCGGCACCCTTGAAATTACGGCGCGCACGCTTGTGATTAATTGGAGCAGTACGGAAGACACTATCGAATACGGCAACGCATTGCCCACATTGACTTTGAGCAATATGTTGGACGGAGATAACGTCGACTACACTGTAACTTACACCAAGAACGGCGCAACGATAACCGATATTTCAAAGGTATATGCAGGCGTTTACACGCTCAAAGTAAGTATAACAAGCGCAAACTATGTGCTTCCCGAAAACAGCGAAATTACCGTAACAGTTACGGCTCGCTCGATGACCGTAAGAATCGGCGATATGCAGAGCACTTACTCGGCTAGCGACGCTTCTACGGTAAGCGGCTTCACGGCTTCGGCTGTCGAAGGTTCGGTTGCAGAGGGAGACGATATCAACGCATTGTTCACACTTGCACTTGCTGCAAGCGGCAAACTTACGGTAGGACAGTACGCAATCTACGCAACTATGCACACGGGCGACCTTGCTTCGAGCTATAACGTAACGTTTACAGGTTCGTGGAATATGGGAGAATACAGAGGTACCGCAGGTACTTACGTTGTAAATCCCGTTTCGATACAGGTAATTTCCGGAATTACTGCAAGCGATAAGGTGTTCGACGGCACGACAAAGGCCGAACTCGACCTCAGTAACGCACAGATTACGGGAATAATTACAGGCGATGACGTCACAATCAGCGCGGTAGGTACGTTTACACAGTCTTCTGTAGGAGAAGAAATCGACGTAACCATTACCTATAACGATTTGACAGGTAATGACGCAAGCAACTATACTCTCGATAAAACGGGATCGCAGTTTGCAACGACCGCAACGATAACGCCGGCTCCGATGCCTCCCATCGACATAGATCCCGACAAACCTTTGGAATTTGACCCCGATAAGACTCTTGACGAGATAATCAACGGTTATAATCCCGATACAATGGATATGGATATCTATTATCCCGAAACAGGCGACAGAATCCATATCACTACGGATGAAAACGGCAATAAAGTCGCAACGATAACCAACGACAACAAGCCCGGCAACTCGACGACGATAGTCAAGACGCCCGATAACGAATTGGTATATACGGAAACTTCCGTAACCGAGGGTGATACGACTACCACGACGAGAACGGACAGCAACGGCGATGTAACGACAATTGTCACCAAGACAGATGAAGACGGCAAGACGACTACGACAATCACTTACCCCGACGGTTCGTTTGAAACTATCATTACCGACAAGGACGGCAATAAGACCGTAACCGTAACAAATGCAGACGGCTCAATCAAGACAACTGTAACGGATAAGGCAACCGGCACCGAAACGGTAACTGAAATCAAGAAGGACGAAGACGGTAACACAATTACCACCACGACGGTAACGGACGGCAAGGGCAATTCAACAAAGACCGAAACCGTAACCAAACCAGACGGCAGCTCCGAAACGACCACTACGGTAACGACTACCGACCCCGTAACGGGCAATGTGACCGAAAAGGTAACTTATCCCGACGGTTCTACGGTAATCACGGTTAAAGACAAGGACGGCAACGTAATTTCCAAAACCGAAATTTCGACTGTAACCAAGCCCGACGGCGGCTCGTCGACAACAACGACGACCACCGACAAGGACGGCAATACTACCGAAACTACGGTTGATAAGGATAAGGACGGCAACGTAACGGGTTCGACAACGACGACCACCGACAAGGACGGTAACACGACAACGACGACTACCGACAAGGACGGCAACACGACGTCAAGCTCGACAACGACCGAAACCGTAACCAAGCCCGACGGTTCGTCGACAACTACGACTACCATAACCCAAACGGATAAGGACGGCAACACGACAACGACTACCACTACAGTGGAGAAAGACCCTGACGGTAACACGACGTCTACGACCGAAACCGTAACCAAGCCCGACGGCTCGACATCGACAACCGTAACCGACAAGGACGGCAATACGACAACGACGACTACCGACAAAGACGGTAACTCTACGTCAACGACTACCGACCCTTCGGGCAACGAAATCAAGACCGAAACGGGCAGCGACGGTACTACGACAACCGTAACCAACCCCGACGGTACGCAGACTGTAACCAAGCCCGACGGTACGGTTGAAGTAACCAAGCCCGACGGCAACGTAACGGTAATCGACCCCGACGGCAACGTAACGGTAATCGACCCCGACGGCAACAAGTACACTCCCGACGAAAACGGTACAATTACCACTCCCGACGGAAACATTACGGTTGATAAGGGCACTGACGCAGATGGTAACGATAAGATTACTGTCACTTACCCCGACGGCTCGACAACCGAAACGGTAACTAAGCCCAACGGCGATTCGTCTACTACGGTAACCGACCCCGACGGCAACAAGACCGAAATCGAAACCGGCAAGGATGAAAACGGTAATAGCAATACGACCGTAACGGATAAGGACGGCAACACGACGGAATCGACGTCTAAGACCGAAACCAACCCCGACGGCTCGACAACTACTACTACCAAGAATCCCGACGGCACGACGACAGAGGTAACTACAAAGACCGAAACGACTACCGACCCCGAAACGGGCACGACAACCCAAACGACTACAACCGTTACGGAAGTCAAGGACAAAGACGGCAACACAATAAGTAAGGTTGAAACAGAAACCAAGACCGAAACGGACCAAGACGGTAACATCACTGTAACCGAAACTATCAAAAAGCCCGACGGTACAACTGTTGAAACAATTACCAAGCCCGACGGTTCGACATCGACGACCACTACGGTTGAAAACGGCAACGGCGGTTCGACGTCGACGACGGTAAACAAGGACAAAGACGGCAACGTTATCGACAAGATAACCACGGTAACGGACGGTAACGGCAACACGACTACGATTATTACCGACAAAGACGGCAATACGACTACGATTGTTGAAAAGAAAGACCCTGTAACGGGCAACACCACTACCACCGAAACCAAGCCCAACGGAGACGTTATCACTACTGTAACAGACCCCGAAGGCAACAAGTTATCAGAGTCGACAACGACAACCGAAAAGGACCCTGTAACCGGTAACACGACGACAACGACTACCGAAACCAAGCCCGACGGCACTGTAACGACAATTGTCACCGAAAAGGATAAAGACGGCAACACGATTAACAACTCGACAACCGTAACAAATCCCGACGGCAGCTCGACTACAGTCGAAAAAGACAATGAAGGCAACACTACTACAACCATAACCGACAAGGACGGCAATACGACTATTACCGAAACGGATAGCGACGGTAATACGACTACCACCGTAACCGACAAGGACGGCAACACAACTTCGACCGTGACGGATAAGGACGGCAATACGACGATAATCACAACCGACAAAGACGGCAACACGGTTTCGTCCAAGACCGAAATTAATCCCGACGGCTCGACGACGACCACTACTATCAAGAAGGACAAAGACGGTAATGTAATCAGCGTAACCGAAGTCACTTCAAAGACCGAGTACGACGCCGACGGCAACACCGTTACCGTAAACCATACCGTAGTTAAGGATAAGGACGACAACATTATCTCCGATAAGACGACAACCACGACGGTAGACCCCGAGGGTAACACAACCGTCAAGGTCAAGGATAACATTACGGGTGAAGAAACTACTCAAGAGTTCAAGCCTAACGGCGAACCCGTACTTAATCCCGGTGACGTCATAATCGACGTTAAGCCTACCGACCCCGACAACTACGAAGGAGATCCTCCCGGACCTATTGTAACGACTGTCCAAAAAGGTAAGTTGGAAGTGCCTACCGTTGAAAAAACCGAACTGACCCCCGGTCAGGCAGAGATATTCCTTGCTAACCCGACTATAGCTCAAAGCTTGTTCGAAGGTTTCCATGAGAATTCAATGGTTATAAGTGCAATCGAGGTTGTCGACGAGTACACTCGCAAAGTTATCGTAAGTATTCGCGACAAGTCCAAGTATCAGTGGATTGACGGCAGCGACGAAGATAAGGAATTTATATTCACTATTTTCCGCAAGGTTGACGTAATAGTTCCTACAATTGTCGGCTCGATACTTCCCGAAGGCAGCGAAAGCATATTCGACAGTGCGGACAGCGTGCTTGAAAATATCGCAAAACTCTTCGAAGGTTTCGACAGCGAAACTATGACGGTATCCGAGGTAACTTCTCTCGGCGGCAACAAGTTTAAGGTAACTCTCGGTCTTAAAGACTCCGACAACTATCAGTGGGTTAACCTCTCGGTTGCAACCGTAAGCTTCGAGTTCACGGTTGAGAGAGCTAAGACATCGGTCGATAAGCCTACCAGAAACGACTCTGCCGAAAAGAAGAGCGAATGGTTCCTCGACGTAGCGGTGTTCAATGAACACATAAGCTCGTTGATCAACGGCTTCGATTCCGAAAAGATGGTTGTTACAAGAATTGAAAGAGCAGACGCCGACATTGAGGCATACAGAGTCTATATCGGACTTGTTGACCCCGAAGAAACAAAGTGGACTGACGGCGACAGTAGCGAGATTTATCTTGTATTTACTATCGGCGCCGGTTCAACGGAAGGTCCCGAAACAGACAACACGCTTTTGATTGTAATTATCATTGCAGTGTCAGTTGTAGCTGTACTTCTGCTTGTAACTATTATTGTGGTTGCAAAATCAAAGAAACGCGCTGCTGCACCCGTAGCTTCGGCAGACGGATTTGACAGTGCGGACGGATTTGAAGACGACTTCGACGAAGACGAACTTGAAGACTTCTTGTCCGACTTCGAAGATGAAGACGATGACGACTTCGACGAATAATCCCGTCACAAAAACGATATCCACCCCTCGGGGTGGATATTTGTTTTATACGGGGTCTTGTCTGTTTTTGCAATACTTCTTGACATATTACGTCGAACTTGATAAAATGTATATAAGTTGTAACAAGGGCAGATATTTTTTTGATAGCGACTATTATTTGAACGATTTGGGCGACGCGCTTAGAACAGAGCAGCTTGTTAAAGACTCGAAGGCGGTAGGAATTTAGTATGGAAAGCGTAATTTTGGAAAATCCGATACTAATAATAGGCTTAATAATTGCTTTAACGGTCAGTGTATTCGGCATTGTTAAAAAGGTGCATATTGCTGTTAATTTAACGGGTGCGGCAATATATATCGTTACCGCCGTATATAGCTTGCTGCTCGGCGCCGGACTTTACGAGGTGGGCGCGGTAACCACCGTATTTTTAATAATAAATTTACTCCCGTTGTGGAAGAAAGGAGGGGAGTAAATGAACTTTAATTCCTTAGAGTTTCTGATATTTCTACCGATAGTAGTGATACTTTATTGGGTGTTGCCACATAAAGCTCGGTGGATAATGCTGCTTATAGCAAGCTATATTTTCTATATGCTGTGGAACGTATGGCTGATTGTGCTGATAATGATAACAACGGTAACGGCGTACGTTGCCGGAATAATAATAGAGCGCACTCAGGACAAACGCGTAAAGACGGCAAGCCTTGTAATTACCCTTGTAATCTGCCTCGGGCTGTTGATATTCTTCAAGTATATCAACTTCATATTGGAGAGCGCGGTGGGGGTAATAAGGCTGTTCAACGCCGAACAGGACAGTATAGTTTTAAATATAATATTGCCTGTCGGAATTTCCTTTTACACTTTTCAAACTCTGTCCTATGTAATAGACGTGTACAGGGGAGATTATAAAGCGGAAAAGCACTTCGGCTATTTCGCTCTGTATGTATCATATTTCCCTCAGTTGGTGGCAGGCCCCATAGAGAAGCCGCAGACGTTATTGCCGCAGCTTCGAGAAGAGCAAAAGCTAAAAGAGGAGGATATACTTGCCGGGGGCAAGTGGCTGCTGTCGGGATTTTTCCGTAAATGCGTGGTTGCGGACTTCTGCGGAATATTTGTAAACAACGTTTACGGGGATTTGGCAAACGCCAACGCATTGGCAATATTTGCGGCAAGCTCGCTGTTTTTGGTGCAGATATACAACGACTTTGCGGGGTATTCGGAAATAGCGTTGGGCTGTGCAAGACTTATGGGAGTAAAGCTAAGTAAAAACTTTGACAGACCTTTGACTTCCACAAGCTACACCGAGTTTTTCCGCCGTTGGCACATAACGCTTAATCAATGGTTTACGCAGTATGTATATATACCGCTCGGCGGTAACCGCAAGGGTACGGCAAGAAAAATAATAAATATACTGATAGTGTTTGCATTATGCGGACTTTGGCACGGCGCAAATTGGACGTTTGTGCTTTGGGGCTTGGCCTCGGGCGTGATTATGAGTATAGAAACGCTGCTGCGAAAGCCGTTCGCAAAGTTATGCGCAAAAACTAAAATAGATTTGGAAAATCCCGTTGTCCGAGTCATACGTCAGGTATTGCTTATAATTATGTTTACGCTGTGCTCGGTATTGTTCCGCTCGGGAAATATGGCAGAGGTCGGCTTGGCGTACAGCGGAATGTTCAGCGGTTGGGGCATAGGAGAGGACTACGTAAACAATGCCATGAATAGCTTGGGAATGGACGTTTCACAGCTTTTACAGCTTTTTATATTTATAGTGGGAATGGCTGCGATATACAAGCTTACGTTGGAGCCGAGCGACGGTAACCTGCCGCTTGCCGAAGCCAAGAGCTACGCTTTAAATATGTCTGTGTTCATTTACGGAATAACGGCAATAATGCTGTGCTGGATAGGGCTTCTGTCAATGGGCGATTCAAGCGCATTTCAATATTTTCAATTTTAGCGGAGGAAAAAATGACGAGCATCGAAACCAAATTAAAGCAGTGTGAAAAGACGCTGTACGAATATTTAAAAGAGCACGCCAAGCTGCGCGGAAGCAAGCCGTATCTTATTACCGAAGACGCAACGCTCAGCTATGCGCAGGCATTTAAAACAGTCAACGCACTTATAGTGCAGTTAAAGGGCAAAGGCATAAAAAAGGGCACGGTAGTTGCGTTGCGAGCGACTCGCAGCCCGCAGACGGTAATGCTTACGATAGCTTTGGGCGCGATAGGCGCAATTATAGCGCTTACCGACCCTCACAACCTTGTCAAGACGTTTATATCCGACTGCGGCGTGGAAATCTTTCCAGAATATTATATAACTAACGAAAAGACTTCCTGCGATTTGGGCGCAAGGGAGGGTTGGCAGCTTTTAAACGGAGAAAATAGCGTAGACATAAGCTTTCAAGAGAGCGAAATTCAACTTTTAGAACAGCCCGAAAGCCGTGCAAACGACCCGTTTATGATAATATTCACGTCGGGTTCGACGGGCAAAGCAAAGGCGGTTGTGTTGAGCCACAAAAACTGCATAGCAAACCCTGTCGACGCAATGCCGCTGTTCAAGCAGGACGAAAACGACAGGGCAATATCGCTGTTGCCGCTCGACCATGTGTTCGGGTTTGCCGTGGCGGCGTGCGCAACGTTTTGCGGACACGACGTAATGTTTCCCGAAAAGCTCGACACCGAGTATGTGCTGTGTTGTCTGGACAAGTACAGGATATCCGTAATATATGCGGTTCCGTCCTTCTTTTTGGGCTTGCTCTCCGACGGGGCGCATAAAAAGCACGATTTAAGTACGTTGAGGCTGGGATTAATGGCAGGCGCGCCGTTTACCGCCGAGCAGTTGAGATATATCGAGGGGGAGCTGGGGCTACAGCTTATGCCCGGATACGGTATGAGCGAGTGTGTGGGCGTAAGTACTATGAATTACGGTGCGAGCGTTGAAGAGCGCTCGACGGGTGTTGGCAAGCTATATCCCATGACCGAGTTGAAGTTTACCGACGGCGGAGAGATATGCGTGCGCGGCGCAACGCTAATGCTCGGCTACTATAACGACGAAAAGGCTACCAATGAGGCCATTGACGAGCAGGGTTTTTTGCATACGGGGGATTTGGGCTATATAGACGTAAACGGTTATCTGCATATAAACGGCAGAATAAAGGACATAATTATCCGAAACGGAAACAACCTTTCCGCGGTAGAGATAGAGCGCAAGATAATAAGTTTGGAAAAGGTAAAGGACGCTTGCGTAGTGGGAATACCCGACAAAGACGACGGAGAGGTGCCCTGCGCGTTGATAGTGGCAAGCGAGTGTGTTGACGACGAACTTTTAAAGGTGCTGACTAAAATAGAAAAGCCCAAGCACGTTATTTATTCGCGGCGCGTACCCCTTACTTCGTCCGGTAAACCCGACAAGCAGGCTGTTAAAAATTTGTTTTTAAAATAAAATCAAATGTCTTATTATAAAATTTGATAATGCTTGACAAAATCGCCAAATTATTGTAATATTTAGCTAATATTAAATATTGCAACAAATGGAGTAAGGAAAAGTTTTTTGTAAGATTTTATATAATAAATTTTGGAGGTGCACTCCAATGGTAAATTTTAGTTTTTTGAGCGCAATAGAAGCTTAGTGTTTCTTTGCGCTTTTTTATTTTAAAAGTTTAAAAATCAGGAGTAAAAAATGAAAAAGATAATAGCAAGTTTAGTGTTAGCAATAATTGCGTTGTTTAGTTTCGGCTGTACTGATAAATTGCCCGAAGAGGAGTTGCCCGAAAAAGAAATGCCGTACAATGTGCTATATGACGCAAAGTTTGTGGATAAAAGCGAAAAGTTTATGACGGAGGAGTTTATAAACGAGCTTGGAGACCCGTGTGATTTCCCAAAAGATAAAACGCTTATAATAGACAATCAAGATGAGTTTAAGCGAGTTTATGAATTATTTCCGTATGAAGTCGACTTTTCGCAAGAAATTTTATTTATTTATATGTTTGTAGATACAAATTACGGATTTGAATGTAAATTGCAAGATATGCATGAAACGGACAGCGAATTGACTATTGAAGTTTTTCATGATAGTGATAAAGGCGGTTCACATAGTGGATCTGCACCTATGCACCGTTGTTTGGCAGTGAAATTAACTAATTTCAAATACAATGAAACAAAAATAAAATATAGAGAAAATTATCCTTCAGGGAGTTATTATGAAAACGAAAATATATAAAAATAAGTTTACAGCATTATTTATAACCGAAAAATAGCAAGAAAGGAGTAAAAAATGAAAAAGATAATAGCAAGCTTGGTCTTAGTAATAATGGCGTTGTTTAGTTTCGGCTGTACTGATAAATTGCCCGAAGAGGAGTTGCCCGAAAAAGAAATGCCGTACAATGCAGTTTTATATAGTCAAGCAAAAGAATGGGTCAGTGAAGATTTTTTGAAAGAAAACCGAGTAAAGGCATATTATTTGAACGAAGATTATGTCGAGGGGCTTGACGATCCTTCAAACCGCTATGTGTACGACGAAACTGCGCCTTTGTCAAGAACATTTATTATTACGGAGCAAAATAAATTCGATGAAATTTTTTCAAATTATAATTCAACAATTGATTTTGAACAAAAAATTGTAATTTTATATATTTTGTCAGATGTTTATAATAATAGAATTTATTATTTAAAAAATTTGCAAATAGAGAATAAAATTTTAACTGTTTATTATGAACTTGAGCATAAAGAAGTAGATGATGCAACTTCTTTATTTCAAAGGTGTTTTATGGTTATATTGAATAAGGAAGAATTCAATAAAGTTATTTTTACAGAAAAAAACAATAATTAGGAGTAAAAAATGAAAAAGATAATAGCAAGCTTAGTCTTAGTAATAATTGCGTTGTTTAGTTTCGGTTGTGCGAAGGAAATGCCGTACAATGTGCTATACGACGCAAAGTTTGTGGATAAAAGCGAAAAGTTTATGACGGAGGAATTTATAAACGAGCTTGGAGATCCGTGCGATTTCCCGGAAGACAGAATGTTAATAATAGACAATGAAATTGAATTCAAGCGAGTTTACAAATCGTTTCCGTATGAAATGGATTTTAAGCAGGATATTTTAGTAATTTTTATGGTTGTAGATATACAATATGGTTTTGAGTGTAAATTGCAAGATATGTATGAGACGGAGAACGAATTGACGATTGAAATATTTCATGCAACAGCGAAACCTCCCGCAATAATGGGATCGGCACCAACACATCGCTGTTCTGCAGTAAAATTAACTAATTGTAACTACCATCAAACACAAATAAAAATCAAGAGGTAAAAAATGAAGAGAAATACATATAAAAATTTAACAAGTTTTTTAATAGTTTTAGCATTTTGCCTTACGTTATTGTTGCCGATAAGTATAGACCAATGGTGAAATTGAAATTAAGGCGCAAATAAAACGATAAATTTATTTGCGCCTTTTTGATTTAAAAATAGTAAGAAAGGAGTAAAAAATGAAGAAGATAATAATAAGTTTAGTTTTAGTAATAATTGCATTGTTTAGTTTTGTCGGCTGTGCGGATAAATTGCCCGAAGAGGAGTTGCCTGAAAAAGAAATGCCGTATAACGTGCTGTATGACGCAAAGTTTGTAGACAAAAGCGAAAGATATATGACGGAAGAATTTATAAATGAGCTTGGTTATCCCGGAGATTTCCCAGAAGACAGAATGTTAATAATAGATAATGAAACTGAATTTAAGCGAGTTTACAAATCGTTTCCGTATGAAATGGATTTTACAAATGATATTTTAGTAATTTATATGTTTGTGGATATACAATATGGTTTTGATTGTGAACTACAAGATATGTCTGAAGCAGAAAGCGCATTAACGGTTGAAATTTTACATGATTTGGAGGGCTATAAACCTATGGGTTCAGAACCAACACATCGCTGTTGGGCAATTAAATTAAGTGATTGTGAGCAAACGAATATAAAGTTTAGAATGAATTGGGAGCATTAAATTATGAAGAGAAATACATATAAAAATTTAATAAGTTTAGTTATAATTTTAACATTTTGTTTGACGTTATTGTTACCGATAATATTTTCCAACAACATTTTTGCAAGTGCGGATAACGTAGAAGAAAACACAGAAATTGTGACGGAAGAAATACAAAAAGCGCCTGCGGTTGTGGACAACAACGTAAAAGAAGTAAGAAGCTTGTACAACTATGACGGATCGGCAGACTACGTCTATGTTGAATTGGCGGAGGGCGGTTATGCCGTATTTGCAAAGGGTTCAAACGAGCTGTTGGAGTATTCTCCTCACGGCAGCATTTTAGAGGGAAATTCAGACAAAGTGATATACGGCGGACCCGGCAATTATTATTCAAACAGCAATAACGTATATACTAATATTCTATCAAACGACACGCTTGTTATGGAAAAACAAGAAATAAGCAAAGTTTCAAATTCAACCCGACAATTGTTTAAAATCGACAGTCAATTAGTAAAAAATAATACATACAGTTCCGAAATCTTTAACGAAAATATGATTGATGACGAAATCTCTCTCTATTCGGTTCCGCCGATTGATGAATTTAATCCTATTTCGCCTACAGAGGGGGCAAAATACGTGGAACATAAAGAATACTTTCTTGCTGACCCCAAACACGGTAAGAATAACGGACATTCCTGTACTACAGTTGCAACTCAATTAATGTTGAGTTACAATAATTACTATAAGGATAGACGATTAATTTCTGATAAATATTTATATAATACAACTACTCCGGTTTATAATCCCAATTATTGCACAGACCCTATGCTTTTTAATCAATGGACGTTGGGAAGCAATTACTTATTTCATAATGATTTATACGACAAAGGTATTACAGGATTTCCTATTGACGCTATGCCAAACCTTAACAGATATTTAAAGGAACAAAATTTAATTGAGAACTTAGACTATACTTTAATTTGTAATCATGATCTTCATGTTATAGTTGATTCAGCTAAAGTAATTGTTGAGTTGGATGCGGACAGACCTGTTGTTATGTCTACTGAATATACTATGAATGGTACGGGAAATTCTACTAAATTTAATCATTCGGTGTTGGCTTATGGGTATCAATATTTAGCTCCGTATTCAAACGGAATTACCTATTTGGGATATATTACTCATTTTGGTTGGGAGGCAGATAAACTTCAAGTTTGGGCTAATTCGGCTTGGTTTTATACATATATGTCTTTAAATATAACTCACACACATCAATATTCTGCGGTGGGTAAAATAGGCAGTACAAACCGAATAGAATATAAGTGTGCTGAATGCGGACACAGAACGGATAAAAAACCGGACAAGGTATATCTGGATATAAGCAAGGTTGTAAAAAACAATGGTAAGTGGGACGTTACAATAAGCAATTTTTTGGATACTGAGGTAACCGCTCTGTATAACGGAAAAATGTGTTTCGATACGGATGCGCAAAATTGGACGGGGCTTACTGACGTAAGTAAAATTAATATTCCGAGCGGCAGTTCAAGAACGGTAACAATATCGGGGCATCTTTCGGCAAATGCAATTGCGGTCAGTTACGTTAAAGACGGTGTAAGATTAATATCATGTATAGATCAATTGACTGACAGCGGCGGCAAGCGGGTAAGGTACAGTTATAAAAACGTACCGACGCATGCGCATAACGGAATGACGGTGCGAAACGTGGGCAAAAACGTGGGCAAATGGCTTATAGAACTTACCAATAAGTCGGGGCGCGAAAGAACTTTTGAATACAACGGAAAGCTGTGTTTCGAGGGTGACGCAAAAAATTGGCAAGGACATTCCAATCCCAAAAGCATATATCTTGCAAGCGGTCAAAGCACTACTTTGGAAATTGAAGAAAACGGCACGGCAACGAGTGTTGCTATATCCTATAAAGTGGGTTTGGACAGATACATATTCTATGCTTACGACTTGAATGCAGAAGGAAGAATGACAAGCTTCGGCAACGTAATACGCGCAAAATATTACGAGGCAAATGGGATAAATGTGGCAATCGACAAAAAGATAGACAACACCTGGCATTTATCGGTCATCAACAATACGGGTAAACAAAGAAAATTCGAGTATAACTCGAAAATGTGTTTCGCAGGGGACGCGGAAAACTGGAAGGGGCTTAACGACGTTAAAGAAACTTTACTTTTGCAACACGGGAATTCGCAGGCGATAACGATAACCGAAAACTATTCGGCTACAAGTATTGCAATAAGCTATATGGACGATGACGGAATAAACAGAAAGGTGTTCTATGCATACGATCTTAAGCAGGCGGAACGTACAATGACTGCAAATGGCAGTACGGTAGACACGACAAAAACAGAGGAATGTATTGCCGCAGGAACTTTAATCACGCTTGCGGACGGAAGCCAAAAGGCGGTGGAAGAGCTCACGGGGGATGAAATGCTGCTTGTTTGGAATTTGAAAACGGGAACGTTAGATTCCGCGCCCATAATGTTTATTGACAGCGACCCTACGCATACATACGATATAATCAACCTGCATTTTTCCGACGAAACTGTTATAAAGGTG
>CAJUMW010000012.1:51956-60187 GCA_910587625.1 uncultured Christensenellaceae bacterium
GATATACGAGCATGGGTTCTGGGACTTCGATTTGAACAGCTATGTGTACCTTGACGAAAACGCCGAACAGTATATCGGGCATTGGTTCAATAAGCAGACCCGGGACGAGAACGGCAACTTTGCCTGGGAAAAAGTTCAGCTTACCCAAGTTACGTTTACGCAGGAATACACTACGGCGTACAGCCCCGTAACGTACGGGCATTTATGCTACTTTGTCAACGGTATGCTGTCAATGCCGGGAGGTATAGAGGGACTGTTTAACATTTTCGAGGTTGACAAGCAAACTATGACCTACGACCTGCAAGCAATGGCGGCGGATATCGAGGAGTACGGATTGTTTACATACGAAGAATTTTACGAAATTTATCCTATATCCGAAGAAGTGTTTGAAGCGTTCAACGGTGAGTATTTGAAAGTTGCAATAGGCAAGGGGCTTATTACATATGAAAGAATAGCCGAGCTCATAGAGAGGTATTCTGAATTTTTTTAAGACTTGACTGAATAGCAAATAAAAATGGGTTTGGGAAATTTCCCAAACCCATTATATATTGTGTTTTTTACTTCGTCATAGCTTCCTGAACAGCGACTGCAACGGCAACCGTTGCGCCAACCATAGGATTGTTGCCCATTCCTATCAAGCCCATCATTTCAACGTGGGCAGGAACGGAGGACGAGCCGGCAAACTGTGCGTCGGAGTGCATTCTTCCCATTGTGTCGGTCATACCGTAGGAAGAGGGACCTGCCGCCATGTTGTCGGGGTGCAACGTTCTACCCGTGCCGCCGCCTGACGCAACCGAGAAATATTTAACGCCGTTTTCAACGCACCATTTCTTGTAAGTGCCTGCAACGGGGTGCTGGAAGCGGGTGGGGTTGGTGGAGTTGCCTGTAATCGAAACGGAAACGTTCTCCATCTTCATAATTGCCACGCCTTCGGGCACGTTGTCCGCGCCGTAGCACTTTACCTTAGCTCTCGCGCCGTCCGAGAAAGCGACCGTGTCGGTAACTGTAACGGTTTCGGTATAGGGGTCGAACTTTGTTCTGCAATAGGTAAATCCGTTAATTCTCGAAATTATATAAGCCGCATCCTTGCCAAGACCGTTCAATATAACTCTGAGGGGCTTGACGCGCACTTTATTTGCGTTTTCCGCGATTTTAATTGCGCCTTCCGCAGCGGCAAACGACTCGTGACCCGCAAGGAAGCAGAAGCAATCCGTCTCTTCGGAGAGGAGCATTGCGCCGAGGTTGCCGTGGCCTAAACCGACTTTTCTGTTTTCGGCAACCGAGCCGGGAATACAGAAGCTCTGTAAGCCCACGCCTATTTTCGTTGCGGCTTCGTTTGCCTTTTTGCAGCCCGATTTAATTGCGATAGCCGCGCCTACCGTATATGCCCAAACAGCATTTTCAAAGCAGATAGGCTGGGTGCCTCTGACTATTTTATCAACGTCGATACCCTTTGCGAGGGTAATGTCCTTGCATTCTTCAATGGATTTAATGCCGTATTCCTTCAAAACGCCGAGAATTTTAGCCTCGCGTCTTTCATAACTTTCAAAAAGCGCCATAATTAGTCAACCTCCTTGTCCGTTCTGGGGTCAATATGCTTAACCGCGCCGCTCTCTTTTGAATATCTGCCGTAAGTACCGATGGCTTTCTCGTAAGCTTCGTTGGGGGAAAGACCTTTTTTGATAAAGTCGGTCATTTTTCCGAGCGAAACAAATTTATATCCGCATACTTCGTTGTTTTTGTCGAGCGCAAGCGCGATAACGTAACCCTCAGCCATTTCGAGGTATCTTACGCCCTTGAGCTTCGTGCCGTACATCGTGCCAACCTGTGAGCGAAGCCCCTTGCCCAAATCTTCAAGCCCCGCGCCTATTGTAAGTCCGTCCTCGGAGAAAGCGGACTGCGTTCTGCCGTAAACAATTTGAAGGAAAAGTTCGCGCATAGCGGTATTGATAGCGTCGCAAACGAGGTCGGTGTTCAGCGCTTCGAGTATAGTTTTGCCGGGCAGAATTTCAGCCGCCATAGCAGCGGAGTGCGTCATGCCCGAACAGCCTATCGTTTCAACCAAAGCTTCCTCGATGATACCGTCTTTGACGTTCAACGAGAGTTTGCAAGCTCCCTGTTGGGGTGCGCACCAGCCTATACCGTGCGTAAAGCCTTTGATGTCCTTGATTTCCTTTGCCTGAACCCAAAGTCCCTCTTCGGGAATGGGTGCGGGACCGTGCTCGAATCTGCCCGACACGCCCTTGGCAACGCAAATCATATTTTCAATATCTTTTGAATATTGCATTGAGTGTCCTCCGTTTTATTTTGATATATTTTTATCTAAACTATTATAGCACGATATTTTCAATTAACAAAAAAATTACACATTTTTTGCTTTTAACCCAAAAAAGTTGTTTATTGAGGTTGCAAATATATTATAATATAAGTAAGCAAACCTGCGCTATATTCAAGTTGATTTGCGCAATTTATAAAAGAGGGCTTTAATATGCTTTGTCAACGCTGTAAAAAAAATATTGCAACCGAGCACTTTGCCGACATAATCAACGGCGAGCTGATAGAGAGCCACCTTTGCGCCAAATGCAATGCGGAGATGGCTGTCGGACTCAACTCTAAAATTAACGACGCGGTATGCTCGTGGCTGTTCGGTTCGTCCGCGCAAAAAAAAGTTTGCCCCGTGTGCGGAATGAATTATAGCGAATACGAAAAGAATGGGCTATTGGGCTGCGCAAGCTGTTACGACGTTTTTAAAGACGAGTTGCTGCCTGCAATCCGCGCAATACACGGCAAAGTGGAGCATGTCGGACAAGTCGGGTTGAATAATGATGACTTGGGCTTGCATCGAAGGCTAAAAAGCTTGCAAGAGCAGTTGGAGCTGGCTTTACGGGAAAAGCGCTTTGCCGACGCCGGCGTTCTTAACAAAAAGATTTACGACATAAACAAGACCCTTCACGGAGACAGCGAAAATGACGAACCTTACTAATACCGTAATATCGACTCGCGTCAGGCTGGCGCGCAATATCGAGGGTTACGCGTTTCCCTCACACCTCGGAGAGCGGCAGGCAAAAGAGATTGTGCGTTTGGTAACTTCGGGTGTGGCGCGGCTTGACGAATTTAAAATATATTATATGGATAAAGTGTCCGAGGCGGAGGCGCTTTCCTTAAAGGAAAACCACCTTATAAGCCCCAACCTTGTCGGCAAACGCAATTCCGCCGCCCTTATTAACGGTGACGAAAGCGTTTCTATAATGGTAAACGAGGAGGATCACCTGCGCGAGCAATGCATAGTAAAGGGGCTTGATTTAAAGCTTGCTTACAGCGCGATGTCGAGGATAGACAACAGCATTTCAAAGCTTATGAAGTTTGCCTATGACGAACAGCTCGGCTTTTTGACGGCGTGTCCCACCAATCTCGGCACGGGGTTAAGAGCTTCGGTAATGCTGTTTTTGCCGGCAATAACGATAAACAGAATGATGCCGCGAGTGGTAAAAAGCATTTCTCATCTCGGGCTAACGGTGCGCGGAATTTACGGTGAGGGCAGTCAGGCGGAGGGCTATACTTATCAGATAAGCAACGAAGTGACGCTCGGCGTCAGCGAGGGGGAAATAATCGCGAGGGTAAACGACATAGTTAAAAAGGTATGCGCGCTCGAAGAGGCGGAGAGAAACGAGCTTAAAACCTGTTCGTCCGCGCTCGACATTCGCGACGAAACGCTGCGCTCATACGGCATACTTACAAATTGCGCAAAGCTTTCTACGAGCGAGCTTATAGCTTACTCTGCAAACGTCAAGCTGGGCGCGTGCCTTGGCTATATCAAGCTTGCCGACATTTCTCAAATAGACGAGCTTGTAGTAAAAATGCGCCCTTCCAATATAAACAACGCGTCGGGGCGCGAGCTTACGCCCGTGGAGCGCGACGTCTACAGGGCGCAGTACACAGCAAAATTTTTAAAGAAAATAGTGGAATAAAGGAGGAACTTATGCAGTTTTACAACAATTTCACGGACAATATGCAAAAAGTTATCAAGATTGCCGAAGAGGCGGCTACGGTACACCACAGCAGTTATATAGGCAGCGAGCACATAGTTTACGCAATGCTCAACTGCCCTTCATGCACGGCTTATAAGGTGCTTATGGCTTGCGGGGTAGACGAGCACAAGTACCGCACATACTTTTTGTCTACTATAGACACTCGGTCTAATATAGTCGGCTATACTCCGCGCACAAAGCATATGTTCGAGCGCGCCGTCGAGCTGTCAATCGACATTAACGGGGAAGCCTCGCTTGCAGGTACCGAGCATATGCTGCTTGCAATATCTTCGTCGGACTGCCTTGCTATGCGTATTTTAAGGGCGATAGGCATAAATATTTCCGAACTCGCAAGCAAGCTCGAGCTTGCCATAAGCGACGGAGCTGACGAGCTTTCGGACGATGACGGCCAAATGTTTTCAAGCTTTGAAAATATGATGGGCGTCAAACAGCGCGAACAGAAAAAGAACAAAACGCAGTCCAAGGGAGGGCTTGACAAGTCGGTATTGCAGTACGGCTCTGATTTGACTTCCAAGGCTCGCGAGGGCAAAATAGACCCCGTTATAGGCAGAAAAAAGGAGATAGACAAGATAATACAGGTGCTTTCGCGCCGAACAAAAAACAACCCTGTGCTTATAGGCGAGCCTGGCGTCGGTAAGAGCGCTGTCGTGGAGGGGCTTGCTCAGGCAATTGTCAAAAACGAAGTGCCCGATTTGCTCAAAGACAAAATAGTTTTCTCGCTCGATTTATCGGCAATGGTAGCAGGCTCCAAGTACAGGGGTGACTTCGAAGAGCGGCTTAAAAACGCTGTCAACTCGATACAGAGCAGCGGCAACGTCATACTCTTTATAGACGAAATTCATCAGATAGTAGGCGCAGGCGCAACCTCTGACGGCAATATGGACGCGGCTAATATCTTAAAGCCGATGCTTGCGCGCGGAGAGTTGCAGACAATCGGCGCAACCACGTTGGAAGAGTACAGAAAATATATCGAAAAGGACGCGGCTTTGGAGCGCAGGTTTACCCCCGTTCAGGTCGACGAGCCCACTGTAGAGGACACAATTTCAATTTTGACGGGTTTGAGGGATAAGTACGAGGCGCACCATAAGGTAGTTATAACCGACGAGGCAATCGTAGCTGCGGCGGCGCTTTCCGACAGATATATAACCGACAGATTTTTGCCCGACAAGGCAATCGACCTCATTGACGAGGCGGCGTCGAGAGCAAGACTCAACAGCTTGAACAGCCCCGAAGAGCTGCGCGAGCTCGAAGAAAAATTGAAGAGGTTGAACCTTGAAAAGAACAAGGCGGCAAGGGGAGAAAACTATTCCCAAGCGCAAAAGCTTGTAGTTGAAATAAACGAGGTGCAAGAGCGGATAAATAAACTTACTTCCGATTGGAAGGGAGAAAAGCAGACCTCGGTTCCGAATATCGGCAGCAACGAAATAGCCGAAATAGTCAGCGGCTGGACGGGCGTTCCCGTTGTAAAACTCACCGAGCAGGAGAGCGAAAAACTTTTGCATTTGGAAGAAAATCTTCATAAACGCATTATAGGTCAGGACGAAGCCGTATGCGCGGTATCACGTGCAATCCGCCGCGCTCGCGCAGGATTAAACGAACCCAACAAGCCCATAGGCTCGTTTATATTTGTCGGCCCCACGGGCGTAGGTAAAACCGACCTTGCCAAGGCGCTTGCCGAGAGTATGTTCGGTGACGAAAGATTGCTTGTGCGCCTCGATATGTCCGAGTTTATGGAAAAACATACGGTGTCAAAGCTCATAGGCGCGCCTCCGGGCTATGTAGGGTACGACGAAACGGGTGGCGGACAGCTTACCGAAAAAGTACGCAGAAAACCGTATTCGGTGGTGCTTTTCGACGAGGTTGAAAAGGCGCACCCAGACGTGTTCAACGTGCTGTTGCAGATACTCGACGACGGCAGACTTACCGACAGTAAGGGCAGAGTAATCAACTTTAAAAATACTATTATTATTATGACTTCAAACGTCGGCGCAAGCCGCATAAAAAAGATGTCGTCTTTCGGCTTTACTTCGGGCAGCGACGAAGCTTCGGACGGTTACGACAGTATGAAGGACAGCATAAACGAGGCGCTTAAAGAGCAGTTCAAGCCGGAGTTTTTGAACAGGGTCGACGACATCATAATTTTCAGAAAGCTCACCAAGGAAGAAGCAGGCAAAATCTGCTATAAAATTATCGACGGGCTTTCCGATAGGCTGCGCGCGCGCAATATTTCTTTAAATATTTCCGACGAGGCAATGGACAAAATTTTGAATGAAGGTTACAACGATATGTACGGTGCGCGTCCCTTAAAACGAGTAATTCAAAAGCGCATAGAGGATAGGCTTTCGGACGAGATTTTAGCAGGTCACATTCTCCCCGGAGAAGTAGTCACGGTTGCGGTAAAAGACGACGACTTTATATTTAAGTCCGAAAAGAAATAATCCGACAAGCGTTGCGTTTTCAATCGCAACGCTTGTTTAGTTTTTCTAAAAGCTTTTCTGTTGTCTTAACGTCGGCTATTATGGCGTCTATTCTCTTTAACGACAAATTATATTTTTTGATTTTCGGCTTTCTCTTTTCGCAAAACCCGTCGCTTGATACAAGCTTTTTCCAAAATGTTAAACTCCTAAATTTGCGTTCTACTATCATTAGTAGTAAACATATAATATCACTACCAATAATAGTATGTCAAGAAAAATTCAACCATTGGTAGTAAAATATTTTTGACTGTAAATAAAAAAAAGGAAATAAAATAATGATATTGCAAGAACAAATTCAGTACAAATTACAAGAGGCAATCAAGCAAAGCGGATTAAGTCAAACGACTATCGCAAAACAAGTGGGGGTATGCCAACAGGCAATTTCAAGCTATCTTCACGGCAATAAAATGCCTGCGCTGGACACCTTTGCAAATTTATGTCAGGTGTTGGACGTTGACCCTGCGGAAATTTTGTGTATAAAAAAATAAACAAGGCGCGAAATTTCCCATTGTTTCCCTAATTAGGGATAAAATGTATATACTAAGGGTATGATATGGAAAAATTTTCGGAAAGACTAAAAGAGTTAAGACAAGAAAGAGGACTGTCTATTCAAGGATTGGCTAAGGAAGTGCAGATAAGCTCGTCAGCTCTTTGTCGATGGGAAAATTGCCAAGCAGATATAAGAGGTTCTCAACTTGTTATACTTGCCAAATATTTTGGCGTAACTATTGATTTTTTAATGGGTTTAGAAGATTAACAAATAATTTATTCCTCGGACAAAAGTCCGAGGGATTTGTGTTTGTGGGAAATTTTCTATTCGTTATTTTTCTCTGCCGAGAACACAATCAACCGTACAGTCAAAATATTTAGCAAGCGCAATCAAGCCGTCGGGTTCGGGTAATCGTTTGTCGTTTTTCCAATCAAAGTAGTTGCCTTCCGGAATTTTTGCCTCTCTGCAAAATGCTGCGCCGCTTAATTTTTTTGAATTGACTAATTCTTGAAGTCTAACGCTGAATTTCGGACAAGGTAAAAATTCTTGATTGCAGCCGTACTCATTAAATCCCAACAAATAATCAACCGAGCACTTAAATAAATTAGCAAGACCTACGAGGTTTTTAAATGAAGGTTCACGATTACCTTGTAAATATCTGCAAACAGTTGAAACTGAAACGCCCAAACATTTGGCAAGACTTTTCTGGTTTAAATTATTGACAATCATAAGTCCTTTTAAGTTTTCGACAAATTTCATCAAATTCATACAAACACCGACCTTTTTTTTAATTTAATTATCTCCGCAAAGGCAATTGTTTGCTTGCAAATTGCTTTTACGGAGAGGTATAATAGACTTACACTAATGAGCGCGCATAAGTGAAATTTATTGAGGTACAAAAGTATGTGTAAGTTACAAAAATTTAGTACAATTGAACAATCTGTTGATATGAAAGCAGCAGTAAATGAACGTGAAATTAAAACAGAAGAGTTAATTTTAGAACTTAAACCTTTAATTGAAGATTATTTTATCGGTTCGTTTAAAGTTGAGGGGAATAAGCTCAATATCGAATTTTTAAACGGACAAAATTTTATATTGACTGTTTTATAAAACGGCGCCCCTCTGCACGCGGTAGAGGGGCGGTAATAATAATTTACGGCTGAAGAATTGTCAACTGATTGCAACAAAAAAGTTTAAAAAAATTTATATGAGTAA
>CAJUMW010000013.1:0-158 GCA_910587625.1 uncultured Christensenellaceae bacterium
CTCGTTGCAGGACTTAACCTAACATCTCACGACACGAGCTGACGACAACCATGCAGCACCTGTCTTCGTGTCCCGAAGGAGGGTCTTATCTCTAAGACTTTCACTCGATGTCAAGGCCTGGTAAGGTTTTTCGCGTTGCTTCGAATTAAGATCGGAAG
>CAJUMW010000013.1:254-59347 GCA_910587625.1 uncultured Christensenellaceae bacterium
AATCCTGTTTGCTCCCCACGCTTTCGTGCCTCAGTGTCAGTTACAGTCCAGCAAATCGCCTTCGCCACTGGTGTTCCTCCTAATATCTACGCATTCCACCGCTACACTAGGAATTCCATTTGCCCCTCCTGCACTCAAGTTCAACAGTTTTGGTAGTAGTGCCGAGGTTGAGCCCCGGAGTTGCGCTACCAACTTGTCAAACCACCTACGCACCCTTTACGCCCAGTCATTCCGGATAACGCTTGCCTCCTACGTATTACCGCGGCTGCTGGCACGTAGTTAGCCGAGGCTTATTCCTAAGGTACCGTCACTTTCTTCTTCCCTTAGAAAAGAACTTTACAATCCGAAGACCTTCATCATTCACGCGGCGTTGCTGGGTCAGAGTTGCCTCCATTGCCCAATATTCCCCACTGCTGCCTCCCGTAGGAGTTTGGACCGTGTCTCAGTTCCAATGTGGCCGATCACCCTCTCAGGTCGGCTACTGATCGTCGCCTTGGTGAGCCGTTACCTCACCAACAAGCTAATCAGACGCGAGCTCATCCATATCCGATAAATCTTTGATGGAAAGAAGATGCCTTCAAACCATGTTATGCGGTATTATCAGTCGTTTCCAACTGTTATCCCCCAGATATGGGCAGATTGCTCACGCGTTACTCACCCGTCCGCCATGTATTGCTACATTCGACTTGCATGTGTTAAGCACGCCGCCAGCGTTCATCCTGAGCCAGAATCAAACTCTTAAGTTTAATTGTATAAAACCGATTGCCTAAGCAACCGTGGCTCTATCTCGACTATATTAGTCATTATCTATGCTGACTTTGCTTTGTGGTACTATTTGTACTTCAAAGTTAATTGACAGAAACTATTTTTATTCGTTTCCTTCTATTCAATTTTTAAACTGCGTTGTCCGACAAAAGTCGGTGCTCTCGTTAGTGAGCTTGTCTATAATATCATAGGAGATATTACCTTGTCAAGCATTTTTTAAAACTTTTTTTAAAAATTTTAAAGAATTTTTTTGGCTTGTTTTGACGAATTTTGTATTTCGTCCGCTCTTTGCGACAGCTTTTCAAAGATACCATAAAGCCGTTATTAAAGTCAAGCGAAATATTTAAATATTTTTAAAATAATTTTTATAAGTTAATTTTTGACATTTTGCGAAAATATTATTCATAATTTATTAAGTTTCGTATTATTATTGCATTTTTCAATGATTTATTATATTATATATATATGTATAAGATTTTGCGCGTCGTATTTTGTTTACTTGCCGTAGCGTGCGCGGCTGTTACCATATTTATTTTTATTTACTTCGGAATGTGGGGTTTTGTTCCGCTGGGTTTGGGCGTTATTTTCGCATTGCTTATGTTTGCCTCCAAAAACAGGCAGGAGAGCGACGAGTTAAAGAAAAACCCTCCCCCTCCCACGGGAGATTTTATTACGGGCAGAGTAAATAAGGACGAGGACAATAAATAATATAATGCGTCGTTCCGCAAGCTTGCGGAACGACGCTGTTTTTATTTCGTTTAGAATATTCTTTGTCCCTGAATGAAGTAGCTCCACCTCTTAGCCGAAATCTGTTCTATTTTCGCGTAGTCGCTTGCCGTGTGCAAAATCCAGTTATCTCCGAGATAGAGCGCGACGTGACCGACGCGTTCGACGCCGACCTTGTCCTTGCGCGACTCGTTGGTAAAGAACATCAAATCACCGCGCTTGAGCTGCGACTTCGACACCGTTTTCCCCTGATAGATTTGGGTACGGGTTGTCAGGTGCAGATTGACGTATGC
Source organism: uncultured Christensenellaceae bacterium (assembly GCA_910587625.1). Taxonomy (GTDB): domain Bacteria; phylum Bacillota; class Clostridia; order Christensenellales; family Borkfalkiaceae; genus Coproplasma. Next base: position 2,039 of record CAJUMW010000013.1, read on the forward strand.
GCCCTTATAGAATATGTACTGCATAAGCGAAGAGCAGTCAAATTCGTTTATGTCGAAATTCTTTAAAAGCTTGCCGCTTCCGTCGTGGTAGCGTATCGCTCCGTAGACGTAGACGGTGCCGAGCAGCTTTGTGCCCTCTGCAATTACTGCCTCGATTTTTTCGTTGTCGCTTGCCTCCATTTCAACGCTCTTGCAGTACTTGGCGGAAAGGTAAGCCGGCTTGTTTTTGTAGCCCGTCTTGTACCAACCGTCTGTTTCGCCGTCGAGCGCATATAAAGTAGACTTTTCCGCCGTACCTTTAATGCCGTAGTTTGTTCCGGCTCCAGAGCGGATATTCACCCCGTCACCGGTTACTCCTATGTACGAAACTGTTTTGACTTTCGGAACCTCAATCTCGGGCGGCGCCACGGTGGGCGGAGCCTCCTCCTCGGGTTGTTCGGGCTGAACAGGCTGTTCATCGGGAGGAACAACCTCGGGTAAAACTGCCGAAGGCGGATCAAATCCGTCGGGTAGTTGGTCTATAATTTCGTTGTCTTCCCCGTCGGGAAGGTTGCCGTAATCCGCCGCAGTGCAGCCGCTCATAGTCGCAGCCGCGGCAAAAGCCATTAACGCGGCGGCAATTCTTGTTGGTTTCTTCATATAATTACCTCCGTTATAAATGAACTGCTATTACAATTCACAGGATAATTATACAAAAAATTATAAGTTTATGCAATGCAAAAATTTTTACAGCAATGCCAGATTATTCCAAGAAAATTGTCATAATAATACCTCATTAAAATTGCTATATTAAGTTTAACACTTTTAAAATGAAAAAACTTAACAATTCAGTTAAACTGAATTAAAATTTTGAATATATAAAAAAAATGCGCGCCGACCGTTATAAAACAGTCGGCGCGCGGCAATTTTTTAATTGTCAGTCCTCGATACCTTCGTTAAGTTTAGCCAAAAGTGCGTCAAGGTCGTTATCGTGAACCATAACTGCCTGCTCGATAGTTTCACCGTGAGCGAGCGCACAACCTATGCAGTGCATACCTACCGCCTGTAAAATTTCGGCGCTGTTGGGGTTTATTTTCAAGCAATCCGCAATGAGCGTATCCTTAGTTATCTTTGCCATAATAATTCTCCAAAAAATTTTCTATTGAAAATAGTATATCACGTTTTTTTAAAAGTTACAACAATTTTTTCAAACTTTGGCAAAAATCGCCAATTGACAAACGCCGTAAAAAAAATTATAATTGTACTATGAATTTACATAAAATTTCGGACGTTGCCCTGAAAGTTGCGTGCGGACTGTTTCTTGCGCTGTCGCTTGCTTTGACTTTCACGGTTTCGGACTACTACATATTCAATAGATTTACGGAATTCGGGTTTTTCTTTTGCCTGAGCCAATGGGTAAAAAAATCGGGGCTGCTGCTTTTGCCGCTTGCCGTATTCTATAATAAGAAAAGCTGTTCGGACGCCTCAAAGTACGTTTTGCCGCTGTTTGTAATTGTGAGCATGTGTACGTTCGGCAATTTTTTCGACATATCGATGCTGGGCTCGGCAACCTCGGAAGCAGACAAGGTTTACGCGAGCATAAACGAGTTTATTCCCAAATGGGCAAATATGGCTCTGTTTTTTGCCGCTTCCGCGCTCGAGCTTTTATGCTGCGCACTGCTTGTGTTGCGCGACGGCTGCAAGGTTAAAGCAAAAAGCTTTATATGTCTGCCGTTTGCAATTTTAGCGGTAATGCCGCTGAATATTTTCGAAAACTTTTATAACCCCGACGACTTTACGCCCGAACACTTTCTTTGGTTCAAAAACTTTACCGTGTGGCACCTTTCGGCTATACTGCTTCTTGCGACGGCAACAATTGGCGCTTACTTCTTTTTAAAGAACAAGGACGGCGGCAAACAGCGCGACTACCTTGCGGCGGCGGCTATCGTGCTGTTGATACAGTACCACAGCAAGGACTCGCTCGTTATGGGCGACGGTTACAACGTGTATCACACCGTGTTCGCGTGCATACCGCTGTTTATTTGCAACATAGGCGTTTACGTTGCCTCGCTTTCTGTAATTTTGCGAAAAAAAGTCTTATACGCCATTTCATTCTTTGTTCACGCTGCCGGCGCGCTTACAGTATTTTTTTACTTCGGCAGGGACGATATGTCAAATTACGGAATAATATTCGGGCACACTATTCTCTATTTCTGCCTCACGCACTACATATTATTTATGCTGTCCGTGTTGCCCTCCGCGCTCGGTCACTACAAATTCAAGCCAAAGGACTGCATTATCCCCCTAATCTACTACTGCCTTGTGATTGTCACGGCGGCGGTTGCAAGCGGAATTGTAACTTCGGCTTCCATGTCGTTCTCGTACGACGGCTATACTTTGAGCGAAAGCGAGTGGCTGCGCCCCAACTATGCGTTTACGCAGATTAACCCCCTGCCCATACCCGTTTTCGAAATTCCCCTAATTATTTGGAAATGTCAATTTAACCTGCTGTATCTCATAATTTTATACGCCGTTTACGTCGGGCTGTTCTGGACGTTTACGGGCGCATATTATCTATTCCTGTTTGTGCGACAAAAGGTTTTGGACAGACCGATTACCGCCGTTTATCCCGCTCTCGAAGAGGCGGCAACCACGCTCGACGAACACGACGAAAACAAATAAAATACCGCTTGCGTCTTAACCGCAAACGGTATTTTATTTTATCTTTTAAACAACTGTGGCGTGATAGGTTTTTACCGAGTTGGCAACGTTGTGCATATGATCACCGATACGCTCCATATTCAAAGCGAGCTGAAGATATGCCGCGCCTGCCGTGGGAGTACACCTGCCCTCGTTCATACGACGGAGATGCGCTTCCTGCATTTTTGTGCACATTTCGTCGGTTAACTCTTCCTCTCTTTCAACATCGCCGATAAAGCTCAAATCGATATCCCCGAATACCTTTTCGACGTTTTTATACAGCTCGGTAAGATGTAAGTCCATTTCGAGAATTTCGTTTTTTGCGTGCTCGGAGAACCCCGAACCCTCCTCAACCATTCTTTCGGCGTACTCGACAATGTTTTCGGCATAGTCACCGATACGCTCCAAATCGGAAGCAACGTGGTAGAACGAGCCGACTTTCTTTTCGTCGGTTTCGGACAAGTCCTGCAACGACAGCTTAACAAGGAAGGAAGAAATATAGCTGTTATAATCGTTTATATTCTTTTCGACCGAAGCAAACTCGTCTTTGTGCGAAAGGTCGCCGGAAAGCAGCATATCGAGCGAGCGCTTATAGTTTGCAAACGCGAGCTTGCCCATTCTTAAAAGTTCGCGCCTGACCTGACCTACCGCAATTGCCGGCGTTTTCAAAAGACGCTTGTCGAGCATATCCCCCTCTTCCAAAGGCTCTTCCACGCCCTTCTTTTCGGGAATTATGATACATGCAAGCTTTACCAATTGGTTTATAAACGGCAACAGTATAGCTGTTGTAAGCACGTTGAACGCCATATGGAATACGGCAATCTGCCAGGGCAGAGCGGGTATAAACAAGTTTAGGAAATCCGCAAGATATCCGCATGTAAACGCGAGCGGAATTATGAATATAATACTTCCTATTACGTTGAACAGAAGATGCACGACAGCCGTGCGCCTTGCGTTTACGCTTGCGCCGAGTGACGAAAACAGAGCGGTAACGCACGTTCCTACGTTGGTGCCGAGAATAATAAACATTGCCATAGGCAGGGAAATAAGCGAAGAGCTTGCAAGCGAAATCGCAATTGCCGTAATTGCCGCGGAGGACTGAACAAGCCCCGTCATAAGAGCACCGAGCAAAAACAGCACTATTATTTCCCACGAGAGAACGTCTTTGCCGTAGCCGATAGCTATAAACACGCTTTCGACCGCGTCCTTTATACCCTCGTCACCCAGCATATCGCCCATTGACGAGGACATAACGTTCATACCTATAAATATAAGACCAAGTCCCTGCAATATCGCACCTATGCGCTTTATTTTGTCGTTCTTGCCGAGCATAGCCATTAACACGCCGACAAACGCGGTAAACGCAAACAGCGCGGTTATCTGAAATTCTGCGCCCGAGGTGGATATAGCCGTAATGAACGCAGTAACGGTTGTACCGATATTCGCGCCCATTATAATCGAGGTTGCCTGCGTAAGCGTCATAAGCCCGACGTTTACAAAGCCGACAATCATGACCGTGGTTGCCGACGAGCTTGTCACGATAGCCGTCACCGCAGCGCCCGTTCCCACGCCCAAAAAGCAGTTTTTAGTTGCCTTGGTCATCAGCTTGCGCATGGATTTACCGGCTGCGGTTTCGAGGTTCGAACCCATAACGTTCATACCTATGATAAACGCCGCAACGCCGCCGAACAAAAGCAGCATATTGTTTATAATGGTTAAAACCTCGGATACACCCAATGCTAAAAGATTACTTATCATAAATTTTTTCTCTTCTCGTAGTACATTTATATTATAACAACTATTACGTTAACTTGTCAATTGAAATAGATAAATTCTCCGCCGCGCCAAAAGTTGCAAAACGCCGCCGAACGTAGTAAAATAATTTAGCTATGTTTAATATTGTTTTGGTTGAGCCCGAGATACCGCAAAATACGGGCAACATCGTAAGAACCTGCGCCGCAACGGGCTGCAGGCTGCACCTCGTGCGTCCGCTCGGATTCGAGGTCACGGACAAATACTTGAAACGCGCCGGTTTGGACTATTGGAAGGACGCGGAAATTTTTTATTACGACAGCTTTGACGAAGTTTTTAAAGCCAACCCCCAAGCCGCTTTCTACTTTTTTACGACTAAGGCGCAGAAAAACTACTGCGACCCACAGTTTAAACCGGGTGACTTTCTTGTTTTCGGCAAAGAAACGCGAGGGCTTGACGAGGAGTTGCTTTTAGCAAACCGCGAGGGCTGCGTGCGCATACCCATGCTTGGAGATACGCGAAGCCTGAACCTTTCAAACTGCGTTGCGATAGCCGTTTTCGAAGGGCTGAGGCAAAATAAATTCGAAAACTTTAATCTATTCGGCAACCTGCACCGACTTAAATGGTAAACATGCGTTGGGCGCGGCAAAAACTTTTCAAGAAAATGTTTACTTTTTGAAAGATATATATTATAATTGAATTATGAAACTTGAAAAGATAGTCGTAGCAAGCGGCAACAGGGGAAAAATAGCCGAAATCAAGGCTATATTTACGGGCGTGGAAATTGTTTCGATGCAGGAACTCGGCTTTGACGGAGAAATCGAGGAAACAGGCTCGACGTTCAAAGAAAACGCCAAAATCAAAGCTAAGTTTATTGCCGAGAAATTCGGTCTGCCGTCGCTTTCGGACGACTCGGGGCTGTGCGTGGAATGCCTGCACGGCGCACCCGGCATTTATTCGGCAAGATTTTCGGGCGAGGGCGACGCGGGCAACAGAAAGCTACTATTAAAGCGTATGGAACACACAAGCCACCGCCGCGCGTATTTCGAGAGCGCAGTATGCCTGTATATGCCGAACGGCAAGACGTACTTCGGCACGGGCAGAACGTTCGGCAAAATTTTAACCGAGGAAATAGGCACAAACGGTTTCGGATACGACAGCCTGTTCTATTCAAACGACTTGAAAAAGAGCTTCGGGCTTGCAACCGAGGAAGAAAAGAACTCGGTATCCCACCGCTATCGCGCGCTGTGTGATTTGAGAGAAAAGCTATGACAAGCGTCGTTGTTTTAAGCGACACCCACGGCAACCTTTCGGGACTTGAAAAAATAGACGTAGTTCTTGCGGAATGCGACAAAATAATTCATCTCGGAGATACTTCAAGCGACGCGTCGCGCATAAACAAAAAATTCGGGAATAAAACTATAATAATAAACGGCAACTGCGATTTAACCAAACTCGGAGATGACGAAAAGGTCATAGAGATTGAGGGAGTAAGAATTTTTGCAACCCACGGGCACCTGTATTCGGTCAAATCCACGCTTGCGCGGCTTGCCGAAAGAGCTAAAAGCGAGGGCTGCCGAATTGCGCTGTACGGACATACGCACTGTGCGCGAGATGACGATATAGACGGCGTTACGCTGATAAATCCGGGGAACTTTTCGCGATATTCGAAAAACGGCTACTGTTATATTGCCGTAAGCGGCGCCAAAGCCGTTGCAAAACTCGTTGAAATCAACTAAGGAGTACTTATGCGGTTCAAGCATACTTTCCACGTTTTTGTGGACAACTTTACGATTATATACAAACAGCTGTTATACAGATTGGTCATTCTTCTGATTTCCGGACTTATAACCTTTGCTGTAGTCTATCCGTTTATAATGGATTTGATAAACTCCGACCAGCTTCAACTGCTGTTGGACAATGCCTGGACCTATCTTTCAAACCTTTTAAACGGAAAAATCGAGGAATTGGGGCAGCTTGCCGAAAACGTTAAAAAGGCGTTCGGCGCGTTTATGGAACTGTTGCAGACAAAGTTGCCTTCGTTTGTTTTAAGCTTGCTTTTGCTCGTGCTTGTGCGCATAGTATCTAAGTGGTTCGAAGGGCTCGGCAACTACGCAACCGCGGCTTGCATAAACGATAAAATGGCGCTGCGCGCAAAGCAGCCTTTCCTGACTACCCTAATCAAAAACTTAAAGGACGCGGCAATCTACAATTTGATTTACGTTCCCATGTCCGTCGTTTACGACGTGATTGTTGCCGTCGCAATGTTCTTTTTGCTTTTCTTTTTACTCAACCACGTTCTCTATTTCCTGATAAGCGTATTCCTGTTTACGCTTGCGCTCGTCTTTTCAATAATTATAAAAATGACGTTTACAACCGATTGGCTGCCCTCGCTTATACGCGGCAAAAAGGGACAGCGCGGCGCGTTTTTATACACCTTCTCGCGCAAGGGTAAGAGCACTTTGCACATTATGTCGGACTTTGCGGTATTGGTAATTTTGATATTTGCACTCAACGTTACGGTGGGATTATCTACGCTGGGAGTCGGTCTGCTTTTGACTATTCCGGCAAGCTACGTCTGCCTAATTTGCTTCGAGTTTGTAAATTACTACGACCGCGAGGGGTTAAAATACTTTATCGGGGAGAACAATATTGTTTCCACAAAGAAGGAACGCGATCTGACGCGAGAAGAGTTTTTCCGCGGAGAAAACGACGAAACCTGAAAAAACGGCAAAAAAGTTTGAAATTTTTAATATTTCTTTTAAAACTCTATTTACAAAATAGAGTTTTTTTTGTATAATTGTGTAGAGTAATCGGGCATTTTGATAATTTGCCTGTATATAATAAATTGTGGAGGGTTGAAATGAGCTACAAAGATATTTACGAAAGCTGGTTAAACGATAAACGTCTCAGTTCCGAAGCGCGAGCCGAGCTTGAAAATATAAAAAATAATAAAGAGGATGTGGAATATCGCTTTGGCGCCGAGCTTGAGTTCGGCACCGCGGGTATGCGCGGAATTATAGGCTACGGCACAAATATGATTAACGTCTACACCGTCAGGCGCGCAACGCAGGGACTTGCGGAATTTATCAAAAAGTTGGGGCCTCAGGCAATGGCGCGCGGCGTGGTTATTTCTTACGATACACGCCACAAGAGCGAAGAGTTTGCAACAGCCGCAGCCGAAGTGCTTGCAGCCAACGGAGTTTGCGCATATAAGTTCGACGACGTGCATCCCGTTCCCATGCTCTCGTTTGCAGTGCGCGAGCTTAAAACGGTAGCAGGCATTATGATCACCGCGTCGCACAACCCCAAGCAATACAACGGCTATAAGGTGTACGGAGAGGACGGCGCGCAGATGAGCCCGGCTGACACCGCAAAGGTAGTCGAGTACATCTCTAAAATTACCGACTATCTCGCTACACCCTCCCCCTCTTTACAGGAATGTAAAAAGTTTATAAAGGCCGTTCCTGCAAGGGTCGATAAAAAATATTACAAGGAACTTAAAAAACTTACTCTGTCCAAAAAAGCCGTCAAAAAATGCGGCAAAAATTTAAAGCTCGTTTATACCCCCGTTCACGGTTCGGGCTACATTCCCGTAACTACTATTTTGAAAAAGTTGGGAATAAACGCAACAGTTGTCGAGGAACAGACCAAGAAAGACCCCGACTTTTCGACCGTTGAAGTACCAAACCCCGAGTACAAGGAAACGCTTGAACTCGGCATAAAAACCGCGCAAAAAATAGGCGCAACCGTTGTGTTCGGCACCGACCCCGACAGCGACAGGCTGGGCGTTGCAGTTAAAAACAGGGACGGGGAATTTGAGGCACTTTCGGGAAACCAGGTCGGCATACTTCTTTTGGACTATATTTTAACACGGCTTAAAGAGGACAACTCACTGCCCAAAAACGCGGCTGTCGTTAAGTCGTTTGTTTCCACGGGTATGGCAAGACCTATCTGCAACAAGTTTGGCGTTACGCTGTTTGAAACGCCCGTCGGGTTTAAATTTATCGGGGAAAAAATCAAGCTTTGGGAGTCGAATAAATTGCACACCTATGTCTTCGGGTTCGAAGAGAGCTGCGGATATCTTCGCGGCACGCACGCTCGCGACAAGGACGCCGTAGTTGCGTCAATGCTTTGCGCGGAAATGGTATGCTACTACGACTATATAGGCAAGACGGTCTACCAGCGCTTGCAGGAAATTTACAGCGAATACGGATATGTGCTTGACTGCAACATCTCTGTTCCCTTTAAGGGATTGAACGCAATGAGGGATATGAACGCCGTTGTCGACGGACTTAAACACAAGCCCTGCACCGCGTTCGATATTTACAAAGTTAAAACGCTGAGGGATTATTCCAAAAATATTGCCTTGGAGCTTGCAACGGGGGAAAAGAGCGAAATAGGCTCCCCCATCACCAACTGTATTTATTACGAGCTTGAAAACGGCAGCTTTATTTGCGTGCGCCCCTCGGGAACAGAGCCAAAGCTCAAAATATACTTCTCCGTAAGGGCAAACAACAAGGCGGAAGCCGAAGCTGCGCTCGATAAAATGCAGGCGGCTGTAAAAAAATTATTAAAGGTATAAGACCGCATTAAAAAAGGAAGGGGTTTGCCCTTCCTTTTTAGTTATATATTTTGTTTTCTCTTTATCTGTTTTGCAAGCACGGCAATTTCCAGCCCGATACCCACCGCAGAGAACACAACGCTGAGCGCAAGGTCGAGATAGAATATTCTTGAAAATTCTTCGTTCTCCATACATATACCGAACGCGTCGATAGCCGAAATATAAAGTCCCTCTTCGTTCGCGGCAATGCCGGCGGCAACTATGTAAATTCCGAAAATGGAAGCTATCATAAAAACAAGCGTGATAACGGAAACGATTATTATCATAACTTTATCGGGCTTTCCGTGAAATTTCTGAAACAAGAACGCGCCCAAAACTACAGAAACAATTGCCGACAACGCTGAAACATAGCCTAGCATATATAATCCGATAGCCAACGCCGCACCGACTATGCCACCGATAACCGCTCCCACAGAACCCATTAAATAGTTATTGGGAGCCTCGTTGAAATCTTTATTTTCTTCGCTTATCACGGCGTTTATAGTTTCGACGCAAGCCGTATCTATAGTTATTTTAAAGCCGTCGATATTGCATTGTTTATATTCCGCTTCTCCCAATCTGTTGCCGCAAACGGGACAGTATTCCGCAGTCGTTGCGCCGTTTTGGGATATAATATTAAAAATATTATCTAAAATATCCGGCAATTTACCAAGCATTCCTCTTACCGTTATGCCGTTAAAACCGAGCGACAGACCGTACGGGGTAAAGTGCATATTGAAAAATTTGAGCGCAAGATTTCTTATTGACGTTTCGATATTGCGCTTCTGCTCGTCAGTGGCATAAAACGAAACGTGCAGCTTCAACGGAGAAACATTGTCAAAACTGTCGATCAGCGCGCTTACTTCATAGCCGCGTATCTTGCCGTAAGCCGAGTTTTTCTCGACAGACATATTATAGCTTTCAAAAAATGCTTGAAAATGTTTATTCATACTCCCTCTTCTTTTGAATTATTTTTACAATATCTATCATAACCAAAAAACAGCGGCTTGTCAATATATATTTTAAAAATTTAGTAGCCGTTTTAACATATGCGCAAAAGTACAATCATATTCCACGACGAGGATATTTCGCGCATTACCAACGACGTGGGCGCGGACATTTTAGTTTTTGATATGCCTCTGCCAGATACCCGCACAAAAGCTGAAACGCTTGTGGGTAAATTTATATCGGATATCGTTTTGCAAGTTCTTTCGTTTGTAGCGCAAAACGAGCGAGAAAATATAAAGCAACGGCAGGCGGAGGGAACGCATACTCCAAAGCAATCTATGTCAAAAATAATACGAACCCGCTTTTACGTGGATTCGTATTATTCAGTAATGGCGGAGAGAGAGGGATTCGAACCCCCGGATAGTTGCCCATCAACGGTTTTCAAGACCGCCGCATTCGACCGCTCTGCCATCTCTCCATAATTTATTAAGTTTTATTGAGAGCGGTTGAGTGCGGAGCATTCGTCGTATCGAAGCACGCAGTGCTTACCGCTTCTTCCTCTCTCCATAATTTATTAAGTTTTATTGAGAGCGGTTGAATGCGGAGCATTCGTCGTATCGAAGCACGCAGTGCTTACCGCTTCTTCCTCAACGTTAATATTTTAACAAACTTAAAGCGGCGTGTCAATCATTTAACGCCGTTCACTCCTTCTTTTCGGCAAGATATCCAAACCTGTCTTTAATCAATAAGTCAAACTTGAAATTATCTTTAATTTTATCGAGAGTACCGGTAAGATAATAGCTGAAAACTTCGCTGTCGGACGCATAGATGCAGTGATCGTAAAGATTTACGTTGTTAACATTGCAAAGCACATAGATTTTTGTAGTAAATAAATCGTCGTTTACAGAGGGCAGGCTTACGCCGCTGAGATGATTGTGCGCCACCAATATTCCGTGCGGTTTATGCGTTGCTATTATGCTTGCAATTTTATCCGACTCCACTTCCACCTTATTTTCGTCGTTATTCGTAAAGCTATTTATGCTTGTCACTTTGCCGTTTTTATCAAGACAATAAATTTCAAGTACTTCGGTCGGTTTCCCGCGCAAACGCGCAATTGTAAAATTTTTAAAATCGTCGTAATTTTTCAATACGGCAATGCCAACGAACTCGGCTGCCACTCTCTTTTTGCACTCGGCAATGCACTTTATATAAAGAGCGACGTTTTCACCTACGCCGTCCACGGTAATAAGCTTATTATAATCTGCGCCGAACACGCCTGAAAGCGTGCCGAACCTGTCCAACAGTGCATGCGCTATGGGATTGGTATTTTTTCTTTGAAAAGCATTGAACAGCAAAATTTCCAACAGCTCGTGATCTTCAAGTAAGCTGTCGTTTTTAAGTTTTTCATACATTCTGCGCCTATGTCCCTCGTGCATTGTAACTCATCCTCAGTAATTTACCTTACAATTATAAACATAAACTCAAATTTTGTCAACAAACAATATTACCGTATATTATTGACTTAACGACAATTTTCGGGTATAATATTCATATGCGCATTGAGAGACTAAAGCTAAAAAAACTTGATAATACGCGTGACCTCGGCGGTTTCCCGACAGAAGACGGCAGAACAATAAAGTACGGCAAGCTTATACGCAGCGGCAAATTATACAATTTACCCAAATGCACGCTTGAACGCCTTGAAGAAATGCACGTTACTACAATTATAGATATGCGCATAGATACAGAGCTTAACGAATACCCCAGCACCACGGTCCCCGGCGCAAAACGCGTTCATCTTCCGCTGGTCTGCACGGCAACGACGGGTATAACGCACGAAAAATCTATGGCGCGCACAATGCTGAAAGAGAGCAAACGCATTAAAAAAGAGTTCGGCTCGGCAGACAATTATATGCTAAGCGTGTATAAAGTGCTTTTGTTCGACGAACAATCCCAACGGCAGATACGAAAATTTTTCGAACTTGTAATAGAAGATGAAAACTGTGTAATATGGCATTGCAGCGCCGGCAAGGACAGAACGGGAATATGCGCAATGCTGCTTGAATACGCGCTTGGCGTAGACGAAAAGCTTATAATTGAGGATTATGTGGCAACGGGGAAATTTCAACAAAAAAAACGTTTGTTGCAAAAGTCGGGGCTTGTTATAACGCCCATTCCTCATATGTTTAAACAAATACTTTACGCATTGATGAACTCAAAACCTCAGTACATTATGGGCGCCATTGACGAAATCAAGCAAAGATACGGCACGGTTATAGATTACCTTAAACAAGCTATAGGTTTGACTGAAGAGCAACTACAATTTTTAAAAGACAAATATTTGCAATAGTCTGCGTTATATTACGATAACGCAGACTATTATTTTATTCCACCGTAACGCTTTTTGCGAGGTTGCGCGGCTTATCCGGGTCGCGCCCCAACGCCACAGCCGTTTCATACGCAAGCTTTTGAACGGCTATTGCGGAAAGTAACGGGGAGAGATATTTATCGCAATGAGGCAACTCGAAAACATAGGGCGTTTCTAAGCGCAGCCTATCGATTATTCTGTCAATGTTGGTAAATACCGCCGTTTTGCCGCCACGGGAGCGCACCTGCTCGACTGCATTTACACTTTTATCCGCCAACAAATCGTCGCAGATTATAAATACTGAAACGGTATCTTCGTCAATTAGCGCAAGGGTGCCGTGTTTGAGCTCTCCCGAGGGATAGCCTTCCCCGGGGACGTAAGACACTTCTTTTAATTTAAGGCTGCCCTCGACTGCAACCGCATAGTCCAAATCTCTGCCGAGAAAATATACTCCGCGCGCCTTGGAGCAAACCTGCGCAAGTGAACTTATATTCAACTCTGCAACCGTCTTTTTACAAAGGTCATAAACTATATCTAATTTTTCGGGCTGACGCTTTGCAAGCAAGTTTGCCGTCAAATAGAGCGCGGTAACCTGCCCCGTATAACTTTTAGTGGCGGCAACGCATATTTCGGGACCTGCCGCAACGGGGACAACGACGTGCGCAATGCGCGTAAGCTCGGAGTGATGCGAGTTTGTTACCGCAACTACTTTTGCACCGAACGACAGCGCTAAACGCGCCGCCTCGACCGTATCCGCAGTTTCTCCGCTTTGGCTTATTGCAAACACTGCCGTGCGCCCGTCGATTACAGGCTGTTTATACCTGAACTCTCCGCCCGTTTCGGCTTCGCAGGGGATTCTCGCAAAGCTTTCCGTATAACGCTTGCCAATCATAGCCGCATGGTAGGCGGTGCCGCAGCCGACAAAAACCGCACGGTTTACGTCGCTTAAAATGGCTGAAAGTTTTTGTTTTATTCCCTCGAACGCACGTTCGGTAAAGCGCACGGAATCGGGCACTTCGCGCAGTTCTTTAAGCATATAGTGGGGGCAATTGTCCAAACCGAGGTCACAGCACACCGCAAGATTGGGAAAAACTTCACGCGAAACGGGGGTTAAATTTTCGTCGTAAAATTTTATGCTTTCGCTTGAAACTTCGGCAATATCTCCGTCCTGAAGAATTGATACCGTGTCGCAAAGCCCGGCAAGAGCAGGCTCGTCACTTGCAAGAAAATTTTCTTCTCTGCCGTAGCCGAGTATGAGCGGACTTTTGTATCTTGCGGCAATAATTCTGTTTTCGCTGTTACATATTGCTATAAGCGCATATGAGCCTTTTAGCATTTTTACCGTCTTTTGCATAGCTTCAAGCAAATTTCCGGAATAATTTTTGTTTAAAAGATGAGCTACAACTTCGCTGTCGGTATCTGAAACAAACTTGTAATTATCGGAGATAAGCTTACTTTTTAGCTCGGCATAGTTTTCGATAATTCCGTTATGCACGACGGCAATATCCCCCGAACGGTGGGGGTGCGAGTTGGTATCAGACGGCACGCCGTGCGTAGCCCAGCGTGTATGCCCTATACCGAGCGACGAGTTGACGCCTTTTAAAAGAGGTAAAAGTTTTTCCACCTTGCCCTCTTTTTTGACGACAAACAGCTTGCCGTCGGAAAGATAAGCCGCGCCGGAGGAATCATAGCCGCGATATTCCAGCCGTTTTAATCCTTGGTAGATTATTTCGGAGGCGTTGCGCCTACCAGTATAACCTATTATTCCACACATATTTATATTACCAATTGAAGTTTAATTGCGCCATATTCGGGGGGCAATGTATTTTTAACCGCTATTGTCGCGTATGTTATCGCTGATAATTTTTATAGCCAGCGCACAGTTTTCTTCGCTTTCGCCCTCAGCCATTATTCTTATTACCTGTTCGGTACCCGAGGGGCGGACTACAAGCCTTAAATTAAGCTTTCTTTGCAGCTTTTCGCAGAGCTCGGATATTCCGCGCATGGCTGTCGTTTTTTCAAGCACGCATATGTTTTTAGCTATTTGAGGAAATGGCTTACAGCCCTTCAACAGTTGCGAAAAACCGCATTTATTTTCGACGAGCGCCTCCATAAGCATAATTGCGGTAACAAGTCCGTCCCCCGTAGTTTCGTACTTCGAAAAGAGAATATGACCGCTTCTTTCTCCGCCTAAAACGCTGCCCGTCTTTGCCATAGTGTCGCATACGGTCTTGTCTCCGACTCCGCATATGTGGCAGGATATGCCGCAGTTTTCAAGGCTTTTTACTATGCCGCCGTTGCTCATAACCGTCATAACCACAGAGTTGCCCGAAAGCTCGCCGCGGCTTTTTAGATAGTTGGCTGCGATATATAAAATTTCGTCACCGGTAATTATTTCTCCGTTAGCGCCTACGGCAATACAGCGGTCGGCGTCTCCGTCAAACGCGAAGCCCATATCGAGCGAATTGCAAATCACAAGCTCTCTAAGGGCTTCGATATGAGTAGATCCGACATTTTCGTTGCAATTTACGCCGTTTGGCACGTCGCCTATGACAAAAGTCTTTGCGCCGAGCGCGTCAAAAACATTTTTAGCTATCTGCCAAGCGCTACCGTTGGCGCAGTCCAGACCTATTTTAAGCCCCTTGTACGAACAGGTTGAAAGGGAGATAAGGTGCCCTACATAACGGTTGCGTCCCGAAACGTAGTCGACGGTGCGCCCGATTTTTTTGCCCGAAGCATATGGGATATCCCTGCCGCCGAAGGGGGTAAGGTCTCCGTCGAGATAGCTTTCTATAAGTGAAATTACGCTGTCCTCCATTTTTTCCCCGTTGCCGTTCAACAGCTTAATTCCGTTGTCATAGTAGGGGTTGTGGCTTGCGGAAACCATAATTCCGCAGTCGAACCCGTCGCAACGAGTGACGAAAGACACAGATGGCGTTGTAGTCACATGAAGGATATAGGCGTCGCACCCAGAAGAAGTGAGCCCCGACACAAGTGAGTATTCAAGCATATATGAGGAGAGCCGAGTGTCCTTGCCTATTACCGCCCGACACTTGCCCTGCGACTTTGAACCGAAATACCAGCCGAGCACCCGACCGACTTTATAAGCCTGTTCCGCAGTTATAAATACGCCGGCTTCTCCCCTAAAACCGTCCGTACCGAAATATTTACCCGTGATTTGCTCCCCCTTTGCTCCTCTCCTCCTCTTTGCGTACACCGCTATACATATGTGCCGAAAGCCAAATAAATGAATATAGTTTTAAATACATATGTCTTAAAATAAAGACTTAACGCCGCCGCATATGCGTACAAAGTTTATTGAACTTGACAACATATCAGTGGCGGCGCAAGTATTTAAAAAAGATGGAGGGTTTTTAAAAAAGCCGTAATAAAGCATATGTGCGAAAATTAAAATATGTTACCTCCCCCTCCACTACTATTCCCGTTTAAAAAAACGCAATAAAAAAATTCCGTTTTCCCGATCGGGAAAACGGAATTCGTAAATTTCAATTAATCGGAAATTACTCCATAACTGCCGTTGCACCTGCAGCCTTGAGGTCGGCAACGATTTTTTCAGCCTCTTCCTTAGCAACGTTCTCTTTAAGCACGCCGCCCTTTTCAACAGCGCTCTTAGCTTCAACAAGGCCAAGACCGGTGAATGCGCGAACAACTTTGATAACGTCGATTTTCTTAGCGCCGGCATCTTTAAGAACGATGTTAAACTCGGTCTTTTCTTCGGCTGCTGCTGCGGGAGCCGCGCCTGCTGCGGGAGCTGCCGCTACTGCTACGGGAGCTGCCGCGCTTACGCCGAACTCCTCTTCAAGTGCCTTTACAAGTTCATTAAGTTCCAAAACAGTCATAGTTTTGATTTCTTCGATAAATTTCTTTACGTCTGCCATTTTTATTAACTCCTATTTTTTTATAATTAATTTTTTTACGTTTAAAGTCCGCCGACATAAATTTAATTTTTAATTCTTCTGTTCTGCGATTGCGCCCAACACTCTTACGATACCTGCAACCAAGTTGTTGAGTACGCCTGCAAAGTTCGACAGGGGAGCCTGCATAGAACCGAGCATCTTTGCGATGAGTTCTTCCTTCGAGGGCATTGTTGCGAGTGCTTTAACGCCTGCCTTGTCCACATATGCCGAGTCGACAAACGCGCTTTTAATAACGATTTTTTCTTCGTAGTCCTTAGACGCCGCAAGCATAACCCTTGCCGCCGACGTTTCGTCCGCGCCGAAAGTTATAGCCGTGGGACCGTTGAGGTCTGCGTCGAAATCATGGTAACCCAAATCGTTTAAAGCCTTTCTTACAAGGGTATTTTTGTAGACCTTGTATTCGCAATTTGCTTCTCTGCACTTGTTGCGAAGAGCGGAAACTTCTGCAACGGTAAGTTTGTTGTAATCAACCAAGACTACCGACTTTGCCGCCTTTATTTTTTCCGTAATTTCTTCTACCACAACTTTTTTAGCTTCAAAATTAGCTGATTTTCTTTCTTCTGACAATGTTTACCTCCCTTCCGCAACATTTTGCGGTTATTCAAGAAAAAATTCCTTGCACCCAAAACGGCACAAGGAATCTAATAATCGCATATTAAAATTCATCTTGTAACCTGAGCGAGAAATTAAGCGAAAACGCACTCGCCGTCTTGGGCAACAAATTATTTTACTTTGACATTATAAACGTTTAACAACAGTTTGTCAAACTTTTTTTACAAGAAACGGTTAAATTTTAACCCTTGTTGTAGGTTACTCTGACGCCGGGGCCCATAGTTGCGGAAAGAGTTACGCTTTTAATATACTGACCCTTTGCTGCCGCAGGCTTAGCCTTTACAATAGCGTCCATAAGCGCGTTAAAGTTTTCGGTGATTTTTTCGATACCGAACGACTTTTTGCCGATGGGAACGTGGATAATAGCCGTTTTGTCAAGACGGTATTCAACTTTACCGGCTTTAACTTCCTTTACAGCCTTAGCTACGTCCATAGTGACCGTACCCGACTTGGGGTTGGGCATCAAGCCCTTAGGTCCGAGAATACGACCTATCCTACCTACCATACCCATCATATCGGGAGTGGTAATCATTACGTCGAAGTCGAACCAATTCTGCGACTGAATGCGCTGAATTGTCTCTTCTGCGCCGACATAGTCAGCGCCGGCAGCCGTAGCCGCGTCCGCCTTGTCACCCTTTGCAATAACCAAAACCTTTTTGGTTTTACCTGTTCCGTTGGGAAGGACGAGAACGCCTCTTACCTGCTGGTCAGCCTGACGGGGATCGACGCCCAAACGAACGTGAAGTTCGATAGTTTCGTCAAACTTTGCCTTTGCCGTATCCAAAACAAGCTTTGCAGCTTCGTTTAAATCATAACTCTTGGAGCGGTCGTACAACTTAATGCTTTCTGCATATTTCTTTGCAAGTTTCATCCGTAGCCCCTCCTTACTCTTCAACGGTAACGCCCATCGAGCGTGCCGTACCCTTGACCATCGACTTAGCGGACTCGATATCCACACAGTTCAAGTCGGGCATCTTTGTCTTAGCGATTTCCTCAACCTGCGCCTTGGTAAGTTTGCCTACCTTGTCCCTGTTGGGGCGCGCGCTTGCCGTATCCAGACCCAAAGCCTTTTTGATAAGAACGGGTGTGGGGGGCGTTTTGAGTTCAAACGTGAAACTTCTGTCCTGATAAATTGTTACAACGCAAGGGATGATAAGTCCGGCCTGAGAAGCCGTCTTTGCGTTGAATTCCTTAGTAAAGCCGGGAATATTGATTCCGTGGGGGCCGAGCGTCGAACCGACGGGGGGCGCGGGGGTAGCTTTACCGGCAGGGAGCTGTAACTTTACGACAGCCGTTACTTTCTTTGCCATTTTTGTTCCTCCGATGTGGTCAATCAAACGCGCCATGAAAAGAATTTAACGCGTTCTCCCACTATTTAAACCGTTGCAACGCAACGAGTTTATATAAATTATTATTGCTTAACCTTGCTCGTCAAGCTTTTTTATTTGAATATACTCGACTTCTACGTCGGTATTTCTGCCGAACATCTGAATATTGACCTTGGCTTTTTGCGCCGCGTCGTTGAGCTCGGTAATGACGCCTTCAAAGCCCGTCAAGGGACCCGAATCGACGCCGACTCTGTCACCGACGTTGAAGTCGGCGTTCAAAACGACTTCTTCAAGGCGCATTTTTCTTATTTCAGCCTCTTTCATGGGAATGGGTCTGCCCTGAGGTCCGACGAAGCCCGTCACGCCTCTCGTGTTGGTAACCCAATACCAAAGCTGGTTGGAATAAATCATTTTAATGAAAACATAGCAGGGTAAAAGCTTGCGCTCGACTACCTTGCGCTTGCCGTTCTTCTCTTCGATAGTCTGTTCCATAGGAATTTTGACGTCGAAAATCATATTTTGCAGATTGTTGTTTTCAATCAACCGAAAAAGGCTGTCTCTGACCATCGACTCATAGCCCGAATAAGTATGAAGAATGTACCAACAGGGATTTTCGGGGTCTGCTACCATCGTTGCCATAATTTACGCTCCGATACCGGTTATTAATTCTAACAGTTTCTCTAAGCCGACGTTGATACCCGTGACGACGAGTGTGAAAATCACGACTACGACAAGAACCACGCAAGTACCTCTGACCACCTTGGGAAATTTAGGCCAGGTAACGTTTTTCAGTTCGGAAAACGTTTCTTTGAGCTTTTTGCCCATTCTGACGAAAATGTTGGGCTTTTTAGCGTTTTTATCTAACTGAGCCATAATTGTTTCCTTTTAAATTAAATTATTTGCTTTCTTTGTGTTCGGTGTGCTTTTTGCAGAACGGGCAATATTTAGACATCGTAAGCCTGTCGGGGTCGTTACGCTTATTCTTATAGCTGTCGTAATTGCGACGTTTGCACTCTGTACATTCAAACGTTATCTTAGTCCTTACCTGTGCTTTCATTTTGGAAAACTCCGTACAAAAAAATTACACCCCCATTTGAGTGCGCTTTGAGTTTAACACACTTTTACGGGGCTTGTCAACCCTTTTTAAAACTATTTATAAATTTTTTTCGACTATTTATTGCGCGGCGTTGAAGTGCAAAGTCGCGCCGGTAAGCTTTTCGTTACCGTTCGCAAAGTAAATTTCGTTCCACTGCTCCGCGCTGCCCGTAAAATATACGTCCTTCACATTGCACAGATAAAACGCATTGACGCCTACGTTTTTTACGCTGCTCGGCAAAAACACGGTTTCAAGCGCGATGTTCCCCGCAAACGCGGTTTCGGAAATTCTTATTACTCCGTCGGGTATAGTTATTACTTTCAAGTTCGCACAAAAGGACGCAAAACCGCTCTCCAAAGTAGTTACACCCCGTGATATGGTCAAACTAACAAGGTTTGAGCAGCTTGAAAAGGCGTGTGCGCCGATACTTGTAACGCCGTCGCGCATATTGACGATTTTTAGGTTTGCACATGTGGAAAACGCGCTTGCACCAATGCTTTCAAGGCTGTCGGGCAGGACTATTTTTTCAAGCGCAGTACAGGAAAGAAAAGCGTATTCCCCCAGGGATATGAGCCCGTTACCAAGGTTTACGCTTACTAATTGCGTGCAAAAGTCGAACGCATGCGCGCCTATTTCCGTCACAGTAGAGGGCAGAGTTATCGATATCAATTTATCGTCGTTTTTAAACGCCTCGGGGCGCAGCGAAATTACGGGGTAACCCTTATACCTTTCGGGTACCGAAATGTTGGGGCTTTGGTCTTCTCCCCTTCCCGAAACGGCGTATCCTATTAACGTCTGACCCTCGTAGACCCCGTCATATACCAGACTTTCGCTGTCTTTAACCATATGACAGACAACGCATTCGTCTTTTTGAAAGACGTGCGGAGCACTAACTTCTTCTTGGCAAAGAGTGCAGAACTTGACGTGATACTTATCTCCGTCGCTCGTCCAAGGGGTGAACTCGTGAATGTGTTCTTTTGCGCAGCCGACAGATAGAGCGGCAAAAGCCACGCCTGCGGATAGTATAAAAAATATTAGCTTTTTAACAAGTTTCATTATAGTTATTCCTATAAGCGAGCCTCTCTCCGAAGGAAAGAGGCTCGCTTAAATATGATTTATCAAATTTAAATCATACTTGAAAGTATCGCGAGATTTGCCGCAACGTCCATATTAATTACAGAAAAGCCCTCGGGCGTCTGCAAAATTACGGGTGCAAAATTGAGCATTGCCTTGACTCCGCTTGCAACCAGCCTGTCGCAAACCTCCTGCGCGTATTGGGCGGGAACGCATATTACGGCAAGCTTGACCTCCATTTTTTTGACGTCTTCGGCAAGGGATAAAACGTCGCGTATGGGCTTGCCCGAAACGCTTTTGCCTATCTTTTCGGGATTGTTGTCGTATGCCGCCACAAGATCTATTCCGTAATTTTTAAATCCTCCGTAGCACAAAATGGCATAACCGAGCTCCCCGGCTCCTATTAAAATCGCGTTCTTTTTGTCGTTACAGCCGAGATAGTCCTCAAGTGCGGAAATAAGCTCGGACAAGACGTAGCCGACGCGCGTTCTGCCCTGTGCGGAAGTGTATGCCAAATCCTTTCTGACAAGAACCTCGCCCAAATTGAGCGCGTGGGCAATTGCGCCCGACGAAATAAATTTATCGCCGCCCTTTTCAAGAGTTTTAAGATAATTGAGATACACAGGCAGTCTTTGCAGACTCATTACGGGAATATTGCTTTTCATTTTATAACCTTTTTAAATAATTTGAGCTTTGCTGAATTATCGCTTTAAAACAGCAATGCCGCCGCGCCGTAAGCTCCGGCCCTGTTGCCGAGCGAAGCGCACTCGATTTTTACGGGCGCGAAGTCGGTACCGCCGAAGAGTTCTTTATCTACAAGCTTTTGTAGTGGCGCAGTAAGACGCGAGCCCTGCGCCGCAACGCCGCCGCCTAACATAACTATGTTTGGACGGAATATGTTTGCAAGATTTGTTATTCCGCAAGCCAGATGATTTATATACCAATCCACAATTCTTTTCGCGGTCTTGTCGCCGTCCATATACTCGAACGCCGTTTTGCCGTCGGCTGTGTCGTTCGTATAGGTTTTCCACATATCCGAGCCGGTATCCTCTTCCATTTCGAACTTTGTCTTTGCGGTAAGCGCACGCGCCGAACAGTAGACCTCGAAACAGCCGCGCCTGCCGCAGGTACATTTGAGTCCGCCCTTTTCTATAACCATATGCCCGACCTCGGTACCGGCGCCCTTATTGCCCTCAAACAGTTTTCCGTCGATTACAATGCCGCCGCCCACTCCCGTGCCGAGAGTTATCATAATGCTGTTATCATAGCCCTTGCCTACGCCGAACTTTGCCTCACCCAACGCAGCCGCGTTTGCGTCGTTGCACACTTCAACGCGAAGCTTGAATTTATCGACAAGCAGCTTTTTTAAAGGATAGTTTTTGAGTTCGAGATTACCTGCAAACAATACCGTGCCCGTAGTGGTGTCGATAAGTCCGGGACAGCATACGCCGATACCCGAAATTTGCGAAAATACGACGCCCATGCGCTGCACAAGCTCGTCCGCAAGCACCTCTATGGTGTCGGCAAGGTCAGCACCCACCTCAACGGGAACGCAGCCCTCGCTTAAAATATCGCCCTTTTCGTTTATAACAAGACCTTTTATGGACGTTCCGCCCACGTCAAGCCCCATATAGTAATTCATAATAATCCCCTTTATTATATAATTATAATCATTATACACTTATAAACCCGACTCGTCAAGGGGTTAAGTAAAATTGTAGCGATAAACAAAAAAGCCGCCGCAATATTTTGCGGCAGCTGACCTATATTTATTAAAATCTGTCCGTGGAACCGAAGCCTCCCTCTCCGCGGACGGTATCGGAAAGTTCGTCCTTTTGAATGAACTCAGCCGTGATATACGGAGTTATTACAAGCTGCGCCACCCTCTCTCCGACCGCCACGGTCTGAGGCTCGTCGGAATGGTTTAGAAGCGCTACGCACACCTCTCCGCGATAGTCGCAGTCAACGACGCCGACCTTGTTTGCAGGAGCAAGCGAACGCTTGGAAGCAAGTCCGCTTCTCGCATAGATAAGTCCGGCATAGCCGACGGGCAGTTCGAGCGCAAGCCCGGTGGGGATAAGCACGGTTTTGTGCGGCTGCACGACCATATCCTGCTCGATGCACGCATACAAGTCCGCACCTGCGGCAAACTGACTGCCATAGACGGGAATTTTTGCACCGTCTCTCAATTTTTTAATACCAATCTTCATAAAAATACCTTTATCTTTCGCTGTCCTCGTCCCAAAGCACAATTTCGTCGCGCTCCAAAGTGGGTTTCAACATAATAATTCTTTGATTTGACGAACCGCGGAACCTCAAACTTAAATCTTTCAGTTCCTCGACAAACTTTCCGTCGACAAGCACGTCGAGGCAGTTCAACATCTCGTTTACCGTATCGAGGTTGCCGAGCTTACCCGTAAGCAAGTCCCTCTCCAAATCGTAGCCCGTGAAGCACCATAACGACTTATCGGGGCACGCCGCGCGAAGCTTTTTCAAAAACGGAGCAAGCGCGACTTGATTTTCGGGCTCGAACGGGTCGCCGCCAAGCAGAGTAAACCCCTTTATGTGGCTGGGTTTAATCCCGTTTATTATTGAATTTGCAACCTCTTCCGTAAACGGTTGACCGTAGCAAAAATCCCAAGTTTCGGGGTTGAAACAGTTTTTGCAATGATTGCGGCAGCCGCTGACGTACAGCGAAACGCGCACTCCCGGCCCGTTGGAAATGTCAAACCACTTTATTTTAGCGTAATTCATAATTGATTAAAGGTGCAAAACCCTTGCCTTTATTTCCTTTGTTTTGCCGACGTTCCAAAAATTTTCACCCAGATAGCCGCAGGTACGGCGCGTTACGTTCATTTTTCTCTGGTCCTTGTTGTGGCAAACGGGACACTCCCACTCGTTGTCGGCGTTTATAATAATTTCTCCGTCGAAGCCGCAGACATGGCAATAGTCGGACTTAGTGTTGAATTCAGCGTATTGGATATTGTCGTAGATATATTTTACAACGTCCTCCATTGCCGTAAGGTTGTGGCGCATATTGGGAATTTCCACATAGGAAATAGCTCCGCCCGAAGAAATTTGCTGGAATTGACTTTCAAAAGTAAATTTGGAGAACGCGTCGATATCCTCGCGCACGTCAACGTGATAGCTGTTGGTGTAGTAGCCCTTGTCGGTAACGTCCTCGATAGTGCCGAACCTCGCTTGGTCTATCCTTGCAAAGCGGTAGCATAGCGATTCCGCAGGCGTTCCGTAAAGTCCGAAGCCCAGCCCCGTCTGCTTTTTCCACTTTTCGCAGTGCTCGCGCAGGGTATTCATAACCTTTACCGCAAAGGCCGTGCCCTCGGGGGAAGTGTGCGAAACGCCCTTGACAAGCTTAGTTGCCTCGTAAAGCCCGATATAGCCTAGCGAGATTGTGGAATATCCGTCAAGCAGATACTTGTTGATTACTTCTCCCGGCTGCAATCTTGCGATAGCGCCGTACTGCCAATGCACGGGGGAAACGTCGCTGGTAACGCCCATAAGCGCGTTATGGCGGCACATCAAAGCTTCATAGCAAAGCTGCAATCTGTCCTCTAAAATTTCCCAAAACTTCTTTTCGTCACCCTTTGCTAATATTCCGCACTGGGGTAAGTTGATAGAAACGACGCCTTGGTTGAACCTGCCCTCGAACTTGTAATTTCCCTTTTCGTCCTTCCAGGGAGAGAGGAACGAACGGCAGCCCATAGGGGAGAATACGTTGCCCTCGTAGTTTTCGCGCATTTTCTTTGCCGAAATATAGTCGGGATACAGCCGTTTTGACGAACACTTTACCGCAAGCTTTGTAAGATAGTCGTACCTGCCGCCTTTAAGACAGTTGTTTTCGTCCAAAACGTAGATAAGCTTGGGGAACGCGGGGGTAACATAGACGCCCTTTTCGTTCTTGATGCCCTGATAGCGCTGTTTTAAAATTTCCTCTATAATCTGCGCGTTCTCGTCGATATACTCGTCGTTTTCGTCAAGATACAAGAAAAGCGTGACGAAAGGGGACTGACCGTTTGTGGTCATAAGCGTGTTAATCTGGTATTGAATAGTCTGAACTCCGGCTTTGAGCGACTCGCGAAGCCTAAGCTCGACGAACTTTGCCTTTGTGTCGCTGTCGATGGTGTCCCCGAATTTTTCCTCGCACTGAGCAATGTACTTTTCCTTGGTCTTGCGAAGGTATTTTCCGAGATGAGCAATATTTACCGACTGTCCGCCGTACTGCGACGAGGCAACCGAAGCAATAATTTGCGTGGTTATTGTGCAAGCCGTCTGAAAGGACTTGGGGCTTTCAATCATTTTGCCGTTGATAACAGTGCCGTTATCGAGCATATCCTTAATATTTATAAGACAGCAATTGAATATGGGTTGAAGAAAATAGTCCGCGTCGTGGAAGTGAATTGCGCCCTCTTCGTGCGCCTTGGAAATATGCTCGGGCAAGAGAATGCGCCTTGTCAAATCCTTTGAAACTTCTCCGGCAATAAGGTCGCGCTGCGTCGAAGCGGTGCGCGCGTTCTTGTTGGAGTTCTCCTCCATAACGTCCTTATTGGAATTGCGGATAAGCGAAAGTATGCTCTCGTCCGTGGTGTTGGCTTTACGGATGAGCGCGCGCTCGTAACGATAGAGGATATACGCCTTCATAAGTTGATATTTCTGTAATTCCATCAACTTTTCTTCGACCATGTCCTGAATATCTTCGACAAGCACTCTCACTCTGTGCCTTGCCGCGATATCGTCGGCGATAGCGTTAATTTGCGCGTCGGTAATTCTGTCCTCGACATCGACAGCAGCATTTGCTTTTCCAAGCGCTACGACTATTTTCTTTCTGTCAAATTCACAAACTGAATTGTCACGCTTAATAACTTTCATCTTTTTATCCTCCATTTCGTGCGAGTATATCAATCTTAACATATATATTGTAGTTTGTCAATAACTATAACCACAATATATTGTGTCAATATGCATAAAAAATACTTATCACCAACCGCCTTTCAAGCGCGTCAGGGATAAGTATAATACTAAAATTTACCGTTGTCAAGCTTTGTAACACAATATCTTGTGTGAAATTTTCGACAACTTTCTACATATTGTAACAAGAGTGCAACGTTTATTCCCTTTCTTCCTCTAAAATAAGCTTAATTGCATTAATGCCGCAAATTGCTTCGTCTAGAGCGCATATAACTTTATACTTATCCCTCTTGAACTTCGAACGCGAGCTCCAATTCTCACAGCTTGCATGTCTGTTTATAGTTTCTCGCTTTTTAGAACAGTTTCCGCACTCCGTTCGCAAAAAGCAACTGTATGCCTTTTCGTAATAAGCCGTAAAATTACAGCAGTTAGTACATTCTCTTTTCATTTTTTTACTCCTTAATTGAATGTTTTACACTTTTATGTGTAGTGTAATAAAATTACATTACACCTTTATGTGTTTGTCAAGCTTTTTAACACAAAATTGTGTAATATTATTTAAGAGGTACGCTTATGTTAAATTTTGGAGAAGCTTTAAAACAACAAAGAATTTCAAACGGATTAAGTCAAAATCAATTGGCACAAAAGACAGGTATATCACAACAAAATTTAAGCCGCTGGGAAAATGAAGAAAAAACCCCGAGTATAATATTTTGCGCACAACTTGCAGACTTTTACGGTATTAGCCTCGACGAACTTGTCGGTCGTAAATTTTAAAATAATTTAATTTGCGGAACTAAAATTAATATTGAATAAACTAACAGCCCTTCGCTTGTGCGAAGGGCTGTTTAATTTATAATATAGTTTGATTTACCGCCTTTTTCCAACCTTCCAATAGTGAAAGCCTGCGTATTTCCGACATTGTGGGCTTAAATTCCCTGTCGCAGACGGCGTTATTTTTTATTTGCCCTATATCCTTCCAATAGCCGCGAGTAAGGCCGGCAAGGTACGCCGCGCCGAGAGCCGTTGTTTCGACTATTTTAGGTCGGCTTACGTTTGCGCCCAAAACGTCGGCTTGAAACTGCATTAAAAAATTATTTTTACTTGCGCCGCCGTCAACGGCAAGGCGGGAAATACATATCCCCGAGTCGCGCTGCATTGCCCCGACAAGGTCGCAGACCTCGTAAGCGATACCTTCGAGCGCCGCTCTGACAATGTGCGCGCGAGTAGCTCCGCGAGTTATGCCCGTAATTACGCCGCGCGCCGCAGCGTTCCAATACGGAGCGCCAAGCCCCGTAAACGCAGGCACGATATAAACTCCGCCGCTGTCGGGCACCGAGCTTGCATACACCTCGCTTTCGTCTGCGGACTCTATTATTTTAAGCTCGTCGCGCAGCCACTGAATTACCGCGCCCCCGACGAAAACCGAACCTTCGAGAACGTAACACGGTCTTTTTTCAAGGCTTGCCGCGAGTGTGGTTACAAGTCCGTTGTTGCTTTTAACGGCTTTACCGCCCGTGTTCATAAGCAGGAAGCAGCCCGTACCGTAGGTGTTTTTTACGTCACCCTCGTCATTGCAGAGCTGCCCGAACAGCGCCGCTTGCTGGTCCCCCACTACTCCGCATACGGGTATGGGCGCGCCGAAGTACAGCTCGTCTATGACGCCGAAGTTATGCCCCGACGGGTGCACGGACGGCAACATGCTCTTTGGAATGTCAAAAAGTCGCAAAAGTTCGTCGTCCCACTTCAATGTGTGAATATTATAAAGCATGGTGCGGCTTGCGTTGGTGTAATCGGTTGCAAATATTTTGCCCTTTGAAAGCTGCCACAAAAGGTATGTGTCGACCGTGCCGAACAGCAGTTCGCCGCGTTCGGCGCGCGCTCTTGCGCCATCCACGTTGTCCAAAATCCACTTTATTTTAGTTGCCGAAAAGTAGGCGTCGGGCACAAGTCCCGTTCTGTTATAAATTTTTTCCTCGAAGCCCTCGCGCTTCAACTTGTCGGCGTATTCCGCCGTTCTGCGGCACTGCCAGACTATTGCGTTGTACACGGGCTCTCCCGTGTGCCTGTCCCACACAAGCGTGGTTTCGCGCTGGTTCGTAATGCCGACGGAGGCTATTTCCTGCGCGGAAACGTTTGCGCGGACTAACGCTTCACCTATCACCGCGACGGTTGACCCCAAGATATCCCTCGGTGAATGCTCAACCCAGCCCGGTTTGGGATAAATTTGCGCAAACTCGCGTTGCGCGCTCGAAACAATATTTCCCTTTTTATCAAAGACTATGGCGCGAGTGCTTGTCGTGCCCTGGTCCAATGCAAGTATGTATTTCATACAAACATTATACCACACCTGAGGCGCACAATGCAATAGCTAAATTAAAATTAACCCCGTAATATGCCGCATTTTCGGGTATATTTAAAAATTTTTTAAGCATACTTTTAGTATGAGCAAACGTAAACAAAATAAAATGATTGAAGACATATACGAAAAATGCGCCTGTGCAAACGAGTGTACGGGACTGTTTCAGCGCGTTGCGCTCGACCCCGACGAAGTAAAAAAATTTCACGAACTTTATAACGAAGAAAGCGACTAAACAAGCGAAAGGGGGGCATATATGCCCCCCTTTCGCTTGTTTACAACTTTTCCGCTATATAATTTACATACTCTTTTACAAAGTCGCAGACTTTCAAATCATACAACATTCTCACGCCGGCGGCGTCCTCTATTTCGTTTACAACCCACCCCCCGTTATGGCGGATAAAATCGATGGCTGCAAAGTCGGGTTTGAGATAGTCGCAAATTTTTAAAACGCATCTTTTTTGATTTTCGTCGGGCTCGGCAAGTCGGGCGCTGCCGCCAAGGCAAAAATTACTTTTAAACCCCGAGTTTGCAGTGCGCAGAACGCTGTAAACTATTTTGCCGCCGACAACGTACACTCGCATATCTTTGCCGAGTTCGGAACACGGTTCTTGCGCAATGTAGTGCTTGGGATAGCTTGAAAGCTCCTCCTCTCCCTCAACCCAAAAAACTTCGCTGCCGCCGTGACCCGAGCGCGATTTTACGATTATGGGATATCGCGCGTTTTCGACTTGCCCCACAAGCACAGTCGGCATAACGGGCAATCCGAGCCGTTTGCATAACAGATAGGTCAGCCATTTGTCGTTTGCCGTTTTCGATGTGAGCGCGTTGTTAAATACCCTTACGCCCTCGCTCTCTAATTTTGCGTTTACTTCGGGCGCAATTGCGCGGACTATTGCAAAGTCCGCCGCTTCAAAACAAGCCTCGGGAAGAGTTACAAGCTTAACGTCAAGCCCCCTTTCCTTAGAACTTGCAATAATTTGCTCTATAAACCAAAAATTGCGCTTTGCTCCCTCGCTGTCGTATATAAGCAACCCCCGCTTCATTTAAGCTTTTCCTCGATATACGCCAAAATTTCGTCGCTTAAATCTATGCCCGTACAATCGAAAGTGCTTTTAAAGTGCGGATTAGAATTTACTTCGCAAACGAGATTTTTTTCCAAAAGCAAGTCAACGCCGCAAAAATCCGTGCCGACCGCTCGGCAGGCTTCCAGCGCTATTGCCGCCTGCTCGCAAGTAATTTCATACGCGCTCGCACTGCCGCCGCCCGTTATGTTCGAGCGAAAATCGCGCTTATTTTCGCGCAACATGCAACAGATAACATTGCCACCGACAATGTTTACGCGCACATCGCGCCCACTGCTTTGAGAAATAAACTCCTGCATTAAAAAGTCCTTACAGCCCAAGGATTTGACTATGCTTTGCGCCTCTTTCAAACTGTTTGCAAGATATACCTGTTGCCCGAACGAGCCGTAAGCTTCCTTTATAATAATGGGCAACCCCAACATTTCGACTGCATTCGACAAAAACCGAATATCCGAATAGCCCGTGCCCTCGAACGTCTTGGGCGCAATAATTGTCTTTGGCGTCGGTACGCCGTACCTATCCAGCGCAAGCGAAGTTGCAATCTTGTTATCGCAGTTATAAATTGCCGAAGCCGAGTTAAAAGTGGGGATTAATTTTTCAAGCTGCGAGCAGAGCGCCACGTCCTTGTCCCAGAACAACGCAAAGTCGGGGAGCGACATATCTTTAAGCCCTCCAACGGGGCACAAAAGTTCTCCCGTACGCTTTAAAACAAGTTGCATTCCCCGTCGCTTGGCGCTATCGACAAGCATTTGCTCGATTTCTTGAAACTTTTTTAAATTCAAAAAATTATTTACAACCAAAAAACCGCGCTTCATTTGTCGCCGTCATCTCCGTTACAGCTCTCTATTTTGCCGTTTTTGCGTTTCTTTACGCACTCGGTCAAAATATACTCTATCTGCCCGTTGACCGAGCGGAATTCATCGGCAGCCCAGCGTTCGAGTTCGGCATACAAATTTTCCGAAACCCTAAGCGGTATCTGCTTTTTCTTATTTCCGTCATTCATATCAATACAGCGAACCGCTGTTGACTATGGGCTGAGCGTCGCGGTTGCCGCAAAGTACTACCAACAGATTTGAAACCATTTGCGCCTTTCTTTCGTCGTCAAGCTCGACAATATTGTTGGCGGACAGCTTTTTAAGCGCCATTTCCACCATAGAAACCGCGCCGTCTACTATCTTTTGCCTTGCCGCAATTATAGCTGCAGCCTGCTGTCTTTGAAGCATTGCCGCCGCAATTTCGGGCGCGTAAGCAAGATTGTTTATGCGCGCGTCCATAATCTCTATACCTGCCATATCCACACGGTTTTGCAATTCCGCCTTCAATACGTCCGCAATCTCTTGCGAGGAACCGCGAAGCGACTTTTCGTCGCCGTTGTCGCTCACGTCGTAGGGATATTGCCTTGCAACCTGACGTATCGCGCTGTCACACTGCGTGGAAATGAAATTGAGATAGTTGTCTACCGCAAAAACCGCCTTTGCCGTGTCGGCAATACGCCAAATGACTACAACGCTTATCTCAATCGGGTTTCCGTCCTCGTCGTTCACCTTTTGTTTGTCGTTGTTCAAAGTCATAGCTTTTAACGAAATTTTCTTGTTGTACCTGCCAGAAGCCGGATTTTCAACCGAACAGAACGGGTTGACAAAGAAAAAACCGTCCTTTTTTAACGTGCCGTAATACTTGCCGAAAAGTGTAAGCACTATGCCCTCGTTTGGCGCAAGCACCCTCAGACCTTTAAGGCAAATTATGCCGACTATTAAAATCAAAATACCCAATAAACTAAATAAAAGCGTAAGCGTCGGTATCTCTTCGGAAATAACAATACCGTAAATAGTTACCGCTATTCCGACAATTATCGACAAAATACTTACCGCAAGCATAAGCCAACCGCTTCTGCTCTTTACTTCTCTTTCCGCAATTTTGCTGTTCATAACCACACCTCTTCAAATTAATTTGATATCACTATGATATCAAATTAATTATACTATATATTATTTATTTTGTCAATACGGGCAAACAAAAAAACTTCCCCTAACGGGGAAGTTTTTTCGCACTTTTATTATTTTCTTTTTCGTCCTGTTCGTTTTCCTTGCCGTCGTCAAGCTCTTTTAGCATTTGTAAAAGCTTCTCTTCGGAAAGTTCTTCGCTTAAAGATGCAAGCTTGCCGTAAGCGAGCTTGTCATGATGAATTGTCATCTATGTCCTCCTCTCGGGCCGCCTGGACGTGGTCCGCGAGGTCTGGGCCCACCCGGACCGCCGGGTCTTGGTCCTCCCATAGGTCCGCCGGGTCTTGGTCCTGGTCTGCGATTAAACGCGCCCGAGATGGGCGGAGGGGGCGGCGGCGCAGGGCGGTGAGGTCTGTGCAAAGGATGGGGCGGCGGAGGCATAATTGGATGCCGCCTGTATATACGCCTATGTCTGCCGACAATCATACCCATTTGCAAAAACGGATTTCTGCAATAGGGGTCGAGATAGTATCTGCCGCCGTAATAATAGAGCTGGCGAGTAAGTCCGTTTATGAGATTTACCGCAACAAGCGTACCCAAAATATTCGACGCCGTTGACTGAACGGGCGGCACGGATTGATAATATTGCTGGGTAGGCGGCGTGTTTATGGGAACGCCCGCGGGCAAACCCGACGTAGAGCCCACTATTGCCGAGCCGCAAGTAGGACAAAATGTGTCCGTCTGATTTACGGCAGAACCGCAGTTGGGACAAAAATTAGCCATTTCTACTCCTTATTTTTTTATAAATTCCAAAATTTCTTCAAATAGTTTTTTAGCGTCGGCGGTACGAGTGAAGCGCGGCGTCTTGTCTTTGAGCGAAGATAGGCACTTGGGCACAGCCATAGCCGTTGCCGCATGCAGCCGCTTTATACCCTTGAAACTGTCCTTTACATCGTTGCCCGTGACGGCATAAAGCACGTCCTGAGGGAACTTATAGGGGTTTGCCGTGGATACGACAACCATGTTCGTTTCGTCTTTTTTGTTCTTTTCAAACCAATCTACGGCAACCTTCATAGCACAGCCCGTGTGCGTATCCATAGTGTAACCCACGTCTACAAACACGTCGTACATAGCCTCTACCGCCGTTTCCTCGTCGGCGTAGCCGCCGTCGAAGGTTTGCCTTATTTCCGCAAGCTCGTCAGCCGTAATTTCGTATCTGCCAAGCTTTTTCAAATCGTCCATACGCTTTGCGCACAGCTTTGAATTTCTGCCCGAAACCTCGAAAATAAGCCGCTCGAGGTTGGACGAAACGAGTATATCCATTGACGGAGAAGTAGTTTTATAGAACTCGCGACGGGTGTCGTAAACGCCCGTTTCCAAAAAGTCGGTAAGTATCTTGTTTTCGTTTGAGGCGCAGTGCAACCGCCTGATAGGCAGCCCCATTCTCTTTGCATAGTAAGCGGCAAGAATATTGCCGAAGTTGCCCGTAGGTACGGTAAAGTCTATTTCCTCCCCCATCGCTATCTGTTCGGAGGAAACGAGGTCGAGATATGCGGAAAAATAATACGCTATCTGCGGCGCGAGCCTGCCGAAGTTTATCGAATTGGCAGAGGACAGCGCTATGTTGTGCTCTTTTAGCTTTTCCACGCAATCCGCGCTTGCAAAAATTTCCTTTACGGCTGTCTGACAGTCGTCGAAATTGCCCTTTACCGCTACAACGTTGACGTTACTGCCTTCCTGCGTACACATTTGCAGCTTTTGCATCTTTGAAACGCCATCCGAGGGATAAAACACCATAATTTTAACGCCGTCCGCGTCCTTGAACCCTTCAAGCGCGGCTTTACCCGTGTCCCCCGACGTTGCCACGAGAATTAAAATTTCCTCTTTAATTCCGCACAAATCGCAGCCCTTACGCAAAAGATAGGGCAAGAGCGTAAGCGCCATATCCTTGAACGCGCAGGTAGGTCCGTGCCAGAGCTCGAGAATAAAAACGCCGTCGTCCAGACGCACAAGGGGAGCGGGGTCACCGTCAAACTTGGCGTATGCCGACTTACAAGCCGACAAGAGCCACTCTCTGTCATAGTCGGTAAGGTATTTTGAAAGTATTTCGGCTGCGCGCTCGGGATAGTCCAATTCAATCATCGCTTCAAGCTCGCTCAAAGAAACCTGAGGGAACTTTTCGGGAACGAAAAGTCCGCCGTTCGAGGCAAGCCCCATAACTATTGCGCGCGACGCGGTAACTTTTTCGGCTCCGCCTCTCGTACTTACAAACTTCATAAAAACTCCAAAAAACTTAGTTGCGAAGATAGCGCGCTATCTTCGCTGTAACTTATTTTAAAAAACGGCAACACGAAAAAAACGTGTTGCCGCGTTAGCCGAAAAAACAGGTTTTATCGCATTAAAGATATTTTTTTACGAAATCGGGAAGCTCGGACTCTTCACAGCTGAACGTAACGTAAATCGTAATATCGTTTTCACCGGATATTTTGTCGAGCATATAGAACATAGCAGCCAAATCCTTTACGTCTTTTCCCGAAATACGGGCAATGCCGTCGATATAAATATATTCGTGGTCGCTGTTGCAAGCGGCAACTCCCTTGATAAAGCCGCACAGCGCGTCCTCGCCGGCAACAGCCCAATCCGCAACGTCGATAAAGCGTATATTGCGCGCAATGTCGTACATACACCTCTTAT
This sequence comes from uncultured Christensenellaceae bacterium, assembly GCA_910587625.1. Taxonomy (GTDB): domain Bacteria; phylum Bacillota; class Clostridia; order Christensenellales; family Borkfalkiaceae; genus Coproplasma. The sequence continues at coordinate 35,444 of CAJUMW010000013.1, forward strand.
TGTCGGTAATAAATACGCTTAAACCCTTTGCGTCTTTAGCATTTTCGTTAGCGTCGGCAATAAGTCTTTTGGTCTTGCCCGTGCCCTTAGGTCCGTAAATTAACTTTATCATAGAAAATCTCCTTATTATTTCTGGTTATATATATATTAGCATTTATAAAGAAGAATTTCAATATATTTTATAAAATTTCATAAAAATTTTTTAATAGCACTCTTTTGCAAATTCGGCAATGCGATCCAAACCGTCGAGCATATCCGCCGTGGACAGCGCGTATGAAAGCCTGACCGCGTCGTCGTCACCGAAGCACACGCCGGGGGTTATTGCAACGTTTTTATGTACAAGCAAAAGATTTGCAACGTCCATACTGCCGTGAATTTTCTCCCCTTTGTAATTTTTGCCATAGAGGTTGTCGCACAGCAGCATAACGTAAAACGCGCCGTGAGGAGAAACATAGTCCAACCCCAAGCTCTTCATTTCGTCAAGCTTTGCAAGCATCTTTTGCCGTCTTTGCCCGAAAACCTTTACCATTTCGTTCATCTTTTCGTTTCCGCCTTCGAGTGCGGCAATGGCGGCGTACTGCGTCATTGTGTTTACGTTTGACGTGGAATGGCTCTGGAAGGAAGAAATTGCCTTTGCTACGTTTGATGGGCAAGCGAGATAGCCCAAGCGCCAGCCCGTCATGGCATAGCTCTTGGAAACGCCGTTTATTATTATAGTCAAATCCTTCATTTCGGGGGAACACTGCGCTATTGAAAAATGTGGTTCTCCGCCGTAGATAAGCTTTTCGTAAATTTCGTCGGCAAGCACTACAATGTTGTGCTCTACGCACACCTCGGCAATGGCGCGTATCTCGTTTTCGGTATATACCGCGCCCGTGGGATTGCAGGGGCTGTTAAAGATTAACATTTTAGTTTGCGGACGGATAGCCGCCTCCACCTGCGCCGCAGTAATTTTATAGCCGTGACGGGGCGTTGCATAGATATACTCGGGAATGCCGCCGCAGCTTTTTACTACCTCGGGATACGTCAACCAATAGGGTTTTGGGATAAGCACCTCGTCTCCGGGATTTATTGTGGCAAATATCGCGTTGAATATAGAGTGCTTTGCGCCGTTGGAAACTATTATCTGCGAGGGGTCGTAATCGAGATTATTGTCGGTTTTGAATTTTTTGACGATGCTCTTTTTCAACGCCGGCAGACCGGACGCCGCAACGTACCTGGTATAGCCCTTGTCGAGCGCGTCCTTAGCCGCCTGACAGATATGCTCGGGGGTATTGAAGTCGGGCTCGCCGACGCCGAAGTTAATTACTTTTATTCCGGCGGCTTTCAGCTCGTTTGCCTTTGCGGAAACGGCAAGCGTCATAGACGGCGCAATGGTAGCTATTCTCTTTGAAATTTCAATCATAGTTTTTCCTCGCAACAAATTTAAATTATTTAGTGCCGAAAAGCCTGTCCCCCGCGTCGCCGAGTCCGGGCAGAATATACCCGTTTTCGTTAAGGCCTCTGTCCAGCGTGGAAACATATACGGGAACGTCGGGGTGGGCGCAAGCCACCTTTTCAACGCCTTCGGGCGCGGCAATTATAGCCATAAATTTTATTTTTTTACAGCCGCGTTTTTTCAGCGCCGCAAGCGCGTCGCAAGCCGAACCGCCTGTTGCAAGCATAGGGTCGACAAGAAACACGGTCTTTTTTTCTATGCCGTCGGGAAGCTTGCAGTAGTACTCCTGCGGTTCCAAGGTTTCTTCGTTGCGGTACATACCTATATGCCCCACCCGAGCCGTCGGGAAAACCTTGTGCACACCGTTTACCATACCCAGCCCTGCGCGAAGAATGGGCACGATTGCCACGCTCTCTTCGGGAACGCGATACTCAACGGTTGTTTCAAGCGGAGTTTCGACCGTCACGGGCGCAAGCTCGACGTCGCGCATACTTTCGAAGGTCATCATCGTCGTAATTTCCTCGATAAGTTCGCGAAATTCCTTCATACCCGTGTTCTTATCGCGCAATATAGACACCTTGTGCCTTATAAGCGGGTGGTCAAACACAAAAACGTTTTTGTACTCTTTCATTATTTTTCCTCCGTATCTTTTAAATTTTCGGCTTGGGCATTTTCATTTACCGCAGGTTGCTCTTCCGCAGAATTTAAGTTTTCGGCGTCCTCTATGGTGAGTTGTTCGTTGCCGTCCCCGTTTTTTGTCTTTATGTTTACAAGAATATTTGTCAAGATACCCAAAATAAGCGCGCACGCTACTTCGGTTAAAATTATGGGGCCGAATTTAAGGCTCATTCCGCCGACGCCCGTAATTAAAATTACCGACACCACAAACAGGTTTCTGTTGTCACCCAAATTCGTTTTCTGCACCATTTTAAGTCCGGACACCGCGATAAAGCCGTAGAGCGCGATACACACGCCGCCCATTACGCAGTCGGGAATAGTAGAAAGGAATGTGACGAACGGCGCAATGAACGAGAAAATTATAGCCATAAGCGCGGTTACGAAAATCGTGACGACAGAAGCGTTGCCCGAAATAGCCACGCAGCCGACCGATTCGCCGTATGTCGTGTTGGGACAGCCGCCGAAAAGCGCGCCAGCAATCGAACCGACGCCGTCTCCGAGCAGCGTTCTCGAAAGACCGGGGTCGCTCAAGAGGTCGCTTTCGATAATCGAAGAAATATTTTTATGGTCTGCGATATGTTCGGCAAACACAACGAAAGCTACGGGAATGTACGCAACGGCAATTGTTCCGATATACGCGCCCACAGACGAGTCACCCGGGTCGATTTCCCCGAAAGCCGAAACAAACGCAAAGTCGGGATACCACTGCATATCCGCAAACTTTGTAAAGTCGATTATGCGCATTGCCTCGGCGCCCTCGATGTAGCTGAACGCGGTAAAGACGGCGGCAAGAATATAGCCTGCAAGAATACCCATTACGAAAGGTATCATTTTCAAAAATTTTTTACCGTAAACAGAACAGACCACGGTAGTTGCAAGAGTTGCAAGTCCGCACAGCAGACACAGCCCGGAATTCAAAGTCATCACATAAGCCGAAGCGTCTGTGTCGAACACGCCGCTGACAGCCTGTCCCACAGCGTTTCCGGCAAGAGATAGACCGATAATCGCAACCGTAGGACCTATTACCACTGCCGGCATAATTTTATCTATCCACTTTACCCCCGCAAACTTTACCGCCACTGCAATTATAACATATACCGCTCCGGCAAAAACCGCGCCGAGCAGCAAACCTATATAGCCGAGCGAAGCCGAAACGCCGCCAGCAAAAGCCGAAAGCATACTGCCGAGAAATGCAAACGAGCTGCCGAGAAACACGGGGCTTTTAAATTTTGTAAACAGCAGATATACCAAAGTTCCGACTCCCGCGCCGAAAAGCGCAGCCGAAGGAGACATATTTGCAAAGCCGTACTTGCTGTTGATTACCATAGGAACGGTAATTGTTGCCGCGAGTATTGCTAAAAGTTGTTGGAGCGCAAACAGCAAAAGCTGCGCGGGCTTGGGTCTGTCCTTTACCCCGTAAATTAGTTTCATTGATGCATATCCTCTTTATGTATTTTTACGCGCCGCAACAGCGGCGGTTTTTTATAGCCTTGTAATTTTAAGTATAGCCTAATTTAATTATAATGTCAACACTTGCCCCCTAAAAATCGCAGCGTTATTTTTTGGCGTAAAAAATTCGGAAAGGCACGCGCCGACTATAAACACCGTCAAGCTTGCGCCGATACCGAAAGCAAAAAGCAGCCAGGGCGGATAACCAAATCCGACGGTTGCAACGGAAATAGCCTCGATAACGCACAGCGAAGTCAAAATAAGCGGACTTGCAAACTTGACGGAAAAGTTAAAAAGCCTTTGGGGCATTTTAAGTTTTTTGGTAAATTTGTTTATTTCTTCGACGAGAACGCGTGATTTTTTTGAAAACGCGATAAGCACGCACTCGGCTATGCCGAGCAGTAAAACGTTGTAAAAGTTTATGAACCTGTCGCTTATATCGACTATAACGGGCGCGGCGGTCGTCGCAAATATCAAACTTATCGCTCCGCCTATAAGGCAAATTTTAAGCGCGTATGATTTTTTGGGTTTTTGCCTTGCGGCGGCAAAGGGAGAAAGAAATGCTTCGAGCATTGACACAGCCGACTGCACCGCCATCATCGCAAGCGAGGAATAGAACAGCACCCCTACCGCGGCGTTCAACGCGGTATTGGCGCCGAAAAGCATTGTTATTGCCGCAGGATAAATTACAAACGCCGTGACTATTCCAGACGGGCTTATTTCGCTCTGCAATCCGCAGCCGTACAGGGTAGTGAACAAAACCGTTGAAGCGAGTACCGAAACCAAAAAGTCCGCCGCCGCAATTATCAGCGAGCAGGTAAAGATATTTGTGCCCTCGGGCAGATACGAGCCGTATGTCGGCATAATACCCACCACCACCGACAGTGAAAAGAATACCTGACCGAGCGCGGTTATCCAAAGTTCGGGCTCGGCAAGATGAGAAAAGTCGGGTGTAAAAAGTGCGGACAGCGCCTGTGCGGAGTTGGAGTACATAAGTCCCCTTGCCGCCATAAACACAAGCAACACCAGAGGTATTGCCACGGTAAACTTTGCCGCCTTTGCAAGCGTGCCCGCACCACCTCTCAGACATAAGTACATAAACACCCACGCTACGATTATACAAGGGGCAACTATCAATGAAATTCCGTGAATACCCCCGTCATATGCCGCGTTTAACGTCGTTTGGAAGAAATACTGCGAAATTTGCGTACGGGATAACGAGGGCGCGGCGGTCGACAGCGGAACTATGGTTATTATCATTGAAATTATCCAACCTGCAAGCCCTGCGTAGATGACTGCGGTAAACAGCGAGTTTAGGCAGGACGTCCAGCCCACGGCTGCCCCGAGTTTTGGACGGCGGCTTGTCAGGGCAGACATGCAGGTCGGGGCTGCGCCCTTTAACTTTCTGCCCAGCGCAATTTCGGCGTTTAACAGCGGTATGCCGAGAACAATAAGCGCAATAAAGTAGATAAATAAAAAAGTACCCCCGCCGTATTTGGCGCAAAGTCCGGGGAAACGTAACGCATTGCCCAGCCCTACCGCCGCGCCTATACTTGCAAGGATAAAACCTTTTTTTGATTTGAATTTTTCAGCGGACATACTTTATTTATATATTTTATGCCGCTATTATATGTCTAAACCCCGACATATGTCGGGGTTTAGACATAATATACAATTTTTATTTATTATGCTTTGTCAACACGACCAACGTCTCGACGTGCTTTGTTTGAGGAAACATATCGAAGGGAGTTACCGACTCAATATTGTAGGGAGCGTTTTCAGGCAATGTATGCTTTATAAGCCCGCCGTCCTCCTCGCGCAAAGTACCGACAAGCAGCCCCAAATCACGCGCCAGGGTCGAGGGATTGCAGGAGACAAGCACTACCTTTTCGGCACCCGACCGCGCAACGGCGTTTACAACCGACCGCTCCATACCCTTTCTGGGCGGGTCGCAAACAATAATTTTACGGCTGTTGCCGACAAGCGCGGCAACTTCATCTATCTTTTCCTCTACCTTTCCGCAAATGTTGAACATCTTGTTTTGCAAGCCGTTTTTATCCCTCAATGCGTCGGCGCAGCGCGACGCCTCCTCCACTATTTCTATACCAAAGCTTTTGCCGCACTTTTTTGCAAGCATAGCGGTAAGCATACCGCCTCCGCTGTATAAATCGAGCGCGACGCAGCCTTCGTCGGCTTCGTCAAGCACCTTGGCGTATAATTTTTCGCGCACTTCGTCGTTTACCTGCAAAAAAGTATTTGCGCCTGCACTGTATTTAATGCCGCAATCTTCCGCCTCGAAGCTGCCTTGCCCCCGACATATGCGCCATTTATCGGAAAAAAGTGCGTTGGTTCGAGAGTTATTTATATTTACTAAAAAGGTAAAGTTGTCAAAATCTTTTTCAAGCTCGACTATAAGCGGCGCAACGTCCAAATCTTTTGAGACAACAAGCGCAAATATGTACGCTCCCTTTATCTCGCGTACAACTATTCTGCGCAGTATTCCCCTGCCCGTTTGCTCGTCATAGCCGCATATATGGAGGGCAACAGCAAAATTTTCGACCGCAGAAATAACTTTTTTGACCAATTCGGACTGAATAAGGCAGTCTTTTACGGGAACAATTCTATGGCTGTGTAAGCTGTAAAAGCCGCATACCGTTTTGCCCGACTCCGCGCCTATCGGCAAAGCGAGCTTGTTGCGGTATCTGTATTGACTTGCACAGCCAACGCAGGGCTGCACCTTTACGCTTATACCTCCGATTTTTGCAAGCGCATTTTCCACAAGCTGTCTTTTAAATTCGAGTTGAGCGGCATAATCCATATGCTGTAATGCGCACCCGCCGCACTTTTTAAAAACTTCGCAGGGCGGATTGACCCGTGAATATGCCTCGTTTTCAATGCTTTCTATCTTTCCGTAGGCAATATTTCCCTTTACTTTGAGGGCTTTGAATTTAACCTTTTCTCCTATAAGACAAAAAGGCACAAATACCGTTGTGCCCTCTACCTTGATTATTCCCTCGCCGTCGGTGCCGAGCCCCGATACGACGCCTTCGTATATTCCGTTCTTTTGCATTTTATTTTATTATCCTCTGTACGACGAGATTAACCGTTTTCTGACACCGTATAATAAACCAATCGTAGATAATGAAAAACGCCGTGCCGAGCGTAAAGATAAACACATAGATATAGTCGTTCAATACCGCGTAAAATTGCTCGGGCAGAAACTCTCCGCCCAATACGCCCTCGAACACCAGCAGGTACGCCACTACCAAGGTTGCGTCGAACCAAAGCGCCTTTATGACGAGCGCAATCCATCTGTTTATATTAAACTTAAGTTGCAGCGCGTTGACAAGCGGATGAAGCCCGAAAAACATCGCAAACGGAACCAAGCTCCAAAACTGCGACGCCGCGCCAAGAGCGACCGCGAGAATGCAAGTGCCTATATGTGCGAGAAAATCCCCGACATAGTACCCCTTTGAAATGGGAACCATAAGCGCGAGAATGCCGAAAATATAGCCCGTTGCAACGAGATATCCGCTTAAAATGCCCAGCGCCAAAGCGCCCGAAGCCGACGCGCAGGCAATGCCCGAAAGCGCTATTTCAAAAGCTTTGCTGTATCTTTTTTTGCCCATCTATCGCTTAACCGCAATTAAAACAACTATTGCAGAGGCAGTTAAGCAACAGGTTGCAATAACAGCACTCGATACAGCTTGCACACATATCTCCGCCCATTTGACTTTCCGAAGGCACGCTGTTCATATTCTGCCCCTGATATGCGCTATTGTTATAATTTTGTCCGCTTTGATACTGCCCGTTGGGGCTGTTTGAAGCGTCGAAATTAATTTTTTCGTTGAGCTTACGGTAAGTTTCCTTGTACTTTTCGTTGTCGGGCTCGAGCTGAATTGCTATTTCAAGCTGTTTTTTACTCTCGTTAATCCAATTTTTGCGGTAAAACACCACGCTTTGCAAATAGTGCCATCTTGCGCCGCGTTCGTTAAACGAGTCAAGAACGCGCTGGGCGTCCTGAATATTTCCCTCGTTCAAAAATGACTCGACGCGCTCGTAGGCGTCTCCGCCTTCGCTCATAGTAGAATTTTCGCTCAATTCCCCCACAAGCTCGTTATAAGCCGTTTCGATACGGGTAAGCATTCTTGCGGCATTGTTGCCGACTTCGCCGTCCATAAAGCGCTCTTCGAGATATTTGGCCCTCAAAGCCTCGTAAGCGTCCTTTATTTCCTGTAACGTCGCCCCCTCGTCAAGCCCGAGAATTTCAAGATTTTTTTTGTTCATTAACTGCTCCTTTAAGCGTTGTTTTTACAATCGCCGTAAAAAATCTTCCGCGTTTTCATCGGAATACCGCGCAAAATTATGTTATCGGTCAAGTCGTGATTGAAGTGAAATTTGATATTCGCAAGGCACTCGCGCATATCCGCAAACAGACTGTCGAAGATAAACACAAGCTCTTCTCCGCCCTTTTTGACGGCCTCAACCCTGCTATTTACTTTATAAACATTGAAAAGTACGTTGAAACGCTTTTTTTTGACGTCCTTGTCATAATCGTCGAGCGCGTCGGCAAGATATACCCATTTGCCCAAATCATAGAAAAGACGTTTAGTGTACTCGGTAGAGAACTCTTTTAAAAGATATTCGGAAAGCTCCCTCATCATTACCGCCGTCGGCTCGCACACGGCGTCGATAATCTCGCAACCGCTGTTTTCAAGCTCGGCAAGCGCCAAGGTTTGCCGCCTGACAATGCCGTCCAGCTCGGAATGAAGCTTTAACGCACGCCTATAACCCTTTTTATAGAGCTTTGCAAGCATTCCGTGCCCGTCCCCGTCCTTTTTGTCGTCGCACAGCTTATAATATGCGAGAACGACGTTTACGCAGCCTATAGCGACGGAAATATCGTCCACCTTAGCTATCTTTCTGCGGCGCAACCAATGCAGCACACAGCGTTTTTTTTCGATTACCACGTCCTCTCCGCGTATATTGTGGACGAGAGCGGAAGTAAACGCCATGTCGTAAGTCAAGCCGCATCTTGCGCGCTGTCCGCAACCTTTACCTATGCTCTTGCAAAGTCCGCAATACAGCGCCTTATATAAAGTTTCGTCCTTCTTGAAAAGATAGGGCGTATCGGGGTTTATATATCCAAACATTGTGATACCTTACTGCGGGATGCGCTTAAGCGTAGCGGCTTCAAAGCTGATAGAAACCTATTTTTTTATAGACCTTACCAAGCGTTCTGCTTGCCGCTTTGTTTGCAAGTAATGCTCCTCTTTTCAACACTTCGTCAAGATAGGTTTTATCGGAAAGCAGCCTTGCCTGTTCGCTCTGAATGGGCGCAAGCTTATCGGCAACAAGTTCTCCCACAGCAAGCTTCAAGTCCCCGTAACCCTTACCCTCGAACTCACGCTCTGTTTCCGCCATACTCTTTTGTGAAAATACCGAGTAGACCGTAAGCAAATTTGATACCCCGGGTTTTGTTTCGGGGTCGTATTTTATTAAGCTGTCGCTGTCGGTTACCGCGCGCTTGAATTTGCGGATTACGACGTCCCTATCGTCGGACAAGAATACCGCGCCGTTGGGATTTTCAGCGGATTTGGACATCTTCTTTTCGGGGTTTTGCAAATCGTTGATTTTGGCGCCCGTCTTCATATAAAGTGCTTCGGGAACCTTGAAGGTCGGGGAATAGATGTTGTTGAACCTCTGCGCTATATCCCTTGCTATTTCAACATGCTGCCGCTGGTCCAAGCCGACGGGCACACAGTCTGCCTGATAAAGTAAGATATCCGCCGCCATCAGCACGGGATAATCCATAAGACCCATATTTATATTTTCCGTATGTCTGGCGCTTTTATCCTTAAACTGCGTCATTCTCTCCATTTCACCGACGTATGTGAAGGTATTCAACACCCAGCAAAGCTCGGCGTGGGCGGAAACGTGAGATTGAAGGTATAAAACGCATTTTTCGGGGTCGATTCCGCAAGCTATATACAAAGCGAGCAGGGACAGCGTTCTCTGCCTCAATTCTGCAGGATTTTGCCTTACTGTTATTGCGTGCATATTTGCTATGGCAAAAAAACAGTCGTAATCGTCTTGCAACTTTTTCCAATTGGAAATTGCGCCTATATAGTTGCCGATAGTTAGATTGTTTGTTGGCTGTACCGCAGAATACAGTACTTTTTTGACGTTTTCCATAATTTTAATGCACCTTAATCGAGTATTTTAAATTCAACCATTATAATATTAGCACATAGCGGCGCAAAATGCAAAGATTTTTAAATAAATTAAAAAGTATTCATAAATTTTACACATAAGTGTATATCGTAAACTTTTGATTGACAAGCATTTTGACGTGTGCTAAAATTGTCAAGACTAACAATGAAAAAGAAATTCGGTTTGAAAATTTCCGCTTGGCAATATTTAGCCATCGGATACCTCGGCGTAATGCTTATCGGCAGTATTTTATTGATTTTACCGTTTGCAACCGCCGAAGGCAATTCAACTTCATATATAAACGCGCTGTTTACCTCGTCGTCGGCAACGTTCGTAACGGGACTTGTTACCTACGATACCGGCACGCATTGGTCGCTGTTCGGGCAGCTTGTGATACTGTTATTGATTCAACTCGGCGGAATAGGATTTATGACCTTGGTGTCGTCAATGCTAATGCTAATAAAGCACAATATCGGGTTGTATGAACGCAAAGTAATGCTTCTCGACGCAGGCGGCAGCAATAAATACACGGGTCTTTTTGTGCTTATTAAGCGTATTTTTCTCGGGACTATACTGTTCGAGTTTTTGGGCGCTTGTCTGCTTTGCATAAGATTTATTCCCGATTTCGGCGCCGCAACAGGAATTTATTACTCGATATGGCACTCTATTTCCGCCTTCTGCAACGCCGGTTTTGATTTAATGGGAGCCGTGGGCGGAAGCTCTTTAAGCAACTATGCCACAGACCCTCTCGTCAGCCTTACGGTATGCGCGTTGATTATTATCGGCGGTCTTGGTTTTTGCGTATGGAGCGACGTTTTAGACTGCAAATGCAAAATAAAAAAATTTCAGTTAAACACCAAAGTAGTTCTTCTTATCTCTCTCATAATTTTAATTTCGTCCACAGGGCTGTTTCTTATTTTCGAGTGGAACAACGAGAACTATGCAAATTACCACTTCGGGGAAAAGCTGCTTGTATCTTTTTTTAACGCGACGACTATGAGAACAGCGGGATTTTACACCACCGCGCCAGAAACTCTGTCCGAAAGCGGATATATCCTTGCCGTCAGCCTTATGTTTATCGGCGGCAGCTCGGGTTCGACTGCCGGCGGAATAAAAGTAGGAACATTCTCGGTAATTTTAATGGGAATGCTCGCTGCATTCAGAGGGCGCAGAGATATCAATATCGGCAGTAAGAGAATCGAACATTCACTGCTCTCCCAGGCGCTTGCCATTTTTGCAGCCTGTCTTGTAATTATCGTCACGGCGGCGCTCCTTATATGCGCTTTCGAGCCGGATTTAACTTCGAAGGCGGCGCTGTTCGAGTGCACTTCCGCGCTTACCAACACGGGACTGAGTTTGAGCATAGACGGACAATCCTGCACAGCATCTTTGGGAATTGCCGCAAAAATAATTTTGATTTTTTTAATGTATGCCGGAAGAGTAGGCATTTTAACCCTTGCGCTTGCGCTTGGAGGAAAACAAAAAGTAGGCGAACTGCGTAAACCCGTGGACTCGCTTTTAATAGGATAATTTATGAAGAACGTTTTACTTATCGGAATGGGACAATTCGGGCAAATATTGGGAAATAAGCTCGTAAGTATGGGCGACGACGTTATGATAGTCGACAAGGACGAGAATATTATAAATACGCTCGCGCCCAAATACACCGGAGCGGTCATAGCCAACTGTATGAACGAGGACAACTTAAAGTCCCTCGACATACCGTCGTATGACGCCTGCGTCGTCACTATTGCGGACGACTTTCAAAGTTCGCTTGAAATTACATCGCTGCTGCGCGACTTCAACGCAAAGTATATAATTTCAAAGGCAAACACCGAAATACAGAAAAAATTCTTATTACGCGCCGGCGCCGACGAAGTTATTTATCCCAACCGCGACACCGCTGAAAAACTTGCCGTAAAGCTCAACGCGCAAAACGTTTACGACTATATCGAACTCGACTCGACGTATTCAATTTTTGAAATTGCCGTTCCCGTAAAATGGATAGGCAAATCGATACGCGAAGTAAACGCCCGCGCAATTTACGATATTAACATACTGACAATAAAAAAAGCCAACAACATTATGCCAATGCCCACTCCCGACACCGTTTTCGAGGAGCACGATAAGATGGTCATATTCGGCAATACCGAAAAAATAATAGCCTTTACCAACAAGAAGAAGTAATTTAAGCGTATTATGCTTTGACGACGGATTTTAATGTTCGATTTATTGTTAGATAAACTTTTTCCAAGAAACTTAACCTGCGATATTTGCGGCGTTGAAACTTTCGGGAACAACCTATGTAAAAGTTGTTTTAAAGATATGAGGTTTAACGACGGCGTTACCTGTCCCGTTTGCGGCAGAAAGACCGTGCGCCCCGAAATTTGCCTCGACTGCAAGTACGAGCCGCCCAAGTTTACCTTAGGCGTCTCCGCGCTGGTATATTGCGACAACTCCGCCGTGCTCGTCCATAAATTCAAGAACGGCAGCGGATATTTGAAGGAATATTTTGCAGACTTGATGACGGAAAAAATCGCGCAATTTCCAAATTGCGACGCATTGGTATTTACGCCCATGTCGAAGTCCGACGTGCGCAAGCGCGGATATAATCAGGCAAAACTGCTGGCATCGGCAATTTCAAAGAGAACGGGCATACCCATTTTGGAAAATGCGCTGGAAAAAGTCAAAAGTACCAAGCAGCAAAAAACGCTTACTCGCAAAGAGCGCGAGGACAACTTAAGGGGTTGCTTCAAAGTGCACAAAAACGAAGTTAACGGCAAGAAAATTATTTTGGTAGACGACGTTCTGACAACAGGCGCTACCGCAAACGAAATTTGCAGCGTACTTTTATCCTGCGGAGCAAGCGCGGTTTATTTGGTTACCGCCGCATCCGTAGAATACAAAGCCGAAAATTGAGTTAAAAATTTGACAAAACACGGCTAAAAACGCTTGTAATTTTTTCTCAATAAATATATAATAGTTGAGTAATCGGTTTTTTCGGTTACATATATTGGGGCGTCGCCAAGCGGTAAGGCAACGGACTCTGACTCCGTCATTCGGGTGTTCGAATCACTTCGCCCCAGCCACAAAATACGGGCTTTTTAAGTTAAAAAAGCCCGTATTTTTATATTTTAAAAATGAAAAACCGCGTAGAATGCGTTTTAAGCGGTTTTACCCCCTCTCTCGTGGTAGGTATCAACCCTTCCTTTTTTGAGCCTTAAAATCGTTATGCCCCACAATTGCCCCACAGTTTGTAAAAATTTTGTTTTGCTTTTGCCCCACAGTTTCAAAAAGTTATTCTTGAGTTCATTTATAAAAATATATCTTAAAATAAATAAAAGACTTTCGAGATATTTCCCGAAAGTCTTTTATTTATTATTCAAATGATAATTTTTTAGAAATAATTTCCGCCGAAGTGATATGCTGTTCTTCTTCAAAATGCGCATAAATCTTTTCCGTTGTTGCAAGTTGGCTATGCCCTAACCACTTTTGTATATCCTCCATTTTGATACCTTCGTGCCGCATAAGCGTTGCACAACTATGTCGCAAATCGTGAAATCGTATATGTCGAAAACTCTTCCTTTTTAAATGCTTAATAAACTCACAGGTAATATAGTTTGGATTGTAATACTCGCCGTCCTCGTGAACGTAGATATAACCCACTCCCTTATAGCTGTTGCCAAAAAACTTTTTCTCCGCTTCCTGTTTATCTTTCATACGCAAAAGCATTTGCTCTATAACTGGCATTAGCGGCAACGTCCTAAGGCTTTTCTTTGTTTTGGTTCTTTCCTTTTCCACACAGGTATACTTTCCATCCACAAAGCAACCTACTATAGTTCGACGTATCGTTATAGTCTTATAATCAAAATCCACAGCCGACCATTGCAAGCCCGATATTTCGCTTCGTCTTAATCCGTAATATACCGCCATATATACAGGGAATTCAATTTGCGTGCCCTGTACCGATAACAATAATTTTTGTAATTCTTTCTGATTATAATAATCTCCAATAAACGGATCTGCCTGCGGCAATTTTACTTTATCTGCGGGATTACATAAGATTTTATCCTCCACATAAGCATCTTGTAATGCCTTACGAATATTGGAATGATAATGCTTTACCGTTCCCGCACTTACCTTTTTTACCTGTGCCTTATAGAAGTCGTTTATATCCTGCGCTGTTATTGCTTGTAAAGTAATTCTTCTTTGATTAAAATACGGTACAATAGCTCTATTAATTTGTCTTTTATAATTACAGTAAGTCGACTCCTCTATTACACCGCGTTGTGCTTCACACCACTCCTGCATATAGTCCCCAAACAATACGTCATTACGTTGTATAGGTTTTATAATTGCCCGTTCTTCCTGTTCAGGTAGCAACTGTTGCTCTTCTGGGCTGTAACGCTTTTGATAATCGGCAAGAAGCTGTTCTGCCTTTCTCTTATTCCCTCTCACTTTCAGCCCCGTGGATTTCCAAATCTGTTTTCTTTTTCCCTCTTCATAGTACGAGATAATTATGTAATAATAGTCGTGTTTTTCCCTTAAACAAGCTGATACCATTTTAATCCTCCTGTAAATTTATTCCCAAATATTCAGCAAGCGACGTTCGAGATATGCGATATTCTCTGCCTACTTTTAAATGCTTTATATTGTGTTTCTCTATAAATCTATAAGCAGTAACTCTACTTATGCCCAAAAATTCGCATATATCTTTTATATCCATTGCATCCTGATATTCAGAAAGCTTCATTCTTTTTTTCTCCGTCAATGTTTTATTTTTCCCTCCTTTTACACAAAGAAAGGCGTACCCATTAATCGGCACACCTTTTTCAATGTGCAGATTAATTGCATATTGAGTTTTAACATATAAGCACGACCTTAAAGGCCGTGCTTATATACTTTGCTATTCGGTTTTTTTCGGGCCGTACTGATTTTGCAAGGCTTGATACCCTGCGAAAATCAGCTCCACCTTTGTAATTCCGTACTTGTTTAGGAACGCGTTTATTTCTTCGCCATATTCGCGGTCAATACTCGTTCCAAACATAATGGACTTTTTTTTGCGTTCGTCCTTATGCCTTTCTTCATAAGTACGCTTTATTATACGCCTCGGCGTATCTTCTTTCTTTCTCGGCATTGGTTAGCTCCTTATACAACGTACACGATTTCGTTTAAGATTTCTTCTTCTATAAGTTTTTGTATTTCCGTCATTCTGCGGTAATCTTCGATAAAGTTGCCCGTGCGCTTATATCGCTCGTCCTGTTCAAGCCTTGCCCGCATTGTTTCCTGTAACTCCGCCGCTTGCTTATCTACGCCGTGAAGGTAAGTAGGCAAATCGGCAATCGTCCAATCAATACCCTTATCTTCAAGATATTTCTTTTTCAGAGTGCCGTACTTTCCATAAACGTGCTTTTCGGGCTTTACCGCTTCGTGATAGATTTTTATTTCCTCTACCGTAAGCCCTTCGCCGCGCTCCGCTTTCATAATTACTTGTTCTTTCTTCGTCATATCAATTACCTCCGTATATCGTATATATACGATATTACTTTGTTTTTGATTTGTCAAGCCTTTTTAGCATTATTTTTTACTATTGCTCAATTGTAAGTTAAAGATCCACACCTAATGAAAACAGGGCAAAAATGCCAAAATATGCGGAAGTTACTTTTGCAAAGTTCCGCCCCGTTATTTTCAAAAGCCGAAATCGGCGCAAAACACCCAGAGATGAACGGTTTTTGCAAGACTAACGTCCACCCCTAATTTTAAAGTTCCACTATTTAGTCGTCCCGTTCGCTGTGTTTTGTCTTAATTTTTCAGTAACTTAGGTGTTAAGTTTATGTCATCCGAAGGGATATAGCCTATGCCTAATTTATTGAGAATCTCTTTAGAATAAAGTAATTCAAAGACCTTGTACGGGCAGGAGTCGTTCAATTTTTTCCTGTTATAGGAATTAATATGGCTCATCATTAAATTTACTTTGTCCTGAGTCAGCTTATCGAAGCTAACGCCTTTAGGGATAATTCTTCGGATAAATTCGTGTGTTACTTCAATGCTGCCTTTTTGGTCGGGACGGTTTCTTTCACAATAGAAGATATATGTTCGCCGTTCTCCGTCTTTATCAAACTCCAACCGCATAGGATTAGAGAATTCGCTCCCGTTGTCTGTAAGGATAGCGGGAAACAATTTCATAAACGTTTCTCTCCCAAGCAGCTTGTCAAGTCTGTCAAAGATGTCTATTACGCTTTTAGAAGTATTAGCGGGGCGAAGAAATGCAAGCATAAAGCCACATGACACGAAATGTATTGTTAAAAGAACGCTTCCTGCAATTCCGCCTTTTACGGTATCCATCTGCACTAAAGGCACGTCGTTTTTACTCATGAAGTTCAGATAGTCCTCATAGGTTCTTCCTTCGCGGCAATGAATATCAATTCTGTATTCTTTGGGCTTTTTACGGATTCTGTAGCGCACCTTTCTCGGTAAATCAATATTCTTCAGCTCAAACACACCGCTGTCTATGTAATTATAGATTGTTTTCTCGCAGACCGTAAGTTCGTCCTTATGCGTATTGCATACGTGGTGAACAGATTGTCCGCGCAGAATCGGCAACGTTATAACACGTTCAAGTTGTAGCGCTTCTTCTTCACTAATTAAAAATCCTTTGCGCCTTTCGGATAAACATTTCAAATATTCGTTATGAGCGCTGGAGGCTTTATAATACTTCTTCTGTAATTGGCAGCTTCTTGTCTTTGGACAGCCGTTACAACAATAGGGCGGTTTGCTATGCCGTTCGCAACGGTGTTCTTCGTAGTCTTTACAATACGTGATACACCTGCCGCAATAGGCACAGAATGAGTAGCAGTATTTGGCATCACATTGGTTACGTTTCTTGCAAGACGTTGCTTTCTTACATGGATTATAGTGTCTGCCGCCGCTACCCGTTTCTTTTATTATTAGGTGTTTCTTTATTTCCTTAGATATAGTGGTGGGATCTCGTTTCAACTCCTTTGCAATTTTGCGGATACTTTTGCCTTGACTTAAGAGCGTATAGATTTCTATTCGTTCGCTCAATTTCAAATGTTTGTATTTTGCCATGATTTTTCCTTTCACAGCTTCTACGGGACATTTGTATTATCTCAAATGGCTTTACTATCCGTAAACTTCTTTTGCAAATCTAACTTCTACATCGTTGATTTTTATTTTACAATGTGGAACTTTCTTTTACAATTAAGCATTTTTTACTATTCGCCTATGAAAATTTTTGTTTTTTGAAGATTAACCAATAACTATGCGATTTGGCTACACAATTTTGCTGTTTTGCGTCTTTTTGATATTTTCGCTTTGTTGCCTTAATGAGAATATCTTTGAGAATAAACCCGTTATGCATAGCAAAATTGATAATATCATTATGCGTACAATAAAACTTCCCGTCAGTCATATCTTGACATTTGAACGCAAGTACACCTCCTTTTAATAATTTTTTATGTATCGCCAATATACTTTGTTGATACATTTTTAATAAATCTTCATAACTTTTGAAATAGTTAAAACGAGCGCACATTTTGTCGCTGTTTTTTGACACCCTGCTTCTAAACAAAAATGGGGGATCAAAAACAACGCTCGTTAAACTATTGTCAAAATATGTCTTTAATAATGTGCTGTCATCTTTTGTTACAAAATCATGTAACGGAATCAAATCGCTACATTGTTTCGGCTTTTCAAGTCCTTTCCAAAAAACACCTTTGGAATATGTAACGTCAGCATCATACCATTTTTTTAAATGAATATCTCTAATTGCTTTTAAGATTTCGCTATCTTGTTCAAATACGCTTAAATATCGCAATCCGCAAATCCCCTTACACTAACTGATTTATCCCGTTACAAGTGCCGCGATACCGCGAATAAGGAACGGGCAAGCTACAACGATCACCGCGATTACCACCAAGCCGATTACATAGTTTATAAGCATTTTCTTTGCTTTTTCTTTTTCCTCGTTCTTTTGGGCAATAGCTATCATCACGCCAATGATTATGCTCCACACTCCTGCCGAAGCAAGCAGCACCCACCACATATACGGTTCGTACTGTTCAAACAAATACTCGACGTAGTTGGTTACTTCTTCGTACTGATCGCCAAGCTCTTGCTTATAACTATGTCCGCATACCGCACAAGTATAAGTCCTTGTTACTTTCCCTTTTGCCGAAGCCGAGTCGGTTATGGTATAGTTATGTCCGTTAGCGGTTATATTGGTGTCGAATACGTCGCCGCAAATTTCGCAAGTGCTACGACGAAGTCCGTCTGCCGTACACGTCGGCGCGGTTATTACTTCGTTGGTATAATTATGTCCCGTAGGCAAAGTGCCGTCCGTTTCAAAATAACTGCTGTCGCACACCTGACAAGTAAACACCGTCTTTCCGTATTCCGTGCAGGAAGCCGGCATATACGTCGATTCGTAGTTATGACCGAGCGGGTTAGTATAATTGTCCGTATAGCTGTCACCGCACCGCGTACAAGTATAAACGGTATAGCCGCCGCTCGTACAAGTGGCAA
The DNA here is from genome assembly GCA_910587625.1 of uncultured Christensenellaceae bacterium. Lineage (GTDB taxonomy): Bacteria > Bacillota > Clostridia > Christensenellales > Borkfalkiaceae > Coproplasma. Next base: position 53,766 of record CAJUMW010000013.1, read on the forward strand.
CGGATGTTGAAGCAACGTAGTAATGCCCCGTTTCTTCTATGGAATAATCCGTGTAACTATTGCCGCATTGGATACAATCATACCGCAAATACCCGCCGTGCGTACACGTCGGCTTTTCCAATGACTCCACATAGCAATGGTCTATGATGTAAGGATAAACTGCGCTATTTGTTTTGGATGATAATTTTATCGTGTGTTCGCCCTCAGCTCTAATCCACGTTCCTTTTGTATAAGTCGCACCATCAAGCGTTGCCGTCCACGACGGTCTGTCCCAAGTGAAATACACACTGTTGTCCGTGTCTGATTTTACAAATTCACCGCTCAATTCCGTTCCGAGCTTTACCCATTTTTCTTCTGTCCTGTTGCCATAATCATCTTCGGCATAGAAATAATAGGTAGCGTCGTCAGCCGAACTCGTTACGGTATAACCGCCACGTCTTGTGTTCCAGCTACCACCGTCGATTTTATAGTAAAGCGTAACGCTCTCTGAATTATCCTCAGCTTTCACGGTAAAGCCCTTGTTCGTATTTGAGCCGAAGCTCGCATTCAAACAAGTCATTGTTGGTACGGTATCGTCAAAGTTTACATAGTAATAGCCTGACTGATTCCCTGCATTGTCCTCGGCATAGAAAGTATATCTTCCGTTCGCGCTTCCTTTATTTACGGTTGTAGAAGTACCGACGGAATAAAACGTGCTGTTGTTCGGAGTTTTCATATACATAGTCTTTACACCGCTACCGCTGTCCGTTGCCGAAACCGTAAATGCGCTGTTGATATACTTGCCCGTCGTTGACGTACTCGCACCGTTAATTGTTGGCGCACCCTTATCTATCTTAAATTCAAAAGAACCGTCAAATCTCGCGCCCCAACCTGCACGAGAGTTAATTACTCCACCGCCACTTGCCGATATTGATACTTTATATGTACCTTCATTTAAACCGCTTACCGTTGCTTTATTTGAGCCGGACGCTAATCTTGTACCGCTTAAATTGCTTATCTCAACAGTCATACTGATACTTGATGTTGCTTCTACCGTAACCTCTGTCGAATCTATAAAACCGCCGCTTACAAAGCTACCCGTTCCCGAAGTAGAACTCCCGTACATAAAAACCGATACCGTATAATTCGACCTATTTGCGCCCCAAGTATAAGAAGCGCTATATACCCCTTGTCCCGAACGCGGGTATTGTGATGCCCCACCACCCGTTCCGTAAGTATAAGTTGCTGAATAATCGAAAGCAACCGCATATTTTGGCGTGGTTGCAGCGCTTGCCATATTTGCGCCTTTCGGCACAATCAACACTAAAAGCGCAAGCAAGCCAATACAAACGGTAAACAATAATACCGTTAAAATTCTATTAGTTTTAGTTTTCACTTTCTCCCTCCTCTTTCTTTTCTTCACTTAATAATTCTCTTGCGCAATTACCTGCCTGAATACGCACGCAAGCGCGAAGCTCCGTCGAGCCTACGAAAAACGCTTGTCCCGTTACCGCCGAAATAATCATACGCTGTTCCTCGTCGTTGAAGCTATCACCCGTTCTGTAAACGTCCAAGACATCTTTCATATCGGGTGCACTCAATTTGAAAATAAACGTGTACTGACTGTTCTTAATTATCGCGCTCGTCTTGCCGCGTAATTCCTCGTTGGCGTTCCAATCGGCTATGTTCTGCGTTGCCGGAATAAAACTGCCGTTGTACTTTCGTATTCTCTTACTCATTGAATAAAAGAAGTCTAACGCTATCGGGAATTTCGGATCTATGTAGAGATGCGCTTCGTCCGCTATTATAAGCGTTCGCAAGTTCGCACCGTTCTTGTTGCGCTCTCTCGCGTTTATAACTTCTTGCTCTATAAAGCGGAATACCAAAAGCATTTGCGCGTTTGCCACTACGTTGTTCTTATTCGCAAATAGCGACTGAAAATCGAAGTCGATAAGGTTGGCGTTTACTTGCAACGTACTCGGCGCGTTCCATATATCTGAATAGCGACCGTTTACAAACTTCTGCAAGTACAATTCCGCCGTGCGCATATCTCTTTTCGTCAGTTCGTCCATTTGCGCCGTATCTTTGCTTTGTAGCGTTTCGAGCAAGTCCGAGAATAACGGGAAGTAGTCCGCAGGGAACTCCGAGCAGTCTGTATTCTCCGTTATACCCATACGCTCGTATGTTTCGACCGTAAGATTATTGATTAGCTCTATGACGTCGAGCGGCGCGTCCGCAAGCACGATTTTGAAAAAGCTCTCTAACATTTTAAGGTGCGTGTTAAACGTAACTTTACTATCCGCTACGCTTCCGTCCTCCGTGAGTATTTTATATATATGGAAAGGATTGATTCTGCCCTCTCTCGCGTTACCCACGTTGATGACGTTGCCGTAAAGATTGCGCGTTAAAGCAAGGTATTCGGCTTCGGGATCCAACATAATAACTCTCGTTCCGTTAGACCACTCGTTAAGAATAAGGTTTTTCAAAAAGTAAGATTTACCGCTCCCCGATTTGCCTATAATGAACGCATTGCTGTTCTGATATAAGTTCCCGCGCTTCCACATATTGAAAATAAACGGAAAGCCCGTCTTGTTGTTCTCGCCGAGAAGTATGCCGCCCTCGTCCATAACGAAAGTACGAACGAACGGAAAAGCCGCCGCGAGCGACGAACTGTTTATTCCACGCTCTTGGCTTTTAAGCGTTGATATGGGCGATACCGCCGCAGACTTGAACCCTTCGATTTGCAAACCGTATAACGTGGATGGTCTGAAATTGCCCGTCATCATCGAACGACGCGCCGCTTTTTTGTAGCTATCGTTATTCGTGTAGTTGTAAGCCGTTACCGTAAGCGTTACGTCGAATAAGCTCTCGTTCTCGGTCTGCAATGCGTCCAAAAGCGTGTCCATTGTTGCCCTATGCGTTTCCGCGCTGTTCGCCTCGCTTGCCTTATCAGATATGATTTGTTTCGTTTCCATCTCGCCGATACATTTGTCGATACGGCGAATCGCTTTGAACTTGTCAACGGGTTTAACGTGCATTACCACCTTTGTATTTGGTATATTAAAAAGCTCTGCACCCCAAGCGTTCTTTACTCGCAAGGGATAATCCGATACCGCCAATACTGCGGCTTCCGTACCGTCCACCTTATACCTATTGGCGTGGAATACAATCTCTTTCGGCTTTACCCAATCAAGAAGCTCCTCGTCTTTCAAGTCTTTGATTTCTCTTTCATCGAAGTTACGCGAAAAGCTGTACTTTAAGAATACCGCCGTATCACGCATACCGAGAAGCTGTGTGCCGAGTCCGCACTTTGCAATTTCGCTCGCTACGTTTACCGCCGTACTTTCCAAGTCAAGCTCGTTTCTGCCGTATATAATAACGTAGTAGTCCGATATGTACTGTTTACGGATATTGTTCAACCTGTCAATGCGGTCTATCCTCTCGGATAAAATGTTTTCCTTTATTGCCATAATTCCGCTTTCCTCATCGCTGTCCTTTACCGCCGTAAGCCTTGCAAATAAATCACTTGCAAAACCGTCCAAGTTTACGGGACGGTCTATCTTTACGATATCCGCGCTCTGATTTTGGTCTAACTGTTTCAAAGCATTAGCAAAATAGTTGATGTCTATATTCTGCTGAACGACGTCCTCAATGCCAAAGTTCTTTTGTCCGACCTTAATCACTCTGCCGTACATACCGCCTTTATAAACGATAAGTCCGCTGTCCTTGATTCCCTTCAAATCAAAGATTACGTCCACCCGCTCTTTCATATTTTTTGCATATTGTAAGTATTTCTTTTTCGAGAACAGAAACCGTATATTCTCAAAAACGCAAGTATAGAAAATACCGTCCGGCGTAGGAATAAACATACCTACCGCTACAAGCCCCAAGATTACGGCTAATACCCATTGCCCCATTGTTACGGCTATAAAGATAATGCCGAATACGATAAGCGCAACGATAACGTCCGCCATAGAGTAACATTTCCATACCGTATTTTTTACCTTTACCTTTTTAGGAATTATCCTCATACACTACCTCCTTCGGTTGCGCTTGTATCAGAGCCACCGTCGTCTATATATTTTTCATCGGCACCGCTATCGTCCGAACTTCCACTATCCGAGCTACCGCCGCCGTTATTATTCGAGTGCCTATTATGTCTAACTGCGTGGGCAACTCCTTTAACGCCTTTCCAAGCCAAGCCGATTGTCATTGCGCTTGCTACCCTTCCGCCATAATATGCCGAACGCAACCAACCGCCGCCCGCGTGCATATCGTCCGCCGTTCCAAACAGCCGAGCAAACAAAGTCTGTCCTGCGGGGATTACCATAGCTCCGCCGACAATCATAAATATCGTGAACATAGCATTACCGAAACCGCTTACGCCCGACAAGCACATCTGTTGTATAAGCGGCAATAAAAGTACAAACACATTGACGGACAATACCGCGCCATAAGCAAGTATGATTTTCGTTACGAACTGTTCCCGCCAATTTTTGAACCGCGCACCGTCATCAAGCGGAAGCGTGGACATTGAAACGGGCATACAGAAATACAAATAAATGATTTCGTATATTCGCTTTGCAAGATTAAGTACGGCGATAATCAGCGCGATCCCGAGCGCAATACTCGCAATTAGCGCGGGCAGATACATAAACGTATTCGGGTTGACCATACCGTTACATTTCCAACTTGTGGGCCATATACCGAAAAGCGCGGCGTTATACCCGCCGAAAATATCCGATACGGATAAGCTCGTTACATTGATTTTATTGATGTTGTAACCGTTTATCCAATTCCCCACACACGCATTGAATAACGCATTTGAGAGTTTATTTGAGTTGTCGATTTGGAATATTCGGGCAAGCAACTGTAAAAGTGAATTTGCGATAAGTATTCCCAAGAATACAACCGCGAGCATAGCCATTGTGCCAAGCAAAGCCAAAAAGAATTTACCAACGATACTCGATATATTTCGATTGTTCGCTACCATATTCTTCACAAGCCCGACTATTGTAAAGATACAAGTCAGACCTACCGCCAATATGAAGATACACCAAAATATTGTGCCAACCGTACTGTTGCCCGCAAGGTATTCGATTATGTTCACAGACTGACTGTTCACTCTTACATTCGTAACTCCTGCTATTGCCGAAAATATTTCCATAAGCCCGTCTATGAGCTGTAAAAGCCATAAAAATAATTGCAGACAAAGCTCTTGAAAAAATATTAGCATTTAACCTCCTTTCTCCGAAAAGTAAGGCGGCAAGTTTACCCTGCCGCCCAGTTCAGAATTTAATTCTTTTACGCCTTTACCCAAGCGGACAAGCCGTTGATGAGAAGTGGTGCGCCCATAGCGACAACGAAAATTATGACTATACCTATGATAAGGTTTTTAACCATATCGCGAGCGTTGATTTTTTCTTCGTTCCTGTGTGCGATTGCAATTTTAATACCTATATACGCGCCCCAAATCACGACTACCGCCGCAAGCGCGATAACTATGTACAGCCAAAAGCTGTCCATAAGTCCTTTGAGTTTTTCTACGATTTGAGCAAGGCTTCCGTTCAAACCCTCGTCCGCCGCTAACAAATTGATATTAA
>CAJUMW010000014.1:0-13289 GCA_910587625.1 uncultured Christensenellaceae bacterium
TTACTCATATAAATTTTTTTAAACTTTTTTGTTGCAATCAGTTGACAATTCTTCAAATGTGAAAAACGACTTTTTACTTGAAAGATAATTTAAAAATAAAAGAGGAAGAATTACTCTCCCTCTTTTATTTAATTATTGATTTCGTAATGGCAATCGGAATACTGTGTAGGGGGCATCGATTGTCCTTCGCCCACATAAACAGAATTAATTACATTACCCTTTGCATCAACAACTTTATAAGATGCGCTCTTAGGGCAAATATCTCCGCAATTAAGCTTCATATTTTCACCTCCCAAAGATAGTATGAGCGCATTTTACATATTTAATCAATTACAGTGTTTCCAAAATTAGCTTGTCGGCAACAAGAGCGATAAACTCGCTGTTTGTCGGACGTTCAAGCCCTATGTAAACCCTTGCTCCGAAAATAGAACTTATAGCGTCGGTTCTTCCTCTGTTCCAAGCAACTTCGATAGCGTGACGTATAGCACGTTCAACTTTGCTGGGAGAAGTTTGAAACTTTTCCGCAATTTGAGGATACAAGTCCTTTGTTACTCTGTTTATTATAGAAGGGTTGTCAACCGCAAGTTTTATACCTTCTCTGAGATACGAAAAACCCTTAATATGCGGCGGTATTCCAATTGTTATGAATATATTACTTACCTTTTCATCAATGGACGTAACCTTGCGTTTATCCCTTGAATCGATGGATACTTTATAATTTAAAGCGCGGCTGCTCGAAAGCTCTTTTATTCTGTCAATAACAGTCTGTGTATTCACAGGTTTTGCCAAATAATAAACTGCACCGTGTTCTATTGCACCGTCAACAATTTTGTCGTCGCGGAAACCTCCCACAGCTATTGTCAAACATTCAGGGCAATTCGATTTCAAATAATCGAGTACTCCGAACCCATCAAGCCCGATAAGCACCAAATCAACAACCGCAACATCCAAATTAGAGCGCTTAATAAGCTCGATAGCCGTGTTTCCGTTTGTAGTTGCCGCGCTTACGTCAAAACCTTCAACATCCGACAGACTTTTCGATAACTCGTCCAAAAAATCGTCGCTGTTTACAAAAATGCCTATACTCGTATTTTTCATATACTATTCCTCTAAATTTTATTCTCTGAAAGCAAATCGCAGTTTCCTGCCTTCTTTCGCAATGAGTATGGCTATTATAATACACGAAATTTATCTTGTAAAGCTTTTTTGTACATAATTTACGATTATTTTACAAAATAACACTGAATTTTTTACAATATTTTAGGTTAATTTGTAGTCTTATGTCGAAAGGCAATTTTACTGTGTAATTATGTCTAAATATTCATCATAATTGACGGATTTGTCAAATTTTTTCGTACCGTTGATTTCTATAATCCTATTTGCGACAGTGTTCATAAGCTCTTGGTCGTGAGAAGTAAACAGCATACAGCCTTTAAAGTTTTTCATTCCCGTATTCAACGCGGTTATAGATTCGAGGTCGAGATGGTTTGTAGGTTCGTCAAGAACTATAAAGTTACTGCCCTCAAGCATCATCTTGGCAAGCATACATCTTACCTTTTCTCCGCCCGAAAGCACCTTAGCCTGTTTCAAGGCTTCCTCTCCCGAGAACAGCATTCTGCCCAACCAACCCCTCAAGTACTCCTCGTAATGATCTTTTGAAAATTGGGACAACCACTCGACAAGCGTGTAGTCGCACCCTTGGAAATATTCGTTATTGTTTTCGGGGAAATAGGATACGGTTATAGTTTTACCCCATTTTACCGTACCGCTGTCAGGTTGCACCTTGCCCGTTAAAATATCGTAGAGCATTGAAACGGTCGTACTCTTATCGCTTACTATACCGATTTTCTCATCGCGTTGAACGGTAAACGACACATTTTCAAAATATCCCTTTTTAGTTAAGCCTTCAACCATTAAAATATCGTTCCCTATCTCTTTTTCAAACTTGAAATCGATATAGGGGTATTTTCTGAGCGAAGGTTTAAAGTCTGCAATGGTAAGTTTTTCAAGCTCTTTCTTTCTTGAAGTAGCCTGACGCGACTTTGAAGCGTTTGCCGCAAACCTTGCAATAAACTCTTGCAATTCCTTTGCTCTCTGCTCGTTTTTCTTGTTCTGGTCCTTCTGTTGACGCGCCAAAAGTTGGCTGGTTTCATACCAGAAATCGTAGTTACCGAGCATCATATTTATCTTGCCGTAGTCCACATCGCAGATGTGCGTACAAACTTTATTTAAAAAGTGTCTGTTGTGTGATACTATAATAATGGTATTCTCAAAATCCATAAGGTAATTTTCCAGCCAGCGCGCCGTCTTTATATCGAGGTTATTGGTAGGCTCGTCCAAAAGCAGAATATCGGGATTGCCGAAAAGCGCCTGAGCAAGAAGCACCTTGACTTTATATTTTGCATCCAATTCAGCCATTGGCGTTTGAAAATATTCTTCAGTAATGTCCAAAGCGCTCAAAAGCGTCTGCGCTTCGTACTCGGCTTCCCATCCGCCCAGCTCGGCAAATTCGCTTTCAAGTTCGCTTGCGCGTATTCCGTCCGCTTCCGTAAAATCCACCTTTGCATAGAGCGCGTCCTTCTCGTCCATTATATCGACAAGGCGCTTGTGTCCAAGCATTACCGCACGAAGAACGGTAACGTTGTCGAAAGCATTCTGGTTCTGCTGTAATACGGACATACGCTCGGTTTTGTCCATAGTTACGTCACCCTTGTTAGGTTCTATTTCTCCGCTTAAAACCTTTAAAAACGTCGATTTCCCTGCGCCGTTAGCGCCTATAATGCCGTAACAGTTACCCTTTGTGAATTTGAGATTGACTTCTTCAAAAAGTTTTTTACTGCCGTACTGCAGTGATACATTGTTTACTTGTAACATATCTTCTCCATAAAATTTTTTTATATTGCAAATTGACTGCTATACAATTTCGAGTAAAACCCGCCTGATGAAAGCAATTCATCGTGCGTGCCTTGTTCTATCACATTGCCGTCTTTCATAACGAGTATCAAGTCCGCATCCTTGATTGTTGATAACCTGTGCGCAACTATAAAGCTTGTTCTGCCGTTCATAAGCCTTGCAAATGCTTCCTGTATTTTGAGTTCTGTTCTGGTATCTATCGACGAGGTCGCTTCGTCCAAAATAAGCATAGGAGGCAGACACAGCATAATCCTTGTTATGCATAGCAACTGCTTTTGCCCCTGAGACAAATTGCCGCCGTCTTCCGATACGACAGTATCATAGCCGTTGGGAAGCTGCATTATAAAATTATGTGAGTGCGCGGCTTTTGCCGCCTCTTCAATTTCTTGCTGCGTTGCGTTAGGCTTACCTATTATGATATTGTCGCGTATGGTGCCGCTTTTTAACCAGGTTTCCTGCAAGACCATTCCGTAATTTTGCCGCAACGATTTGCGCGTCACGTCCAAAATATTGTTTCCGTCTACGTTTATTTCCCCTCCGCACGGGTCATAGAAGCGCATAAGTAAATTTATAAGCGTTGTTTTTCCGCAACCGGTAGGCCCGACAATTGCAACCCTTTTACCTGCCTCGGCTTTGATATTTAAATTTTGTATCAGCTTTCTTTCGGGAGTATATGAAAAACTTAAATCTTTAAACTCTATTCTTCCATTTACGTCTTTAAGCTCAAGCGCACTGTCTTTATCGGGAGCTTGCGGCTCTTCATCGATAATCTCGTAAATTCTTGCCGCGCATGCCATAGCGTTTTGAAGCTCGGTAATTACCCCGGAAATTTCATTGAACGGTTTCGTATATTGATTTGCGTAAGAAAGTAAACTTGTCAATAATCCAACCGAAAAAACAACGGGCAGCGGTGTTTGCATTATAAGCATAAGCGCGCCCGAGAGCGCTACCGCAGCATAGACAAACGCGTTTACAAACCTTGTGGAAGGATTGGTAAGCGAAGAATAAAAAATGGATTTTAACGACGCGTCTGTAAGCCTTGAATTTATCTCGTCAAATTTTTCAAGATTTTCGTCCTCGCGATTGAACGCTTTTACAACTTTGAGATTTCCTATCATCTCATCGATAAACGCCGTCTGTTCTCCGCGGATTTCGGAAGCCTTTTTAAACAAAAAATAGGTTTTTGTTGCAATAAATTTTGCGACAAACAGAGATAAAGGCGTTATTACAAACACTATAAGCGCTATTACCCAATTTATAGCAAGCATTATACCGAGCGTGCCGACTATCGTAAGAACACCTGTAAAAAGTTGTGTAAAGCCCATCAAAAGTCCGTCGGCAAATTGATCGACGTCGGCTATATTTCTGCCTACAATATCCCCGTAAGAGTGTGCGTCTAAAAATTTCAATGGCAATACCTGCAACTTCGCAAACGCCTCTTCACGAATATCTCTTACAACATTATAGGTAATTTTATTGTTTATCGCATTCATTAACCACTGAGAAATGCAGGTTATTGCAATGGTTCCGCCTATGGCAATGAAAAGAGCAAATATTTTATCATAGTCGATTGAATTTACGTCGACAAGCAAATCTATTATCATACCGAAAAGTACGGGGATAATCAAATTTCCAATTACGGACAGCAATGCAAAAAATATTGTAAGCACAAGTAACAGCCTGTAACGTTTTAACTGTTTTAAAATGCGCTTTAATACTCCTTTTTGAGAGGACTTTTTCATACCGCACCCCCCTCTTGATACTGTGAATAATGTATTTCACGATAGACTTCACAACTCTTCAACAATTCGTCGTGCGTACCTAAACCAACTATTTTACCGCCGTCAAGCACAATTATTTTATCTGCGTGCCTTATAGATGAAGTACGCTGCGAAACAATGAATACGGTTGGATTATAAGCTAAATTTTTTAGCGACTTTCTCAAATTTGCGTCGGTTGCATAGTCAAGAGCAGACGCGCTGTCGTCAAGAATCAATATTTCGGGTTTTTTGACAAGTGCGCGAGCGATAGTCAAACGCTGTTTTTGTCCGCCCGAGAAATTTTTGCCGCCCTGCTCGACATGCTCGTCAAGCCCTTTGTCTTTAGCTTTAATTACGTCGAGCGCTTGGGCCGTCTGAATAGCTTGCATAATTTCTTCGTCGGACGCGGCTTCGTTGCCCCATTTCATATTTTCGCGTATTGTGCCCTTAAACAGCACTGCACGCTGGGGCACAAGTCCGCACATATCGCGTAATGCTTCGTCCCCGATATTTTTGACGTTTTTACCGTCAATTAACACTTCCCCCGCCGATACGTAGTAAAAATGCGGAATTACATTTACAAGAGTAGTTTTACCCGAGCCTGTGCCACCTATAATTCCTACGGTTTCTCCCTTTTGAACGGTAAACTGAATATCGTCAAGAGCGTTTTTTTGCGAGTTACCGTAATTAACGCACACATTTTTAAACTCAATAAAACAGTTGCTTTTTTTATAATCTATTTCTATTTCATTAGTCGGCGTAGGCATTTCAAGTATTTCATTAATTCTGCTTGCACACGCAAAGGATTTAGTGACCGTTATAATTAAATTTGCAAGTTTAATAAGCTCGATTAAAATTTGCGACATATAGTTGTAAAGCGCAACTATTTGCCCCCTGTCGAGTATGCCGGATTCGAAATTTAACACCCCGACGTATAAGAGAACTATTATCGCGACATTTATAATTGCAAAAGTCAGCGGATTCATTAACGCGGAAATTTTTCCGACAAAAAGCTGCGATTTTGTCAACCGCGCATTTTTTTCGTTATAGTTGGAAATTTCGTCCTCTTCCTTACAAAACGCCCTCAATACCCTTGCTCCCGTCAAGGTTTCACGCGTTGCAACGGTAACGCCGTCCAAATTACCTTGAACTTTTTTATACAGCGGTATGCTTATCAGCATTATTCCGAAGACGACAATACATAAAACAAATATCGCAACGGCAAAAACTCCGCCAACCGTAGCGTTTATGACAAAAGCCATTATCATTGCACCGAAAACTATAAACGGAGAACGCATAAATAAACGCAAAACAAGATTGACGCCCGATTGTATCTGGTTTACGTCGCTGGTTATTCTTGTAATAAGTTTACCTGTGCCGAGGTTATCTATTTGCGAGTAAGACAGCGACTGCATTTTATCAAACAAATCGTGTCTTAATTCCTTTGAAAAACCAACGGCGGCTTTTGCTGCAAAATATTGCGCCGCAACCGCGCTTATTAACCCCACCACACCCAAAGCTACAAGGATTAGACAGGCATAAACAACGTATAGAACACTGCCGTTCCCGCTGTCTATCGAGTTTATAATTGCCGAAACAACAAGCGGAACGGTAAGTTCGAAACTTGCTTCAAGCAATTTAAACAGAGGCGCGAGAACAGACTGCGCTTTATAATTTTTTAAATATTTTAAAAGTTTACGCATACCTATAAATTATACCATTTATATAATTAAAAGGCAAATTTTTATTGCATTTATAATTGTTATTTGGTAGACTGTTTTTATGGCTTACAACATTTATCTCAAAAAAGGTGAAGAAAAGAGAATTATCAACGGGCACAGTTGGGTCTATGCCAACGAGGTTGCCAAAATCGATGGAAAAGATAAAAACGGTGCGCTTGCCAGCGTTTATTCCAACGACGGAAGATTTATAGGCAAAGGTTATATAAATCACTCCTCTAAAATTCTTGTAAGAATATTTTTACGCGGAAACGATGAGGACGACAAGGATTTCTATTTAAAAAGCCTTAAATCAGCGAACGATTACCGAAGAAATTTGGGCTATGACAACTGTTACAGAATTGTGTTTGCGGAGGCGGATAATTTGCCGGCGCTAATTGTCGACAAATACGGAGATTACCTCGTAATTCAATGTCTTTCCTTGGGAATTGATTTGCGCAAAAAATTAATTTGCGACTGTCTTGTAGAGCTATTCGCACCTAAGGGTATTTTTGAGCGCAGCGACGTTGCTGTAAGAAAAAAAGAGGGACTGCCCGAAGTGAAAAATACGCTTTACGGGGAAGTCCCTGACTATGTTGAAATTGTAGAAAACGGTCTTAAAATGCTTGTGGACATAAAAAACGGACAAAAAACAGGGTATTTTCTTGACCAAAAGGAAAACAGATTTGCCGTTAGACGCTATTGTAGAGGTGAAGTTTTGGACTGCTTTTGCAACAGCGGAGGTTTTTCGCTAAACGCAGCCACTACGGCAGAAAAAGTCATCTCCTGCGATATTTCGGCGCTTGCACTTAAAAATGTCAGCGACAATGCTAAACTTAATAATATAAAAAACATTCAAACGTTGCAAGGTGACGTTTTTGAAGTTTTAAGAAATTTCAGAAAAGAAAAAAGGCAGTTCGATGCCGTGATACTCGATCCCCCTGCCTTTTGCAAGTCCGCAAGCGAGGTCAAGGACGCTTACAGAGGTTATAAAGACATAAACCTTACCGCAATGAAGATTGTCAAGAGCGGCGGCTTTATAATAACCTGCTCGTGTTCGCATTATATGACTGCAACACTGTTTGAAAAAATGCTTTTCGAAGCCGCACGCGAAAGCGGAAGACGCGTGCGTTTTGTTGAAGTTAAAACTCAAGCTCCCGATCACCCGTCGCTATTGAGCGCTGAAGAAACTAATTACCTAAAATTCTATGTTTTACATCTTAACTAATAGAAAATATAGAGCTTATGTCTGACATAGTACATAATAAATACAAAAAAATGCGGCTTTTGCCGCATTTTTTTATTAAAAACTCCAATTTCCGTTTTTAAATACCTGTACTCTTTTACCTTGCTTGGTTATGCCCACAATAGACATATCCTCGCTTCCTATCATAAAATCAACGTGAATCATTGAACTGTTTACGCCAAGTTTTTCAAGCTCTTCCACACTGTATTTATCATAGCTTTCAATGCAGGCATTAAACCCTCTGCCAAGCGCTAAATGACAGCTTGCGTTCTCGTCAAACAACGTATTATAGAAAAGAACGCGTGTATTATTAATAGGTGAATCATGCGCGATCAAAGCAACTTCACCCAAGTATGCCGCCCCCTCGTCCATCGACACCATTTTTTCCAAAAGCGCCTGATTGCTTTCTGCATATACTTCGACTACCTTTCCGTTTTCAAAACGTATCCAAAAATTTTCAATAAGCTTACCTTGATAAGATAAAGGCTTCGTAGCGACAACTTTACCGTCTGCCCGACCGCGCATAGGTGTTGTAAACACTTCCTCACTTGGTATGTTGGGGTTGTAATATATCTTACTGCCGAGAGTATATTCTCCGCCGCCAAGGAATAATCCTTTTTCGTTTAGACCCACGGTAAATTGAGTTCCGTTCGAACTTTTATATTCAAGCCTGTCAAATTTGTAGTCGTTTAAAAATTTGCAGCGCCTTGCAAGATTTTTGTTATGTTCCTCCCACGCTTTAATAGGGTCGGAATCTACGCGAGAACAATATAATATTTTCTCCCAAAGCTCTTCAACCGCATCCTCTTCGCTGATGTCGGGGTAAATTTTCTTTGCCCACTCTTTACCCGGAACGGCAGCAATGCACCATTGATATCTTTCATCAAGTTTATCGCGGTATGGCTTAATAAAAGGATATCTCGCTTGATTTGCCTTTGCGATTTTGTCGCTGTCTGTACCGTTGAGTCCGTCGGGGTCGTCTGAATCAAGCCACAAAAGACAAGTGAGCTTTTCAACCTTTCTCTCCCACTCCGCTTTTTCAATTTCGGTAAATTCAGAAAGTGTTTCAAGGCTTCTGTAATTGTAATTGAGCTTAGTTACAGGCATATACGACCACTCGACTTTCACACGCTCTGCGCCGCTTTTATAACACTCTTCAACGCACATAGCCACAAAATCGGGTTGGTCAAGTCCGCAACGTATAATAACCTCTTGCCCCTTTTGCACATTGAGTCCACACTTAATAATAAGTTCGGCATATTTTTGCAATCTATTTAATTCCATATTAACCTCTAAAAGTTACTTTGGTTAAATTATAGCACAAATTAAGTATTTTTGCAATAAAATACTACTCTTCGCGTTCAAAAATCAAATCTATTTCTACCGTCTTTCCGCTTGCGCCTTGGTGTGTTGGCACATAGCCTTTATATTCAAATCCTTTTTTCGCATATTCGTTTATTAGCTCTCTGTGCCCTTCAAGAAACGCACTTCCCGGAGGACTGTTTTTAAGCTTTAAACTAACAAATACATATTTTTTCATAAAAAGCTCCTATTTCTTTGTATTTTTAATTATTACTATTCCTACAAATGCAACCGCAAGCAATGCGCAGGTTCCCAGCAAGATACCATACATGGCGCCAAGCGGCACTTCATTGCCGAAAAAGTATAGATTTGCATCAAAACTGTCGCTCATTCCGTTAATAACATTCGAAATTGTTACCTCGTCAACAGTTTGCATACGCATTTCATCTGCAAACGCCTGCATATAGCCGTTAATATAATGATGACGCATTATGCCTACGCCATAAGTTCCGGGTAATAACGAAAGAGTATTCCGAAGCCCCTCGGAAAAAGATGAAATAGGCATATATGCACCGCATATAAAGCCGTACATTGATGAAACCAAGGTTGAAACGGCTGAAAGTCCACCCTGAGTCGAAATAAAACTTTCAACTACCGCCGCAAGTAAAGTTCCAAACAATATTCCGCACACCATATCCACAATAATTAAAAATGCGTCTGAAACGGATATATACCACCCCACACAGGCAAGATATATGTGACCTATTGCCATTACGACCAGCAAAACAATGAAAGTAACAAAAAAGTTTGAAACAAAGTAAGATATCGACAGCGTTGGGCCTTTAACGGGAGAAACCGTAAAATCGTTTATATTGCCCTCTATTTTATCGTTTATCATTACGACATTCGAACAAAATGCAACGGTAACCGCACTTACACTGAGTATAGACGACATAAGCCAGGCACCGGCGCAACCGTTTATAATACTTCCGTCTATGGTTAAATTGTTTTTCTCAAATACCTGATTAAAGCTATCTATATAAACATTTCTTAAAAAAGTCACAAATAAAACAAACAATATTACGGGCGTTATCAATGACATACAGAACATAAAAGTGTCTTTAAAATAATATTTGGTGTTTCTTTTTATTAGTGAAACTAATTTTCTACATTCTCCCATATTAAACCTCGTTTATGTCCTTGCCCGTCACTTTTAAAAATACGTTATCCATATTGCCCTTTAAAACCTCATAGTCTTTAAAGATATGAGGATAAGCGCATATTATATCTGTTACAGCCGAAGTACTTTTAAGTTCAATCTCCAAATAGTCACGCTTTGTTTGAAAGTAAATAATTTTATTTTCTTGTTGCAGCTTATCCAATATACTTTGCATTTCACTCGTAACACCGTACAGTCTTATAAAATCGTTTGCATATTTGGTTTTCAGGTCGTGCGGAGTGCCTTCCGCCGCTTTTTTGCCGCTGTCGAGCACGACAACATAATCGGCTTCCGCCGCTTCTTCCATATAATGCGTTGTAAGAAATACAGTCAACCCCTGTTCTTTTCTTAACTTATCAATAATATTCCATACGGTAATTCTTGTCTTAGGGTCAAGTCCCGTAGTCGGTTCGTCCAAAATCAAAAGCTTGGGATTGTGAAACAATGCGCGAGCAATATCCACACGCCTTTTCTGTCCGCCGGAAAGTTTTCCGACAGGGCGTTTTAAAATTTCATTCAAATCAAGCAGCTCGCATATTTCGTCAAGTCTTGTTCTAAATTTTGTTCCGAAAATACCATACATTGCCGCACGCGATTTTAAGTTATCCAACACAGTCATTTTTTTATCGAGCACGGAGTTTTGAAAAACTATACCGAGTATATTTTTAATTTTATCGGGCTGACTGTCTATATCGTAACCGCATATTTTAACTGTACCGCCGTCCTTTTTCAAAATTCCGCTAATAATATTTATAGTCGTTGACTTACCGGCGCCGTTTACCCCGAGAAAAGCAAACAGTTCCCCCTCTTTTACAACAAAAGAAATGTCGTCTACAGCCTTAATGTCTTTAAACGATTTTTTTAAATTTTCTATTTCTATAATCATAAACACTCCTTATAACCGCATAGACAAACCGAAATACGCGTCCGATACCATTTGACTGACCAACTCGATATCCCAATCGATTAAATTATTTGCATACATACACGCTATTCCGTGAACAAAAACCCACAGTTCCGCATGCAATCTTTGCGCCTTATCTGCGTTATAGCCGTAATTTTTTATTATCATTTGAATTGAAGCTTTAAAGCTTAATTTCTGCCAATCCAAATCTTCACTCGGCAGGTTATTGAACATCAGTAATTTAAAAAGTTCTTTTTCCTCTTTGGCAAAACGTATATAGCCCATTCCCACAGCTTTATATTCAGGATACTTTTTTAAAGCTATTTCATCTTCTATACACTTGTCAAACCTTTCTATTAGCTTTTGAAAAATATCTTTTTTAAGCTCGTCTAAACCCTTATACGATAGATATATCGGCTGAGTAGAACATTTGCACCTCTTTGCCAAACTACGCATATTCAAAGCGTCTATGCCATTTTCCTGTACAAGCGCAAACGCCTCATTTAGAATGGTTTGCTTATGAATAACCTTTTTAGCAGGCAAAATCTTACACCCCCAACAATAACAATTGTTATTAATAATTAACGTTATTTTATCACAGCAGAAGTATTTTGTCAAGAGGATATTAAATTAAAAAAGTCCCTTTCGGCGGATTTACGCCGAAAGGGACATATAATTTGAGATTAATCTGTAAGCCGAGTTCTGTCGTGTACGGTCATCTATCTAATCTTGCAGTCGCCTGCAAGCTCAAGCGATATTTACGGCTGTCGGCAGACGGGCAGCCTTTGCATTTAAGCAAGCCGATAGCCCAATCTTGCATCGGGTGGGGTTTAATTGGCTCTACTTGTTACCAAATAGACGGTGAGCTCTTACCTCGCCATTCCAACCTTACAGCATAAGCTGCGGTATATTTCTGTTCACTTTCCTTGAAGTCGCCTTCTCCTGCCGTTAACAGGCACCCTTGCCCTTTGATGCTCGGACTTTCCTCACGCTACTTTCATAGCCCGCGACCGTATAATTAACTCAAATCATAAATATTTTAACATTTTTATTTAAAATAAAGCAACTAATTTTACATTTATATTTGCTTTTTAATTAATTTTATTTTACAATATTAATGATAATTTGCGAGGTAAAATTTTATGAAAAAAACAAAAATAATTTGCACCCTTGGTCCTGCCAGCGAAACCGAAGAAATTATTTCAAGCCTTGTTGACGCCGGTATGAACGTAGCCAGGCTAAATTTTTCACACGGTACGCACGATGAGCACGCAAAAAAAATTGCCGTGATTAAAAAAGTCAGGGACGAAAAGAAAGTTCCTTTACCCATAATGCTCGATACAAAGGGGCCGGAACTTAGAATAAAGACGTTTAAGGACGGTAAAATTAAGCTGAATGAAGGTGATATATTTACATTTACTACCGAGGAGATTGTCGGCGATAAGACGCGCGTAGCTGTTTCATTCAAAGGTATATGTAAGCAGATGCATCCCGGCGACAAGATATTGTTAAATAACGGACTTATGGTGTTTGAGGTTGTAAAGGTTGAAAAAACAGACGTCGTTTGCAAAACAATTGTCGGCGGAGAACTTTCAAACAGAAAAAGTATGTTTTTCCCCGATAAGGAACTCAAACTCGACTATCTTTCCGAGCAGGATAAAGCGGACTTGAAGTTTGGTGTTGAACAAGGCGTTGACTTTATCGCAGCTTCGTTTGTATCCAAAGCGCAAGATGTAATAGATATAAGAAATTACCTTAAAGAATGCGGTTCCCCCGAAGGGGAAATTGAAATTATCGCTAAAATCGAAAGCCGCGCAGGCGTAAATAACCTCGACTCGATTTTAAAGGTTTGCGACGGAATTATGGTTGCGCGCGGAGACCTCGGCGTAGAAGTACCCTTTGAGGAGCTTCCCGCAATTCAAAAATCAATAATAAAAGCCTGTCGTATATGCGGTAAACGCAGTATTACGGCAACTGAAATGCTTGAATCAATGATAAAACAGCCCCGTCCCACGCGTGCGGAAATCTCTGACGTGGCAAACGCCGTTTACGACGGCTCGTCGGCAATTATGTTGTCGGGAGAAACTGCTGCCGGAGCGTACCCCGTAGAAGCTGTAATGGCTATGTCGAGAATTGCAGCGCAAGCCGAAGCAAATACCTCTTATATTCAATATATAAAGGATAAGGATTATAATATTTCAAATCTTTCCGAGGCGTTGGCACACTC
>CAJUMW010000014.1:13405-19005 GCA_910587625.1 uncultured Christensenellaceae bacterium
TACCGATGAGAGAGCCTACAGAAAGCTTGCGTTGAGTTGGGGCGTTATTCCAATTATGAGCGAAGAATTTTACTCGGTTGACGTACTCTTCCACTATGCAAAGCGCGCAGCTATAAATTCAGGTATTGTCAATAAGGGAGACACAATAGTTTTGACGGGCGGCACACCGAACGGCAAAAGCGGAAATTCAAATTTGATTAATGTTGAAACGATACCCTCATCATCTAAGTCAATTTAAATTAAAAAGCGTTTGATTTGGTATTACACAAATCAAACGCTTTTTAATTTAACCTAACCATAAATAGGTAAACAAAACCAAAAGTCCGAAAACCAATATCGCACCGAGAATGTAAGGACCGATTGCAAGAAACGCGCCCCTTACCATTGCCCAATATTCTTTTCTGCTGACATTCATTTTTTCCTTGCGACGCCCGCGTTTTTTTAAAGACGGGTCGTACCACTTAAATCCGTCGATATTCATATCGGCAAAAGTTGTGGTTGTGTCAAGGTCGTCATTCGGCTTTTTCTTCGCCATTGCTCTCCTTTTCGTTCTGTTCTTTTGCTTGAGCTTCCTTTGCCTTTTTTGCACCGCCAATCTTCATATAGCTCTTTGCAAGCGCTGTAATCCTTTCAAGCTCCAAAGTCTTTTGCATATCGATTTTGCACTGCTCGTTCTCTTCGGGAGTGTTATAAAGATGGCACGCACAAAAGTGACCGGGCTCTACTTCCTTATATTTGGGGCGCACAACCGAACAAATGTCCATACAATGCTCGCAACGGGTGTGGAACTTACAACCCTTTGGAGGATTGACGGGTGAAGGAATATCTCCTTGCAGTAAAATTCTATTCATTTTAACGTGAGGGTTGGGTACGGGAACAGCCGAGAAAAGCGCTTTTGTATAAGGGTGTAACGTGTTTGAGAATATTGCGTTCTTAGAACCATACTCAACAAGGCTACCGAGATACATGACGCCGACTTCGTCGGATATATGCTTTACAACCGATAAATCGTGGGATATAAAGATATAAGTCAACTGCAATGACTGCTGCAATTCTTTAAGCATATTTATAATCTGTGCCTGAATAGAAACGTCAAGTGCGGAAACAGGCTCATCGCAGATTACAAGGTCAGGCTTCAAAGCAAGCGCACGCGCAATACATATACGCTGTCTTTGTCCGCCAGAAAACTCGTGAGGATATCTCTCGAAATAATGAGGTTGAAGTCCGCACATCTTCATTACGCTTAAAATATAGTCATGATACTCCTCTTTGGGCACAATTTTATGCTCGCGAACAGCTTCGCCGATTATCTCTCCAACCGAAAGACGCGGAGACAAGCTTGCATATGGGTCCTGAAATATCATTTGCATATTAGGACGCAGCTTGTTAAATTCTCTGTTGCTTATCTTTGAAACTTCTCTACCCTTGAACAAAATCTCGCCGCCCGTAACATCATACAGACGAAGAATTGTTCTGCCCATAGTGGTTTTTCCGCAACCCGACTCTCCGACTATACCCAACGTTTTGCCTTTTTCAACTTTAAAGGAAACGCCGTCAACAGCCTTTAAAAATTTAGTGGGCTTGCCTAAAAGATTTTTATCAACTACAAAATATTGTTTTAAATCCCTGACTTCGAGCAAAGGCGGTTCGGGGTCGCTGATAACAACGTTCGTCGTTTGATCTTCAGCCATTAGCTTCGTCCTCCTTTTCGGTCGAATTCATAGCTTTGTATAAATAACACGAAACACTGTGCGTATCGGTTACTTTTACAAGCTCGGGATAGTCGCCCTTACATTTCTCAATACATTTGTCGCATCTGTCGCGGAAATAACAATAGTTGGGCATATCTACTGGATTAGGAACAAAACCGGGTATGCAATAGAGCGAGTCAACGTCGCTATCGACGGTGGGCTTGCTTTTTTGAAGTCCTATTGTATAGGGGTGCATAGGACGGTCGAAAATATCCTCAGCAGTGCCCATTTCTATAATTTTTCCTGCGTACATAACAACGACAAAATCAGCCATTTCGGCTACAACGCCCAAGTCGTGGGTAATAAGCATAATGCTACCCTTGATTTTGTGCTTAATATTTCTCAAAAGGTCGAGAATTTGCGCCTGAATTGTAACGTCAAGCGCAGTTGTAGGTTCGTCTGCAATAATTAAACGTGGGTTGCAAAGCAATGCCATTGCAATCATAACCCTTTGACGCATACCACCCGACAACTCGTGAGGGAATTTTTTATATATGCTTTCAGGGTCGGCCATACCGACTAAATTGAGCATTTCAAGGCTTCTTTCCTTTGCTTTTTGCTTGGAAATACCCTCGATATGCAAAAATGCAACTTCGTCAAGCTGATTACCGATTGTAAATACAGGATTGAGCGACGTCATAGGCTCTTGGAAAATCATAGCAATTTCTCTGCCGCGGATACTGCGCATTGCCTCTAAAGGCATTTTAGCTATATCCACAACGCGCTCTTCACGCTTATACATATTGCCGCCCAAAACGTCTTTTTTTATTACGGGCTTACCTTTTTTGTCAAGAACGGGCACTTCTTCCCCGTTTTCATTGATTTGAGTTTCATAAACGGGAATTTTGCGCCCTTTTTCGTCTTTTACAAACGAATTGGATTTAAAGCGAATTGCGCCTTCGACAATCTGACCCGTAGGTCCTTGTACAAGCTGCATAGTGGAAAGCGAAGTTACGGACTTGCCGCAACCCGACTCTCCCACAACGCCGACAGTCGACCCCTCGGGAATTGAAAAGGTAACGCCGTTTACCGCCTTTACAACGCCGGCGTCGGTAAAAAAGAAAGTATGCAAGTCGTCAAACTCGATTATATTATTGGGATCCTTCATTTCGGTAATGAATTCTTCCTCTTTTACTTTCCTTTTTTTACGCTTTTCATAATATTTCGTTGCCTTTGCGTTTTCCTTGGCAATACGGCGTGACTCTGCGCCCGAAATATAGTGTGATTTTTTCTCGTTTTTCTCTTCGGACATAGTTACCTCTTCATTTTAGGGTCAAACGCGTCCCTAAGACCGTCGCCCACAAAGTTAAACGCCAAAATTGCAAGTGTAATACAAATGCCGGGGGGTACCCAGAAATTGGGATAGTAGTTGAGATAAACGCTCTTGGAAGCCGTGTTTATCATAGCGCCCCAAGTTGCCGTTCCCAAAGGTGCACCGATACCGAGGAAGCCCAAAGTTGCTTCGGTAAGGATTATACTACCCAAGCCCAAAGTCATAGAAACGATAAGCTGCGGCATAACGTTGGGAATAAGATGCTTGAATATTTTACGCTTTACCGACAATCCCGAACACTTAGCCGCAAGCATAAACTCTTGCTCCCTAAGCGACAAAATCTGTCCGCGAACGAGCCTTGCAACACCGGCCCAACTTATAAGCGTCAAAATACCCATCATTATATACAATCGCCAAATTGTATTGAAAATAGGTACGGCTTCGGCAAGGCTGTCGAATATAGCCGAGAATATAAGCATAATGGGCAACTGCGGAATACAGTAAAGAATATCGGTTATACGCATTATAATTGTATCCGCTATTCCGCCGAAATAACCGGCAAGTCCGCCCAAGACAACGCCGATCAACGTCGAAACCAATACTACCAAAAAGCCGATAGTAAGCGAAACTCTTCCGCCGTACATAAGCCTGGTAAACAAATCATAGCCGTGTTCGTCGGTGCCGAGCCAATGCTCCCAGCTTATTTCCGCACGACTGTTAAGGTTGTTTGTGTCTACAGAAATTTCATAGCCTTCGTGAATTTCTCCGTCCTGTTCATAGCGCGTTTCTTCATAGTTGACTATTGTTTTTTCCTTATAGTCGACTTCCATTTCTCCCCAAGGAGAGAAAAGCGGACCGATAAAGGAAATCAAAAACAGCAAAATGATAATGACAAGCCCTACAACCGAAAGCTTTGAACGGAAAAAACGTTTAAGCACGGTCATTCCGGGCGACAGAGTTTTAACCCTGTCGCTCAGACTTTCACCGTTTAAATCATTGAATTTAACTTCTTCGGGAGCAACGTTGTGTATATTTTCCTCGGTTTCGGGTACGGAGGGTTTTTTATTTTCTTCTTCCATTGTATCCTCCTACTTACCCAACTTAACTCGAGGGTCGACAACCGCGTACATTATATCGGTCAAAAGTATCCCTATAACCGTAAGCACAGCTATAAACATATCGTAACCCATTATGAACGGAATATCTCCCTTTCTTGTAAGTTCATACGCCGTATTACCGATGCCTGGCAATGAAAACATTTGCTCGACAATCATCGAACCGCCGAAAAGCCCCGGCAAAATACCGGCAAGCGTAGTAACGAGCGGAATGAGCGTATTTCTGAAAACGTGTTTATATACAACCGTATTTTCGGAAAGCCCCTTTGCCCTTGCAGTGCGGATATAGTCGGCATTGAGTACTTCAAGCGTATTTGTTCTAGTATATCTCATCATAGAACCTATGGAGAGAATTGTTAAAACAAACACGGGCAAGACCATATGCCAAGCCATATCGATAAACAGTGCAAAACCTGTTGCCGAACTTGTTGCAGTTGTCAGACCTTGAGTTTCAAACCAACCCAAATCGACAGCAAATATTTTTATTATTATGCTTGCAAAGAAGAACGACGGAAACGATATACCGATCATAGTCAAAACAGTGACGGTATAGTCGAGTTTACCGTATTGATTGCACGCGCACTTTATTCCGAGGGGAATTGCTATAATAAGTTCAAGCAAAAGCGATACAAAAGATACCGCAAAGGAAACCCCCATATTACGGAAAATAATATCCTGAATAGGCTCGTTATTTATAAGACTGTTGCCGAAATTGCCGCTTAAAAAGCTTGTTATCCAATGCCACCAACCGTAACAGATGCCGCCGAATGAGTTGTCAAGTAAGTTATAACTGGCAAGAATAGCGTTAAGCTCTTCCTCACTTGCCGGGCTCTGTTGGTGCGTTGCATAATATCTGTCTGCAATGACGTTGACGGGCATTATTCTGATAATTATATACAGAATAAGGGAAACGCCGACAAGAATAAACAGCGCAAGCAATAGCCTTTTTACTACGTATTTAAACATTGTGTATAAGTTGCTCCGAATTATTTATTAATTGTAATCAAGTTCCCAAATTCTGTTAAGAACGCCGGCGTTCGCATTAGCGTCCCTATTGAGAGAGTTTCCGTCAATTACTTGACTATTGAAAACGCACAAATCCTTTCTTTGATATGTGGGAAGTTCAACCGCAAGCTCCATAACCTTATTGAGCGCTTCACGATAAATAGATACACGCGAAGATTGGTTATTGGTCCTTCTGCCGTCTTCAATAAGTTTAGCTAAATCATTTATAATCTTCTTTTCTTCAATATACTCAGTTTCACTTGAAGGAATAATTACGTCATAACCCCAGTTTTTAACGCTGGTTGCCTTACTGTCCTTATGATAGACCTGGTACATATCGGGGTCGATACCTGAAGTCCAAGCAGCCGCCCAGATAGCAAGCCTACCCTGCGACAGAAGCGAGAGTGCCTGAATATTGGTCTGTACCGTAATATCAAAGCCGATTTCATTTAATCT
>CAJUMW010000014.1:19086-39811 GCA_910587625.1 uncultured Christensenellaceae bacterium
ACAGTATCTCCGTCTTCGTCGGTGCGGACTTGCCTACCGTTAATTGTTGTATATTGCGTATAACCTGCGTCCGTTACCAATTGAATTATCTCGTCAGTATTGCCCGAAGAATACTTGATATTTGGATACTCCGAGAAATAGATAGCTTTTTCCTGGTCAGAACTCATAGTATATACCCAGCTTGTAGTAGAAATAGGTCTGCGAATAACTTCTGCATAGTCGGCAGTATAATAGTTGCTGACTATTGAAGATACGTTCATCGCTTTCATAATTGCACGCCTTACCAAGATGTTGGGTACATATTTGGGGTTAATACCGATATAACCGAAGCCGTTTGCGTCATAACGGATTTGATTCAATCCCGAACCGTCAAGCTGCTTAATATTATCGGGCGTACACTGAGGCGTACCGTAGTCAAGGCCCTTTGATTTAAGGGTGTCGACAAGCATATCGTCGTTGGTTTTTTGATAGTTTAGGTACTTTATTTTAGCGTTGGAAAGTTCGCTTCCGACCGTTTCGAAATAGGTATTGCGCTCGTATGCGGCAACGTTACTGAGATAAATTCTGTCGTTGCCTTCTTTAACTTTGTACACACCTGCGCCGACGGGGTACCTTGTCTTTTCCGCTGCATTTAAAACCTTATCGAAGAAATCTTTGTTCATAAAGGGAACGCCGAATCTGTTTGAAACCTTGTTGTTATCGGGAGCGGTTTCATTTGCACGCTTAACGTAATCAACGCCGTCGATTGAACCGGAATAAATATGCATGGGCGCAACGGTAAAGCCGAACTGCCACTTTGCAGCGGGGTCTTCTCCCTTAATCTCGATTTTCAAAACGTCATAAGTCTCATTTTCATTGAGTTCGGAGCCCTTATCTATGCGACCGAAATCACTCTTTGTAGTCTTATATGTCGTGATACCTTCAATACTGTCTACCGCAAGTCCTCCGTCCTGAGTTTTATCGGCAAAGTAGTCGCTCATAGCTTCGTTGAGGAACGTTGTTCTCAAATTGCTACCGGTAGCACGTTGCTGAATAACTGTTCTCAATTTTCCCGTAGAAGCAACAGATACCGAGCCGTTAATCTCCTCAAAAAAGTCATCGTAGACAAGATCAATAGCAGTTTCACGCATTTTTTCCGCTCTTGCATCACCTTCAAGTCCTTCAAGCGCGTTTGCCATATAAGTTCTTAAGCCTTTATCGGGAGCTTGCTCGTCAGAGCCTTCGTCCATAGTTGTAAGGAATTTACCCAAAGGCTTGCCGTTACTGTCATAGCCCTCGGTTGTTTTTCTTCTCGACGAGTTGGTTTCCTCAATAAACTCGTACTGATAGTTGATTATACCTTCGGATAAAAGGAAAGGCTCCCAATCCTCGGTAAAAAGATATTCATCCTGATAAGATTTAACAGTACCTTCGAAGGAAACCCAATCGCTTGCAAGTTCTTTTTTGAACTCGGCAGCAGTAGTCTTAACGTCGGCTTCTATTTCAGGAGTTGCAACTACACCCGAATTGGGAGTATCGAACTGAATAAGATTGTTTATTCTTTTATTTACTTCTCCGACAAACTGTTTTTGCCACGCGTCGTCACTTGCATTGTCGCTCATATTGGGCTGCTGCGACCTGTAAGCCATAAGCCCCTTAATTTTCGTCGAGTAAATTGTCGAAGAACCCGAATACTGAGGATCAAGATAGACATAAAGGTTGAAAAGCACGTCCTTTATTGTAAGGTCAACGCCGTCGCTGAATTTAATTCCGTTTTTAATTACATACTCGTAAACTGTATCACCGGCGGAAGTTGTAGTTTCTCTGTACGCATGAGCAACAGTAGCTTCATTTTGACCGCAGGTAAGCTGAGCTTCCTCGTCTGCGGTAATAAGCGAAATTTGTGTAAGCGAAATTACTTCGCCGTCGTTCTGAGAAGTATAGAAAAACGGGTTAAAATTCTCTTCAACTGCACCCAAAGCAAGCGCAACGGGGCGCGATTCGGGATCATATGTGTAATCTTTAGGCTTATTACCATCGTCACATGCAGCCAAAGGCAAAAGCATTGCAAGGCAAGTTGCACCAAGTATGAGTTTTTGCAGAGTTTTTTTCATTAATTATCATCCTCCGAATTTTTATTATAGATAAATGTTTGAGTAGTTCCGTCGAGCGAGGTTATCACACAGCTTGTGCCGTCGACAATTGTTATTCCGCCCGTGTAATCCCTGTCGTTTACAACATGTCCGTACAGCCAGTGCGTTTGGGTAGTACTTGTCACTCGACTGCCGTCGTTGAGATTGATTGCAAGCTCGCCGCCTATCACTACATTTTCGATAGTGGCGCCGTCTGCTATTGACGAAGCAACAAAGTAAATATACGGGTCGGCGTTGTCACGCACGTCAAACTTGACTTTGATATTTTCAAACGTTATATCCGTCATTACGGCTCGCGCCTGAATGTCACCGAATATCGAAGCTTTTGCTCCGTTTGCCAAGTATCCGCCCGTTGCAACAACGTTTAAGTTGCTTACTTTATATCCGTTACCGCGTATAACGCCAGAGAAACGGTTGAACTTAGCAACTACGCCAAGCTCGGAACAATCAACGTCGCTAATGAAGTAATGGTTTGCCGAAGCGCCTGACGATGAGAACAGCGTACCTACGCCGTCGGCATCGGAAATAATATTCCAATAACCTTTAATATACTTTACATAAAGTATTTCGTCCTCTCCCTCGAACCGTGATTTTACGGGCCAATCGGTAAATCTGTTTTTACACTCAATATCGGTATAAAACTCGACAGCCGTATATTCGTTTATATCCAATCCTGGTACGAGATAATTTTTGTTGGGTTCGGGTTGATCGCTCGCAAGCACGAAAGAAGCAACTTCATCTCCAGTCTTATAGGTGGTTTCTCCCACCGTCATGCTTTCGAAATCTTCGCAAACAAGTTTTATTCTAAGTCTTAACAACTCGCTCCAAGCGGCGCAGACATAATAATGGTCGTCTTTTTCCAATGGTTTGCTGAAATCAAACAATTCGTTGGAAAATAGAATGCCGCCACGCTCGGCATCATAGTTGGTACCGTCGTACTCCGTTCCGTCGGCATATAACGGTCTGCCGTTGGGTCCAAGCTGAGCAACGTACCAACCGGTAAACTCGTAGCCGTGCATAATTCCCACCGAAGCGTCACCGCTCAACAGAGAGTCGACGCCTATATTGAAAGGCTTAGCTCCTGCTTTATAGTACATTTCCTTTTTCTGGGACTTATCCTCAAACTGTCCCTTATTGAGAAAGTACGTTACCTGTGTATTAAGTTCATACTTTGCCAGAACATCATCAAGCGAAAGCGAAAACTTGCAACCGGCGGTAATCATACAAACCGATGCTATTACAATGAGCATCGAAATTATTAAGACTTTGTACCTTTTAATCATTTTGACCTCTGTTTTTTCTACGGATAAGCATAACTGCAACTATTCCCATAGCCATTATACCCAAGCTTATACCTGCCGAAGCCGCACTACCGCAACCGCCGCAGCCGGATTCGGGGTTTTTACCTTCATCCCCCGGCTTTGTTTCTTTCTGCGTTACTGTTATACCGATATAAACTATTTTTCCGTAGCCTTCATATGAAACTTCGTTATCATACTTTCCAAGCGGTCCCGTAGGAGATTTCAGCGTCATTTTGCTCATATCGGCCTGTTCTGTAGAATAATCGTCATATTCCACTATAATTACAAGCCCGGTAGGATCGAATGTATCGCCCACAAAGTATTCGGATTTGTACGAGCCCACAACAGGATATAATCTGTTGACTTTTACCACAATTCCAAATATGGGTTTAACTGTACGCAGCGCCGTTTCAACCGCAAGGAATTTTTCCACCCTGTCGTTTCCGACAAGATTTAACTGCGCTTCATCCTTTATAATACCATTATACATAAGATGCGCGGAAATGACAAGCTTTGAAAGGTCTTCTACATATTTTTTATCTTGATTTTGTGTATTCCAATTGGAAATTTCCGCCGCGGAAGGGAAACTGTCGACTGCGTCTACAAACTCACGGGTTATGTCGTCCATAACGATATCCGTAATATTGACGTTTTTAAAGTAAGTCGAGTAAACGTAATTGTCATATCCCTTGCCGTTTTCGGGACGGTATATGCTCAAAGCCGCAGGACGATTTGATTCGGAAACAAGCTCTGAATAGAACAAAAGATACTGTTCAAAGTTAGCGTAATAGAAGCCCCTGAAGCTCTGTGCGGCCTGGTCAAGCAATTCATCGATATACTCGTCATGGAAAGTTTCAAGCATAGGTGCCTGAGCACTTTCAAAAGCATATTCGATAATACCACTGTCAAAGAATGCGTAAGCGCCGACAGCTTTAAGCGTATAGGGCATATCTACCCTCTTTAACTTACCGAGCATACCGCTGAAAGCAAACGCTTCGATACGCGAAGTGTTATCTAAAACGGCATAGCTTTGCGCAGGCTTAGCTGAAGGATATGCGACAAGCCCGTAGGTATCGTTGCCTGTCAATAAGTTTTCAATATTTCTGTACAAAACGCCGTCATGTACAAAATAAACGTCGTTTCCGCCCTCGGCCATTGTAAATGCTGTAAGGTTATCGGATGCAGCAAATGCACCATAGCCTATACTCAAAAGAGTTGAGGGGATTTCAACCGTAGTTGCGCCGCCCCCAAAGAACGACATATTGCCGAGCTTCTGAACTTTTGGAATATTGAGCGAGGAGTAGCTTGCTCTACCGCTGTTTATTGCAAAAGCATAATCTCCTATTAATGTTGCTTCTGCAAGATTGAGTTCGTTCAACGCGTTACAATTATAGAAAGCGTATGCGCCAATCTCTTTTACATCGGAAAGCTTATTAGCGGTTGCAAGTTTAATACAGCCCGAAAAAGCTTCAATGCCTATTTTATCGCAGTTTGTCAAATCAACCGAAGTAATGTTTACACAGTTGAAAAATGCGCCGTCTCCGATTTGAGTAATTGCTTTACCCAAAGTTACGGAGGTCAATGCAGTACGCGTTGCAGGTACAGATAAGCCGTAAGGTCTGTATGCCGCAAAGGTGTAATTGCCGATTGTCGAAGCATTTGCGCCGAAAGTAACGGTAGCAAGTACAGGAGTATTCCAGAACGTATATTCTCCAAGATTGCTTACGGAAGGTAAATTTGCCGACGTAAGCGAAATACAATCTGAAAAAGTTCTATCTCCCATTACGCTTATATTATCATTAAGAGATATTGTACCAAGCTGTTTACAGCCCGAAAAAACATAACTTCCAAAAGTTGCACCGTATGAAGGATTAAACGAGAAAGAAGTTATAGGAGTATTTGCAAACGCATAGTCTCTCACTTCCGTTACCGATGAAGGCAACGTCAAGGAAGTGATTTGAGTATTGTAAAATGCGTATGCCGGAATTTCAGAAAGATTGCAAAGAATATTTATTTCCGCAAGCTCACTATCTCTGAAAGCGCCTTCACCTATCTGCGTAATGGTTGCAGGCAGCGTAAGACTTGTAAGTTTACACTTTGCAAAAGCATTGGGAGCGATTATGGTTACATTTTCCGGAATTGTATAAGATGTAGCATTTCCAAGATAAGATATAAGCGTATTACCGGATATTATAGCTCCGTCCGCAACTGTGTAGCCGTTGTTCGCGCCGTTGTACGTGACTATTTCCGTGCCGTCAAATGCTCCAACACCTATATTTTCAACACCATTAGGTATGGTAATAGTGGTTAAAGCAGTGTTACGGAACGCATATGCGCCTATAATCTTTATGATACCGTTGCCGAAATCGACACTTGAAAGTCTGACACAGTCATCAAACGCCCTTTCTCCGATTCTCACTTCAAGAGTGTTCGTTTTATCCTCAAAAGTTACGCTTTGAAGGTTTTCACAATTTGCAAATGCGCCCTCTCCCACTATTGACGTTCTTATCGTTACCTGTGTAAGATTGTTACAAGCCGGATAATAGCGCTCTTCGGGTTTCCACTCGCCTGTTGTGTAGTCGTATCTCTGATAATTATAATTCAAATCGGAGAACATTCCGCGACCTATCTGAGTGTATTTTTCGGTGGTTATTGATTTAAGCGAAGAACAGCCCGCAAATACGTATTCTCCGGCAACGTGAAGACCGGAAATATCCATTACTTCCAATTTTTCACAGCCCATAAACGCATAGTTGGCAGCTGTGCCTATCGCGGTGGGCTTTTCTATTTTTTTGAGGTTTACGCAATCTTTAAAAGCCGCTTTGGCAACCGTAATTACTTTGAGGTTGCGCATATCGAAATATTCGAGCGAAGTACATCCCTCAAATGCGTTTCTATTGATTAACGTTAAGTCAGCGTCCGCAACAAAGCCGTCGGCGGTATAGTCCGCGTCTTCATCACTTATAAAATATACCTCTTTAAGCGAAGTACAGCCCTTGAACGCATTTCTGCCTATCTGCGTAACAGTCTTTGGCAATATTATTTTGGTAATCTTGGTATTATCTTTGAATGCATCGTCATCGATTACCATTATATTTTTATGGGTGGGAACTATAACAACGCCCGGTTGTCCGTCTATAACTTCACCTTCTCCGTAATAATGCCTCAAAGTTACACCGTTCATATCGTATTCGTCGCGAACGGAAAGCGTAACAGACGGATATGAAGTTATGCCGTTTGCTTCGACAGTAGCGGTAATTGTAGCAATACCCTTCTTTTTGGTATGAACGTTACCGTTTTCATCAACTTCCGCAACCGACGGGTCGTCAGACCTCCACGATATCGAAGTAATGCTGCTGTCGGGAAGATACCAAGGCTCCTTTACCAAATCCAACGTAAAGTCTTTACCTGCCCTTACGGCAACCGTGCCGCTTGCTTGAACAAGCGATTCGTAATAATCCTGAATAACACCGAAAGATATCGATGAATCATATATTCTGTCAACTGTATCAGTAACGGTTACATTGATAGTTTTTGCAACACCCTTTCTATTTGTTACAGTTACGGGAATAGGACGTTTTGTGGCTCTTGCACCGACAATTTCTCCGTTTTTAACGAGAACTGACGACGAAGGGGATTTCCATTCAAAGTTGGAAGTATTTGCATTGCCGTCATAAACGAGAGAAACCTTGTGCATTTGATTGATATTGAGGGTTATATTTTCTTCTCCCTCGGCAAGCTCGAAAGTATCCGGCAAAACATTTTTGTTAAGCTCTGCTTCTGTGCCTAAAGGAATACTGCTTCCGCTTAAATTACCTAAACGATACGTCCTATGATTGAGCGCATAGTCGTCGATTTGCAGAGCAAGACTGTCCTTATATTTGTCCCAGATATCCGTAACTTCGATTGAAACTGTATTCACTCCGTTTTTGACGGCATTCCTAACGGGAACCGCATTGGGTGTAGCAAGCTTCATTTCCATTTCGTCTATATAGCAAAGCATTACCGCTTGAGCATAATGGTTATCGTATATATCCAAATCAAGATAAATCTTCTGCTTATCTACATTGTTTTCGTTATAGTCGTAATATCTCAGCCTAGCATCCTGCAATACGGGCGCTTCATAGTCAACGTAGAAGGTAAACGAGAAAGTATTTTCTTCTGTTACCTTTGAATTCTTATCAAATAAAAATTCAAAGTCCATTTGATACTTACCGTTGGAAACTAATCCCATTTCATCGGCAGACAATTCCAAATTGATATATCCTGGAGAAGCGCTGCCGCCGTTTGCATAGGCTTTACTTACCCTATACCTCTCGCCCTGAGTAACTAATTCTCCGCTGCTTGTATCATAGAGCTTGTAATTTACCTGACGGGCATTTCTTAAAAGACCTGCATACAGACATCTCAATTCATAAGATGTAGAATAATTGCCTATTCCGTCCTCGCTGACAATTTCATTGAATCTTGAAATAGCACAGTGTTCCATTTCCGCATACATAGGCTCTTCACTGCTATCAAGCGTATAGCAATATGAACCGATAGGAATAGTAAACTTTTCATTACCGTAAGAAGCGAATGCCTGAGTCGGCCAAACCGTTTCCTGAGGTTTGGCGTCGGGAAGTATGGACGTATCCTTAGCCGCGTCGGCAAGTTCGAATACGGTGTAGTCAAGCATAGGAGCCGACTCCCAATCTCCGTAGAACGAAAGGAAAGGTAAGCTTAAATCGCACTGTGCCTCTTTATCCGAAGAGATAAGCTTAATAAAGCCTTCGACAAACATACCGTTTTTAAAGCTTTTATCGATATATTCTTTCTCTTCGTCGCTAAGCTTCAACTCAACCGATACCATGACGCTTGAGTTTGCCCCTACCTCTACCTTTTCAACGGGAGAACCGCCGACAGAAAATACGGGTGCAATATCATCCAACATATATGCCTTTTCGGCAACGGCAAGACCGAGCGAGTCCAATGTTTCGGTCATAAACAATGCCTGCGGAGTAAATGTAAGCTTATTTTCGCTGATATTTCTTACTTTAAAGCTGAATTTATATACGCCGCTTTTATCTATATCCGCGCCAAGTTCTATTTTCGGACGTCCGTCTTTTGCCGCATAATAGATATCCCCGTCGCTTTCGGCATCGGTATAAAGATATGCGTTTGTTTCAACAATATTTTTAAGGTTTGCAAGTCCGGAGCCCTGTTTACGGGGAGAATATGCAAGACCTGTGTCGTCGTAAACCGTGGAAGCCGTACTCAAAATCAATTGATTTGTGAGCTGAGTTATCTGCGACGGCTCAAAATCTTTAGCTATGGGAAGAGTTCTTACATAATTTCTTACAAGCGCTGCAAGACCAGCCATATTGGGAGAAGCCATCGAAGTTCCGCTTTGCTCGGCATATCCGCCGGGAACGGTGGACGTGATTTCTCCGCCGTGCGCCGTAATTTCAGGCTTGATTTTAAGATCCGGCGTTGAACCCCACGACGAGAACTCGCTCATAAACGGACCCGCGCTGAGATTCCTGCTTACCTTGATTTTACCTATTACACCGCCTTGCTGTTTTGCAATATTTACAAGCGCGTTGCCTGCGGTCATATTTATCGATACGGCAGGAATACGGTCAACTTCAGCAACGTCACCAAGCGACATTCTTATATTACCTGAAACGTTGTTATAGATGATTATACCGATAGCGCCCCTTCGAGCGGCAATTTCAACCTTTTCCTGAAAAGAATTGATACCGCGCCTTACAAGTACAATTCTACCTTTAACTAAATCTTTTATAGAATTATAGTCGCTAATACGACCCGAACCGGCAACTACATACTCAAATTCACGTTCTTCTTGGTTTTCGTCAAGTAAAGAGCCGATATAATCGTACTCAACCGAGTTGGCGTTTCTTGCATTTTCAAAGAAAATGGGCGTGCCGTCGCTCGCTTGCATATAAGGGGATTTTTGTCCGCTTATACTTGCAACCGAAAGAGATGCATAGTAAGTCGAAGGTGAACCTACAGTGCCGGAATCGGGATTAGATGCAAGGTTTGTACCGTAAATACTGCCAAAACCTGCACTATAGTCGTTGCTTGCAGCAACAATAAGGCTTATGCCTTCCTTTCTTATACTTTCGTATATAGCGTTAAAGTGTTCGCCTTCGTCGTCTCCGTCATCAGTAGTTGTAAAGCCCGAAGTAGTACCAAGGCTCATATTTATAACGTCAACTCCTAAAGTTACGCAATCCTCGAGCGCAGCCATTATGTCAACGCTCTCTGAACCGCCGAGTGCAGAATCCTCCAAATCGTCGGTAAACGTCTTCATTATTACGAGCTGAGCGTCGGGAGCAACTCCTTTAAACGCCTCGTTAATGTGGTTTCCGTCCTTGTCGTCGTAACCGTTTTCATCATAGCCGCCGACAATTCCGGCAACGTGCGTTCCGTGATTCGAATATGAAGGATATACGTCTGCGTCATTGTCAGCATAATCGAATGCATAGGGAACTTTATTGCTTAAAAATACGTCGTCAACGGTCAAAGAACCGCCGTTAGCCATAATTCTTTCATAAGCCCTTGTATTTTCAACTACGCTTTCTATGGAACTTTTAGGCATTCTTATTTCGCCTTCAGGTTGCCTTTGAAATGCGTCGTGAGTATAGTCAAAACCGGAGTCGATAACGGCAACTACGGTGCCTGCACCAGTACCCCAAGGATATTTTTCCGTATCGCTGTATGCCGAAGAATCGTAAATACCGGTCTTGTAAACGTTTGCATCGTTTGAGGGGGCGTCGTAAGAGGAGCTTTCTACCGTTTGAGGCGCCAGATAAGTTTGAGCAATAACCGCGCTTTCGACTCCGCCTAACTCTTTAATTCTCTTTACGTTAGACGTATCCACTTCGATTGCAACGGCGTTTGCTATTGTATTAAAAGTATTTTTAAGCTTATAGCTTATACCGTTGGAAGTAAGCTTGTTGAGGAAGGTTTTTTGTTCTCTGTCGATACTTCTAAGCGTCTTCATTCCGACGTCGGAAGAAATATATTGTGCAACAGTCCAATCGCTGCTTTTAGCTTCAAGCACATTGTCACCCGACAGATAGACGACAACCGTTCTGGTTTCATAGTTTTTAAGGGTGCCTTCAAGTACCGACGAGTTAAAATTACTTTCCATAATAGAACTCGTGTCGACTTTATCGGTTATTTCCTCAAATTGCAGACTTTCGTTTTCGGGTGTCTTTGCAATGGTTTTCCCTTCAAAGTTCATCAAAACCGTGCTTGCCGTCAATGTTGCGCAAAGTACCACAGATAGACCCATTATACCTACGCGTTTTGCCTTATTCTTATCTAAAACCATTTTAACTCCTCTTCAATTACATTCTTAGTGGTTAATTTATCTGATTTTTGTTTGTTTAAATTCTTTCTACAGTCTTTTCTTCGTGGTTTACTGCGATATCGTACTCTTCACCGTCGAGAGTAATTCTAAGCACCGTAACGTTACCTTTAACGTCGACAAGCGAATAGTTTCCGTCACGGTTGCCTATTTCAACACTTCCGTCAATAAAGAAATTATATGAAGTATTGTTTTCGT
Source organism: uncultured Christensenellaceae bacterium (assembly GCA_910587625.1). Classification (GTDB taxonomy): domain Bacteria; phylum Bacillota; class Clostridia; order Christensenellales; family Borkfalkiaceae; genus Coproplasma. The sequence continues at coordinate 30,096 of CAJUMW010000014.1, forward strand.
CGGTTGCAGTTAACACAGACGAGGTTTTAGCGTCAAATTTTACAAATCTGTAAGCCCTGCGCCTACTGTCATTGAACACGTTTTCATCTTTTACAAGATAGGAAACCGACTCAAGGACGTACATAGTATTTTCATCATTGTAAAGCCACATATACAGTTTTCCGAAACGACGCGTATATAAATATGTTTCTTGGTTCAAATAGTCGAACGCAATACCGTTAGTATATTTACTGTCTGCGAGCCCGTCAAACTCTATCCTCTGCGAGTTGTTTACCGAGTTATACCAAACGCCGCACATCTCGTCCTGTATGCTGGCATAATAAATTGTATCGTTAGCCGAAATATAGGGATAACTTGCCACAGCAAGGTTACCTTCTTCAAGGTATAAAATATAAATTGTCGAGGACTGCGTCGAATTACCTGCAATGAATTCAAAACTCAGGTAGTTGCCGTCAACATTCCAATGATAGACGGTCTCCATTTCGTTTCCGGTAAATCTTCCTTTCGAAGTAAACGATAAATCGAAGTTGCCTACAACGAAGTTATAGCCTCTGTTAGAAACAGCCCAAGTACCGGTAAACGGAGAATAAGATAAGCCGTATTTGAATAATCAATTGTAAGCGCAAACTTATTGCCGCTTATCGTAAGCGTTCCCGTCTTTGTTCCGTTATATTCCGAAAGAATATCTACGTTCAATACCTTGTTGAGTATGTCTGTCTGACCGTTGATTTTATAACCCAGCTCAACTTCGGTAACCTCACCGTTTTCTGTCGTACTGACGGTAAGTTTACCGCCGCGGGAAAGGTAGCCTCCGCCGTTAAATGTATAGACGACATTGCTGTTTACACTGTCCACAAGTTTATAGTTACAGAGCTCGTCTTTTCTGACGAGATTTGCGGTATTTTCTGCATAAGAGATAGTAACCGATTGAGCGACGTCGTCATAAGAAAGCGCATACTCAACTCCCTTATACTCGAATCTACCTACAAGTCCGTTTTCAACCGATACCGTATAGGGAACTTTTTCTCCGTTTATTTCAATATAACCGCGGCTTGTTTTCAATCCGTTTTCGTCGCTGACTTCATATATACCGAGACCGTTAAAGTCTGTAAGCGAGAAGTCAACGCCGTTTATTGTAGTTTCTCCTACCCACTCTCCCATATAGTTGTCATTGAGATAGAACACATAGCCGTCTACATAGCCGCCCTGACTCTCGTTTAATAACACGCCCTTTAAAGTTCTATCCTCCACCGAATAAGTGAGATATCCGAACAAGGAGTATCCGTTTAAAAGCGTAAGCGAATTTTCTCCGAAGAATGCGTCCTTTGTATAGGTAAGTTCATATCTGGTTGAGTTGATATATAACAACACCTCACCGGTAAGCCCGCCGCCATAACCGTCGAATCTTACAAAACTGCCGTCAGAATTGCTCCATACACCAAACAAACTGCCCTGTAAACAATAATAGTCGTCGTTTACGATAAGCAAACCGCTCGCGTCAAGCTTTGCTGTTCCGTGTGCCGAACCGCTTGAAGTAACAAGCGTCGCAACGCCATTATTTACCGTATACGTTCCGCTTACAACTTCCTTACCTTTAAAGCTGTATGTCCAACCGCCTTTGCCGTCGAACGAATAAATTTTATTTATGGTTGCCGACTTTTCCCAAACGCCCTTGAACTCGTCACCGTTTTTAACCGGTTTAGTGCTAGTCAACACGAGAGGATTATCTTTTGTGAAGAATACGCCGTCATAGACGGAAATTGTATTATCACTCAATTCCCCAACAAACTTATATGCATCATAGTTTAAGTTAAATTGGTCGTTATTATTGTCGTCCTTTTGAATAACTTCGGATAATCTCGCAAAAAGTCCGTCGTTAAAGTGAATTTTATTACCGTCATAATAGAACGAAGAGTTAAAGCGTATTCCGTCGATATAATTGAACACACCCTCGTCTGTAAGTTCTATTGTAAGCGTTCTTCCGCCGTAAGTATAATAGTAAACTCCGGCAACCTTTGAATAATCGGCAAAGCCGGCATACAACGTAATGTCACCCGTAGGAACATAGCCGTAGGGGATTTTTTGAGTTAGCTCGCTGTCGAAATAATATCCGTAGGTAGTTAATCCGTTTTCCGACTTGACTACTTCAGGAATATCTCCAAAGAAGAAATAATCGATAATGGGCGAGTAGTAATTCTGTATTTTACGTTCGAAATCCTTTGAAGAACTACCTTCGACAAGGTTTTCGCCGTAATTGATAGTTACGGTTATAGAAACTTCGTCAGACGTTTCAGAATGATTTATAGTGGGTAAACTGCCGTCGGATATTATCCAATCGACCGTATTCCACTTTAAGGAATTTTTAATAAAATCAGCGCTGGTACCGTTTGCCTGATTTCCTGCATAGCAGTTGTAAACGGACGTTGCATTCATAGTATCGCTACTTTCTACGCCGCGTGCAAGAATTTCACCCGTTACCGCATGATCCTTGCCGATTTCAGATTCAGCATATAAATCGGAAGTAGTAAAACAGTTTGCAATTATTGTGTTATTGCCGGCAAAAGCTACAATACCGCCGGCAAGCGCGTCATAGTCTTCCGAAGGATTAGAACCCGAGAAGCCTGCTTCGATTTCTCCCGTAGAATAACAATTTATAACCGAGGAATAATCGCTTATAGTTCCCGCAATTCCGCCCGCACGGATAGCGCCGACTATAGTTCCCTCAGAATAGCTGTTTGATATAAACGCCGGTGCAATTTCATTTTCGGTAACAAGGAAGCCCGTAATACCGCCGGCCGAATAAATATATCCCGTAGAGCAGAAAATATCCACCGCGGTATTGACGTAGTTAACTATTCCGTAAAAAGGATAGAGTCCGCCGTTTGCGGTATTTGCCACCCCTGACTGCTGAACGCCTATCGCGCCGCCGGCATAAGCAAAGTGATTGTTTGCATATACGTTGATTGTTCCGCCCACGGCGCTACACGCTATAAGCTTTGAAGCCGTGCTGCTACCTGCAAACGCCCCCACGAAAAGAGCGTTACTTTCACTGCCTGTTCCCGAATATGCGTTTATTTCGAAATCTTTTAAGTTGAGATTTAAGATAGTTCCGGAAGTCGTGCTTGTACCGTTAGACTGAACAAAGCCAAACAAACCTACATACTGTATTCCCCTGCTCTCTATCTTATAATTTGAAATTGTATGTCCGTTGCCGTTAAAAAAGCCTGCAAAGAATGAATTTACCGTAGTGCCGTTGCCCATAACTTCGAGATTAGCGCCGCCGCAATCAATATCGTTTTGAAGACTGTAATACCCTAAGACAAAATCGGGCGTACCTGCGTTAATCATTGAAGCAACATAGTTTAAATCCCTGACGTCATAAATGAGAAAAGGATCTTCGTCGCTCGCTCCCGTGCCCTCGAGCGTATAATCAAGCTCATTTACTTTTTCAACGGAAATTTCCGTATCGGAGTTTACAACCACCGAATATACGCCGTCGCTCGCAGTAATAGTCGTATCATTAGCCGTAACCTTCGGGGTCTGCGTATAGTGACGTTCTACTTCCACATTAAACGCGACTCGGCTACCGTATTTAACCGTTATCTCTCCCGACGCCGCCTTTCCGTCTTCCAAAAGGTCGCACTCATACAAAACATGTTCGGTAGGTAAAAATTTTACCGTATAGTTTTCCGAATCGGGATTATCGTTACAGCTATCGCAGCCTGCAATCGCAAGCGAAAGCGACAACGCAAATATAACGGATAGAATTGCCAAAAAAATCTTCTTTTTCAATTGCGTATAAACTCCTAATGATATTATTATTTTCGTTCCTTTAATAAATTATCGAAACAAAACAAAAACTGCTTTCATAAATAAACATACGTAATTTTAGGATGAGCAACATCCTCAAAAAATCATACGTTAAAATTATACAATAAATAAAAACAAAAAAGCAACTGATTTTTAATTAAAATTATAGATTAATTATGAAAAAAATCAAAGTTACATATAATTATGAATTATAATATATAAATAATATGGTAATAGTAAATATTTTTAGCATAAATTTATAATTATAAAAAATTTTATTCAAATTATAAAATTGTGAATTTATGCAATTATTCATAAAGTTATTCATTTATAAGGGAAGGGAGCAAGCCAAAATAGCTTGCTCCCCCCTTGAGAGAATATGAAAAAAGTTGAGTGTATGCCTTATCTACAGTTGCAATTATAGAGTATAAATGTGTTAAAAATATGAAAACTGAATGAATTTAATTTATTTTTTAACTTTTTTTATACTTTTCAAAAATCTTTTCGGCTATTTTGAGTCCGTCTGCCGCAGAACTTGTTATTCCGCCCGAATAACCGCTGCCCTCTCCGCAAGGGTATAACCCTTTTACAGAAACGCTTTCCCCCTCTTCATCGCGTACTATGCGCAAGGGAGAAGAAAATCTCGTTTCCACACCCGTAAGAACGGCGTCGGGTAAAGCAAAGCCCTTTAAACGCCTGTCCATATCGGGAATTGCCGCCTTTAAAGCATTAACGGCTATCGGGGGCAATATTTCGTTTAACGGAGCAAACGCCGTGCCGCGAGCATAGGTTGGCATAACCTCACCAAATCCGCAAGAAACTTTGTTTGAAAGAAAATCTTTTACAAGCTGTACGGGCGCGCAATAATTTCCACCGCCAAAGTTAAATGCACGTTCTTCAATCGAACGTTGAAAATTCATACCGTCAAATAGATTTTGCCCCCAATCCTCGCTTCTCATCTGCACCATAAGCGCGGAATTTGAATTTTTTCCGTCGCGAGCATAAAGGCTCATACCGTTTGTAACCACGCCACCCTCTTCGCTTGCCGCAGGAATAACCACGCCGCCAGGACACATACAAAACGTAAACACCGTTCTTTCGTGAGCGTGAGATATAAGTTTATAGTCGGCAGTAGGCAAAAGCTTATAACTTTTGCCGTATTGCGACATACCTATACTTTCGGCAAGATGCTCGACGCGCAGACCTATCGCAAAATCGCGCGGTTGCATATACACGCCGTTTGCGTCCAGCATTTTGAATGTGTCTCGCGCAGAATGCCCGAGCGCAAGCACCGCGCAATCGACAACAAGTTCGCTCTCTTCTGCCGACAAAGCATTTTTAAGCTTTAATTTGCAAAGCTTTCCTTGATTTTGCTCAAAACCGGAGAATATTTCGCTAAACAGATACCTTCCGCCGTTATCTTCAATATATTTTCGGATATTTTGCAAAACAAAAAACAGCTTATCACTGCCGACATGCGGCTTACTGAGATACAAAATTTCTTCAGGTGCGCCGAATTTTACAAAAGTTTTGAGTACTTCGGCATTAAAACCGCCGTGAGTTTGGGTGTTGAGCTTGCCGTCGGAGAAAGTACCTGCGCCGCCCTCACCGAACTGAACGTTGGAGTTAAAATTCAAATTGCCGCCGTTAAAGAAATTATCTATGCTTTTTTTGCGCGCTTCCACGCGCTCTCCGCGCTCTATTATAATCGGTTTAAAACCGTGCTCCACCAATCTTACAGCACAAAAAAGCCCGGCGGGTCCGCTACCGATAACGGCAACTTCGGGCGGATTTGCCAGCCTTTCGACAGGCTTTTCAACGACTTCTTCCTCGTCCGAACAAAGCAGCGAGTACACCCAATAAATATTATTTTTATCGCGAGCATCAAGCGATTTTTTTATTATTTTGAGATTTATAAGCGATTTTTTAAGACGTTTCCTTGCAATGAATAATAGCTTGTCCTCACTTTCCGTTATATTAAGTTTTATATTGTCAAACCTAACAGTCATAGCCTTTTCAAAATATTTTTCGCAACAGTTTTTCCGCTTGTGAACGCCCAATGCAGATTATAACCGCCACAATCCCCGTCGATATCAAGAATTTCTCCGGCAAAAAACAGATTTTTCACCAATTTACTTTCAAGCTCGCAAGTAACTTCGTTCATATTTATGCCGCCCTTTGTTACCTGCGCATAATCGAAACCGAGCGTCCCAACGATGGGCAAAGTAAAGTTTTTGAGCATTTTCGCTATTTTTTGAACGTCGTCACTTCCGACTCTTGAAATAATAGCTCTGCCGATTTGGTTATGAAGCGTTCCCGAAAGCAACTCTCCGGTCGCAGTATTATTTTCCTTTCTCGTTTTTAAGTTGTCAATAATAGTTTTTTTATCTATATCGGGCAAAAATTCAATCGATATTTCAGAATTTTGACTGTCGGAAATATAGGCGGAAACAGTAAACACAGCGTTGCCCGAAACTCCGTATTCTGTAAAAATTACATCCCCTCGCGCACTTTTTACAGGTTTACCGTCTATTAAAGCCGTGACAATACAATCTGCGCGTATCCCTCTCAAAGTTTTAATATGGGTCGTATCAGTTTTCAACTGAACCAACGAGGGGTAAAGCTTTGTAACCGAATGCCCCAGCGCCGTTGCGAGCAAGTACGCCGACCCGTCGGTTTTAAACTGCTTTTGCGCCTTTCCGCCCGTACACAGCACAACGTATTTTGCAAAGAGCATTTTGCCGTTTTCAAGAAAAACGTTCAAATCTTTTGTAAGCTTTACTGCTTTTGAATAAACAATTTTTACTCCGCAATTATTTAGTTTTGAAATCAGACAGTCGTTTAAAGCCGAAGCTTGTCTGCCGCTGGGGTAAATTCTGCCTCTGTCGTCCGCAGAAAAAAGACAATCGAATAAGTACGTACCCTCATACGGGTCGTTGCAGGCAATTTTATTTACAAGCTCTAAATTTCCGCCGTGAAAATGCTCGACGCGCATATCGACGTTGGAAACATTGCCCTGACCGTTACCCGTTGCGGCAATTTTTTTACCTAGCCTGTCCCCTGCCTCGACTATTGCAATTTTTAACTTAGAATTTTTTGCAAGACTGACGGCGCAAGCCATACCGGCCGCGCCGCCGCCTATAATTACCGCGTCAAAATTTTCCATAAAATTATTTTATACTAATTTGACGAACATGTCAACTTTTGAAGTCGCACAATATTTTTTCAAGTATTTCAAGGTGCATAATTTCGTCGTCTAGAATGCGTGAAACAATTTTTTTGACGCAGTTGTTTTTAAGGCATGACAGCATTTTTTTATAGCCGCAAATTGCATGCTTTTCTCCCCTTATGTCGTCTTCCAACATATCTTTTAGCGAGCGCGAATACGCTACATATTTAGCCGAATAAAAATTAAAACAATTGGGCGGATACTGGGTGTAAATAGGCGCGCCACCCAACGCTAAAATTGTTTTACCCAATAGCTTTAAATGCATCATTTCGGCAATTGCAATCCCTTCGAGCGTATCGGCAATTTCATTGTAACCTTTGCGCGCAAAAAAATAAGAATGGTAAATGTACTGTAACGTTGCGTTGAGCTCGCTGTCTGACGAGGCGTAAGCAGGGGATATTATTTTCAAGCTGAGTGCGTCGGGCGTAATTTCGTCTGTCGTGGGAAACGGTTGTGACAATGTAATAGGTTTAGGCATAATACCACACTATGAAAAATCGCTTGATTTAGTGCAAAATCAAGCGATTATGTGTAACATAGTACTCTGTAAATTTTTAAAACAATTGGATATAAGCTGTTTTTAACCTAAAATCTTCCTTAAAAATTGTCCTGTATAGCTGGTTGAAACCTTAGCAATTTCTTCGGGAGTACCGCAAGCAACTATGGCACCCCCCTTATCTCCGCCCTCGGGACCGAGGTCGATAAGATAATCGGCACATTTAATTACGTCGAGATTGTGTTCAATTACAAGCACAGTATTACCCCCGCTGCGAAGCCTTGTAATAATATTTACAAGCTTTTCAACATCGTAACTGTGTAATCCTGTGGTGGGTTCGTCCAAAATGTAAAAGGTTTTTCCCGTGCTTCTTTTTGACAGTTCGGTTGCAAGTTTTACCCTCTGCGCTTCACCGCCCGAGAGCGTAGTGGCACTCTGTCCGAGCCTTATATAGCCAAGTCCGACGTCGCACAATGTTGCAAGCTTATTGTAAATCGAAGATACGGGTTTAAAGAATTCCGCCCCCTCTTCCACCGTCATTTCGAGTACGTCGGAAATACTTTTGCCCTTATATTTTACGTCTAATGTTTCACGGTTGTACCGCTTACCTGCGCACACCTCGCAAGGGACATAAATGTCGGGTAAAAAATGCATTTCGATTTTAATTATTCCGTCACCCTGACAGTGTTCGCACCTCCCGCCCGAAACGTTAAACGAAAATCTCCCGCTTTTAAATCCGCGCTCTTTGGCGTCGGGCGTCGCGGCAAAAAGGTCGCGTATCATAGTGAACACGCCTGTATATGTTGCAGGATTGCTTCTCGGAGTTCTGCCTATAGGCTGTTGATCTATGGCAATTACTTTGTCAAAATAGTCTACGCCTTCAAAACCGTCGCATTTGCCTGTAAGTTGTCTTGCGCCGTTGAGAGTATTTGCAAGGTAGGGATAAATTATCTCGTTTACCAGACTTGACTTTCCGCTGCCCGAAACGCCCGTTACTGCAGTAATCAAACCCACAGGAATTGAAACGTCGATATTTTTAAGATTATTTTGCCTGCAACCCTTGATTTTGAGCCATCTGTCGTCTGCGCTTTGCCGTACGGAGGGAATTTCTATTTTGCGCTTGCCAGAAAGAAAGTCACCCGTAATTGAACGCGGTTCACGCATTATATCGTCAATAGTGCCGCAAGCCACCACTTCTCCGCCGTGAACACCTGCTTTGGGCCCGATATCCACAATATAGTCGGCAGCACGCATTGTATCCTCGTCGTGCTCTACCACTATCAATGTATTACCTATATCGCGCAAATTCAATAATGAATGTAAAAGCTTTTCGTTATCGCGCTGATGAAGCCCTATACTTGGCTCGTCAAGAATATATAAAACGCCTGTAAGCGCACTACCGATTTGAGTTGCAAGCCTTATACGTTGGCTTTCACCTCCCGAAAGCGTCGACGCATTTCGAGACAATGTGAGATAACCTAAGCCAACGTTGGTTAAAAAGCTTAATCTGCTGTCGATTTCCTTAACTATACTGTCCGCTATGAGATGCTCGGTCGGAGTAAAAAATGAAAAGTCGGTAAAATTTTTCAAATCGTCTATTGCCATATCGCACACTTCGGCAATGTTTTTGTTACCGACCGTAACGGCAAGCGCCTCGCGCTTTAACCTTTTACCTTTGCAAACAGGGCAGTCGGATATGCGCATATATCGCTCTATATCCCACTTTACGCCGTCTGACGAGGTTTGACTGTATCTGCGCTGTAAATTTACGACAAAACCTTCCCATGCGGTTTTATAGCTTCCCGTAAAGCGATAGGCGTTATATGCAAGCTCTATTTTTTCCCCGTTATTGCCGTACATTAATAAATCATACACTTCTTTTGGCAATTCTGAAACAGGCACGTCCAACGAAAAATTATAGACTTTGGCAAGCGAAGTCAGATACATTTGAGTCATTGACGAAGATTCGAGATTCCAACCGCTGATTTTAATTGCACCGTCACGGAGAGATTTGCTCTTGTCGGGACAGATTAAATCGGGATCTACGGTCTGTTTGAAGCCCAAACCGGAACACTCTGGACACGCGCCCCACGGGGTATTGAATGAAAACAGACGCGGTTCTATTTCTTCGATGGATATTCCGCAGTCGGGACACGCATATTTGGAGGAGTAAAGCTCTTC
>CAJUMW010000014.1:39821-56608 GCA_910587625.1 uncultured Christensenellaceae bacterium
TAATCGATTACAACCAAGCCGTCTGCAAGGCGCAGCGCATTTTCAAGACTGTCCGTCAAACGCTTTAAAATGCCTTCTTTTATTACAAGCCTATCGATTACAACCGAAATGTTGTGCCTTATATTTTTTTCAAGCTTTATTTCCTCTTGAAGGTCGTAAATTATATTGTCGATTTTTACTCTTCCGTAACCGCTCTTTTTAAAGCCTGCAAGCTCCTTGACAAACTCACCCTTCTTGCCGCGAAAAACAGGCGCTTCAACTATTATTTTGCTGCCTTCGGGCAAAAGCATTACTCTGTCGGCTATTTCATCGACAGACTGTCTGCGTATTTCCCGACCGCAGTTCGGGCAGTGCGGAATGCCGACGCGCGCATAAAGCAACCTGAAATAATCGTAAATCTCGGTAACTGTTCCGACCGTTGAACGCGGATTGTGCGAAGTGGTTTTTTGGTCTATGGAAATTGCAGGAGAAAGCCCGTCGATAAACTCGACGTCGGGTTTTTCCATTTGTCCCAAAAACTGCCTTGCATAGGAGGAAAGACTTTCGATATACCGTCTTTGTCCCTCGGCGAATATCGTATCGAATGCAAGCGTAGATTTACCGCTGCCAGAAAGCCCCGTAAATACAGTAAGCGTGTTTCGAGGAATATGCACGTCAATATTTTTAAGGTTATTTTCCTTTGCGCCTTTAACAAAAATTTCTTCTTTCATTGCTTTTTCATCTTTATTAATTTTTTTCTTAACTCGGAAATCGCGTCGCGTATCTCTATGGCGCGTTCAAAATCGAGTTGAGCCGAAGCCACCTTCATAAGCGCCTTCAACTTTTCTATTTCCTGAGGGATATCGGCAGGCTTTATATCGTCGACGGACGATTTTTTGCCCGTGATGCCTATTGAATTTTTTACTTCTTTTATTATTGTTCTCGGTACTATTCCGTGTTTTTCGTTATAGTCGCGTTGAATTTTTCTGCGGCGATTAGTTTCGTCAATGGCTCTTTTCATACTGCCGGTAACGGTATCGGCATACATTATAACTCTGCCCTCGGCATTTCGCGCCGCTCTGCCTATGGTCTGAATAAGTGAGGTTTCGCTTCGTAAAAAGCCCTCTTTATCCGCGTCTAAAATTGCAACAAGCTTTACTTCGGGCAAATCAAGCCCCTCTCTTAAGAGATTGATACCACAGAGAATATCAAACTCTCCGCTGCGAAGCCCGTTTACTATTTCGATGCGCTCCAAGGCGTCAATATCGCTGTGCATATACCGCACCCTTAATCCGTGTTCCTTTAAATAGTCGGTTAGGCTCTCCGCCATACGTTTAGTCATTGTTGTTACAAGAATACGACCGCCCGATGATATGACGCCTTTCGCTTCACCCAAAAGGTCGTCAATTTGAGATTTGGTGGGCCTAACTGAAATTTCCGGGTCAATAAGTCCCGTAGGACGTATTATCTGCTCGACAATATTCCCGGCTTGTCCCAATTCATAGGGCGCAGGCGTAGCCGATACGCAAATAAGCTGTGGTACGCGAGCATCAAACTCCTCAAACGTCAAAGGTCGATTGTCGTATGCCGACTGCAATCTGAAGCCGTATCCTACCAAATTTTCCTTTCTCGACCTGTCCCCGTGATACATTGCGCGTATTTGCGGAATAGTCATATGACTCTCATCTATAAACACTAAAAATTTGCCTGCGGGGAAATAGTCAAGCAATGTAAAAGAAGGTTCCCCCGGGCTTCTGCCGTCGAAATAACGGCTATAGTTTTCAACTCCGCTGCAATATCCGATTTCGCGCATCATTTCCAAATCGAAAGTTGTGCGCTGTTCAAGCCGCTGCGCTTCCAACAGCTTTCCTTCGTCACGGAAAACTTTTACTTCGTCTTTAAGGTCACGTTCAATCAAAGAAAGTGCAGACTTCATTTTGTCGTTTCCCACAGCATATTGACTTGCAGGAAATATCAAAACGTGCTTGAGTTCGGAAACGATATTGCCTGTAAGCGCATCCTCTTCGCAAATTTTGTCTATTTCGTCACCGAAGAACTCGACCCTTATTGCAATTTCCGAATTGCTTGCAGGAAATATTTCGACCGTATCGCCGCGAACTCGAAACGACGAGCGCTGAAAATCGATATCACGCCTAGCATACTGAATTTCCACAAGTTTTTTTATCAAATAGTCGCGCTCAATTTCCATACCGGGGCGCAAACTTATTGCAAGCCTGAAATACTCCTCGGGTGCGCCGAGTCCGTAGATGCAACTTACGGAAGCAACTACAATTACGTCCTCGCGTTCACCGAGCGAACTCGTTGCCGAGTTTCGCAACTTGTCGATTTCGTCGTTTAAACTCATATCCTTTTCGATATAAGTATCCGTCGAGGGTATGTAGCTTTCGGGCTGGTAATAGTCGTAATAAGAAACAAAGTACTCCACGCGGTTGTTTGGAAAAAATTCTTTGAACTCGTTACACAACTGTGCTGCAAGAGTCTTATTGTGCGCTATAACCAAAGTAGGACGGTTGACATTTTGAATTACGTTTGCCATCGTAAAAGTTTTACCGCTACCCGTAACCCCCACCAACAGCTGCGTTCTTATACCGTCAATAACCCCTTCGGTTAAGCTTTGAATAGCCTGAGGCTGATCTCCGGTAGGTTTAAATTTTGAATGTAATTCAAACTTCATATCATAAGAAATTATACCCTATTTTAAAATTTTTTACAACTGTTTGAATGTGCATTTTTACAAAAAAATAAACTTTTGTTCGTGTTTTTGTCAACTAAAAACGCCCTTGCGAAAACAAATCGCAGGGGCGTTTTATTTATTTTAAGATAATTTTTCCAAAAGTTTGAGGTCAATACCCTTATCGCCGATTTTTATAATTTCAACTTTTACGGTATCGCCGATTTTAACGACGTCCTCAACCTTTTCAACACGCTTGTCCGAAAGCTTTGAAATGTGAATCATACCGTCTTTACCGGGAGCAAACTCGACAAATGCGCCGAAGTTGAGAATTCTTACAACTGTTCCGACAAACATATCTCCGATTTCGGGATCGTGAGCAATGTTGAGTATAATCGACTTTGCTTTAAGCGCATTTTCGATAGGCCCTACGCAAGAAACATAACCTCTGCCGCTGTCATCCTCGTTAAATTCGATTTGAGTACTCGTTTCTTCCATAATCTTTTTGATTACGCAGCCCTGCTTGCCGATGACGTCGCCGATTTTTTCGGGATTGATTTCAAAGCTGACAATCTTGGGAGCATAAACCGAAAGCTCGGAAGCTACTTCGGGAACACATTCAAGCATTTTAGAGAGAATGAACTGTCTACCCTCGTTAGCTTGATTGATTGCGGTGTGCATAATCTCTTCGGAAATGCCTTTAATTTTGATATCCATCTGAATTGCCGTAATACCCTTAGTAGTTCCGGCAACCTTAAAGTCCATATCTCCCAAAAAGTCCTCTAAGCCCTGAATATCGGTGAGAACCTTGAACTCTCCAGTTTCCTGATTTTTGATAAGACCCATTGCAACGCCTGCTACGGGAGCTTTAATAGGAACGCCCGCATTCATAAGAGCCATTGTCGAGCCGCAAACCGACGCCATTGACGACGAGCCGTTAGAGGACGTAATATCGTTTACTACTCTAATAGCATAGGGGAAGCTTTCCTCGTCGGGAAGCACGGGAATAAGAGCGCGTTCCGCAAGTGCGCCGTGACCTATTTCACGCCTGCCGGGAGAACGGAGAGCTTTTGCCTCACCCGTGCAATAGCCGGGGAAATTGTATTGGTGCATATATCTCTTTGAAGTTTCTTCGTCGAGCCCTTCAAGCTTTTGAGCCTCTCCGAGCATGCCGAGCGTACAGGTCGTAAGCGTTTGGGTTTGTCCTCTTGTAAATATAGCAGATCCGTGTACTCGGGGAAGAATTCCCTTTTCGCACCAAATGGGGCGCACGTCTTTAAGACCTCTGCCGTCGGGACGAATGCCTTTGTCGAATATCTTTGCGCGAACCTTTTCTTTAGTGAGGTAGTAAAGGCTGTCTTTAATTTCGCGCTTGTTGTCGGGATATATTTCAGCGAAATGTTCCAAAATTTCCGCTTCTGCTTTATTTTGTCTTGCTTCTCTCTCCTGTCTGTCAAATGTATCGATAGCCCAATCTATTTTTTCGCTCGCATATTCCCTTACAGTCTTATCAAGCTCTTCGGGAATGTGATAAAGCTCGATTTCAAGCTTAGGTTTGCCGACCTCTGGAACGATTTTTTCTTCGATGAACTTGCAAATTTTCTTTATTTCTTCGTGACCGAACATAATTGCGCCGACCATTTCGTCGTTGGTAACTTCGTCCGCGCCGGCTTCAATCATTAAAATAGCGTCTTTTGTTCCTGCAAGATTGAGATGAATTCTGCTCTTCTCGCGCTGAGCAAGGTCGGGATTGATAACGTACTTGCCGTCAACCATTCCAACTACAACCGAGCCCGTAGGTCCGGCCCAAGGAATATCAGAAATTGCTATTGCAACGGAAGAACCTATCATTGCGAGAGGTTCGGGAGAAATGTCGGGCTCTACCGAGAGAGCCTGCGCCGTAACTACAACGTCGTTGAAAAGCCCCTTGGGGAAAAGCGGCCTTAAAGGTCTGTCGATAAGTCTTGCGGTAAGAATTGCCTTGTCGCTTGCTCTGCCTTCGCGCTTTTTAAATCCGCCTGGGATTTTGCCGATTGAGTACATCTTCTCTTCATAGTCTACCTGCAAAGGGAAGAAATCCATTCCGTCACGGGGTGCAGCCGACATACATACGGAAACCATAACTACGGTTTCTCCGCACCTTACAACGCACGAACCGTTTGTCTGTTCGGCGTACTTACCCGTTTCGATAATTACGTCTTTTCCGCCGACTTTAAGTGTAAATTGTTTGTTGTTCATATATCTGTTCTCCTTGTTCTTGTGTCTGCGACCCGTGCCGCAAACGAAAAATGAGCGTGACTATATCAGCCCCGCTCTTTTTAATTACTTTCTCAAATTCAACGCTGCGACTATTGCACGGTATCTTTCGATATCCTTGCTCTTCAAATAGTCTAAAAGTCCCCTGCGGCGACCGACCATTTTCAAAAGTCCACGGCGTGAATGATTATCGTGAATATGCTCTTTAAGGTGCTCGTTGAGATGATTTATTCTCTCTGTCAAAAGCGCTATCTGCACTTCGGGTGAACCTGTGTCACCTTCCTTTATTGCGTATTTTGCGATAATTTCCTTCTTTTCCATTTAATTTATCCTCCTATGGAATATTTGCGAAAACAAAGCGCAACGTTGAGTATTCGCTTGGCTTTGTAACCGTAACGATATAATTTTAACATACTGTTTTTAAAAATGCAAATATTTTGACGGCATTTTATTTAATCTTTAAACAACTTATTGCGCTCCTCTATAATTTTATCGCATTTTTCTATATAAGTCGGTATATCTTTGGGGGCGGCATAACGCTCTATCCTGTCCTCGCTGCCATAAAAACGCTTTGAAATTGCATTTGCACCTACAGCTATGTTATCGGTAATCTCCTCCATAACGTCTATATTGTAGACACACGCCTTACCTTTTTTTGCCCAGCCCACGTTTTCAAGTCCGCCTGCCTGATATTTTTGTCGGTAAAGATAATAAGGCTCATACCCTGCGGAGGTCAGCTTTTCACGGGAAAGCGCAATCATATCCGAAATTCCTGATACGTTTAGCCTTTTTAAGCCTTCTTTAAGTTTAGCCCCCGACTTCAAAGATAGCGTATGAACAGTAATGTTTTCGGGGTCAAGCTCTATTGCCCTGTCTAATGAATACGAAAAGTCGTTTACCGTTTCGTCGGCAAGCCCCGCTATCAAGTCGAGATTTATGTCAAACCCGTATTTTTTTGACGCGGCGTAAGCCTCTAAGGTCTGCGCGCTCGTATGCTTTCTGCCGATTTTTTGAAGAGTCAAATCGTTAAAAGTCTGCGGATTGACGCAAATTCTGTTCACGCCGAAATCCCTTGCCGACTTTAACTTTTCTTCGCAGAAAACGTCCGGTCTGCCAGCCTCCACGGTATATTCCACTTTACCGTCAAAAATGCGATTGACCCCCATATATGCCTTAACTAACAGTGAATTATCAAGCACAAAGGGCGTGCCGCCGCCAATATAAATACTGCGTAAATTATTGATTAGCGGCCTTACACTTTCAAGCTCTTTGATAAGGCAATCAACATATTTTTCGACGTAAATTTTTGTTTTTTCGATTGGCGCGGTAATAAAAGAACAATACTCGCACTTTGTAGGGCAGAAAGGCAAACTTATATATAAATCCTGTCCGCCCTTTTCATAAAGCCCCTTTTGAGCTTGAAGAACACGCTTTACAAGTTGAGTATTGCTTGGCGACACGCACATATCGTCAAACAGCTTCTCAAAGCTACCGCCCGAGGCAATTTCGGTATAGGCAAGTTTTGTTGGGCGTATGCCCGTCAGTGCACCCCAAGGCAAGTTATAGCCTTTTATCTTAGAAAGCACCTTATAAAACGCAAGCTTACACGAGCGCTTAGCCAAACGTTTAAATACAAGCTCGTCTTCTGCTTTGTTTTCTTCTTCGAAATCGAAAAATTCACCGTTGTACTCTATTGAATTATAAAATTTTCCGCCCGAACTTGAAAAGTAGTGCGTAAAGTTTTCGTTTTCGCAATCAAACGCACTTAAAACAAGCATTATTTCGGGACGAAGCGCTTCGACATTTGTATCAAGCATCTATAAATTCCTCATATATCCGTTAAATTTACGCTCGCAATCAAGCGTCGTATCTTCCCCGTGACCGCAATAAATTTTAAAATTTCCGTCGAGCGAGCCGAGCTTTGAAAGACTGTTTAAAAGCTTTGAATAATTGCCCGTAGGCAAATCGCACCTACCTATATTGCCGCAAAAAAGCGTATCTCCCGAAAATAAAAAGTTATCGATTAAATAACAAACGCTGCCTTCGGAATGCCCCGATGTTTCCAAAACTTTGACTCTTAATCCGCTTAAATGCAAAGTGTCTCCGTCGCTTACGGTTTTTGCAATTTTAAAGTGCGGAACTGTTACACCCCCGAATATGCCGAGGTATTGGCTACTGAATATAAGATTTTTTTCCTTTTCACCGCAAATTATCTCTACACCGTTGTCATAAAACTTTTTACAGCCGCCGACATGGTCGAAGTGTCCGTGAGTTAAAAGTACAGCTTCAATTTTTATATTAAGATTTTTACATATATCATATACGCTTTGTTCGGCGCAATCAATCAAAAATCCATTGCAGCCGTTTGATATGAGATAGCTGTTAGAAAACCCGATATCCGAGAGAATTTTTAAAACTTTCATCAATTAGTTGTCCTGAAAACGTCAATAATACGCCTGTTTTTCTTTAAACGATTTACCAGCAAATCTATATCGGAACGCTTATTTAACTTAATTCTGACGTCTACTTCCGCATGTTTATCTTTATTGACTCTGCCGTTAATTTGAGTAAATGAAAGACGCATAGCCGAAATTTCGGCTATAATGAAGGCTGTAAGCCCGTCATAGTTGTCGCCGACAACTTTTATGCCTGCCAAGAATTCCGCATCGACGTCCCCGGTCCACTGCGCAGGTTGAAGCCTGTTTGCATCCAAATCACCGAGATTAGGACAGTCGCATCTGTGCACAATAACGCCTCTACCGTGCGAAACGAAGCCGACTATGTCGTCACCCGGTACGGGATTGCAGCAGTGCGCAAAGCGCACCAAAAGTCCGCCCATACCCTTCACGGTAACGCTGCCTGCAGGGGTATGCTTCAGCTTGCTTGCATCGACAACTTCTATCGGCTTGGGCATCTCTTTCTTGTAATAGTCGATAAGCTTATAAATGACCTGATTAACGCCAACCGCGCCGTAACCGACAGAGGCAAGCATTTCGTTTACCGAACTGAAAACAAGTTTATTTGAAAGCTTTTTAAACGCATTTTCCGTAAGCAAATCGTTTAAGTTATACCCTTTACGCTTTGCCTCCGCTTCAAGCATTGCTCTGCCCGTCTTGATATTTTCCTCTTTCATCTCGCGCTTGAAGAAAGTTCTTATTTTTGCGCGAGCGGAGCCAGACTTTACGAATTTAAGCCAATCCCAAGAAGGACCGCGACTGTTGGACTGTGTTAAAATTTCCACCACGTCGCCCGTGTTTAAATGCGAGTCAAGGGCAACTATTTTGCTGTTTACCTTCGCGCCCACGCATTTATTGCCGACCTCCGAGTGTATTGCATAAGCAAAATCGACGGGAGTAGCTTCGCGCGGAAGCGATATTACTTTGCCATGCGGCGTAAAAACAAGTAATTCATTATCGTATAAATCGCTTTTTAAGCTGTCTACGAACTCCTTTGACTCGTTTAAACTGCCCTGCCAATCCATAACGTCGCGTATCCAAGAAAGGCGCGCGTCAAAATTATTTTCATTTATCTTGTTCTCTTTATATTTCCAATGCGCCGCAATACCGTACTCAGCCATCTTGTGCATTTCTACGGTGCGTATCTGAATTTCGAAAATCTGACCGAAATTTGTAACAACCGTCGTATGCAAGGATTGGTACATATTGCGCTTGGGGGTTGCGATATAGTCCTTAATGCGACCGGGAACGGGCTTCCACTCCATATGAATTTTACCGAAAATTTCATAGCACTCTTCAACTGTATCAACTATTACGCGCACAGCCGTCAAGTCGTAAATCTGGTCTAAAGTTTTGCCCTGGTTTTTCATTTTGCGGTAAATTGAATAAAAATGTTTGGGTCTGCCTATTACTTCTCCGCGTATATTGCTATCGTTTAATATTTTTTTTATTTCTTCTACAACGTAACTTACGAAAGATTGGCGTTCCTTCAATTCCTGATGAATATTGGTAACCAAAAATTCGTATGCCTCGGGGTCGGTATATTTAAGACACAAATCCTCCAATTCACATTTAATTTGCGAAATACCAAGCCTGCCGGCAAGCGGAGTGTAAATTTCAAGCGTTTCCTTCGCAATACGCTGTTGGCGTTCCATCGACAAAAAATTGAGCGAACGCATATTATGAAGTCTGTCCGCAAGCTTTATAATAATTACACGAACGTCGTTTGCCATTGCCACAAAAATTTTGCGGAAGTTTTCGGCGTCCTCTTCTTCGTGTGTACGAAACTGAATTTTGTCGAGCTTGGTAACGCCGTCGACGAGAGTCATTATTTCCCTGCCGAACTTGCGTTGAATATCGTCCTCGGTAGCCTGCGTATCCTCAACAACGTCATGCAAAAAAGCAGCCGCTACGGTGGGAGCGTCTAATCCAAGGTCAATCAATATTTCCGCTACTGCGCAAGGATGCGAAAAATAAGGCTCGCCCGAAGCACGCTTTTGACCGCTGTGCATTGTCTCGGCATACTCGTAAGCCGCCTTTAAAATTATACTGTCCTCTGCACTGTAATTGTTTTTTATTTTGTCAAGAACATTCATTTTAGTTACCGTTTAATAATCGAGTCGACTGCATTGTATAGAGCCGAATTTTCAAGTTTGCTTTTAACTCCGCGCACAATTTCCAATTTTCCGTTTGCATAGGATATTATGCCGAGTTGCTCAAACACTTTAATCGCAAAATATACGAGAGGTTTTTCATAATTCCACGAGTTGATTATTGCCGTTTCGGCAGCGTCGCACCCATTAAAATTACCGCAATTTGCAGAAATACCCATAAAAATATTGACAAGTGCTTGTCTTTCGCACGTCAGCTTATTGATATAATCCGGAACGAGCGCTTCGTCGTAGAGCTTGGAAGCAAAATTTCTGTTTACAAAGCTTTCATTTCCGTCAAGATAAATAATGCGCTTATATCCGCTTAAATCCGCGTCACTGTCGGGAGCAAGCAGTATTTGCGTCAAATTGCTCTTTGCCGAAGGGTTAAAAATGTCAACGTTTAAATTAGAGGCATTTTCAAATTTGTTTATTGTTGAAAACTGCCAGCACACAAAGAGCGTACCAATACCACCTCGCGCCATTAACTGCTCTATTTCTAATTTAGATATACTTTCTACAGGTTGATTTAGCCCGTTGCTTAAAGCGTTTATGCCGCCGATCGCAATCTCGTCGGAGGCAAGTTGCAATGATGAAGAGTCGTAAATTAAATCGCGCACAAAGCCCTTTATATATTCTTTACCGCGAAAAGTTGAAACGTTATACTCGAAAATAAGCTTTTTGGGTATTCCGCTTTCAAGTATTTTTTTATACTTGGCTCCGCCGAAATACATTAATTCGAGGTTACCGCTCTTCAAAGATAGATGTAGACCTTGCGGTTTTAAAACTCTTGTTGAGATCGAGCGGGCGTCAATCTCAAACATAGGCCGTCTGTTACCAACTCCGAAAGGCTCTAATAGCTCTAACTCCCTTACAAATTTTTCGGAATACGACGCGTCTAAACTGCCGTTTACAAATACGGTGGGGATAAAATCACCCTGCACGTAGTGATTTGATAAAAACTCTTCGAGCGCATTGTTCAGATTGTCAAAATTTTCAAGTTTAACGTTTACTCCTGCCGCCTGAGAGTGACCGCCAAACTCGGCAATATAGCTTTCACAGGCTTTGAGTGCTTCAAATATATTTACGTTTTCAATAGAACGCGCCGAACCTTTGAGAGTATCTCCGTTCTTTACAAACAGTATAGTCGGGCAAGAGAACTCTTCGGCTATTCTTGCGGCAACAATACCGACAAAGCCGGAATTCCAGCTTTCGTTATACAGCATTATAACTCTGCCTGTCCGCCCTGCGTCCTTAATCATTTGCTTTGCGCTTGAATATAGCTCGTCACAGCATTTCTGACGTTCAAGGTTGTAAGCCGTAAGTTTTGCCGACAGGTCAAATATTTTTGTCTTGTCGTGCTCGTTAAAAAGTGTAAGCGCAGCTCTAGCGTCACCCATTCTTCCTGCCGCATTTATTTTGGGAGCAATGGTAAACGCAAGAGTTTGCGAAGTAACGCTATCCTGTTTGTTTAAAAATTGAACATAGCAGTCCGAAGGGGTTTTGTTGATTAAATTAAGTCCCTCGTAAACTATGTCGCGGTTTTCCCCCGTAAGAGGTACGCTGTCAGCAACGGTAGCGATAGCCGCAAAATCAAGATACTTGTAGGTTGCTTCACCGAGAAGCGCACAGCCGACTTTAAAGGCAACTCCGGCTCCGCATAAATTATCATAAATATATCCGTCGTTGAACTTAGGGTTTATACATATACAATCGGGGATAGTATCCGGAAGTTCGTGGTGGTCGGTTATTATGACCTCGGCGCCCAGTTCCTTGATATATTCCACTTCTTTTGCACAGGAAATTCCGCAGTCAACCGTAATAAACAGTTGAGGGAAAAACTCGTCGAAAATTTCGTCAATTAATGTAACCGACAGACCGTAACCGTTCTGCCTTTCGGGAACGCAGATATTGGCTTCAATTCCGAAATCGCGCAAAACGTTTGCCATTATAGTAGAAGCGCAAATACCGTCCGCGTCATAATCGCCGTAAACAACAACCTCCCATTCCTCGTCGCGCGCACGTTTTATAAGCTCGACCGCTTCACGCATTCCCTGCATTTTAAACGGAGAAATAAAGTGTGATTTCGAAGGGTGCATAAATTTTTGTATGCTATCCTCGTCACAAATACCTCTGCCATATAGAATACGAACGGTATCCTCGCACAGGCTGCATTCCTTTGCAAGTCGACGGATAATATTCAGTTGTTCATCCGAAAATACAAACTCGGGCAAAATTCTTTTCATAAAATGCAAAAAGCGAGGGTAAACCCTCGCTTTATTCTAAATTATTTACTTAAAATCTTAGCTTTATCGACTGACTTTTTGTGCATTGCGTCGCCGACAAGCTTAATATGCGAATATACCGCAGGTGTAAATATTGCCGTACCGTAAGCACAAGTCACAAACGCAACCAACGAGCAAAGCACGGGTGCGAGAATTGCGAGCGGAGAAAGCGAACTTATCGATAAAAGCACGAACAACACTACCGATAACGCTGCGAGGCAAGCCGGCATAACGGTATTTATCAATAAACTCTCGTTTGCGCTCTTGTCCGTTAATTCAAACACGGAAAGTTTTTTCAAGTTATCGTCCTTGCAGTTTTTGCGCACTCTGTCAAACAGGAAGCAAGTTCCTATAATCGTTATTAAAACGGTTAAAACAGCGAAAGTAGCTATTGTTGAGCCTAACGGTACTCGGCACAGCGCAAGCAAAGCTATATACAATGCAAAGTTATGAACGTCGGCAAGCAAAGCTCCGAGCGCCATAGTAAGTCTGAAACGAATAATGAAATATACAAAATGTAACGCAACGGCGCACGCAATTGTTATTGCAGCCATAGAAATAGCCTTGCCGCCGCCCAAAAGTGTTTCGGCTGTGTGTAAGGAAGCGTAGCTGAACTGTATTCCGCCCTCGCTCAATACTTCCTTTTTAATTTCCGCATTTATTGCTTCGACTGCGGCAGCGAGCTTTTCATCGCTTGCAACCGTCGTAAATCTATATTCTATTCTTCCACCCGTAGTTGTATCACCGTTTTCGGTAATATAGCTTGCAACACCGGCATCTTTGAATGCTTTTTCGCATATTTCCGCGATAGGCTCAAGGGGATCCTTGCCGCTACCGCTGAAATCGATATCTTCATAGCTTACGGTTACGCTTTTATAACTCGCAAAGTCGTCAGAATAATTGAAAAATCCGTTAGCTACAAAGTGACAAACTGTGCCGACTGCAAGCCCAAGCGCTATAATTATGCTTGAAATTATTATTAATAAGTGCATTTTTGAAGAGAGTTTCAAATTATTCAGCGTTTGCATTTTCGAATACCTCCCTTGAATAGCCGCAGAAAGCAACTTTATCCTTAGCCAATGACGAAATTACATACCACATAAATTTTGTAAACCAATACAGCGTATATGACGCAATCGTTGCAATAAACAGTATTAGTCCGCAAGCAGCAAGTTCGCCGACGCAAATCAATGCCATTAAAATCGAAACAACAAGCACAACTATATGCAGGTCGAGTATTGTAAACAACCGATTTTTATAACCCGTCTTAATCGACGCGGAAATAACTCTGCCAAGCTTTGTTTGCTGTCTTACCGCTTCAAACACATAGAAGTTGGAGAAAGTTAAAAGAGCAAGCCCCAACACCGCAGTAAACGCGCCAGCTATAGTGAGTTGAGTTCCTATCAACATAAGCGAAGTAACAATTATAAGGGCATAAATTACCGTTATAATTGCATTTACCCAACCGAGCGTCTTATATTTTATTACCGACAAAACAATTTGAGCAATTATAATTAAGAGAACTGCAACCAAAAGATATATTGCCGCATAATCTCCAAATGCCGAAGTCGAAGCAATCAATACAGTGCCGGAACCGGCAGAATCCGAATTATAACTGTTAGTAATAACTCCGCCGCCTATTATCGAACTGAGAACGATTGAAAAATCACTTGCAGAACTTGCGCTGGGGGTAAAATACATGGTTTTTGCTTCTAACGCCGTGCCGAGCTCGATTGTAAGTCCCAAGCTCTGCTCTCCGGCAAATATATATGCCGTACCTTCGGACGCCGAAGTTAAAACCTTGTTTATTTTTTCAAAGCCTTCGTCAGTCAAATTCATTTGAACGGCGTGCTGTCCGGCAAATTGATTGTAACTTACAGAAGAGAAGAAGTCAGCAAAATCATCATTTATATTAATGAGCGAGTTGGAGTTATCGTATTCCGTGTTATCCCTGAGGCTCATAATGCCGTTGATAGTCAAAACCTGAACGGTGTTGCTTATTTCGGTCAATTTTGTAGAACGTGAACCCGAGTCATAGTCTTTATAAGCCGCATAAGAGAAATTTGTAGGTACTGCAACACGGATAACAAACTTGCACTCATTTTCAACGCTTACGGAATATTTCGAGTACCCTTTATCCCCAAATCTTTTGGAAATAACTTTTGCGTCTTCCGCAATGCTTGCGACAAACTCGTCTTCGTTTTCAAGCTTGTCCTTTTCAACATAGACGCCTTCACGAAGAACATATTTTTCTATATACTCTTCTCTGTCCTCGCTGCCCTCGTCGTTAGCGACAAGGTTATAGTCCGAAACCGATATAACGCCCTCGGGATAGAGCAACGCATAAGCCTCACCCGTAAGGTCGCTGCCGAGGTTGATACTGCTTATAAAAGAGTTATACCTGCTTACATTGTTCGTGCCGGGTACGTCGCACGAAATTGTGGCAAAAAGCGATAATACCAAAATCGCGGCAAGCAATAATGCTGTTATAATCGCCGATTTTACTTTACCCATCTGTACTCCTATTTATCTTCCGAGCCCGCAAGGGAAACGGATATTAAAAACTAACTTATTATATTATAGTAAAAAAAGTTTTAGCCGTCAATAAATTTATGTCGTATGTATTAAAATACTAGACAAAAATTTATCAAATCAACCCTTTTTCAACTCTTTTTTTTCGGCAAGCACATGCATTCCGCATTCTATGCGCTTTTTCATCATAGCGCAGGTGGCTTTATAGGGTTTGTTTATATCACCCTCAAAGTGATAGTTGTTTGCCGAACAGCCTCCGCTGCATATAAATTTTGCAAAACAATCCCCACACTCTTCACGAGTAAAAAGGCAAGAATTTGCAAATTTTTCTCTGATTTTCGCATCGAGCTTACCGTCAAAAACGTTGCCCATATAAAAATCTTTATCACCTGCAAATTGGTGACAAGGGTAAATATCCCCGTTGGGAACAACGGAAAAATATTCATTACCTGCGCCGCACGCCGAAACCTTTTTCTGCAGACAGACTCCGCCCTCCAAATCGACGTTAAAGTGGAAAAAATTAAACCCTTCGCCGTTTTTATACTTATCGAGATATTTGTCGCAAAGATTTTCGTATTCGTCTAAAACCGTAGGAATATGCTCGTCCTTTATGGCAAGGTCGTCTATATCGGTTACTACCGGCTCCATCGAAATACTGTCAAATCCGTTATCCGCAAGGAATATTACGTCCTTGGAAAAATCGAGATTTTTTGCCGTAAACGTGCCCCTGACGTAGTAACTTTTATCTCCGCGTGATTTTACAAACCTTTTTACGTTTTCTATGACGTAATCAAAACTACCTTTGCCCGATTTTGTCTTTCGGATTGCGTCGTGCACTTCCTTTCTGCCGTCGAGCGACAGTACAACGTTCTCCATTTCCCTGTTAAAAAAGTCGATTGCGTCGTCGTCGAGAAGCAAAGCATTGGTCGTAGTTGTAAATAAAAATTTTTTGCCCGACTTTTCTCCCTGTTCCCTTGCGTATGCAACGACGTTTTTAATCGTTTGCAGACACATCAAAGGTTCTCCGCCGAAAAAATCAACTTCGAGAACTTTTCTTTTTCCGCTGTTTAAAATGAGAAAATCAATTGCCCTTTTAGCCGTTTCCTCGCTCATAAACTCGCGCTCGGAATGATATGCGCCCTCGTCTGCAAAGCAGTATCTGCAACGCAAATTACAGTCATGACAGATATGCAGGCACAACGCCTTTATCTCGTTTGACTTTATGGGGTAAGCTTTAATTTCATCGCATAAAAGAAGTCCGTCGCGTTGAAGTGCGGCAATATCGCTCTCTATTTCGGCAATCTTTTCTTCTGAAAAATCAGGTAGTTTACCTTTTGTTTCGTACTTTGCCTTGACAAAATCGCAAGTATCTTTGTCGCATTCGTGCAAGCTTCCGCTGCCTGAATCGTATATATAGTGTTTATCCTTATATGAAAAAACGTGTATCATTGAGTGAGGAAAAGGAGCAGAGAACTTTCTGCTCCTGAAAATTTATTTATTTTAGTTTGCCTTTTCGGGGTTTTGCTCTCTTGTAATTCTTTCACAGCTCTGGTTGCCTACCGTGCAACTCGTTTTGCAAGCCGATTGACAAGTGCTTCTGCATTCGCCGCAACCCGTTACCTTTCTTTCCTGAGGTTTTGCAACTGTCTTTATCATATTTGAAAATCTCCTTAATTTTATGCTTATTTAATTATAAATTAAGGTAAACAAAAAAGCAAGCGATTTAAACACTCTTTTTAATATTGACGGCAATTCGTAAAGTTTTATATTTGTTGCAAATCCATAAAGGGTTTGCAATTTTTCTTTTTTTTGCGGCTCTTAATGGAAAATAAAAATTTTGGGTCGCAACCTTATAGCGAAAGGATGGTTTTAAAATGGCAAAAACAGAACAGAACGTAACGAACGAAACGGTAGAACAGAACGAAGCGGCGGTTGAAACGATTACGGAAGAAACGGCAGTTACGGCGGTAATGAACGGACGGGCGGTATCGGGTTTTAAGGTAAAGCGCGAAAAGTTTAAGGCGGACGACGGGCGCGAAATGTGGTCATACTACATAGATGGCACGGTACGCAACCGTAAAGTAAAAGTTTCTTTCGTGGCTTACGACAAAGGCGGCGCGGGTTATGAATTTCTTGACTTGATTTTCGATACGAAAGACGCGGTTGATTTGGTTATGTATGACGAAACGCAGAAAGACTTTAACGGCAAAATCATATCCAAACGAACGGTTTACGAAATTCAGGATGTGGACGAAGTAACGGGCGTTGTGTACAGTTACAAGGTTAAGCCTTACCGCGAAACGGATAAGGCGTACATTAACATTATGCTTGCAGAACAAGCGGCAAAATTTAAAAAGGACGGTAAATAAAAATGAAAATGAAATTAAAGACAAAAGGCATAATTAAAAAGGTTGCGCTTGCTCTTGCCGGCATTGCG
>CAJUMW010000015.1:0-26905 GCA_910587625.1 uncultured Christensenellaceae bacterium
GTAACAAAGTCGAACTTTTCACATTTATGGAAAGTCGGCTTTGTTTTTTTGTGCCGTTAAGTCGTGCAGTTTAAGCTTTACAGCTTTTCTTTATGCGTTAAGATTAAATATCAGCTTTAACTTTTCAATGCTTAAAACCGCTTTAATTACTTGTCAAGACAAGCTCACGCCTAACTGCCATTTCAATTTTAATAAGTATTTATCATAATTAAACTATTGCTAAAAAGGCTTGCGTATGATATACTAGTCAAAAAAGGGTGTAATGATATGAAAAAAACGGTTTTAGCGCTTTTATTATCGGCTATTACTTGTATAGCATTATTTGCGTTTGCTGGCTGTACTGATAAGGCTAATCAAATAAATTCAATAACTGATATTGAATACTATGCGGATATGCAATCGGGTGGCGATAAAATAGACGTTTCGTTCGAGAACGGAAAAAAGGGCGGCTTTCAGTTTACTATTGAAGATAAAAGCAATATAGACGAAATAGTTAATTTGGTACTTACCGCTAAACTTACTAATTTTGGTAATGAACCGCCTGCACCTGGCAACAACACTTCGTTTACGATACGCCAAGGCGCAAACTCTTACGGAATTTCATTAAACGGAATAAATGTCGATAATAATCGTTATGTTCTTTCTACAAACGACAAACTTAACGAAAAAATAACCGCTATCGCTACTGAGAAAGGGGCGTTTGATACCGAAGTCGGTGTAATTTATAAGGTTATTGAGCTTACGGATATCGAAAGTGTCAGTGAAGAAAAAATTACTGTTGACGATAATACTGCTCTTTTAAATTTATTGAGTTCTGATTTTGCCGATTGTGAGTATTTTTATCTTTTTGATAGCAAAAATTTTGCTGAAAGATATTACACAACAGGCATAACCGAAAATGAGTTGGCGGCTTATCAATATAAAGCTCACGTTACTACGAGAAAGGGTAAATTGGTGGTAATGTGGCACATATTTCAAAATTATAATTCAACATCTTATTATTTGACGCGCCCGTCGTTGAGTGAGAGTAACATCTCATCTTCGACTTATACCGAATTTGCTTTTGGGCTTTGGCATAACTACTATTTGACTATTTATTATATTTAACCATTTTATAGGTTCGACTTTCTTGGGTGCAGGGTCACCAACCGGTAACTATCCGAACACCTTTGTTTCAGACAAATGCATTCGGGTAGTTTTTTTGTATTTAGAAACCCCCCGAGTTTAGTTCGGGGGGTAAAAAGGCTAATGTGATAGATTAAAAAAATTCATCCGTTATTGTAAAATAAAATTTAGCTTGCCGTAGCTTTGCTTGCTGTTTTTGTTGTTGCCGGTGCTTCAATTGTAACATCTCTCACTTCTTCGCCTGTTAAAGTATAAGATTTCCAACCAGTGATGCGATATTTATCTGGATTAGATAACTTACTGATATATTCATTATCGTTTACATCATTTTATGTTTTTTCGTATGTATAAGTTATTATATCATAAACTCACTCTTTCCTGACCCCTAAAATATGTAAACCGCGCGCTTGTGCAAAATTATAAGAAGATAAAGGTTTGTTAAACGCGTCATAGGAGTGTGCCGCAACCAATATTTGTCCTCGTGAAAAGCCTACGACAACGGGAGAGTGGTAAAAATCTCCGGTTGCAGTTCCAAGTTGAACAATATCTCCGACTTCGATTTCGGCAAGCGGAACAACTTTTGCAAACGGGCCGACTCCGCTGTTTGTCGTTAAAAAGTTATACAGATATTCAACGCCCGTCCAGGAAGCCGTTCTATCGTTTGCCGAGTTGTAGAACCAACCCAAAACGGGGGTATAGTTCATAATTTTTGCACCGGCGTAAATACATTGCGATGCAAAGTTAGTGCAATCACCGCCGATTTTACTGAAATCGTAGAAATTAGGGTTACGTTTAAAAGCCCATTTTTTTGCGTATTCGTAAACTAATTGTCTATCATATTTTAATTCTTCCATACTTTATACTATGTCTTTATCTTTTATGGCGTGAGTTAAACCAGTAATAAATTAAATTGCTTTAAAATCGTACATTTAAAATAATAGTCGTAAGCCCGATAAAATTCGGGCTTATTTTCTTTCCATATCCTGTAATATCAAATTACTTGACTATGAATTAAAATACATTTATAATATAATATATAAAATTAAAAAGGAGGGTAGATATGAAAAATAGAAAAATCAGGCTGTATTACGGCGCATTTTTAAGCGTATTTACTGTGATAGTAGGTATCTTATTTATTGTTCAGGTTGTAGGCGTTTATTTGGACGACGCTTTTACTCGCGATATGGTTGCCGAACGCCTTTTCCCGATTTCTATACCCTTTTATTTTTGGATAGCGGCAATAATTGCCGGTTATGTTCTTTCCGAAGTGTATCCTTCTGAAGAGCGTGTTGTAAACAAGGTTTCTGAGCGCGTGACGAGAAATCGACTTGTTTCGCGTATTCCTTCAGGCAGCGGTGACGAGTATTTAAAAGATTACAGCGTTGTTGTAAGAGAGCGTAAAAACCGCACCGTAGCCTTTACGGTGTGCGGAATAGTAACGCTTATTTGCGCGGTTTTTTGCGCGGTGTACGTCTTTAACGGCGCGTACTTTTCGACAAGTCAAGTAAATACTTCCATGCTGAATATGCTTATCAACGTGGGACCTTGGCTTTTAGTCGGGTTTGCAAGTTGTATTTTTATGACTTTATACGAAAAGTATAGCCTTAACCGCGAAATCGGCGGCATAAAAACGCTGATGAAAAAGTACAGGGGAAACCCTGTCGTACAGTCTGCAAAAGTCGTAAATCCCACATGGCTTAAAATTAAAACGGCGCTGGCTTCGAAATATGCCGTTTGGGGAATAAGGGGAGCGGTCTGCGTGTTTGGCGTGACGTTTGTGCTTCTCGGAATATTTAACAACGGCGTGCGCGACGTGCTTATAAAAGCGATAAATATTTGTATGGAGTGTATAGGTCTGGGTTGATATGAGTACGTTTTTTTCTAAAATTAAAAATTGGTTTGCGACCCATATGCCGAGCCGACGTCGGCTTATACAGGTCTATGCGGCGCTTTTATACAACGCCAACATAAAGGGCTTTATAACGGGTAACATATTTACGGGCGGAACAAAGAGCGCATGCGTGCCCGGCTTCAACTGTTATTCCTGCCCGGGTGCAATAGGCGCATGTCCGCTCGGTTCGCTGCAAAACGCTTTGGCTTCGTCGGACAAGCGCGCGCCGTATTACGTTATCGGAATAATCGCACTTTTCGGAATTATATTTGCAAGAACGATATGCGGCTTTCTTTGTCCGGCAGGTTTGGGACAGGAGCTGTTATATAAGATTAAAACACCTAAGTTGAAGAAAAGCCGTACAACAAAAGTGCTTTCTTACTTCAAATACGTTTTACTTGTTGTTTTGGTTATTGCGGTACCCATTCTGTTGGGCGCAGGTTATCCGACTTTCTGTAAATACATATGCCCCGTCGGCACATTCGAGGGCGGCGTGTTTCTGCTGTTTAACTCGTCGAACGAACGCTTTTTTGACAATCTCGGCAGCTTATTTACTTGGAAATTTGCGTTGCTGGTCGTTATCATTGTACTTTGCATATTCATTTACAGATTTTTTTGCAGGTTTTTGTGCCCGCTCGGTGCGCTCTACGGATTCTTCAACAAGATATCGTTTCTCGGCGTAACTTTGGATAAAACCAAATGTACACAATGCGGAATGTGTATAACCACCTGTAAGATGGATATAAGCCACGTTGGCGACCATGAATGTATCAGTTGCGGTGATTGTATTTCGGTTTGTCCGACAAACGCAATAAGCTGGAAGGGTTCTAAAATATTCTTACATCCCAACGCGGTTGAGAATATTGCTGAGCCGACAGTGGAAACCGACGCAATAAGCTCGCTTTTAAATTCGGGAACCGGCGCAACGGTAAACGAGGTGCAACCCGTAACAACCGCTTCGGAACCGGAGATAAATAAGGAAGAGAGTATAACTACAGTACCCGAGCTTAAAACGGCAAACTCACCTATGGAAAGAGTAAAACGCCGCAACAGAGCGCTTGAAATAGCGGCTTGGGCGGTTGCTTCGGTTTTCTTGATATTTGTACTTGTCTACTATAATTTCATTGTACAGCCCCCTGAAATTCGTCCCTACGGCATAGGAGAGAGTCCAAAAGATTTTGTTGCAAGAACATATGACGGAACGGAGGAGGGCGGAGAGTTCAGACTTTCAGATACTCAGGGAAAAGTAGTTGTAATTAATTTCTGGGCAACTTGGTGCGGACCTTGCATAGCGGAAATTCCTCACTTCAACGACTTACAGGAAAACTATATGGACGACGTTGTAGTAATAACTTTCCATGAAAGTAATCCCACAGAGGATATTCAGGCATTTATTGACCAACACGGTAAAGGAGATTCGGCTGCTTCTTGGAGCGAATACTCTATGATATTTGCTCAGGATGAGTTGGATTTGACAGTTGACGCGCAGGGCGGTGTAAATTCTTTGTACTACGCATTGGGCGGCAAGGGAGATTATCCCATAACGATAGTTCTTGATAAGAGCGGGGCCATAGCCGAGTTTTACGGCGGCGCAATGGATTATTCGACTCTTGAAGGACTTGTAAAACCATTGCTTTAAAATAAAAAATATCCCACCGAACTTTAAGTTCGGTGGGGTTTTACTTTGAATTACTTTACATAATAACCGCAACCAAGCAACCATGCGAAATCTTTTTTGAATTCAAGATCAGCCAAATCCGCAATATCCCTGCCGCGCATAATCATATAGCGTTCAAGGAAAGTTTTAAGTTCTCGGTTAAGGGGCACAACTCCGTCACTGTTTACCATTTTTGCATAGTTTGCAATAAAGTTTGTGTAATTAACCATATTGACAGTAAATACGTTGGGATCCAAATATTCGTCGTAGTTTTCGCAAACAGTTAAATAGTTGTTAGAATTTTCGTCTTTATTTTCGTTTGGATTAGGTCTGCCGCCCCCAATCGATTCAACGGTTGTAAAGGAGTATCCGTAATGCTCTCCTCCGATAGTTACGGGATGCAACTCTTTACTGATAGCTACAACAACTTCAACTTCCTTACCGTCGATTTTTGCAACCCATGTTCCGTTTGCCTTTTGGTAAGGTACGACGGAACCGTCTGTCGGCAACCATTCGAAGGTGCCTTCCTGGTCGGGATATTTATTGCCGGGGTCGTTGCCGTCAATCGTGGATACCGCATTTATTATGGAGTAAGTTTTGTCGGGTGAAGCGTCTCCGATTCTTGTTATCGATACTTGTATTTCAACGGGATAATTGATGTTTTTGTCGTTTAACTTCAATAAATAGTAGAATTCTCCGCCTATTTGTGAGTCGCGTATATCCGTCTCATAGCGGAAGTTTTTACCTTCGCCGCCATTATCGTTGAAAAATCTGTCATAATTAGGATCTTCGGGGTCGGATACAAGCGGTTTGTTTGTAGCCTTTGAATATTCCTGAATACTTGTGTCGTACTGAGAGGTGTGCGATTCAATTACATATCTACCGCTTTCAGACGGCATAAAGTAGATAATCGAGGTATTCATATCAAACATAATCTGTTTTGTTCCGGGGCCGTCGCGCCAACTCATTGAAAGGGGGAAGGGGACAGACTCTGACAAAACAAATTCTATATCGTTTGAAACGGGTTCGAAGGTAACCAAACCGTCCTTGTCGGTTATTTTATTTGGAATAGTTGTTATAGAGAAATAATACACGGAATTTGCGTCGAGGTCAAGCGGACGGTTGAACGTACCGTTTTCTGTGGTAAGCGATAAATCCTCGTGAATGTATGATAGATCTGTTCCGTAAAACTTTACGATATAGTTATTCTTTTCATCGACACTTGCTCCGGGCCAGACGTGGAAATTATAGCGACCTCTCGTCGTTGTATGAATGGAATAGAATATCTCGTTTCCCTCTACAACGTGTGCGGTAAATCCGTAATATTTCGCTGAAACCTCAAACGGACTTATAAGGTGACTGTTCAGCCGCTTTATCCATTTGTCTCTGCCTTGTTCGTCAAGTTCGTCTCTTTCGTCGAATTTAATGGTATTAACGTCTACAAGCTTGATATTAATCTCTTTTCCGTTCATATCTGTTGAAACGGGTACATAACTTAGGGTATCGGGTAAATCAAGCACTACGTTGTAAACACCTGCTTTAACGGGGTTGGAAGTGCCTTTGCCCTCGTTATTTGTTGTAAAACTGTCAATAAGTTTCGCGTCCGTTGAATTTTCTACAAGTTTTACGGTAATATCGTTTGCGGGCGTGCCGTCGGGCATTAATACGTTAACTTTGTATTCAAGCTGCTTGTATGTTAAGTCTATTCTGTGCTTTGATACTTTGCTGCTTGTCTTAACGTCGGGCACTACATAGCCGATAGGTAAATTTATTACCGTTATTTTATATTCTCCGGGGATTTTATAATTTATTGTCGCAACGCCGTTTTCTCTGATAACTCCTTCGTTCGCAGTGTTGAGCTGTTTACCGTTATTGTCCACAAGCACTACGCTTATACGCGTTTTATTGTTGCCCGTATCGCTTCCTTTAACAAAATTTCCGTCCGGATAGTACAAACTTATCCTGTAACCGTCTTTCGCGGGATCGTCGCTTTCAATAATAGGCGGTTCGGGATTAGGTTCGGGTTGGCAACCGGTAACGGTAAACAGTATTGCCGCTGCAATCGTGCAAACCGACAGTATAGCTATAATCAATCTTTTTAAAATTTTCATTTTAACCTCTCTTTATAAAATATCCCTCCCCCCAAATAAACGGGAGGAGGGGGAATCCTTATTACTTATTGGGTCCGACGTGCACTTTATACCAGCAAGCTTTCAACCACTCGTTATTGTCGTCCGTGTTAACCTGCTTTTGGTAAACAAGTCTTAAAATTATCTGAAGTTCAAAGTTTACTTCAAGCATACCGTACAAGTCACCCTCGTTTTTCTTTGACTCTTCAAGGTATTTCTTCATATCGTCGGTAAAATCTCTTCCGTAGTAGGTTACGCCGTCTACGGTTACGCTAACTGATGAAGGTACGTTGAACGCGCCCTTGGGAACTTTGGAGTTGTTTTCATCAAGCAAGTCGTCGATAGCGTATGTGAACATTCTTGAAGGAGAAATAAAGTCACAGTAAATCTTGCTACCTGTTGTTGCATCGTAGAATACGTCGTCTGTTTTGTTATATTTGGGGTCTACATAAATTTTCAGAACGAGCTTATTATTAATCTGAGTGTAGAAGCCGCTTGTAGCTGTGGTAAGATACTCAAATTCATCTCCGATGCGGTCTATTCTAAACTTCAATGTACCCAGGTCCTCAACAACTCTGAAAGCAACTTGTATATAATAAGTCTTTCCTGCTTCGAGATACTCGTACATGCAGAAGTTTTGTATCGTTTCAGAGGTTATTTGTCCCTCAACGTCTCTCGGGAAGTCGTCATAACCAGAGGTGTTTAACGGCTTGGTTGCAGTAGGGTTTGTTTCAAGACTTCTGTCGTATAACCAAGCTTCGGTACCGACTTTGTTTATGCCCTGAATTTTATATGCGCCGGAAGTTTCGGGTATAAATTTAAATATTTTACCGCGAGGCACATACATTTTTTCAAATTCCACTTGGTTGAGTTTTCCGTCATTGGGAACGCCTGTTGTTTCTATAGCGTCATAAGCCGAGAAGTATGCAAGTCCTTCAACTGTATTGCCGAGGCTTTCGCCCTTGCCGTAATGTTTAAAGAACGAACAGAATTCCAGCCAACCGTTTGTCGAGTAGTGGGAGTCTGTGGGGCTGTTTTCGCTGTTGTACAGCGCCGTAAGCGCTTGTTTTAAATCATCTCTTACAGGTACATACTTGTCGTGACTCGAGTTTGAAGAGTAGGAGACATATGCGCTGAATATAGGGTAATAATCTCTGTTGTTGAAAATACAGTTGTTTTTAGAGATATAGGTATTGTATAACGTATTTCCTGCTTCTGTAAAGTAAGGCGCCGTTGTACTCAGCGAAATATAGAGGTAGGGGTCTACGCCTTTATACGCTTCGTCTTTTACACGGTAATAGCCGTTTTCATCTTTATAAACATCGGCGTAAACGTCAAATCCGCCCGTCTCGTAGTTGCGCCCTCTTGCCGCAAAGTAATGCATATTTATTTCTTCGTTATCGAGTACGCTCAAGTCCTCGAGGCGCAAATTTTTAATATACGCAGTGTCTTCAACATTGCTTGCCTGAGTTTGATTTGAATTCTTTATATAAACGAAGGCAATTTCATAGCTGCCGGCTTCAAGCGGAATGTAGGCATAGCCCTTTTTCCAATCGGAAGCGTCATAAGTTGCCATGGTGGTGCGACCAAGTCCCTCTCTCGCGTCAACCAACACGCTGAAAAGGTCGGTTGCGTTTACGCCTGCGTGCTTATACTCGAATGTGAGTACTTTGTCCTCGTCGAGGTCAAGTCTTGCATAAATTATCGAAGAAGTCTTGCGGTGTCCTTTGCTGGTTGCAAATATCGATTGACCGTCGTCTGCAAGCTGCCAAGGCCAAGCCGCAGGGCTGTTGTCTGCCGAGAACTGTATGTTCTTTCCCGTTTTGTTGATTCTTTGGTCTATTTCCAAGGGATTGGACATTGTTACGCCGAAAGCATCGGGCATATCTGGAACAAAGTTTGAATCTTCGTCTTCATTTTTATCAAAATTAATGTTGTCGGGGATATAGTCGTCGCTTGAATAATATTCAAAAATATCTTTCCACATTTCGGGGTCTTCGCGGTCGTCTACAATCGGGTCGATTTGTCTGACAATAATGCCGTACCTGTCAACGATATAGGTTTCGGGCCAACCTGCAAAGTTAAACATTGCAGAAGTGAGGTTTGCTGTATCCATACCCATATCGAATGTATATTTGTTCGAACTTACAAACGTAGCGACTGCCGCGTCGTTATCGCGGTTACCGGGATCGTCTATAGCCAAAATACTTACTTTGTCTGAATATTCTTCATAAGCCTTCTGCATTGCGGGGAACTCTTTAAGGCAGAAAGAGCAAGTAGTGTACCAAAAGTTTAAAAGCACAACCTTTTTTTCTTTAAGTACGTCGTAAAGCTTAACGTCCGTTTTTTGTTCTACCGTGTTTGCGTTGGTATTATAATTAAACGTTGTTCTAAGTGTAAAGTTATGAATAATGTTGCCGAGGCTGTACTTATTTCCGCTCGGCATTTCCTCTTCTATTACGAAGGAGGGAACGTTTAATGTAATCTCAGGGCTGGAGTCAACCTTTAAAGTTAATTCCGACTTTGTATAGCCTTTGGGCAGATTTGCAAGCTTTACATTGTATTCACCGCTGTCAAGGTCAAGGTTAATTTTACCCTCGTCGTCGGTGGTGCCGCTGTAAAGCCTGTTGTTGCTCTTGTAAATTTCAACAGCAACGTTCGAAAGTCCGTAATTTGCCATGTTTGCAATTTTCAAAGTTCTGTTGCCGCTGTTTACGCACGCCGCCAACGGAACTATTACCGTCGCGCATATCAACGTTGCAACCAATACGGCAACTGTGGATAAAATTCTTTTCATATATGCTCCTTTTGGATAAAATTCAAATTTGCTTATTCTATTATATATATTTACATGTAAAATTGCAAGAAAAATGTTGTGATTATTGAGTGAAAATTTATAAATTTACGAAAAATATTGTATATTTATATTATAAATGATATTTTATGCAAAAATTAATCATATACAGTGAAAATTGTGAATTGAAATTTCATTATATTTTAACTGTTAAAATTTGACATCCGTATAAAATTTTTATTATAATAAGTAGTATCAATTTGAGGAGGACGGTATATATAGGTTATGATTAAAACGTTGTTAAAAAGTGTAAGGGATTATAAAGTTCCGTCCATACTTTGCCCTATCGTTATGGTGGGAGAAGCCGCTATGGAAATTGTAATTCCGTACCTTATGACATTCATTATAGGGGAATTGCAAAACCTATCCGAAATAGTCGATTATACGGTTAATTACAATAAAATAATAATTTGCTCGGTATTAATGGTAGTATGCGCACTGTTTGCACTATTTTGCGGAGTTTGGGGCGGAAAGCTTGCCGCAAGGGCAAGTTGCGGCTTCGCGCACAATTTAAGGGAGGACATGTACGATAAAATTCAAAAATACTCCTTTGAAAATATCGATAAGTTTTCAACCGCAAGCTTGATTACGCGCGTTACGACTGACGTGTCCAACGTGCAAATGGCTTACCAAATGTGCATTAGAATGCTTGTCCGCGCGCCGATACTATTTATTTCTTCGATAATAATGACGTGCATAATAGAGCCTACTATGGCGCTTATATTTGTCGGCGCGGCTGTAATACTCGGGCTTATAGTTTTTGTCTGTATGTTCAAAGTCATTCCGTATTTCAAAAAAATGTTTGAAAAATACGACAACTTAAATGCTGTCGTGCAGGAAGACCTTACTGCTATCCGCGTTGTAAAATCCTATGTAAGGGAAGAGCGCGAAATCCAAAAGATGCGCAACGCAACGGCAGAAGTCTACAAGTACTCTGTTAAAGCGGAAAAAATTCTCACATTTTTGACGCCCTGCGTAAGTCTTGTAATGTATGCGACTATAATAGTAATTTTTACGTTAGGCTCTAATATGGCGGTAGGCAATATTGCGGGCAACGTCGGCGCGGCAGATTTGCAGACGCTGAATATATATGCAATGCAGATACTTTCCGGTGTAATGATGGTTGCTATGTGTCTTAACTTTATCTCTCTTTCACGCGGTTCTATGGAACGTATTTGCGAGGTTTTAGGGGAAGAGCCGACTATTTCCAAGCCCGAAAACCCCGTATATGAGGTAAAAGACGGTTCGATTGAGTTTGAAAACGTCACTTTTGCATATTCAAGCAAAGCCGAAGAAAACGTACTTGAAAATATAAACCTTTCGATAAAGTCGGGTGAAACAGTGGGAATAATAGGCGCGACAGGTTCGGGTAAAACTTCGCTTGTTTCGCTAATACCGAGGCTTTACGACGTTTCCGACGGGTGTGTTAAGGTGGGCGGCGTGGACGTAAGACGTTACGATGCCGAAACTTTGAGAAATAAAGTTGCTATGGTTCTGCAAAAAAACGTGCTTTTTTCGGGAACTGTTGCCGAAAATCTGCGTTGGGGCGATGAAAACGCCACCGATGAAGAGTTGCGCTTTGCCGCGCGTCAGGCTTGTGCGGAAGAATTTATCGACGCACTGCCCGGCGGCTACGACTATGACTTGGGGCAGGGCGGTGTTAACGTGTCGGGCGGACAAAAGCAGAGGCTGTGTATTGCTCGTGCGCTTCTCAAAAAACCCAATGTTATTATTTTTGACGATTCTACTTCGGCGGTCGACACAAAGACGGACGCAACTATCAGGGAGTCGCTTGCAAAATTTGCCCCCGAAACCACAAAAATTATAATAGCTCAGCGCATAGCTTCCGTACAGGATGCGGATAAAATTATAGTGCTTGACGACGGTAAAATTTCCGCTGTCGGAAATCATTCCGAATTGTTGAATAACAACGAAATTTACAGGGATATTTACGACTCGCAAATAGGCGGTAAAGAAAATAGCACGGGAGGCGGAGCAAATGAGTAAAAAACAGAAAAAGCCTTCAAGCGGCAATAACAGGTTCGAAAAAATGGGCAAGGGTGCAAAGACCCCTATGAAGACCTTGGGGCGGCTGCTCGGTTACACCTTTTCAAGAAACAAATTAGCCTCGGCGTTTGTGGTTTTGTTTGTATTGCTTTCGGCTGGCACAAGCTCGATAGGCGCGGCGTTTTTTGCTCCTATCATTAAAGAGCTTATGAGCGGTGTTCCCAACGGAATGTGGCCCGTTTACCAAAATATTATAATAATAGGCTGCGTCTACTTCGTTGGCGCACTGTCGGCTTTTGCGTATAACAGAATAATGATGTACGTCGCTCAGGGTACAATAAAGAAAATGCGCGACGAGATGTTTGCAAAGATGCAAACTTTGCCTTTGCAGTACTTCGATACGCATACTCACGGCGATCTTATGAGCCTTTATACAAACGATATCGACACTATGCGTCAGCTTTTGTCGCAGACTATACCTCAGCTTATATCCTCGACGTTGACTATTATTTTTATATTTACTTTAATGGTTTCGTACAGCTTCGTACTTACCTGCGTAATCATAATAATGCTTTTCATTATGGTATTAAGTATAAAAAATATAGGAAGCCGCTCGGCAAAATATTTCCTCAAACAGCAGGTTGCAATTGGTAAGCTCAACGGCTTTGTAGAGGAAATGACGGAAGGGCAAAAGGTAATAAAGGTATTTTGTCACGAGGACGAGGCTCGCGCTCAATTCAAGCAGCTCAACGACGAGTTGAACGATACGGGCTATAAAGCCAACGCTTCGGCATTTGTTTTGGGGCCTTTAAACAACAATCTCGGTTACCTTCAATATGTGCTTGTCGCGGTGGTGGGCTTTGTCATAATGATAACGGGCAATTCACAATGGTTGCTTTCCGGTTATCTTGCAAACAGCGGCTATGAAATTGCCACTTGCGCAGGAATGCTCGTATCATTCCTAGCGTTTTCAAGGCAGTTCAATATGCCCATTCAACAGGTCACGCAGCAGTTTAACTCAATAGTTATGGCGCTTGCCGGCGCCGAAAGAATATTCGAAATGGTCGACACTCAGTCAGAGGATAAGGGCGGAGAAATAACGCTTACTTTCGGCGAACACGAACAAGGAAAGTGGGCTTGGAAAAAGCCCACTCAAAACGGCGCGGAATACGTTCCGCTTATGGGCGATATACGCTTTGAAAACGTTGTTTTCGGCTATACGTCCGAAAAAGTCATTTTAAAGAATATCAACCTTTATGCCAAACCCGGTCAAAAAATTGCCTTTGTCGGTTCAACGGGAGCAGGCAAGACAACAATAACAAACCTTATAAACAGATTTTACGATATTCAGTCGGGTACGATAACATATGACGGCTTGGATATCAAAGCAATAAAGAAAGACGATTTGCGCCGCAGTCTTGGCGTTGTTTTGCAGGATACGCATCTTTTTACGGGTACGGTAATGGACAATATCCGCTACGGCAGGCTCGACGCCACCGACGAGGAGTGCATAAATGCGGCTAAACTTGCAAACGCGCACTCGTTTATAAAACATCTGCCTGAAAAGTACAATACAATGATAACGGGCGACGGCTCTAACCTTTCACAGGGGCAAAGGCAGTTGCTGGCAATAGCGAGGGCAATGGTTTCCAAGTGTCCCGTACTAATTCTTGACGAAGCTACTTCTTCAATCGATACCCGAACGGAAAAACTCATCGAAAAGGGTATGGATAAACTTATGGAAGGCAGAACTGTCTTTGTAATTGCCCATAGGCTTTCAACAGTTCGCAACAGTCACGCTATTATGGTTTTGGAACAGGGAGAAATTATCGAACGCGGCTCGCACGAGCAACTTATAGAGCAGCAGGGCAAGTATTTTCAGTTATATACGGGCGCGTTCGAGCTTGATTAAGGTTTATGAAAAAGTTAACGAAATTAAGCTTATTGATTTTTATTCCTTTTGGAATCGGGTTGATTTGCGTCTTATGCGGCATTTTTACCGGTAACAAGTTTTTGACTGATATGGGCTTCATTATTTTGTCCATAGGTGTTCCCGTATGTATATTTGTCTTAGTGGTTGTAGGGCTTATTCTTATGATTACGGGAAGATTGGGCGGCTCGTCATATAAGTCGGAAACCCCAAATTCAACGGACTCGGAAGCGTCGTTTGGCAGAAACGAGGAAATAGATGAATTAAACGCCATAAATTCTTCGTACGGCTATGAAAGCAGAATACGAAGCGGAGAATATCACGCCCGTCACGTTGCTAATAATTATCGGTTTGCAAAGGATAGAGAAAAGATTATCGGTTGGCTGTTTTTCGGTTTTTTAATGACCGATTTCGCATTGATTGTTGTGTTCGCAATATTGAATATTTTTATCGGCTCAATTGTATGTTTTGCAATATTTGGCGGCACCATTTTAATTTCTCTCATAGTCAAAATAATTTTGGAACAGTTGTCGCTAAGGGGCGGTAAGCCCAATGCCGACAGTTCAAACGTGCTAAACGGAGTTGTCTTATTTTGCGTATTTTCAAGCTCTACAAGCACGGGCGGACGCAGACGCTATCACACAACAAGGATAACAGGCGTAAAATACAGGCTTGCAATCGAGGCGGACGGTAAACAATACTTTGCATATACAAGAGAATATTTCGAAGAGGGAGAAGCCGTAAGTTTTGTAATTGTAAAAGGTAAACTTGTATCTGTTATAAATAATTGTAAAAATTAAAAAATTTGTCGAATAGTACAAACTGTCAAAAACATATGCTATCAAGAGGTGACGGCATATGTTTTTTGATTTTTTAAATGTTCTTTTAACTAAAATTTTCTTTTTTACGGGGCTCATTCAAAATAAGGGAACTTTTCCGAAGCCGCTTTCATCCGAGGACGAAAAAAAGTATTTGGAGCTTGCCCGCTCGGGCAATAAAGAGGCAAAGGAAATTTTAATAAAGCACAATATGCGCCTTGTTGCGCACATTGTCAAAAAATATTCTGGCGCGGCGGAAACCGACGACTTACTGTCGGTCGGTTCTATAGGGCTTATAAAGGCTATAAATACATATAAAGACGGCAAGGGTACTCAGCTTGCAACTTATACTGCGCGCTGCATTGAAAACGAAATTTTAATGCTGCTTCGTTCGGGCAAAAAGCATAAAAACACAGTTTCATTGACAGACCCTGTCGGTACCGATAAAGACGGAAATGAGCTTACCTTAATGGATTTGCTGTCCGAAAAGGAAGAAAATGTGTTTTCGCAGGTAGAAAAAAGCATTCAGCGCGAAAAATTTGTCGCTAAACTCAAAGACTTTTTGAACATGCGCGAGTTTACCATTCTATCGATGCGTTACGGCTTAGAGGACGGCGTGGCAATGCCTCAGCGCGAGGTCGCGAAAAAATTGGGGATATCGCGCTCGTACATATCCAGAATAGAAAAACGCGCTATAGAAAAAGCAAGGGAAAATTTACACAAGGACGACTTTTTTACAGATTAACATATATTTAATTGCAAAATATCCGTAAGTTTGCTATAATAAACGGGAAAATTCGTCAAGGAGCAAGTTATGGATATTTACGAAGAACTTGAAAAGAGGGGGCTTGTAGCTCAAGTTACCGATAAAGAAGAAATTAAACAGCTTATAAACGGAGGCGGAGCAAGGTTTTATATCGGCTTTGACCCGACGGCGGACAGTTTGCAT
Organism: uncultured Christensenellaceae bacterium; assembly: GCA_910587625.1. Classification (GTDB taxonomy): domain Bacteria; phylum Bacillota; class Clostridia; order Christensenellales; family Borkfalkiaceae; genus Coproplasma. The sequence goes on from CAJUMW010000015.1 coordinate 15,361, forward strand.
GTCGGGCACTTTATGGCGCTTTGTCTTATGAAAAGGCTGCAAATGGCAGGCAACAAGCCGGTAGTGCTTCTCGGCGGCGGCACGGGCTATATAGGCGACCCCACGGGCAGAACGGATATGCGCTCAATGCTCACTCCCGAAACAATTCAAAAAAATTGCGAGTGCTTTAAAAAACAGATGGAGCGCTTTATCGAGTTCGGAGAGGACAAGGCGCTTATAGTAAATAATGCCGATTGGCTACTTGATTTGAACTATATTGACCTTTTACGCGAGGTTGGCGCGTGTTTTACCGTAAACAATATGTTGCGCGCAGAGTGCTATAAACAGCGTATGGAAAAGGGGCTTTCTTTCCTTGAATTTAACTATATGATTATGCAGGCATATGATTTTTGGCATTTGAGCGAAAAGTACGGTTGCAATATGCAGTTCGGAGGCGACGATCAATGGTCAAATATGCTTGCCGGAACCGAGCTTATCCGCAAAAAATCGGGCAAAGACGCCTATGCGATGACTATCACTTTGCTTTTAAACAGCGAAGGTAAAAAAATGGGTAAAACGGCAAAAGGCGCGGTATGGCTCGACGAAAACAAGACAAGCGCGTACGACTTTTATCAGTATTGGCGCAACGTCGACGACGCCGACGTAATGAAATGTATCAAAATGCTCACGTTTATTCCCATTGACGAAATCGAACAAATGGAAGGTTGGGCGGATAACCGAATAAATGAGAAAAAGGAAATTCTCGCTTTCGAGCTCACAAAGCTTGTCCACGGAGAAGAAAAGGCGCAAAAGGCGCAGGCAATGGCTAAGGCGGCTTTCGGCGGCGGCGGGGAGCTACCCGAAAAGCATGTAAACGTCGAGTTTAAAACTATAATTCCCGTACTTGTCGCTGCCGGAATATGCTCTTCAAACGGAGAGGCAAGGCGGCTTATTCAGCAGGGCGGCGTATCTATAGGTGAGGAAAAAGTTACCGATATAAATGCGCCTGTCAAAAGCGGAGACGTTATCCACAAGGGCAAAAAAGTTCATATTAAAATTGTTATAGAATAATGATTGACAGGTATATGTCCGTTTCGGGCGAGTGTCAAACTCAAAAAATAATTGAAAAATCGCGCTTTATCACGACTTCGCGGCACGTCGAAGGCGAAGATGAGGCGCGCGCCTTTATTTGTGAAATATCAAAAAAATACGCCGACGCAACGCATAACTGCTATGCATATATATGCGACGAACTCGGCAATTTTTTAAGATTTTCAGACGACGGAGAGCCGCAGGGCACGGCAGGCATGCCTATGCTTGAAGTGCTGAAAAATAAAAAATTGTTTCAAATAGCGGTCGTTGTAACGCGTTATTTCGGCGGAGTTAAACTCGGCGCCGGCGGACTTGTACGCGCATATTTCGGAGGAGTTGCGGAAAATCTCGACGCGGCGCAAAAGGTTATATACGAAACGTGTTCGGAGCTGAAAATATTTGTAGATTATCCGCTTGTCGACGCGGCAACACGCTATTTCGAAAACACGGATGCGGACGTTTTGGGTACGGAATACTCAAGCGAAGCGGTTTTTACCGTCGCAATAAAAAAATCGAACGAGCAACTTTTTACTTCCGCGCTTGTAAACAGACTTAACGGAAGGGTAAAGTTGAAAAAAATAAGGGAATATTTTTTCCCGTTTAAGTTATAATTATGTCGGAAATAACGCTTATCGAACCTCAAAAAAAGGACAAGCTTCGCTGCAACGTTTACGTTGACGGCAGATTTTATTGCGGAATAAAGCTTGAAGTCGCTGTGCGTTATCGCTTGAAAGTCGGTATGCATATTGACTTGAAAAAGCTTGACGAAATTCAGTTGGAAACCGAAAAAAGTCAGGCTCTCGACAAGGCTTTAAATTATCTTTCCGCGATAAAAACTAAACGACAGGTTCGCGATTATCTTGAAAAAAAAGGTTATACACAGGCTGTAATTTTATACGTTTTAGAGAAGTTAGAATACTATAATTACGTCGACGACGAGGCATATTGTCGGGCGTATATAAATTGTGTATCGGGAAAGGGCAAGCGCGCCATTGAAGCCGAGCTTTTAAAACGAGGCGTTGAAAGAAGTGTTATATCGAGTGTTCTCGATGAAATAGAAGAGGATGAGAACGAGGTTTTTGCATTATTGAAAAAGTATATGCGCGGCAAGGAAAACAATCGGGAAAATCTTTACAAGGGGTTTAAGTATTTGTTGTCAAAGGGGTTTGCGTACGATACTGCAAAGTCGGCTTTGGACAGTTACGACATTGGCGATGAGGATAATTAAACTTGAGGAAGTGGACTCCACAAACGAGTTCTGCAAACGGGAAAATTGCAAAGACGACGTCCTTGTAATTGCTAAGCGGCAAATAGGCGGTAGAGGGACGAAGGGTAGAAGTTTCGAGTCGTTTGACGGCGGTTTGTATGTTTCCGTAATGCGGCATCCGAAAAATTTTAAAGCCGAAAACGCCTTTCAAATTTTGATAGACGGCTGCGTCGCAGTGTGTAAAACTCTTGAATATTTCGATATCACGCCTGCAATACGTTGGTCTAACGACGTTCTTGTTGACGGCAAAAAAATTTGCGGCACTTTGATTGAAAATAGTTGTTCAAACGGGTATATTACGCGGTCAATCGTCGGCTCGGGCATAAATGTAAACAATATTTTAAGCGAAACATTAAGCGATATTGCCGTTTCAATGCGCCAAATTAAAGGTAAAAATTATGACATTGACGAGGTTTTGAATGTTTATATATCTAACCTTGAAAAACACTTTGCATTGTCAGATTATAAGCGCTATATAAATTGGCTGGGTAAAAACGTAATTTTAAAAACGTCGGATACACAAAAAATTGTTTTGGCAGTAGATATTGCCGCAGACGGGCGTTTAATAGTTGAGGACGGCGGGAAAATTCTTAAAATAAGTTCGGCGGAGGTCTCTTTAAGGTTTTAATGGAACGGGTATTGACAAGCGACGAAATGCGCGAGGCGGATAGTTATACTATAAACGTCCTAAAAATTTCTTCCGAAACCTTGATGAACAGGGCAGGAGTTGCATTAGCCGACGAAGTGGAAACAACATTGAATAGCTTGAATTTAAAAAGCGTGTCGGTTGTGTGCGGTACGGGCAATAACGGTGGGGACGGATACGTCTGCGCTACCGAGTTGAAAAACCGCGGTTTCGACGTAAAAGTTTATGCTGTCGAAGGCAATTTAACGACAGATTGCAAGCGCGAAAAAGACAGGTACAAAGGGGTTTATTTGCGGCATATTACGGGGGCAATCGTAGTTGACTGCATTTTCGGTACAGGGCTTAGCCGCTCTGTTGAAGGTGTTTTTGCCGAAGTTATAAACAAGATAAATTTATGCGGCGCATACGTTATTTCCGCCGATATTCCAAGCGGACTTAACAGTGACAGCGGCCTTATTATGGGTGTGTGCGTCAATGCGGACAAGACGGTTGCAATCGGGGAATTGAAGACGGGAATGCTTTTAAACGACGGGCTTGACCGTTGCGGTGAAATAGTTAAAAAAGATATAGGCATTACCTGCCCGAAAGACAACTACGCATTAACTAATTTTTCTTTAAACGAAGCGCTGTTTGAAAAGCGCAAACGAAATTCAAATAAGGGAACTTACGGCGCGGCATGTATTGTCGCAGGTTGCGAAAAATATCCGGGCGCTGCGGTTTTGTCTGTGCAGGGTGCGCTGCGGTCGGGCTGCGGCTACATCAAGCTTGCAACTTGCGAAAAATTGAAATATGCTATGGCTATCAAGTATCCTCAGGTAATATATTCGGAAGATTGCGATTTAAACAGTCAAGCCATTGCAATTGGCATGGGTTGCGGTGTAAGCAAAGAGCTATATCAAAGAATAAAATATATTTTAGAGAACTATACGGGAAAACTTTTAATAGACGCCGACGGTTTGAATACGCTTGCAAAATACGGCGTGGAAATATTAAAAAATAAAAAATGCGAGGTATTGATAACTCCGCATATTAAGGAGTTTGCCCGCTTAACGAAATGCAGCGTGCAAGACGTTCAAAACAGCTCGATAGAAAGTGCAAAAAGGTTTGCTGCCGAATATAAAGTTTGCATTGTATTGAAATCCTGTTCAAGCGTTATATGCGACGGTTATAAGACGTTTATCAACGTTAAAGGCAGCAGCGCGCTTGCAAAGGGCGGCAGCGGAGATATGCTTTCGGGTTTTATATGCGGCAGTCTTGCTCGCGGACTCGGCGTGTATGACGCCGCCGTTTGCGGCGTAACGGCTCTTGGGCTTGCTGCAGAGATTTCGTCGAAAGAAAAAAGCGACTATTGCGCGACGTCGGCTGACATATTAAAAAATTTACATTTTTCGGTAAAATACTTGACAGACAAAAATTAATCGGTTATCATAAAATTGTTAAAAGGGAGTAGTTATAAGGTTTACGGCAACAGACCCCGATTTTCCAATCGTGCCGTAGCCCCTTAAATTTTAAGGAACAAGACTTTTGACTTAAAGAAATTTAAGTCGAAAGTCTTATTTTTTATTTATTAGGCTAAAATATAGTGTGAGGTTAAAATGGGTAAAATAGTTTTGGAAATATTTTTGTTGCTGATAGGGTTCGTTCTTTTGGTGAAGGGTGCGGATTTTTTTGTCGACGGCGCGTCGGGAATAGCTAAAAAATTAAAAGTTTCCACATTCATTATCGGTGTAACGGTGGTGGCTTTGGGAACAAGCGCTCCTGAACTTGCCGTAACTATGGCTGACGCGTTCGGAGGTTCGGGAGAACTCATTGTCGGAAACATTCTCGGCAGCAACGTAATAAACATTTTTCTCATTCTGGGTATTTCCGCGGTCATTTGCAAGCTTCCCGTCGAGCGCACTACACGGTTGATAGATTTGCCTTTTTTGGTTGTCACAAGTGCGTTGTTTTTACTGCTCGGCGCTTTCGGCAACTGTTTTGAGTGGTGGGAAGGACTTATTTTGGTAGTTCTTTACGTCGGATTTATGGTTTATAACATAATACTTGCTAAAAAACAGTCCAAAATTCAACTTGAAGAAGCTACGGCAGTAGCAACCGCTTTTGACGTTGATAACGGGGTGGAAACGCAAGCCGCTCAAAATTTTTGGCAGAAAATAAAGCTTGGCTACGAAACGCTGAAAAATAAAGTCTGGTTTTTAATTGTAATTACGGTTGTCGGGCTGGGTATGGTTGTCGGCGGCGCACAGCTTGTAGTCGGTTCCGCTCAGTTCATTGCTAAAGAACTGTTCCATATTCCGGCAGAAATAGTTGCTTTGACGGTGGTTGCGTTCGGAACTTCGCTTCCCGAGCTCGTAACTTCGGTGTCAGCCGCAAAAAAGGGAGACGTCGGAATAGCTACGGGCAATATAATAGGCAGCAATATAGCTAACATTCTTTTGATAGGCGGAGTAGGCGCACTGTGTACAGGAGCAAACGGGTTGCCGTTCAGTATGGAAGGGATTATAAGCGGCTGCGTTTCGCTGTTTGCGGCAATAATTGTATTCTCATCGTGCTGGGGTAAAACGAAGTCGCTTACAAGAGTTTCGGGAATAATTATGCTTTTGTGCCTTGCGGCGTATTATGTTTTTATTTTTCTCAATTTGTTTGTGCTTAAACTCTATTAAACGGTATAAAATTTTGCTGTGCTGTCAACACTATTAGTACGGCAGTACATATAATAAAATATAAAACCCTGCCGAAAGAGGTAGTTATGACGATTAAACGCGGAGAATTATATTACGCCGATTTATCGCCTGTGGTAGGGAGTGAACAGGGCGGAATAAGACCCGTTCTTGTAGTTCAAAACGATGTTGGGAACAAATACTCGCCCACGGTTATAGCGGCGGCAGTAACAAGCAAAATAAACAAAGCCAAGCTTCCTACGCATATCGAGCTTCCGTCCTCCCAATACGGACTTGTGCGCGATTCCGTTATTTTATTGGAACAAATCCGCACGCTCGACAAACGCAGATTAAAAGAGCGTATAGGCGAACTTAACGATATAACCATGTCAAAAGTCGACCACGCAATATTGATTAGCTTGGGTTTTGCAAAGTAAAAGATAGCTTTCCTTCGGGAGAGCTATTATTTTTGCACATTTTTACAGGGTTTTCACTCATTCTTAATTGACTTTACTGCTTAATTTTGTTAAAATTTAACTATGTTTAAAAAGCTCAAACCGCAGTTCGGGAAACTTACTATAATTTTGCTTGTGGCAATAGTGTTTCTCGTTTTTGCAGATTTACTAACGAAATATCTCGAAGAGCAGTTCGTATGGAATGCAACGATAATTCCGAATTTTATCGTTATAAAGAGCGGAGTTCACAATCCCGGTTGCGCGTTCAGCTTTCTTGACGAAAATCCGGAAATAGGTCAACCTATTTTAATTACCGTAACTTTTATATTACTTTTGGCAATGATTTTTGCCTTTATCTTTTTGCCTAACCGTTTTGTCGTTTTAAAGGTTGCGGTATCGCTCATTATTTCGGGCGCAATAGGAAACCTCGTCGACAGGCTTGCTTTCAGGTTTGTCCGCGACTGGTTTGGTATAAATATGTTCGGAAATATCGCATATTGCAATTTTGCCGATTTCTGGATAGTAATAGGTGCGATTATCGCGGTAATAGATTTGCTGTTCTTGAATGAATGGGCGGTGTTCCCACTTACGCAAAAGGCAAAAGCCGCTCAACAGGCAAAGAAAGAAGAGGAATCGGCAAAAGCTGCGGGCACGGACGAGGATACTACTGCCGATACGAAAAGCGACGATGGAAATTAAAAAAATTACTGCGCGGAAGGAATACAGCCGCGCAGATGTGTTTTTAAGCGAAAATCTTGATATAACCCGTTCGGCTGTAAAAAAACTGTTTCAAAACGGCAACGTTTTAATAAACGATAAATCAGCCAAACCCTCGCAGGGGCTTGCCGAGAACGACGAGGTTGAAGTAACATTGCCGGACGCCGTAGAATACGTTGCAAAGCCCGAGGATATTCCCCTCGACATAATTTACGAGGACGACGATTTGGCTATCGTAAATAAGCCGCAGGGTATGACGGTGCATATGGGGAACGGCAACATAGACGGTACGCTTGTAAACGCACTGTTATTCAGGCTCGACAAGCTAAGCGGCATAAACGGAGTTATACGTCCCGGTATAGTTCACAGAATAGATAAAGACACTTCGGGGCTGTTGGTTGTTGCCAAAAACGACAAGGCTCACCTTGACTTGTCTAAACAAATAGAGGAAAAAACGTGCAAGCGTACATATCTTGCGCTTTTAGAGGGAAATTTAAAAGACGATAGCGGCACGGTAACGACTTATATAGGGCGCGATCCGAGCGACAGGGTAAAGATGGCTGTCGTATCTCACGATAAAGGAAAATTGGCAATTACAGATTATACTGTTGTAAAAAGGTATAATGAAGGGTTTACGCTCTGTCGTTTTGACTTACAGACTGGCAGAACACACCAAATACGCGTTCACGCAAAATATCTTCTTCATCCCGTCGTCGGGGACCCCGTTTACGGAATAAAAAAGCAAAAATTCAATCTCAACGGTCAACTGTTGCACGCTTGGCGTTTGCGGCTTGTTCATCCGACCACGGGAGAGGAACTTACGTTTGAAGCGCCGTTGCCCGAATATTTTACCGCGGTTTTAAATAAACTGACAGAGCGTTGAGTTTTTCTTTACAAAACGAGATAAATATTTTATAATAATTTTAATTATGTCACATCCTTTAATAGCAATAGTCGGTAGACCGAATGTTGGTAAAAGTACGTTTTTCAACAAAGTTATCGGCAAAAAAATTTCAATAACCGAGGACAAGCCGGGCGTTACGCGCGACAGATTATATGCAGACAGCGAATGGCGCGGCAAGGCTTTTTCCATAGTCGATACGGGGGGCATAGAGATGCGCTCCGAGGACGTTATGTGGAAAGAGATCAAAAAGCAGGCGGAAGTAGCTATCGATACCGCGCATGTGATTTTGTTCTTTGTTGACGGTCGAGAGGGGCTCACAAGCTCGGACTACGATGTTGCGGATATGCTTCGTAAAAGTAAAAAGCCCGTAATTTTGGTTGTCAATAAAATAGACGATTATTCCGAAGATAAAATATTTGAGTTTTACTCGCTGGGGCTTGGGGAACCTTATGCCGTTTCTGCCGAGCATAGCACCGGCATCGGCGACGTTCTGGACGAGGCGGTAAGCTGGTTTGAAAAGGGGGAAACCTGCGAAGACGATAGCTTAAAAATAGCGGTAGTTGGCAAGCCCAACGCCGGAAAATCGAGCCTTGTAAACAAGCTTTTGGGCTTTGAACGCACTATTGTAACAAACATTGCAGGAACTACGCGTGACGCCATAGATACGGCTTTGGAGTATAACGGCAAAAAATATACTATAATAGATACCGCAGGTATAAGAAAGAAAAGCAGAGTTGAAGATGAAATAGAGTACTATTCTCAACTTCGCGCGTATGATGCTGTACACCGCGCCGACGTTTGCCTGTTGGTTGTAGACAGCGCCGAGGGATTAACCGAGCAGGATACAAAAATTATAGGATACGTCCACGAACAGGGTAAGCCTTCGCTTATAGTAATGAACAAGTGGGACTTGATTGAAAAGGATACCAACACCATAAACAAATTCGAAGCGAAATTGCGTGAAGATTTAAAGTTTATGGACTACTTCAAGTCGGTATATATCTCCGCAAAAACGGGTCAGCGCACGGAAAAACTATTTGCTTTTATTGATGAAGTATATTCTCACTCGCATTTCAGGGTTCCCACAGGCACTTTGAACGATTTGATTTCCGATACCGTGCGCGCAAACGAGCCGCCTTCGTACAACGGCAGAAGGCTGAAGGTCTATTATTCCTCGCAGGTTGCCGTCGCTCCGCCGACATTCGTTTTAAAAGTCAATTCAACCGACCTTATGCACTTTTCGTATGAAAGATTTTTGGAAAATACCATAAGAAAGAACTTTGATTTTTCCGGCACGCCTATAAGAATTCTTGTGAGGGAGAACGGAGAGCAATGACGCAAATAGCATTTTCGCAGTTTTGGTATTGGCTGATAGTTTGCGCAGTAGTCTGCTATTTAATAGGCTGTTTTAATTTTGCCGTACTCATATCGCATATCAAAAACCGCGATATAAGAAATGTCGGAAGCGGAAATCCCGGCACAATGAATATGACGCGTACTTTCGGTTTAAAGATAGGCGCTATCAACTTTTTTTGCGACGTAATTAAGGGCGGTTTGCCGGCTGTAATAGCTTGGATAATATTCAAAGATTACGTTTTCGAAGGTACGGACGTTCTTGTTTCGGACTTTATGCGCTATTTTTGCGGAGTATTTGTTATAATCGGGCATATCTTCCCCGTAACAATGAAGTTTAAGGGAGGCAAAGGAATAGCTTCGACAATGGGGCTGTTTGCATTTGCATTGCCGTGCGAGCAGTGGTGGTTTTTCCCCATTGCGGTCGTATTTCTCTTCGGGGTGCTCGGCTATATCGCGCTTACGGAATGGGGCAGTATGGGCTCGCTTATTGGTGTAGCCGGACTTACCGTTTGGCAGGCTGTACTGTTTGTTGTAAGGTACGAAAACGAGCTTGTAAACGCGTGGGTAGTAACGCTTCTTATGATTTTACTTTTAATAAATTTATTGACCTGGATAGCGCACAGAAAAAATATATATAAGCTTCTCGCAGGGGAAGAGCACCATACTTCTGTTCGTAAACATAAAAAAATTTAACATAAAGCCCGTTGTTTTAATGATATGCACCTCTAAAAGTTTGTCTAACTTTTGGGGTGTATATCAAAACAACGGGCTTTAATATTTTAACTATTTGGTTCTTGCAATTTTTACGTTATCCTGTTTTCTGTTTCTAAGCTCTTTAACCGGGTGCTCGCTGTCCTGATAGCGGTAGTCCTGCCCAAGCCTTTGAATAGCCTTTTCTATAACAAGGTGCGAAGCGTTTTTCTCGGGTTCACCCGACATAAATTTTTGATAATCGAAATATCTGTGTCCGTCGGGAATTTTCTTCACGTCCTTATAGTCGTAGCATTTTTTGCAGTCGGTGTTATCTGCGGTGAGGTTGACAGTGCTTGCAAGCACTTTTCTTATATAATCTTTATTGCCGCCAAGCTTTAAAAGCTTTGGAAATTCTCCGTCGCCGCAAACACTTTCAAACGTCTTGTTTTCAAATTTTTTCAAAAGCTTTGTTGCGGTTTTAAGGTGCGAAACTTCCATTTTAAAGTGTTCGTGCCATATTTTTTTGATGTTTTCATTGCTTTCGTCCTCGTATGCGGAATAGTAAAGCCAGCACTCGCAGTACTCGTGCATAACCCACTGTTCAAGCCAGCTCAAAGTCGGGTCTTTCAGACTTTCGTACTGCGAAACGTGCGCTTCCTCTATCATAGCAATTTCGGCGTACAGCTTGCGGCCCAAGTCGTTTTTATACCACTGCGCAATATTCATATAATAGTTCATGGTCTGCTGTTCTGCGGCGGTTATAGTGCTTGCTACAAGTTTCGAGTACAGGTCGGCTTTCTGTGCGTCCATATGCGGCTTAATGTCATCCGCAGGGTAGCGGTGTTCTGCTATGGTGGGCCTGCCGGGCATAATTTCGGTGTATTTTCCTACAAGCATATCCGCGTCTTCGTTCTTATCCATTTTTAATAGGTTTGCATAGCGGTATAGGTGGTCGAAGTCCTCTAAAAGCGCAAAATTCAATGCTTTTATATTGTTTTCGTCTGTTTCGTGCCGTGCAAGCACCGCGGTAAGGTCTATTGCAAGCTGCTCGTACGCAATTGTCGTTTCAAGAATGCTTTCATTTAAAGGTTTAAGGCAGCTTATACGCTTTTGCTGTTGCTGTTCCTGTCTGCGCACTACTGCAAGCGCGGCAAGAATTTCGGGCTCGTCACAGTGCCTTGCAAAATTGTGCATAAACCATTGCGATTCAAACTCGGTACCGTTCATTAATATAACACGCGTCTTGGTATAGGGTGAAGTCTTTGCCTTGTTGTAGCTTTTGGGATACATTTTTTTCAAAGGTAAAAAATTGTTTTCAAGAGATTTGCTTTTTTCTTTTATAGGGTTCATTTTAATCCTCCTACTAAGTTTTAGTCAAAAAAGCGAAAAATTAATCATCTTATCGTCACATTGTTTTCATTTTTTAACCTTGACATTGTTCTGCAAATATACTATAATTTATAATATAGCCAAATGGAGAAAGAAAATGATACCCGTCTGTTACAGTTCCAACAGTAAAATATTTCACGGAATAGTGCTGTCTGTACTTTCAATGTTGGAGCGCACGAACGAAACGGTAACAATTTATCTTCTTACAATGGATTTAAGGCAGTTAAACGAAAAGTTTAAGCCGATTACTACCGAGCAGGCTAAGGCTCTCGACGATATTGTTAAGGTTTACAATAAAGACAACAGTGTTGTTTTGCTTGACAAAAGTCGGGAATTTTTAGACAATTTCGGAAAAAGCAAAAATTTGAAATCGGGATTTACGCCCTA
>CAJUMW010000015.1:26915-38981 GCA_910587625.1 uncultured Christensenellaceae bacterium
GCATAACGAGGCTGTTGCTGGATTTGTGCGAAGTTCCTCAAAAAATTATCTATGTCGACGTTGATACAATGTTTTGCGGTGACGTAGCCGAACTGTATAATATTGACGTTACCGACTATGAATTTGCCGCTGTTCTTGACGTTGTGGGCAGGCATTGGGTAAGACCGAGTTATTGTAATTCCGGCGTGCTTCTACTCAATTTCGATAAAATAAAGCAGACGGGGCTGTTTGAAAAAGCAAGACATTACGTCAATAAGCGTAAGCTTTTTATGCCCGATCAGTCGGCGTTGAATTTTAAGTGCAAGCATAAGTTGATTTTACCCAACAGGTTCAACGAACAGCGCAAAATAAAGCCGGATACGGTAATAAAACATTTTTGTCAGGCTTTTAAATGGTACGGCCCTTTTTTCACGCTCTATAACTATAAACAGTGGGACAGGGATTTGGTTCACGAAAAACTCGGCATACACGACTTTGATACCGAGTATGAGTTGTATGATAAATATAACGAGAAATATAAATTTCTCGAACTTTGTTAAAAATATTTCAAAGGAAATAGGATAGTTGGAAGATAAACAATTACAGGGCGACTATGCTGTAAAAATTGAGCATCTCGTCAAAACTTACGGGGAAAAGAAGGCGGTAAACGATATTTCGTTTGTCGTTGAAAAAGGCTCGCTTTTTGCGTTTTTGGGTATAAACGGCGCAGGTAAATCCACGACGATAAATATAATGTGCTCTATCCTCGGCAAGGATTCCGGCAAAATCTACGTCAACGGCTATGACTTGGACGACGACCCGTTTGCCATTAAAAACGATATAGGCATAGTGTTTCAAACCAGCGTACTCGACAAAGAGCTTACCGTTTTACAAAATCTTCAAATCAGAACGTCGTTTTACTCGCTTAGTAAAGAGGAGAAAAAGAAAAATATTCGAGATATTATCGAGTTGCTGGAATTGCAGCCCATTTTAAGGCAGGGAGTTTCAACCCTTTCCGGCGGACAGTTGAGGCGCGTTGACATCGCGAGGGCTATGGTTCATAGACCTAAGCTTTTAATTTTAGACGAGCCGACAACGGGGCTTGACCCAAAAACACGTTTAAACGTGTGGGCAATGATTGATAAAATAAGAAAAGAAACGGGAATGACGGTGTTTTTGACAACGCACTACCTTGAAGAGGCGGAAAAAGCCACCGACGTTGTTATTATGGACAAGGGCTGCATAATAGCGCACGGAACGCCAAACCAGCTTAAAAACGCATATAGTTCGGACAACTTGTACGGATATATGGAACAGATTCCCGAGTTTAATGCAAAGCTTGTTTCGGCTGGATATAATTTTTCGTACGATAACGAGCGCGGCGCTTATAAAATTAGTTTAAAGGATACGGCTTCGGCAAAAAAACTGTTGTCGGAGTTTGACGGATATTTGAAAGATATCGAACTTGTAAAGGGAAATATGGACGACGTGTTTTTAAACGTCACGGGCAAAGATATTAAAATTATGGGTGAAAGCGATGACGAATGACAATATGAATCCCGTAAAAACAAAGCCTGATTTTTTTGAACAGTTTTTTCAGCTTACCAAACGCCATTTGTTGGTATTCTTCAAAAATAAGCTACGAGTATTCTTTACTTTGATGGTGCCGTTTATCATATTCTTGATTTACGCACTGTTCCTTCGCGACCTCGAACTGTCGACGGTAAGCGGCATACTTGACGACCTCGCCACAAAACAGGGTAATGCGGAAATAAAGGAGCTTGCATCCGACGAAAAATTTATGCACATGATGCGCACGCTCGTCGACAGTTGGATGCTCAGCGGCATTCTTGCAATAACAACGGTAACGGTATCCTTGCAGTGTAATATAATGATTGTAAATGACAGGGAACAGGGGGTAAACCGTGACTTTGCTTCTTCACCCGTCAGCCGAAACGTGCTTATATGCAGCTACTTTGCGTTTAATTTTTTGGTTACCGTGCTTATCTGTTTGATTTTTTTAATAGTATGTCTTATAGTGCTCGGCGGACTTATGGAGTTCTTTTTGACGTTTGTCGATTTTTTGCAGATAGTTGGAGTACTGTTATATGCCTCGGTTGTTGCCGTGCTGTTTACTACTTTTATTTGTTCGTTTGTAAAGCGCGACTCAACTATGGCAAGTATTAATACAATACTGTGTACGGTAATAGGCTTTTTAATCGGCGCGTTTATGCCGCTTGCAATGTTACCTACGGCTATTCAGTATGTATGCACGTTTATTCCCGGCACATTCTCGTGTTCGTTACTTCGTTTCTCGTTTATGTCTACGCCGCTAAGTATGCTTACCGACTATGTCACAAATACCGCGCAGCTTTCTCAAAGCGGCGAACTTATTTCCGAGCTTATGCTAAACTTCGGTTATAATGTTTCTTTCTTCGGTATTGATTTGGCGCCTTGGGCACAGGCAATAGGTCAATTGATAATAATTATTATCTTCTTTGTTTTAAATATATTATCCGGCAAAAAAGTAGTAAAGGTACTTGGCAGCGTAGGTAAAAAATTCAAAAAGAAAAAATGAAAATATAAAACAAACGGTCGTATTTAAAGAGGAAGTATGATAGACTACAGCCGCTTAGAGGAAATTGAAAAATTTTTTGAATTACCGCATGACGAAGCTTTTAAAATAGCCGACGGTAGCCTTGAAGTTATGCTTTCCGCTCCTCACAGCGTGACGCAGACGCGCAAGGGCGTTATAAAGAAATCCGAAAAAAAGACGGGAGTTCTTGCGCTTTTGTTAAATGAGGATACAGGCTGTCCCTCAATAGTTAAAACAAAAAACTGTGGTGACGATGCTAATTTCGACGCCGTTTCCGACTACAAGCATGAGCTCATAGATTATGTATTAAACAACGGCGTTAAGCTTTTGATAGATTTGCACGAGCTTGCACCGTCGAGAAAAGTATTAATTGACGTGGGTACGGGTAAGCTCAAAAACGTTAAGGACACCGCGATTATAAACAGATTTTTAAAGGCGTTCGGCAGTCGCGGAATGTGCGTGCAGATTGATGCTCCTTTTTCCGCTTCAAATCCGAATACGGTGTCGTCGTCTGTCGCAAGGTATTGTAATATTCCGTGCGTGCAGCTGGAGATAAACTCGCGGCTTTTATATCCGCAATTTGCCGAATACGATTTTAACGGCGTGTATTCCGCGCTTAAAGAGATTATTACGAGGATATGAATGAAGAGTAAAGTAAAGGTAAAATACAACGGTGAAAAGATAACAATCGTCAACGGTAGAAAAAAGGACGACGGTCAGTTTTATGACGGGATAATGGTCAAAGACGAGAGTAAAACTTCCGCCGCTGGTGCGCTCAACGAATTACGCGTTTCCTCCGCAATATACGACGAATATGCGGGATTTGCTCCCGTTATTATAAACGCCGATACAGGCGCTTTTTTCGATGTGCGGCTGAATATCGATAGTACTCTGAAAAACGACCGGGTACACGTTTCTTCCAACGTTCGCGACGTTTTAGGGAGTACCGACAAAAGTAAACTTATTCTTTGTAAAAACAGGTGTATCGAAATAGGCAAGGTATTCATTCAGCGAATCGACGACATTAAGGAAGATTTTATTACCGTCTACAACGATGACGCAGAATTTGTAAAGTCCCTGTCCGCATATAAGTTTATGGAGGTTGTCAACGTTTTTACCGATGAGAGCTTGGTAATAAAAACCACTCACATAAAGTGCGAAAAAACGACTAAACCTGATGATAAGCGCAATGGCTCCATACGGCTCAACAGGAAGCAGCGACAGTTTTTAGGGCTGAATGTGCCCCAATATCTCAACGATGGGCAATGGGATATTCTTAAAAAAAATGCTTCCGCGGACGATTTTAAAATTGTTGAAAAATTGTACGTCGAAAATAGCCATAATTTAATCAAAGAACCCGAATACAATGATATGAAGGTTATTTCAAAGCTTATCGAAAATTTTTTGACAAAGCTTATAATAAAGCCCGTTGCCGAGAGCTTTTATTACAGAAAAAAGATTACGCCGTTGAGATGTCTTGCAAACTTTTACGTCGGTAAAAGCACGATATCGCTTTCCTGTCGCCGTCCGTATGAAATCGACGAAAATTCCGATATTGTCAGAATGTCCGCTTCCAATATGAAAATATTAGGTATAGAGGAGATGGACAAGGTTGTCTTAAGGTATAAAAACAGGGAGGTTGTATGTCGCGCTTTGAATATAGACAGTGAAAAGTCGTTTTTGAAGAGCAACAGGCAGACCGACATAGATTTTGCCGTGGGTATTCCGGCACAGGTGCGCAAAAAGCTTGGCGTGCCTGATCTTTTAACTGTCGTGAAGATTGACAGATATACGCCTTTTATTTTTATGAAAACCTTTAACGAGCAGATTATACCCATTATTCTTACGCTTTTTACCTCCGAGTTTTTCGGTATAATGTCGTTGTGGCTGAAAATTGTTTTGCCGATAATTCTTATACCTCTCGTGATATACCTCAATCTGTCGTCAAAGCGCAATATGAGGGCGTGACGTGAAGCGCGGTTTTCTCATTGTAAACAATTTTCTTAGTAAAGATCTTCGACGGATATACCTTTACCCAAGATGATATCGGCAAGCATACAGTCAAAGTTGCATGGAACGGCAATGTAACTACTTATGAGATTGAAGTGGTTGTACCCGAGGCGGAATAAAATAATATCGTAAAAAAACCGCCCCGAAATATTTCGGGGCGGTTTTTGGTTTACCTAATAAAATAAAAATAGGAACACGCCTTTGCTGTCCCTATTATTTGTTGGAGCAGGTGACGGGAGTCGGACCCGCCGAAATCAGCTTGGGAAGCTGACGCCATACCGATAGGCGACACCTGCAATATGTATTTGTCCCGTAAGTGACGGTAGTTCCTTGCCGTTCGGCAAGGTGTATGCACGAACTCTTCAAAATCAGCTTAACTTGAAGCAAACGATAAGCGACACCCATGCTACAATAATTATTATAGCGTAAACAATGTAAAAAATCAATCGTTATTTGTAGTTGTTTGGTCGGTTTTTGACGTTTTCAATAAAAAGTATAAAATATATGCAAAACATATAACTCCGAAAAACGCCGTAAACCCCCAAAACCAGCCGTCTTGAAATTTACCCGAGCCTAAGTCGGTCACTATAAAGCCGCCGAAATCGAATACGGCATGCAAAATAACGCACAGCCAAATATTTTTTGTTTTTATCAATACGGCAGAAAGCATTGCGCCGATTAAAAAGCTATATCCGACTTGCAAAAAGGTCGCGCCGACGTTTGCGCCGGAAAATAAATTTAAGAGGTGTATACAGCCGAAAACCGCCGAAGTAATAGCTACTGTTTTTAGTTTATCGTATTTTTGCCCTTGAAATTTTTCTTGAATGACGCCCTGAAAAAGCCCACGGAACAGCATTTCTTCCATTAGTCCTATGGATAGACATTTTAATGCAAAAAGCCAAATTAAATCTGTGCGGTTAATTGTTGCGTTACCCGAAAATATTGCGGTAAACGGAAAGTTTGCTATGACTACAAAAATACATGGAATGCACCAAAGTAGATCTTTTAAAATGTTTTTAAAACTCGGCAGAACAATGCTTTTAAAACCCATAATAACCGCTACTGCGGTCAGGGCTACTCCTGCGCAAACTCGCGGAACAATTTCGCACAGCAAATTGTTCAAAGTTTCGTCCGCGCAAAATTTTATTTCGGCAAAATCAAATGCGACAAGCACCGCCATTGCCGCTAAAACTAAAAATGCGGTTATTATTTCTCTATAATATTCTTTTAATTTTTCCAAAAACATTTAATTTATTGTACCACTTTCGACCGACTGTGTCAACTTACAAAATTGTTTCCAAAAATTAATTTAGGTATTGCAATTTAAAAAAACGTATGATACAATACAGTCAAATTAGCATTGGGGGTACCCCCAATGCGTTTGCTTGCAAACGCATTAAATAAACTTAATCGATAAGAGGACAAATGAAATACAAGGTAGCTATTGTTGACGACGAACGGGAATATTTAGAAAAAATTTCAATGTTGCTGGACAGATACTCTCAAATAAAGCAGAAAAATGTTATATTTGAAGTTGATTTATTTTCCGACGGCGATAAGTTTTTATGCGGCAATCCCGAAAGCTACGAAATAATATTTCTCGATATCAATATGCCGGGTACAAACGGTATGCGTACGGCAAAAAGTTTGCGAGCGGTAAATCCGACCGCTATTTTGATATTTTGCACTCACTATGCGCAGTATGCAATAAACGGTTATGAAGTCAACGCTTTCGGTTACATAGTCAAACCTATCGAAGCTACTTCGTTCAACGGCAATCTTGACAGAGCAATAAACGCTTTAAAGGTAAGTCAAGCCCGAAAAATTCTTGTCAAAACTTTGCACGGTGTGGAGATAGTGCCCATATCAGATATTATCTATGTGGAAATACAGATTCACAACCTGTATTATTATATTTTCAATTATAAAAACGAACCGGATGTTTATCGGACAAGAGGTTCAATGCAGGAAGTATGCAAAATGTTAAGCGAGTTTGCTTTCGAAAGGTGCAGTGCATGCTATCTGGTAAATTTGCGGCATGTTGTAGCGGTAGCCAACAATGAAATTGTTTTACGCGGCGGAGTCACTCTGCCCATAAGCAGAAAATTTCTAAAAATTTTTACGGACAGCTTTATGAAATTTTTGGGAGGCAACGGCACAATAAATGCATAACTACGCAAAGACTATTGCTTTCATATTCGACCTGTGCGGCAACGAATTTACATCCCAAATTTTATTGGTAACGCTCTTATTTTTATTTGTTGCTCCAAAGCGTAGTCTGTTTTTTGTAAGATATCCTTTTTGTTTTACAACAATTATAGGTCTGCAAACTTTATGCAGATTTGGTTATATTTATATTCCGCCGCCCGTAAATTACGGCTTGGTTTTTGCAATGATTGTCGCTACAATTGCATTTTGCTATAAAACTAATTTCAATCAGGCTGTATTTATAGGCGTATGCATATATTGCGGACAGTTTATTTTGAGCAATATTTCTTTTATGCTCATATTTACAGTAATCCATATAACGCAAAATCCGCAAAACTATATCTATTATTTTGTCGTTATGCCTATCGTCACGGCGTTATCTCTTGTAGGAATTTATTTTTTAATAGTTCGCGCTATAAAAAAACAAAACGAGCTGAGGTTCAATAATGTTGTTATTTTATATTCGGTTATAACTTTTGTCATGGTTGCGACGACGTTAACGCATTACGCCCGTTTTGAAATTTTTTGGTCGTTTTTAGGTCAAATTTATCTTTTGTCGATAGCAACCTTGTTTACTAATACGACGCTGGCGGTTGGATTTATGAACCTCAAAAAACGGCAGCTTGAAGAAGAGAACAGAATTTTACACCAACTTTTGCATAAGGACAAACTTCGGTACGAGCAAGCAAAACTTTCAAACGAAAAAATACAGATAAAATATCACGATATGAAGCAGCGTGAAAATCAGGGCATAATCGATTATGAAAGTTTAAGCGAAATAGAGTCGGACAGTGAAATTTTAAAAAGTACTTATTTTACGGGTAATGTTGCGCTTGATGTAATTCTATCCGAAAAAGCGTTGATGTGCGAGAGATTGGGTATTCGCTTAATTTGTGTGGCTGACGGGGCTCTTTTGGATTTTATGAAGCCGTATCATATATATTCGCTTATAGGCAACGCGCTTGAAAACGCAATTGAAAGTCTTAAAAGCGAACGGGAGAGTGAGGTTAAAGAGATAAATATAAGCATAACGCGTTTTGAGAAAATGTGCGTTATTAAAACAGTTAATTTTACGTCGAAAAATATAGTTATCCGTGACGGACTTCCCGTAACCGGTAAATCCGACAGTGAAAACCACGGTTTCGGAACAAAAAGTATGCGCAACGTAGTCAATAGTTATGGGGGACAGCTGAGATTTTTTGAGCAGGAGAATATGTTTACTATGGTAGCTATGCTACCAATACCGCAAACTCAGCAAGGAACGGCTACAATAAAGGTTTAAAAACAGCGACGATATATTTTCGTTGCTGCTTTTTTTGTAAAATGTGACGAAATTTATCCCGATTGTGTCGTAATTATTTAAACTATAAATAAAATAATGTAATTTTGAGCAAAGGCAACATAATGCCTAAAAATTTTTGGAGGAATAAATGATGGCAAAAAAACTACTATCGGTTGTATGTGCAGTGTTGGCGGCTGTAATGTGTTTTACATTTGTAGCCTGCAATACCACGCCTGAAACCGAAAATGACGTTGAGTACACCGTAACGTTTGACGCAAACGGCGGACAGCTTGACGGCAACTCGACTGTAAAAGTCCAAAGCGGCAACAAAATAAGCGGTGCACCTACCGCAACCAAAGAAAATTGTGAATTTGACGGTTGGTTTACCGCAGCGGAAGCCGGTGATGAAATAATTCTTGCCGATTACGTTGTAACAAAGGACGTTAAGCTCTATGCTCAATATACAGAGAAGACGGTTACGCCTCCCCCTGCAACGGAATATACCGTAACGTTTGACGCAAACGGCGGAACGCTAAAGGGCAATGCAACTTTAACGGTAAAAAGCGGTGAAAAAATAGTCGGCGCTCCTACTGCCGAAAATGGCGTTAATTTGTTTGAGGGCTGGTTTACTGCTAAGGAAGGCGGAGAAAAAGTTGACCTTCAAAATTATACCGTAACCGGTAACGTAACGCTCTATGCGCACTATGAAGTTTTTGACGACACAAATCCCAACGAGGGACCTTTTGAAAATATGCCCATAAAGACGCTTAAGAATTTTGACGGCACAAACGCCGGTTATAGAATCGAAGCAGAAGCGGCTAAATTCGACGGCACACTCAATTCGGAAGACGTCACTTCTCCCGTTGAGTCAAACATACCTTCTGCAAGCGGAAACCAATCGTTGGGATATCTCGGCGTTGTGGGAAACACTGTTACGTTTACTTTCAAGTCCGCTTCGGCAGGAAAAGCTACCATTTCGCTTCGCGGCGCAAGTAACAATTCAAAAATGGATTCAACCGAGGGTTTCATGATGTGGGTTGAAGATCAGGAAGTATCGACAGCCGATTTCACAGTGGCATTCAACGGTAAACCCGTTAATTTCGCACCTGCAACTCTCCGCGGAGCGGGTAAAGAAGAACCTTGGACCTGGAATAAATATTTTGACCCCATTTTGTTTGGCGATTTAAATATTTATACAGGTGTAAACGTACTTAAAATAACTGTTGCGGCAAATACTGTTCCTAACTTAGATTGCCTTGATATAGTTACAAACCTCAGCCTCAGCACGGCTAACGGTGAGGCTGCAAGCGGTGAAGCTTCTCTTCCCAAGCCCCCCGCACCTGCAGTTGTCTATAATAAAGACGTATCTGTAAAGCTTATAGTAGGCGGTTACGAGGGCGGTCCCGCAATCGAAAAGGCTATAATAGGATTTACCGAAGATATTCCTGCAACAGCTATTGCTGAATCAAATCCTTTGTCGATTTCTATGGGCGGTAAACTTGGCGGTAACAACGATAAAGTATATCTTTGCGATGTAAACGGAGAAAAAGTTAACGGAACAGCTTCGCGTTATGTGGCAATTGAATACGAAGTAAAATATGCAGGCTGGTCGTTTGTCAACAACCTTTCTCCTTTTAAGTATGCCGGTATGAATCAGTGGAAAGATTTCACTACCGCAACTTTGGGGTTGAATGAATTGACTCTCGGCGGCACAACATACACCAAGTATGAAGGCAAACTCACTGTTGAAAGAGAAATTCCTTGCCTTGAAGGTTGGAATATGGAAGGAAAATATACGAACGGTGACAAAACTCTTACTTACGGTTATTTCGCTCCCGAAGCAAACTCCGCTAAGACGGGCAAAAAGCCTCTTATAGTTTGGCTTCACGGCGCAGGAGAGGGCGGTACAGACCCTTCGATTGCTGTTCTCGGCAATCAGGTTACCAACCTTTCCAAACCCTTAATTCAGGACTATTTTGTAACCGATACGGTTTCCGGCGCTTATGTGCTTGCTCCTCAATCCCCTACAATGTGGATGGATAACGGAAACGGACAGCAGGGTGGAAGCGACGTAGGTGAATCGATTTATACCGAAACTTTGTTCAAGCTAATTGAAAACTTTGTCAAAGATCACAGCGATATCGACGCTAACCGTGTATATTTGGGAGGATGCTCAAACGGCGGCTGGATGACTGTTGAAATGCTTTCCAAGCACGGCGAGTTCTTTGCGGCAGCTTATCCTATAGCCGTACCTTTCGACAGATCGGCAGGTATGACAGCCGATGAGTTTACAAGGCTTTCCAAAGTTCCTATGTGGATTACTCACGCTAAGGCTGATAACACCGTTAAAATTGCCAACGATAACGCACTCGCTGAGTTAAATTCGAACTCGTTGTATATAGAATTACTTAAAGCCGGCGCAACCAATGTTCACTATTCATTGTTTGACACTGTAACCGTTGACGGAGTTACTTATGACGGTCACTGGTCGTGGATATTTACTCTTCGTGACGAGTGCAACAAGGTTCAGGCTACAACGGGTAGCGGCGATAATAACGCGTTTGTTCTTGCTGATCTAAAAGTAGGTAACGACCAAACAGAAACCGTCACTGTCGGCGGTAAGGCCGTTTCACTTTGGGGATGGCTTGCAGCTCAAAAGAAAGCTTAATCTAAAATCCTAAAAATAGTGTCGTACGTTTTAACGTGCGGCATTATTTTTTGTTATACAAAACATTAAAAATATTTATGGTTAAAGACTTTATTTAATAAAATAAAAATGATATTATTTATATGTAACGTAAATTAGGAGAAAATAATTATGAAAAATAGAAGAATTTTGACAATGCAAGACTTATCTTGCGTAGGACAGTGTTCCTTGACGGTCGCTTTGCCAATTCTATCTGCGTTAGGTATAGAAACTTGTGTTCTTCCGACGGCAGTACTTTCGAATCACACCATGTTTAAAAGTTGGAGTTATCTTGATTTAACACCCGAAATACCTAACATTTTTAAACATTGGAAGGATAACGGAATAAAGTTTAATGCGTTTTTGTTAGGATATTTAGGTAAGCCCCAGCTTATGGACGTGGCAGAAATGTGCTTTGACGAGTTTTCTGCCGACGGTGCCCCTATAATAATAGACCCCGTTTTTGCCGACAACGGAAAACTTTATGCAAATTTCGATTTAAACTATGTTGCCGCTATGCGCAAGCTCATTAGAAGAGCTGATATCATTTTGCCCAACGTTACCGAGGCTTGTTTTTTGACCGATACGCAATATAAAAGTGATTATGACGGTAATTTTATTGAAATACTAGCAGAAAAGCTTTCGCATTTGACAAATGCTAAAATTATTATAACAGGCGTAGAGTTTGGCGGAAACATTGCGGAATTTATTTACGATAAAAATAAAAGCGAAATTTTATGGCATGAATTGCTGCCCGTAAAAAAACACGGTACTGGGGATATTTTTTCTTCTGTGTTTACTGCAAATTATTTATTGAATCAAGGTCTGCATAAATCTTGCGATATCGCTGCTAAGTTTGTAAGGGACAGTATAAGCGCAACGGACGCCGAACATTTTTATGGGGTAAACTTCGAGCAAATATTAAAAAAACAATAAATGATAAAAACGGAAACAACAATATGTTGTTTCCGTTTTTATGGTTGAGGTGACGGGACTTGAACCCACGACCTTCTGGTCCCTAACCAGACGCGCTACCAAACTGCGCTACACCTCAATGAATTTTTCAATAACGATATTATTATACTAAAAATTACAAAAAAAGCAAACAGTTTTAGCCTTGTTTTAATAATTTTACAAATAAAATTTAAATAATATTTTACATTATACTGGTGCGTATGATATACTAAGTATATGTTTTATAGTTGGGTAACCGCATTAGAAGTATGTCTAATCGGAATTTCGCTTGCAATGGACGCGTTGGCTGTTTCCGTAACAGACGGACTTTGCTACAAAAATCTTACAAAG
>CAJUMW010000015.1:38991-39348 GCA_910587625.1 uncultured Christensenellaceae bacterium
TCTGGTCCCTAACCAGACGCGCTACCAAACTGCGCTACACCTCAATATGTATTAAATTGTTTAAGCATTATTTATTATACTTAAAATACAGAAAAAAGCAAACTGTTTTATGCTATTTTTAAAAAAAATTTAAAACAAAAAATATTATAATTATTTTGCCAAAAAAACAAGCGTATGATATAATGTGGTTATGATTTTCGGAATAGTAATATCAGTGTTTTTATCGGGTATATCTCTTTCAATGGACGCATTTGCCGTGTCGATATGCAACGGAATGGTTTACAGTAATTTAGACAGAAAAAAGACTCTGTTTATGCCGTTTATTTACGGACTATTCCAGGCGTTAATGCCGATAAT
>CAJUMW010000015.1:39358-43970 GCA_910587625.1 uncultured Christensenellaceae bacterium
AGCGTACGACCATTGGGTTGCCTTTGCGCTGCTTGTCGCGATAGGCGGTAAAATGATTTACGACGGAATTAATGAACTGCGCTCTCCGGAAGAGGAGATACAACCGAAACAATTTTCCGTTACAGAAGTTCTGTTGCAGGGCGTGGCGACAAGTATCGACGCGCTTGCAGTCGGGTTCAGTTTAAACACAATGCTTAGCGGTGTTTCCGACGTGCAGTTATGGGCGTGGCTAAGCGTACTTTTAATAGGTTTAACTACTTTTGCAATTACGTTTGTCGGTGTAATTATAGGCAAAAAAGTGGGTAAGCTTTTCCAAAAAAAAGCGAGCGTCGCAGAAATTGTCGGCGGCGCAGTGCTGGTGTTGATTGCTATTAAAATTGTCATTGAGTCTTACGTCGGTTGACGAAGAGTAGCCAATATTTCTCTTATAATTTTTTCATTGCCGCATTCAACTTTGTTATATTTGAGTGCGGTCTTTATTTTGTCGTTTTGCATTAAATTGTAAACGCCTTTTACAAGTGATTGTTCTGTTAAATCCGCTTCTCTCAATACGTCGCAAATTCCCAAACTTTGAAAATATTCGGCGTTTTTGACCTGGTCTCCGCGGCTTCGTTTGTTTTCTAGCGGAATAAAAAGAGTTGGTATTTTTAAGGCGGCAAGCTCGTTTGCCGTGTTGGAACCGCACCGCGATATAGCGCCGTCTGCACAGGCATACACAAGCCCCATATCGTTTTCAAATTCAACTTGTTTATAGCCGTAGATATTGGTGTTTACGGTGTTTCCCTTGCCGCATAGATGTAAAATGTTAAAATCTTTACAAATAGTGTGTGCCGATTTTCTTACGGCTTCGTTTATTTTTACCGAGCCGCTACCGCCGCCCAAAACTATTAGAGTGGGACGCATATCCAGCCCGAATTTTGCCCTTGCCTCGGCTTTATCGCGGCTGAATAGTGTGGCGCGCATAGGCGTGCCCGTATAGATACCGTTTTCAAAACTTCTTGCAGTTTGCGGAAAAGATGTTAAGACCTTTTTACAGCGCTTTGCAATTATTTTATTTGCAAGCCCAACGCTGACATCGGACTCGTGCGTAATCACGGGAATACCGCGCTTTTTTGCGGCAATAGCAGGGGGAACGCATACATATCCGCCTTTACAAAATACAAGGTCGGGTTTTATTTTATCAATAATTTCTCCTGCCTGTTTTATACTTTTTAAAAGTTTAAACGGCAAAGTAAGGTTGCAAAAAATTTTGCCACGAACAAGTTTCGGAGCCTGATATTCATAAAACATAACCTTATTGTCCCGACAAATACCTTTTTCGATGCCGCCTGTACCCAGATAAACGGGCTCGGCAATTTTGTTTAAGCTTTCTATAATAGATATATTGGGAATAACGTGTCCGGCACTGCCGCCGCCGCAAAATAAAATCTTTTTCATAGCAATAATATATTTGTTATAGCCAGAAATTATGTTGTATAGCCGAAATGCCAAATAATATTATTAAATAAATTTGACATATTTTAAAGAATTTTGTATAATATAACTATGGAACTGAGATACATTTTGATAATAATAGGCGTATCTTTATTTCTCATTCTGTTTTTGACGTATGTTTTTGTTACCGCTCGCAGAAGAAAAC
The DNA here is from genome assembly GCA_910587625.1 of uncultured Christensenellaceae bacterium. Lineage (GTDB taxonomy): Bacteria > Bacillota > Clostridia > Christensenellales > Borkfalkiaceae > Coproplasma. Next base: position 40,998 of record CAJUMW010000015.1, read on the forward strand.
GCGAAGCTTTACTTATGGAAAGCTTAGAGCAAATGTATGATGACGCCAATCTTGCGCAGATGAATTATGATTTTGCCGCTTATGATGAAGAATTGGAAAAAATAATAGCCGGACAACAGCTACCCGACGGGCAGATTAGTTTTGATGATATTATGGACAAAAACGATTCATTTGTTTTAGGAAAAATTCTGCAAAACGTTGACAGTGACGGCGTAGAGGAAATTACGGGAAACTATAAACCTGATTAATTAAAGTGAGCATATGCGGTGCTCACTTTTTTTGAACAAATAATTGCACAATTTTAATTAAAGCCTTCATATAATAAATTAAAGCAAGGGGGAAAACCTTTGCAAACGTATGAATAAAAGGACAAAATACAAATGTGTAATTCTTGTAATCATTGCCACAACTGTAATAATTGCAATAACGGCTGTGTAGGGCTTTTGAATTTATTCTCCAATTTCTACGGTTGCAACAACGGACGCAATAATGGCGGCTGTGGTTGCAATTCGTGTTGGAATAACAACAGAGGCTGTGGTTGCGGCTGCAACTCTTGGTGGAATAACAACAGAGGCTGCGGTTGCGGCTGCAACTCTTGGTGGAACAACGGCAGAGGCTACGGCTGGCGTAATAACAATAACTGCGGCTGCTATGACGCGTATTATGCGGCGCAGTATTGTTTGAATAGTAATTGCTGCGGTAGAGACGATTGGGCTAATTGTCGCACTTCGCACTGCGGTTGCAATTCCAACAATTAATGCTTATTTTAAGGGGTATCCCGAAAGGGGTACCCCTTAATTTTTTTGTATATGCGGCATAATCTTGCAAAAAATAGTAATATGGAAAAGCTTCTTGAAAAATTCCGATATTATTCCGACAGGCGTTTTTCTACCATTGCAGGCACGTTGGTATATTTTTTATTGATGAGCATTGCGCCGTTTACACTGTGGCTGACGCTGGTTTTCGGCAATGTCGACGTCGAACAGATATTGGCGCACGACACCTTCGAGGCGGTAAGCCCTGTGATAAGGTATTTAAAAACTTCCGCAGAGAGCGCGGCAAGCGGCGCGGGAATAATATTTTTAATAACCTCGCTGTATTCTTCAACAAACTTTTTTTATCATTTGCGCCGCAGCGGAGAAATAATTTATGATTGTCCGAGAGTTAAGGGAGGCTTAAAGCTTAGGCTGTTTTCTGTTTTGACTATTTTAGCGACAATAATTATTGTGGCGCTTATTGCCGGTGTTTCGGTTATCGGCGGTGCGTTTTTAGAGAATTTTATGCCCGAGCTAATTTCGCGTACAATTGCGGCGGTGTTTCTAACTATGCTTGCCTTTTTCGCGGCAGTAATGCTGAATATCATTGCCTGTCCGTATAGAATGAATTTCGACGACGCCGTTACGGGTAGCTTACTGACGACCGCGTTGTGGCTTGTTTTTGCCGTCGGTTTCGGAATATATACGCAGTTTGCAAACCCCGAACGTCTGTACGGCAAAATTGCGGCTGTAATAATCTTTCTTTTATGGTCGTATGCGATGATGAGTTGCTTTGTCATAGGCATGATAAACAACGGCTCGTATGTCCGCAAAAAGCAGTTAAAAAAGCTTTAAAAAATCCCTTTCCGATTTTCGGAAAGGGACAAATATTTTAGTAAACTATCGAGCAAGCCGCCGCGAGCGCACCGGGACCAATGTGGCACGAAACGCTGAGGGAAAGGGGATTGATAACGGAAACCGAAATTCCCGGGAATGCTGCCAAAAGCTCTTGCTTGAATTTTTCCGCTTCTTCGAGGTTTTGCGTGTGAGCGATTTGCAAAGTCATTTTGCCCGCCGCAACCAAATCTTTAAAGCGTGTTTCAAAATCCTTTTTAAGTGCGTTAATCATAGTCACTTTCGCGTCGGCAAGCTTTCTGACCTTTGCATATTGGTCGAGCTTTTCTCCCTGAATTTGCAGTACGGGTTTAATTTTCAAAAGCGTGCCTATTGCCGCAACGGCAGGGGTAAGTCTGCCGCCTTTTTTAAGGAACTTTAAGGTGTCAACCATAATGTATATGCTTGACATCATCTTTGTCTGCATAAGATAGTCGTAAATTTCTTTGCCCGACTTGCCTTCTTTTGCCATTTTAATACCGTCCAAAGTGCTTTGGCGTTGAGTTATGGAAATTCTTTGGTTGTTTACGACATAAACTTTCCCGTTAAATCTCTCTTCGGACTCTGCATAGTGAGTAAGAGTGTTGCAGGTTTCGGAAAGCCCGCTCGACATAGGAATATATACAATTTCATCGTGTGTTTCAAGCGCTTTGTCCCAAATTTCTCCTACGTCAAAGGGGTTGGGTTGCGACGTTGAAACATTGGCGTTTCCCTTTAATTTTTCATAAAATTGCTCTTGAGTAATAGATATATCTTCTAAAAACATTTCTCCGTCGATAAGCACGGGCATAGGAACAACAAAAATTCCAAGCTCTTTGGCTTCACGTTGGGTAATTCCGCTGTTACTGTCGGTTATGATAGCTGTTTTCATAATTTTTCTCCGCATTAAATGTATTTATTTAAATTATAATGTAAACGTAATTATTAGTCAAGAAAAACTTGTTGATAAATCAATAAAATTAATATTATTTTATGGATTTATAAATATTTTTTAATTACCCGTCAAAAACGCTTGAAATTTATGCCGTTTTGGTATAAAATAAACAGGCATTAAACGCAGAGATGGCGGAGTGGTAAGCACAAAGTGCTTCGATACGCCGAACGCAGCGCGTCCGCCCACTCTCGTAATAATACTTAAAACGCAGAGATGGCGGAGTGGTCGAACGCGCACGACTCGAAATCGTGTTACGGGCAACTGTACGGGGGTTCGAATCCCTCTCTCTGCGCCAAAGTACTTCGGATACAAATATATCCGGAGTACTTTTTTTATATCTACAAATCCAAGTTATTGACTTTTATATGAAAAAAATATATAATTTAATAA
>CAJUMW010000016.1 GCA_910587625.1 uncultured Christensenellaceae bacterium
TCGACCGTGGTCAGCGCGCCTTCTTCATGACTTGGAAAAAGATTTTGAAACTGCCAGTACTTTTCGCTCTCCTTGAGCCTGTAAATAACGTCTTCGGCGGAGAGGACCAGTTCTCTTTCGTTCCTCTTATTGCTCGGATACGCGTATATTCTCTCTATCGTGTACTGCGTGGGCTCGTAATCGGCGCCGTCTACGGATTTTAGTTTTTTTACGCCGTATCCTTCCTTGAGACGCGAATCCTGCATCGTGAAATTAAAGCACTTATCGGTGTAATTTGCCGGAAGCGTAGAATTTTCTTTGCCCCGCCTCAATCCGAGAAATTCGGAAAGCAAATATTTTTTAACGTTTTTTTTAACGAATTTTCCTTTCTTTCGATATGAGATCATAGCCACGCTCTCCTCTTTATCCTTATTTCTTTCGCGCTGACGGCTATATTTTTAAGCGCCTCTTTGTACTTTTCATCGTATACGTTACCCTTTTCGTACTCGCCGACCATGAGAGCGTACTCGCTTATAGCTCCGAGAGCCACTACGTCTTTATTGATGCGAAAATCACATTCCAGCGTACCGTCGAGCGACTGCTCTTTAGGCATATAGCTGTACTCTATCTCATACTCGCCGTCTTCCGCAGAAAGCGAGCTCGGATACGCCTTGAACTTTCTCGGCGTTCCGTTCTCCCTTAACGCTACTATCTTTACTATTCTCTTCTCGAGAGAGCCGTAATCGAATCGTCCGTCCTTTACGGTTATCTTTTCCCTTTTATAGAGCGGAAAATAGCATACGGCGAGTTCCGTTACGGTATTGTTCACGGCGAGCGCCAATCTTTTGATAGTATCTCCTGCCAATACGCCGCCGTCGAGATCCACGTCGTCTTCAAGTCCCAGCTTTATGACCGCTACTTTCATTACGTCCTTTAACGTCATATATTCCTCCTTTCCCAATAATAGCGTCTCGCTATCTTAACGCGTTGTCGAGATTATTGATAGCGTTGTCTAAAACGCGTTTGTCACGCGCTTCAGACAATCTTCTATTTTCTTCGTCAAGCTCCTTTATCAGCCTGTCGATATTCTCTCTGCGAGTGCGTCGTAAATAAAATTCAGCCCTCGCGTCGAGAGAGGCGTAAGGTATGATCGCCTGACGCACGTCTCCTGTATGCACCTCGAATTTCGACGTTTTGGGGTTGTAATACACTTCGTATCTCTCGTCTATCTCTTTAATTCTCGACGCTATGTCCATTACGTCGTTAGTTATTTTGATCATACCTTTCGCTCCTTTATCAGAACGTCAGTTTTACCTGACCTATCGTATTCGCCCTGTCCTTTGTCTACTCTTTATACTTTGCAATTCGCCCTGTCCTTTGTCTACTATTAAGGGCATAAAAAAAGGACGAGCGTACTCGTCCTCTCTCTGCTAAATTGAAATTTAACTTTCTATGTATAGTGTAGGATATTGTTCAAGCAATCGCTTATAACAATAGCAATCTTTTATATGGTCGTTAATTATTCCACTTGCTTGTAAGTGTGCGTAAACTGTTACAGAACCGAGAAATTTCATTCCGCGCTTTTTTAAATCCGCTGAAATTTTATCGGATAGCTCATTTGACGCAGGAAGATTTCCTAATTCGTGTCCGCGATATAGTAACGCCTTACCACCCGACCAACTCCAAATATACTGTGAAAAGGAACCGAACTCGTTTCTTATTTTTTGAAATATGCGAGCATTATTTATAACCGCCTCTATTTTTCTTTGTGAGCGTATAACGCCCGCCGTGTTCATAATTCGTTCTATGTCCTTGGCGGTATAGGTAGCAATTTTTTCATAATTAAAACCGTCAAAACAAGAACGGAAAATTTCACGCTTTTTCAGTACAGTATCCCAGCTCAACCCGCATTGCATCGCTTCTAACATTAAGTATTCAAATTGCTTTACGTCGTCATAAACGGGAACACCCCATTCATCATCATGATATTTTGTTTCAAGTTCGTTTATAAGACACCACGGACATCTATTCATAATTTTCTCCGCTAAATTACTGTTTATAGTACTGTCATTATAACATATCCGTTCATAAAAGTATAGCAAAAAAAGACGGTCTGTTTTCACTCGGACCGTCCCTTTCCTTAATTATTATAATGGTTATTCGTTTTCTACTCCGATTATCGGTCTAGTGATTCGCACCGCATCGCATAAGACGAAGGTCGCTGTCTTTCCGTCTATCAGGACTTTGTCCACTACTCGGCGGAAGATGTCCGCATTGAACTTGTCGAATAACTCGTCCGAGTTCAGCATCTCTCGTAGGTTATCCATTCTGCTCAAGTCCCTTTCTAATGCCAATCCTTCGGCTATCGTGGTTTCCTTTACATGTTTCAGCCTTTCGATTTCGCCGAGCATTTCCTGTGTCTTTGCGGAGATTTCAGCGGTGTTCGCCACCGTCATATCCCTTACCAAGCCTATCATTTCGTTTTGTATCGAAATGATTTTTGCATCGATTTCTTCGGTCGAGGTTTCGCTCTGGCGGTTCTTTACCACCTCTTCGATGTTCGCTATGACCTTGTTTATAAATCCGTCCTTGTCCGTTACGATGTCCCTCATAACACCTATAAAGGTTCTTTCAAGGTCTTCTTCTTTTATGGCGTCTTGCTTGCAGTTTTTGTATCGCTTATGGTTGATGCAGACCCAAGTGTACACCGTTTTTTGTACCGTATCGTATTTGTGCCTGCGGAACTTGCTACCGCAGCCGAGGCAGAATAACTTGTTCGAGAATGCGTATTTCGATGAGTAGCCTGCTTTGCCTGTCGGACTGTATCCCCTTTGGCTTGTTCGGATTTCCCTTTCCTTTTGCACTCTATTCCAATCCGTTTTGCTTATAATCGGCTGATGGTGATTCTCTACATAGTATTGCTTGCCCTCGGTATTCTTGATTCTCTTCCTATATTTAAGGTCGCTGTAGGTTTGCTTCTGCAGATGCAAGTCCCCTTTGTATTTTTCGTTTTCAAGTATATAGGATACCGTGCTTGTCTTCCATAATTTCACACCGCCGGGGGAAAGCACCTCTCTGTCCATCAGCATCTTACAGATTTGACCATAACTCTGCCCCGCCAAGTAGGTCTTGTATATAAACCTTACGATTTGTGCCTCTGGCTCGTAGATTTCGTAGTTATGGTCTTTTATTCGGTAGCCGTAGGTTTTTACGCACGGATACTTTTCTTGCTCTATTCGCCGTATTTTGCCCCACTTTACCGAGTCGCTTAAATTCTGCGAGAAGTCCTCGGCTACGGCTGCACTCATAAGCAGTCGCATTCTTGTTCCTGCTTGGTCATCCATACTGTTTAAGTGGTCGTTTTCGAATATGATGGGTATTCCCTTTAAGGTTAACTTCTCGACTATGTTTAAGATGTCCACCACGTTTCGTGCGAACCTTGACACCGATTTGACGATTATAATGTCTATCTTTCCGTCCATCGCATCGGCTATCATTCGGTTGAATTCCTTTCTCTTTCGCATACTCGTTCCCGACAGCCCCTCGTCCGCATAGATGCCTGCAAAAATCCACCCTTCGTGCTTTGTGATGTATTCGGTGTAAAACGCCTTTTGCGACTTGAAACTCGTTTGTTGTTCTTCGCTGTCGGTGGACACTCGGCAGTAAGCGCACACCCTTTTGGGCAGGCTATTTTTCAGTACGTCGATTCCATTGACGATTTTCTTTGTGGGTTCGATCACCCTAACATTTGGTGCTAGCATAGATTTGTACCTCTCCTATTTCATCTCTTTCTAGGTAATAATCAATTACCTCTATGTCGGCTGTGTAGCCATTTTTGAACTTATAAAGCAGTCGGTTCTTTCCCATCACGACTATCTGCTCGACCATTTGGTTGAAGACCTCTTCGTCAAAGGTTTCCATTTTGTCGTACTTTTTCAGCAGTTCATCGCAGAGGGTTATGTTGTTATTCCGAGTTACGACCTCGATGTTATGCTTTGTGATTTGTCTTTTCCTTTTTTCAAGGGCAAGCACTTCATCGATTATAAGATTATGCTGATGGGCGAGTTCGGTGGTCATCGTTCCTTGAGCTTCCATCGCTAGGTATATCTTTTCCTTGGCTAGCAAGGTTTGTAATCTCATATTGATTTCCGCCGTTTCTGCATCCTCGAATACCGCTTTCTCTCCGCCCATTAGTACGGTTTTCATTTTGTTGTAGGCATAAATAAAGGCGTCCTGCAATGTAAGTTTATCTTGAATCCGATTCCTACACGCATGAACGCCTTTCGTTTTATTCCGTTGACATTGGTAAGTTTCTTTTTCCTTACCGCCGTTCTTGAGCGTCTTATGCCCAAGACCTTGTTTATTGTAATTCGAACCGCACAGACCGCAAACCATTTTCCCACGGAAGCAGTCGTATTTAGGAACATAATCGTGTCCTCGCTCGTAGAAGGTGTGAGCTGCCATCCGTTCTCTCGCTTTGTTGAACATCTCATGCGTGATAATCGGTGGGCAGACCCTCTCCACCACATACATTGCTTTTTCGCCTCGGTTGCGATATACCCTACCGTATTCCGAAAAGCTCTTTTGGAAATAGGCATCGCCAGTGTACTTTTCTTGCTTAAGCACATAAGAGAGACTGCAATGATTCCATTCTTTACCGCCCGAAGTTTTAACTCCCAGACCGTTAAGCCAACGGATTATGTCGCACGACCGTTCTCCGCTTGTATAGCGCTCGAATATCTCTCTTACGATTTTTGCCATCGGCGGGTTGATTTCCAAGCCCATTGATTTGTTGTACTTGTAACCTATCAACGGATTCTTGTTTGCTATGCAGATGTTGCCCTGCTCAACCTGTCGAAGAATTCCGAACCTAGTAGCCTCGCTGTCCTTTGTGAGTTCTTCCTCTGCCATGTAAGATTTAAGCACTCGCTGTAGCGTCGATTTGTCCCGTAGGGTGTCAATCTCTTCGACTTCAAAAATGACCCTTACTCCGATTCGTGTCAACTCTTCAATCGTGCGGAGCATCTCTTTCGAGTTGCGCCCAAACCTACTGACCGTCTTTGTATAGATGATGTCGATGTTTCGGTTTCGGCACTCGGTTATCATCCGCATAAACTCCAACCGCTTGCTCTGTGTTTTCGCACTTATGCCTTGGTCGATAAATGCCCCGACATTGATGTAATTTGGGTTGCTGTCTATGAGTTCGTTGAAGTGCTGCACTTGCGAAGTCAGACTCATTTCCTGCTTTTCTTGCCGTGTGCTTACTCGGCAATACGAGCATACTCGCATCTTGCTTTCCATCGATTTACCTCCTTTTAATTTTGTACCACAACAATAGCGTGTTTAGGACAGAAAGTCTACTGAAAAGGGTTAAAAAAAGGCAAGAAAAATCAGGCAAAAGTTGCCCGATTTTTCTTGTCGATTTCCGCATATTCCTTAACCGTTATAAGGCGGTTTTTCAGGAGCATATCCAAGATTGCCTTGGACATTTGGTACTGCACGGTTTCATTTGTCTTTTCCATCTTTGCTCTCTCCGTCATCGCCCTTTTTGCCGAGCTGCTTGATGATTTGGTTCGTACCCGTTGCGGTTAGTCCACTTGCTCCGCCAATGAGTATTGCCACGCAAACATTCGCCGCAGGGATTATGCTCGGCACAGCATAGTATGCCACTAATCCGAGTATTGCTCCGAGCGCCGCCGAAATAAGCGGAATAAACCGCTTGAATTTTTCGTTGTCCTTAACTGCGTATTTTATAAGGTTAATCACCCAATAAACGATAGTCGCTATCGCAGGTACGCTGATTAACTCCAAATATTCCATATTGCCCCTCCGTTACTGTTTTGTTGATTGTTCGAGCAGAAAGTCGTACATCTCTTCGTCTGCCTTTTTATAGGCTTCGATCGCCGCTTTCATCTCTCCGTTCGTTTTGCCGTCCCTTATGGCGATAGCGTCCGCATAGGTCAGTTTCCCCACCGCATCTATGCTTTTGAGTATCAAGAGATTTTCCTTTCTCTTTGCCTCGTCCCGCTCTTCGTCTTTCTTGGCTTTCTTCTTGAAAAAGTGTTGCAAGAAAAAAAGCACCATTCCGCTGATGATGCTCGATGCAACACTGATTATAATTGCTACCATTTCGTCCTCCTATGCCGTCCTTTTCCAAAAATAGCAAGTGATATACGGAGGCAAGTTATTATGCGCTTGTCCGCCACCTACTGCATTTGTGCCGACTGCTACCGTCCCTGCTGTTGCCATTTGGGTTATGCCGTTTTTTCCACCGAGTTCAGCCTCACCCGATATAGGCAATTCCGCTTCGTGGCTGTGGGTAGGTATTTCCTCTTCAGTCAGCGTATGCTCTTTTTCGCCGCCCGTCTGCTCTGCTACTGCAAAGTCCGCATCACTTTCGTCCACCGCTATCGGCATTCGACCACTTCCCCAACGCTCCCAAACCCCGCCGAGCGAGTCGCCGGGGTTTTCGTTGGTTGCGGTTATTTTAATCGAGCCAACGGGGAATGTATAATTCAGGATCACCTGTTTCTGCATTGTCCCCGTTGTTGCTGATTCGGAGCGGAAATACGGCAATACATTCCAAGCAGATTGCCCGTCACCTATCTTTATCATTTTGGTGTCTTCCTCGTAAGCGATTTCACCTTTTAATAAAACGGGATTTGCGGCAATCCAATTATGCAAAGTATCAGTCCTTATCCGAAACTTTGCCTGTACCTCTTTTTCCGCCATTGTTGCCTCCCTTAAGCGTTGCCGCCGTTCAGCACAAAGGTGTCCGTTGCAAGGAGAACATCCTCGCCGCCCACAAGGTCTTTTGCTGACTTCTTTGCGAAGTTGCGCTCGAAGTTTGCATCAGCCCTTTCCTCGGTGTAGTAAAGGCTTTCACCTTCTTTGACATCCGTGGTGGAAAGAACGATGTCCCCCGTCTTTCCGTTTACCGAGAACACCGTGCATTCGGGCGATTTAAGTTCAAGCCAATTGGCAAGGTTATCCGCAGGCGCTTGTTTCAAAATGAACGAACGGTTCAAGTCCGAACGGATTGCAACGTCACCCTTTTCTGCGGTCAGCGCAAGCATCTCTGCCTCGTCCGCTACCACGTGGGTATCCGTGATTGCAATCTTGGGCAACAGCGTCTCGCTGATTTTTCCGTCTGCCCCAACTGCCACAAGATTGCCCTCCGCCGTACCGACGTTCCTTGCCGCCGCCGTTCCTGCGTCCGTAATCTTGGCAAGCGTCAGTTCGGGGATATCTTCGGCGGTGAGCAGTTCGGTCTTCGTGATAAGACCTTTTTCGTTTACGGTTACTTTCGTAAACGTTCCCTCGCTTGCACCCGTGTTTTTAAGCACCACCGTGATAGCGACGTCCTCGCTGCCATCAAAGGTAGTTGCGCCCGTAACGTCGCCCGTGAGCGAGATTGCCCTTGCCGTTTTGAGTTTCTGCGCCACCTGCGCCTCGGCAACGATAGTTACTTCATCGCCGCTTACGAGCCTCTTCCATACCGCTGCGGTCGAACTCGTTGCGATGAGAATGTAAACGGTCTTCTCGGACTGGTTGAGCCAAATCACGCCGACATCGTGGTCCGTATCCGATGCCGTAGGATTCGTGTTCTCCACAAGCACGTTGTCGCTGACGTATTTTAGACCCGTCCAAGTGCTGATGCCATCGCCGATTTTGAGTTTGCGCGTGTCGATTTCGATGCCGAGTTCGCCCTTTAACAGGACGGGATTAGCGGCTTTCCAATTCGCCGCCGTGTCGTTTCTGATTTGGATTTTGCTGTCCAAGATTCTTTCATTTGCCATAGTTTGCTGTTCCTCCGTTAATGATTTTTATTTGATGCCAATCTGCTCCGATGCAGATATAACTCCGTGTTTCTTCGTCCCAACGGTACGATTCGTTTTCCACCACATCGATGTAAACCACCGCCGGGTTGCCTTGATTCGGAAAGGCAAATTTGCTAGGATACTGCTGCGGTTTGAGTTTTACCTCTATGGTTCGGGATTTGTTCCTTACCACCGTTTCGGTTACATCGTTTTCTATCCCTTGATATTTTTGCGAGATAGACCTTAACGCTTCGACCGACACGCACCCATCGCAGCCGTGTCCGTGACCGTGTTCGTGTTCACAGTCGTGTTCGTGCCTGTTGCAATCATTCACTTTGCCACCACCTCCAATTCTTGACTCACAAGCGTGTATATTTCCTCGCCCAACCCTTCGATGTCAATTGTCAGTTGCATTTGGAAGAGTAAGCAAGGCAGTCTTGCCGTTTCTTCGGGGAGCAACGTGATAACGAAACTATTGCCCCATTCCTTGCCGAAGTCCCTTGGGTACTCTCGCACGATTATCGGCTTTCGGTTCTTTCTACCTATCGTAAAAATAACCTTGTCCTTTTCGGTTATGATGTACCTCTCGTTATCGTTCAAAGGGATTACGACATTAAAAAAGGCGAAGCTCCGAGCCTCGCCTTGCACTATTACTTGCCGTTCCATTTCCGCCCCCTTTATTTCAGCACGTAAATGTTATAAATCGGCATCATTTCGATATACATTCCTGCGCTGTCAGACCATTCCACCGTAAGATAATTATCTTGCTTGCAGCTTACATTTATCGTCATACGATTTGTTGTATTATAATCAACTACTCCAACTTCTCCGCTATATGGAGCTGATGACAGGAATTCCAACTCCGAAGCCGTGGGATAGTCATATTCGCTTGTGAGCTGATGCCAACCCGTCATTATGCCAAAGTCATTCGAAGAATAACCATCGTAAGTAAAGCCATAGACCATATTGCCATCAGGCGAATTGTAAAAGTAACATTCGCTGTTTGGGTCTTCGTTAACCTTTACGCTCATCGCCGTGAACTTAAACTCGTCCCCTTTCTTCAACCCCGGCACATAAACTGTTACGGAATTCGAGGTATAGTCGCCTTGGACTTGGAAATTATCAGCAGTTAGGAGTTGCCATGTCTTTGTTGTAGAACCGCCGCCCGATTCAGTATTGCTTTCTTTGCTGACTGCAGAAGTGTCGCCTATTTTATACAGCACAACTTCCGCTCCGCCCTCAAAATAACCCGAATCATTTGGCGCATAGTTTCCGTCACCGTCCTTTGATTCGTACATAGAAAAAGACATCGTTGTGTCAGTTACTTGACACTCAATCTGTATTTTTATACTGTCGCCCTCGTAAACGGCTGATACTCCGCTATAGCAACCTGCCTCTGCCCACTTTGAAATTGACAGCAAACCGCACCCCGAAACCCCATATATACTGCCACGGTTATGCCACCTAACATAGCACAAAAAAAGACCTTCCTTTAATGGATAATTCGTTCTTAATCTATATTCGTATTTTGTCAACGACAGACCGCCGCCACCAATGTTCGGTTTATCTGTTAGGTCGTTATAGCTACCGCTTGTAGCAACTTTATGCAGTCCTGTTACTTTGCTTGCAGAGACCGAATTTATCTTGGCGTCCGTTACGGCGCTGTCTTTAATCTTTGATGTTTCGACTGCGTTCGCCGCTATCTTTACCGCTGTTACTGCACTTGTACCGAGTTTTGCCGTTGTTACTGCACCCGTTCCTATTTTTGCTGACGTTACCGCCGAGTTATCAATATCGTTTGTCCCTACCGTCCCCTTGAACGCTAATGCCCGAAGGTCGGCGAACCATTTGCGTATCTTCCCAAAAAATCCTTTCACCGTTTCTTTATCCCCCAAAGTTTCTCTAGTCGTAGCCTGTGTACTATTGACCTCCGCATCTTGCACTTGCTCGGTTGTTATTTTGGTTTCCTGCAAGTAACGCTCGTTCTCGGCAAGGGTATTAAAGATTTCAGGGACTACTTGGTCTTCTTTCTTGTAGTCGTTCTTCGGCTGCTTCCACGTTGCCATTTCGTCACCTCCCTTTCTTTCTGCCACGGGTTTCTTGTTTTAGTCCCCCGTCATAAGTGAATTTGTTGTACTCGCACAAAAGGCTTTCTTTGCCCCCAAAGCGGTCGGTACAGTCGTAGGCGGCTCCTACTTCGAGTTCTGGGTTTCCTCGCCACACAGCCGTTATTGTGCCTGCTCCTGCGCGCATTCGGTCTAGTAGTAGATTTGCCATGTACTCCGCTTGCTCATAACTCTGCACGAGTTCGCTTGTCGGGTGCTTGTACTCTACGATGCCATACATATAAATGCTCTCTTCATCTCGGACCGTTACCGTCCGCGTATTGATGTTTATTGCATTCCCCGACACCGTAATGACCGCTGTCTGCGCAGTTCCCGTTGTGTTTCGCAGTTCGCAAGTACAAGAGTTTACACCGCTGTTAAACGACACTATCCGCACCGCCGCATTGTTGCTTGCTGCGGTCGGATAGGCGACCTCCGATGTGTAGTCTATCGTCATCAGCTTCGTTTCGTTAGGTTCGAGCCGTATCTCTGGCTCTGCTACGTCTATGACATCGTCCTTTATGCTTATCTCGCAGTAGTCCACCGAAACGCTGTTTGAAAAGTCCGTCAGCGTGATGTTTGACTTGTAAGAAAACATATTGCCGGGGACGACTGCTATCGGACTCTTTTGGGGTTCTTCGTCCTCGCACTTGATTACGATTCGGTTCTCCCTATCCACGAATATCTTGCACAGTCCTGCGTTTGCGATTTCCTGCAAAGCGTCCCACCCCGTTGTTTTCGGCAGTAATGCCATATTGACAACGAAGTCTTTCAGCCTATCCGTGATTTGGTACTCCAACTTGGTCATTCCCATTGTGGTTAGTATGTCCTCGGCGATCTCGTAAAGCGTGGTATTCTCGACTAACGGAAAGCCGACATAGGTCTTAATCTGCAATCGCATAAGCCTATCGGTTGCGGTGCATTTTACCCATTGGCTGTCCTGCGGTATATCCCACTCATCGGAGTAGAAAACGCCGAGCGGTTTATACTCTATCTCGCCGTTTTTCTCTACCCCTATGTATGGGTACAGTTTTCGGTCAAGGAGCATAAGCGTCCGCAAGTACCCCTTATCGAATTTTCGCTCTTCGTTGTAAATGCTGACCGTCATCGAATCGGAGTTTATGTTGTAGTTGCCCTCGGACGAACAGAGTTCTTCGCCGACCTCAAACGAGAGCAATGCATCGCCCTCGTAGGTTTCGTACACCCTTTCGTAACACCGTAAGATTTTCGCCACGGCATTGGGATGACTCCACTTTTCAATGGTTAGCCTTACCGCCGTGATGTCGGATATTTTAGGCGCTATTACAAACTCCACCTCGGTGTTACCCTTGATGGTGTCGGTTTGTACTATTGTCCCGTTTTTCTTATACGATAGTGTAAAGTCCACGGGGTATTGGTTGAGTTTCTTATCGCCGATTATCCGCCAATAGATTATCGGTCGCATATTGAATGTGAGTTCTATGTACGGCTTGTTTACGTACACTCCGTTTTCATCTGCTCCCTTGTCGCTCCACCACCCCACGACTAGGTCATCGCCCATCATTTGGAACGTGCCGTCCAACGTGGAGTTTCCGTCCATCGTGCAGGCTTTGACCGTTGGTTCGCTCGGTAAGTGATAGACCTCTATCGGGTGGCTTATCTTCGAGTTTCCGCTGACCGCCACCTTGACATCTCGGCTCAATTCTTCGTCTGCATATACAATTTCCACTTTCCCGTAAACCCTACGGGGATTGTTCGAGTATTCCATAGGCTATCTCTCCGTAAAGGTTACCGACACGCTTTTCCACATAATCTTGCCTTTCGCCCAATCATAGTGGGGTTGGTACGTTATACCCTCCGACCGTGCTGTCATCGTTACAAGACTGCCTGTGCTGTTATCGTGGAATGCTATCTCGGCGAATATATCTCCGCCGATGGCTTTCGTGAGTGTGGTCATATCTTCTTTTGAAAGGTACTCCCAACTCACGTCCACCTTGCGTTTCGTGCCTACGATGTCGATGACCATTGTCCCGTCCACCGTCCGCTCCGCCTTATCGAGTATCTCTGGCGATACGGTTATATCCGTGGGTGCTTTTATTTTCTTGTTATTCACTTTGAAAAAATCCATTTTACACCCCCTGTAGATTTACGCCGTTTCGTTTGTATTCTCTCGACAGCTTCGGCAGCATAAGCCGTGCAAAGGTCTGCCCGTCTATCTGCATCACGAGTTCCTTTTCGTCTGCTCCGCCCATTCCGTTCATCGCCATAATTCCTTGCAATAAACCATTTAATAGGTCGCCGTTAGGACTTGTTCCTGTCCCTACCATTGCTTGGTTCGGCGAAGTTACTAGTCCGAGTGTGTTCGCTACTTCGATTGCGGCTCTTTGCATCATCGGTATGTCTTCGTACATTCCCTGCGCCATCATGTCCATTAGGTTAGGTATCCACTCGTCAGCCGTATGCCCCGGACCTTTCTTGGTCGGTGAGCCGAACCCTAGGAAGTCGGCGATTGATTGTCCAACGCTCTTGACTCCGTCCACTACCCAATTCCACGCACTTTGTATTCCGTCCCCGATATTCGAGATTAGGTTTTTACCCCAATTAAATGCGTCTTTGAATAGATTCGTGAAAAAGTCGCCGATGCTTGAAAACAGACCTGTGATTTTGTCCCAAATCCATCCGCACATCGAGCAGATTCCGTCCCAAATATTCTTGAAAAATCCGCTGACCCCTTCCCATACCTTTTTGAAAATGTTGCCTATCGTTTCTCCGCAGTTACCGAAGAAGGACACAAGGTTCTCGCCGAACCCCTTGATAAACTCCCAAATGCCGAGGAAGATGTTTTTTATTCCCGACCAGATATTGCTTGCAAAACTCTGCATATACTCCCAAGCAGACGACCAATCTCCGCGTAAAAGCGCACACACGACTTTGATGATGTCAAGGATTGCACTTGCCACGTCGATAACCGCTTCGAGGAACGGTCCGAGTGCCTCTATTATCGCTCCGAGAACGCTCGACACCACACCCCATAAGGTCATAACCAATCCGCCTATCAAATCAAAAATCGGTTTCAGGGTTTCGTATAATTGCACGATGGTGTCCCAAAGCGATGCGAACAAGGCTTTCAGCTTTTCCCATATCGGTCGGACATACGAGAAGAATTTGTTTAATGCGTCCCCTATAATGCTGAATGCACTCTTCACGCACATCCAAATGTTCGTGAAAATGGTTTTGACCGTATTCCATATCTTTTCGCCGTTGGTTTCCCAAAACTTGCGAATGCCCGTTACGACATCGATGATTACGTCTTTGACGAAGTTCCAAACCTTGACCACAAACGGCTTAATTTTGTTGAAGACGGTCTTGATAACTTTCCAAATGGCTTTGACTGCGGACACCACTTTGTTTATGAGCTTCTGCCCGTTCTTCGCCCACCATTCTTTTATCGCTTCAACCGCTTTGAGAATGGTTGCCTTGACCTTTTCCCATATCTTGGTTACTGCGTTTCGGAAGTCTTCGTTGGTCTTCCATAGGTAAGTAACCACGCCAACCACCGCTGCTATGGCGGCTATAATCAGTCCTACTTTCGAGAACAGCAAAGACCCGACTTTCATAATCGTGCCAACGCTCCCGATGAGTTTTCCAACCACCAAAAGGAGCGGTCCTATCGCCGCCGCCAAGAGTGCAATGGTTACGATGTTCTTCTTCGTACCCATTGACAACCCCATAAGTTTTGCGGTCAGAGGTGTAATGTACTTTTGGATGAACTGTCGGATTATCGGTATCAGCACATCGCCAAACGATATCGCTATTTCCTCCAACTCCGATTTCAGTATCTTTACTTGACCTTGTAAGGTGTTGAGCTGCGTTGCTGCCATCTCCGACGCTTTATTCGTTCCAGTGATTGACTCGGTCATATCCCGAACGGCATCTCCGCCTGCGGACATAAGCGCAAGCATACCGGGACCTGCCCTTGCTCCGAATACTTTCATTGCTTGGGCGGTGTCCATTCCTGCATTGCCGAGTCTATCGATTATCGTGGCGAGGTCATTGGTCGCAGGGTTCACATCGTCAAATGTCAACCCCAATTCTTCGAACACGCCAAGGGCTGCGGCTGACGGATTCATAAGTGCTACTAGCGACTGTCGCAAGGATGTGCCTGCGGTCGAGCCGTCATATCCTGCGTTGTACAACACGGACAGCGCACCCGTTACTTCTTCAATTGAGTATCCTAGGCTGTTAGCGACTGGTCCGACATAACCCATTGAGTTGGATAACTTATCCATATTCGCCATTGAATTGCCTATCGCTGATGCAAATACGTTAGTTACCCTTTCCGCTTGGTTTGCCTCCAACCCGAACTGATTCAGCGTGGATATAACCGTGTCGGTAGTGAATGCAAGGTCGCTCTGGGTTGCCGATGCAAGGTTAAGGGTTGCCTCTATGGAGTCTGCCATTTGGTCAACCTTATAGCCTGCCGATGCCATGTAGTATAAAGCATCCGCCGCATCGCTTGCCGAGAATACCGTCTTACTACCCATCTCTCTGGCGAGAGCGGTCATTCGTTTGAGTTCGTCCCCTGTTGCACCTGCGACCGATGCCGCATTCGCCATTGATTGCTCAAAGGTCTGCGACACTTTGACCGCCGCCGTTCCTAATGCCACAAGCGGTGCTGTTATGCTTGCCGTGAGCTTCGTTCCTGCTTTTGTAAACGCTGCCGACACCTTTTGTATTTTCTTTTGTGCGTCTTGTAACCCTTTCGAGAGCGAGGATATATCCGCCGCTATTTTCACGACTAGGTTTCTAATAACCGCCATATCCTCACCTCCCTTATTTGATTATGACGCCCTTTGCCGCCGCCATTGCTTTTAGTATCGCATCGCTTTTATTGCTTGCCTTTTGGTTCGGTTTTTTCCTTGCCTCTTTCAGCAACTTTTCAAGCCGAGGCAGTTTCCGTTGCCGTGCAAGAGCTTCCGTGTGCCAAGCAAGACACAGCAGATTTTCAAACTCGTTTTGGTCTGCTTTCTTTTTCTGCTTGGCTATAAGTGCTAGCTCATACGGTGTGTATTCCCCAACCTTTAATGGATCAACTCCCCACGCTACCACGGCTTGTTCGGATAATGCGAATAAGTCAAAAGCGGCGGTTACTTTTCCCCCGGCGTTGCAGTTGCGGTCTGCGCCGTCTTCTCTCCGCCGAACGCTGCGGTCAGAGCTTCGCCGATTTTCTCCGCTATCTCATTAAGGTCGGAATACTCGTCTATCAAATCGCCAACCTTTTCGGGTGTCAAAGTGTTGTCTTCGTGGTACAGTCCGCCGTACACGATGGCAAGCAAATCTTTGATGCCAACTCTGTTAAGGTCAAGCGCAAGAATGGACTTGCCCGTGATGTCTTCGATTTTCGCCAAGGCATTCATACCGTAGCGAAGTGTTCTCGGTTTGTCGAGGTTAATTGTTACGCCTTTCTTCATTTATCGTTCCTCCGTTTATTCCGCTGTTTCAAAGGTCAGCGCACCCGTACCCGTAAATTCGATGCTGATTGATACAACATCGTCCACGGGGTCTTCGATTGACAGACTGTTTATGAATGCCTCGCCCTTGTAGTAGTTCGTCCCGTCCACGTAAAGTTTGACCGTTACGGTCGTACCGTTTAGGAACGCATCTTGTAAGGCTTGCTGTCCGTCTGCATCCACGGGTACTTCGTAGTCGCCCTCGCTCGATGCCGACCATTCTTTTAAGCCCGTGATATAGTTCTTCCAATCGTCACCGAGTGCGGTCGTTTCAAGCGTATCCAAAGACAGTTCAAGCGACCAATTCTTGATGCCTACGACTTTCTTGGTTGCCGATTCTCCAATGACTACTTTGCCGTTTTTACCTGCTACCGCCATATTTGCCTCCTATTATTCGTTAAAATGAAATTCAAACTCGATGCTCGACATATACTCGTTAGTATCGAATTTTAGAGCCGTGTTCCCGTTGTATTCGTAATCGGACTTTATGAACACGGCTTGTATTGTTAGTCCGCACATATCCCCGTGGTAATCTTGGAAGATTCGCTTTACCTGCCGGGAGAGTTCTCTTGCCTTTTTGTACGTTTCTCCGTGGCAGACGAATTGTATCGTTTGTCGCACGAACCCCGTGTCACCTTGTAATGCGGATTCGTAATTCGCTAGAACTGGTGAGTACACTATGGCAGGCAACGGCGCATCTTCGGGCAATACAATCGGATATATGCGACATCCAACGCTGCGAGAAATGCTAAAATCCGAACACAGTTTCTCATAGACTGCTTGGCATATATCTTTCATATTGACCTCCCAACAGCCTTGGATATCTCCGACACGATTGCCTCATTGATTTGATTTTGGTTATCGTCCACGGCATTCCGCAGAAACGGATTCGCAGGTCTGCCCCTTGCTCCGAGTTCAACGTGTGTTCCGTATTTGAGCGACTTGTCATAATCCACCTGCACAGTCGCTTTGACCTTGGTTGCTTTACCTTCGGTAAGATGCAGACTCTGCTTTAGTGCGCCCGTATCCACAGGACAGTTTCGCTTGGCATCTTCTAATGCGATTTTACCGCCTGCCTTTGCCCCCTGCATCATCACGCTTACCGCTGCATCCTCCATTGCTTTGAGGTCTTTCACAAGCGCACTTGCACCCTCTATCGTTGTTTTGACTTTCCTTTGCTTTGCGCTGTAACCCATCGCTCACCAACTCCTTGCAGTTTAGTATTGTGGCTCGGTGGGCGGTTTCGCTGTCTAGTTCTCCGAGTATCTCGTACAACTTATCGCCGTATCGTATTCGGTGCATGACCGTCAGCCAATCGCAGAACCGCACGGTGATTAGCACCACCTTTTCGGCTGTAACTTGCTGTGCGAACATCTGCTCCGTACCGCTTATCGGTGTAATTGCCGCCCACACTTTTGCCACGGTTTTCCATTCGCCTGTTTCTCCGCCATATGCATCACGGTCTTTGAAAAATTGTAAAATTTCAACTCGGCGGTTCAATCTTCCTATGTCCATTAGAATGCCTCCCGTCTATAAGCGAACAGCATTCGGCGGACAAGGTCGAGAGTTTCCTTGATGTCCACCCCTGACTTATCCCTTGCTACCTGCCGTTCTTCGTACAGCGTCCCTATCACGATTAGCATCGCTTGGTGGACGGTTTCGGGTATTTCTTTGAACTCGGTCAGCTTCCGCCGTAGAACTTCCTCTATCAGCTCTTTCGCCGTGATGATTAGCGAGGAGACGAGCGCATCTTCGTCATCGCCATCCAAGCGGAGAAAGTCTTTCGTTTCTTGTAACGTCAACACGCTCGATCACCCCCTTTGAGTTAGGCACTTCTCTTTGCGAGAGTTACGAAAGGCGAAACGCTTGCGCTGCCCTTGTAAGGCGAGAGCGGCTTGTTCCAGATGGGTTTTCCGTCCACACGATAAATGAAACGGAACACCGACTCGTCGTAAAGGAAGCGAACGTGGATAGACGATGCCGCCTTTACTCCGCCCTTGTCGATGAGCAGGTACTGTCCGATGTCGGCAAGGATGATGTCCCCAACCTCGCCTGCGGCATTACACTGCTCAAGGGGAATTACGGGACGACCGAACAGCGTTCCGTAGGGTTTTTCCGACAGTCCGCCCGCCGGGATGTACACGGGTTTATCGCCGAGTTTGAGAGTGTACAGGTACGGTTCGAGTTCCTGATTGATGTACCATACCGCATTGGCTCTCGACCTTGCCCACAAGCGATTCCACATCTTGATGAGGTTCTCGACCGTGATGATATCGGTCTGGTCTTTTTCCTTTTCGACCTTGACGATTGCTCCGCTGTTCAGGATGCCGAGAGGTTCGCCCTCGCCGCTGCCATCGAGAATAGCATCGTCAATCTTGAAGCCGAACTCTTCGGCGAATGCCTGACGGATGACCGCTTCAAGTGCCGCCGCATCCTGCAACAGTTCGTCCGTTGCATAGCACAGACCCGTGAGTTTCTTGAGCGAGAGTTCCAACTGACGGAACTTGGGTTTACTGCCCGTGAGTTCGTCCGCCTCGCCTTCCCAATAGGTCTGTACTCCGCCCCATCGACTGCCGTTCGCTCTGCTGTCTTCGTCCACGGCGTTTATCTTCATACCGTTGGCATTCGTGCTGATAGGGATTTTCTTGGCTCTGCTTGCCAAGATACCCGTTTCGTAGGTTCTCTTTAAGAGTTCGGTTACGAAGTCCTGCTGAACAAGGAAACCACCATCCGAGGGGGTGCTTTCATTGAGTCCGCTTGCCGCTCTCGTAGTCAGCCTTTCGTCTACCTTTCCGCCGGGTGCCGCCGCCCTGTAGGCTGCAAGCAACTGTTCGCCGAAGGTGGCAAATCTCTTTTCCTCGCCCTTACTAGGAGTGGGTTTCACTTCGGGTTTCTCCATTGCCGAACGGTCTTCGGGTTCGATTGCAAGCATCTTCTCTGCTCTGCTGATGCTCTCGTCCCACGAGCGAATTTCGCTTTCGTATCCGTCAATCTCTTTCTGCTCTTCGTCCGTGAGGAACCTGTCCTCCGCTTCTGCTTTGTTGAGTACCGCCATAGCCTTGAGCCGAGCGTCTTCTCTCTTTGCTTTCATTTCAAGCACTTTCTTCATAGTCATAATTCGTTTTCCTCCGATTAAATGTTTTTGAATTTGGTTTGCAAGCCTTTGAGCTTGGCTTGCTGTTTTGCTTTCTCGGCGGTCTTTTCCGCCTCTTCTGCCTTGCTTCTTTGCTCGGCTTTGTAGCCGTTGTATTCTTCCATAGCCCTTACACCCACGTCCGTGGCGGTATAAGCGGGGAATGTTACGGGACTCACATCGAACAGTTGCACTTTGCGAATTTCCCTCACGTCCATTCCGTCCCTTGTCGACCACTTATCATCTTCGACTATGAACCCTATGGACATTTGGTTGATATCGCCTCGGCGGATGCTTTCTTGCAAATCCTTTGCCCAACTCGTATCGGGCGGCAAGATTCGCACTCGCAGTCCGACTTCGTCTTCCACAAGTTCAAGCGTTCCTGCTCGGTTACGACCTAGCACGTAGTTAGGGTCGTGATTGAACAGCGCTCTGATATCGTCCCTGCCGATGCTTTCGTTGAAGGCACCCTTTCGGACGATTTCTTGGAATGGAAAGATTCCGCCGAGCGTTTCCGACCACGAGTCGAACACGGCTGCGTGTCCCTCGATGTAATTACCGCTTTCGCTTTCGTTTACCCGAAGTTCCCTCATCGGGAGCATTCGGAGTTCCTTCTTGCCCTTCTCCATCGCTACCTCCTTCTTCTTTTTCTTTGCTGACTGCCGCCCCCGTCATGTTTCCATTGACTAGGTAATCATCGCCACCCTTATCCGCAGGCACGAGTGACATATCTTCCAAGCGGCGGATGTCATTTATGGATAGCCATCCGTTTTGCCTGCCTATCGCATAGCCTTCCATTCTCGACTTGTAATCACCACGCATCAGTCCGTCCACGTTGAACTTTGCAAAATAAATAAGCCGTTCTTTCTCGTCTAGGAGTGAACGACTTATTGCTTGCTCCCATCGTACCAACCACGGTCGTATGGTGTGCTGCACAAATTCGATTGACTGATGTTCAATGTTGCTGAAAGTGGCTCTCTCCAAGTCGCCTACAAGGTGCGGCGGAACACGGAAGATTCGGCAGATTTCGTTGACTTGGTATTTTCGGGTTTCAAGGAATTGTGCGTCTTCGGGTGCGATTCCAATCGTGTGGTATTTCATCCCTTCTTCGAGTACCGCCACCTTATGGCTGTTCCTTGTCCCTTGGTAGACCTTGTTCCAAGACTCTCGCAGTTTCTCTGGGTCTTTGAGTATGCCGGGGTGTTCCAAGACTCCGCCGGGTCTTGCACCGTTGCCGAAGAATTTCGCACCATATTCCTCCGTGGCTAGCGACAGCCCGACAGCTTCTCTCGCTTGCGCTATCGTACTCAACCCTTTTACTCCGTCCAACGACAAGCCTTTGATATGGAAGATTTGGTCTGGGCGGTATTCAATAGTTTGGTTGGTGATATCGTCCGAATACGTGTATTTTATCTTGCCCGTTTGCGTGTCACGCTCTACCGTCATAAGGTTAGGCTTTAAGTACCAAAGTTCGGTTACGTGTCCGTTTTTTCGGATTTTCCTTGCGTATGCATTGCCCCATAATAGGAGCGAGGTCATCATCGTTTCCCGAAACTCGAATGAGGTCATTTCGTCATTCGGCATTTCGTAAAGGCAAGAAAAAAGCGGATGTTGCTCCGCCGATTCGTTCTTTCCGTCCTTTCCTTTTTTGTATAGGTGTAAGGGCAGACTTGCTATTGTTTCCGCTAGGATTTTTACGCAGGCATACACCGCCGAGGTCTGCATCGACCGCAGTTCGTCCACCTGTACTCCGCTCTGGCTATTGCCTATGAAGTCCACATCGACGCCTTTCATAAACTCGACCATTTCCTTGCTCGGCTTGCTGCGCCGTTCCTTTTTAGGAGCATCTCTACTCCGCCCGAATATTCCCATTCGCACCTCCGTTTTGAAATGATAAAACCGCCCTTTCGGACGGTTCATTGTTTGTTTTATTTGCAGTTTTCGGGGTTCTTAAAGTATGCGAGGATTGCCTTGACCATTGCTTTGCCCTCGGCAGTTTTCGCCCTTAAATCCCAACCCCTGTCGTAGTTGCATACCCCGTCTATCCAGAGTTTGCTGACGTTACTTTTGTTGAGCCCAAACTCTTCGCTCGGTTCTTCATAGACCTTTGCGTTGAACTTGATTCCGTCTATCGTACCGATTTTCCAATTGCCTTGCGTTTGCGTTACCTTTATGCTTGCCATCTTATTTCGCCTCCCTTTTCGCTCCGAGCGCATATGCCTGTTCGAGCATCTTCTTTAATCCCCACACCGAGATGTCGATAAAGTCTTCGCTGTCGCTGTTACGCTCTTCGAGGTCTCCGCGTTCTCTTATCGTTGCGCTGTAAATCTTCGCTATTTTTAAGAGTTCCTTTTCGGTCGTTTTAGTGATAATAATGGGCATTTTCTGTTCTCCTTCGGGGTGTTTCCCCTTTCGTTTATCGTACCTATACAATACCGTAAACAACCGAAAGAGCCCAGCGAAAGAGCGTAGAAACACACAAGTTTTTTCGAGAAAATCGAACTTTTTTTGATGTTTTAACTGGTCGATTTCGACCTGTTTAATCGAATATTTCCACCCCGTTTCGGATGTGCTTTACCTCGACCTCCGGGCAAAGTTCTTTATATCTGCGGACGATAACGTCACAGTATTTCGGTTCGAGTTCAATCGCACAGCATTTGCGGTTCAACTGCTCGGCGGCTATAAGCGTAGAGCCGCTTCCGCCGAATGGCTCATATACCGTGTCCCCTTCGTGGCTGCTGTTATAAATGAGTTTTGCACACAGCGTGATGGGCTTCATCGTCGGGTGGTCGGGAGATTTGCTCGGTTTGTTGTCTTTTATGACCGTGGACGGAAGGTCGAGGATTTTCTCGACCAATTCCACGAGTTCGACCTTGGACATCTTTCGGAGGTTCAACCGTAATTCCTCATTGACGGTCGGGAGTGACCTATCGTCTATGAAGTAATGCCCCGCACCCTCTTTCCATCCGTATAAAATGGGTTCGTGTATCCATTGATAGTCCTGTCTACCAAGCGTAAAGTGATTTTTGTACCATACCAATGTTTGAGCGCATTTCAGCCCTGCGTCCGTCATTGCCTTTGTAAAGTTGACCGTTTCCTTTGTGCTGTGGAACACATAAACCGCCGCACCTTTTTTCAACCCCTTTTCGGCTGCCTTGTAAAAAGCCAATAAGAATTGATAGAACTCATCGTCCGAGAGATTATCATTGGCTATCACACTCCCTTGCCTCGACTGCGATTCGTGCTTGCCCCTTACAGCCGAGCCATAGTCAACGTTATACGGCGGATCGGTCACCATTATGTCGGCGACTTTGTCTTCCAACACACGGCTCACGTCTTCGTTTTGGGTACAGTCGCCGCATAACAGTCTATGCTGACCGAGTATCCATAAATCGCCCGTCTTCGTCTTCGGCTCGGTTACTGCATCGAGCGCAGATTCCGCATCGAAGTCATCCTCATGCACGTTCTCCATACTACCGCTGCCGAACAGTTCTTGAGCTTCGGCAAGGTCAAAACCCGTGAGTGTGATGTCGTATCCGCTTCCGTCCAAGTCTTTCAAAAGGCTTGCCAAGAGGTCGTTGTCCCACTCGCCGCTGATTTTGTTCAGAGCGATATTTAAGGCTTTTTCCTTGGCTTCGTCCAAGTCCACGACCACACAGTCCACCTCGGTGTAGCCGAGGTCTTTCATCACTTTCAGTCTTTGGTGTCCGCCGACAACTACCCCCGTGCGCTTGTTCCAAATGACTGGTTCGACATAGCCGAATTCTTGAATACTGCGTTTGAGCTTCTCGTATTCGGCATCCCCCGGTTGTAGGTCTTTTCGGGGATTGTAATCGGCGGCTTTAAGGTCTGCCACCGCTCTCTTTTCAATTTGCATTCCGTTCCTCCCTATAAAATGATTATTCCTCTATCGTTATAGACGCTGTCCGTTGTCCCTTGGTTTCGGATCGCTCGGTCTAGTGCCATTACGAGTGCCACCGCTCCGTCTATTCGCTCGGTGGACTTCTCTTTGTCCATCTTTACGTTTCCCGCCGGGTCGGTTCTCACGAAAACATTGTCCATCATCCATCGGAGCGGTACGTTGCCGCCGTGGGCGATTTTCTGCTCTAGGACTAGTTTCATCAGTTCCTTGGTCGGTGGCGACATATCCTTAAAACCTTGACCAAACGGCACTACTGTGAACCCCATTCCTTCTAGGTTCTGCGTCATCTGCACCGCTCCCCAACGGTCGAATGCTATCTCTTTGATATGGTATTTCGTCCCAAGGTCTTCGATAAAATTCTCGATGTAGCCGTAATGGATAACGTTGCCCTCGGTCGTTATGACTTGTCCTTTTGCTTGCCATACATCGTAGGGAACGTGGTCACGGCGGACACGGAGTTCAAGCGTGTCTTCGGGTATCCAAAAGAACGGCAGCACGATGTATTTGTCGCTCTCGTTCAGCGGAGGGAACACAAGCACGAATGCGGTGATGTCGGTGCTTGACGATAGGTCAAGTCCGCCGTAGCACTCTCTTCCTTTGAGCTTTTCGGCATCCACTTCGAAGTCGCATTTGTCCCAAGCGTCCATCGGCATCCATCGCACCGATTGCTTGACCCATTGATTCAGTCGCAGTTGTCGGAACAAGTTCTCTTCGGCGGGGTTCTCTTTCGCCGACTCGTATGCGGTCCGTATCTTGTCTATGTCCACGGTTATGCCGAGCGAGGGGTTGGCTTTCGCCCACACCCTTTCGTCCGACCAATCATCGTCTTCTTCTGCTCCGTAAATTACGGGGTAGAACGAGCGGTCGTGTTTGCGGCCTGCGAGTATGTCCTTTGCCTTTTGATGCACCTCCCAACAAATTGAGTTGCGATCCGTTCCTGCTGTCGTTATCAGGAAGAACAACGGCTGTTTTCGAGCATCGCCCGAACCGTGCGTCATAACATCGTATAATGCTCGGTTTGGCTGTGCGTGCAATTCATCGAACACAACCCCGTGGACGTTGAGTCCGTGCTTGGTGTACGACTCCGCCGACAGCACTTGGTAGAACGAGTTGAGCGGTTGGTACACAAGCCGTTTTTGGCTCATTATCGGCTTGATTCTCTTCTTCAGGGCGGGGCATTGTTCGACCATGTTGCAAGCCACATCAAACACGATGCTTGCTTGCTGTCGGTCGGCGGCGCATCCGTAAACCTCCGCTCCCCACTCGCCATCGCCCGCCAATAAATAAAGAGCGACCGCTGCGGCGATTTCGCTCTTTCCTTGCTTTTTGGGTATTTCGACATAGGCAGTATTGTATTGCCTGTATCCGTTGTCTTTGACCGTTCCAAAAATCTCGCGTATTATTTTATCCTGCCAAGGCAAGAGTTCAAACGGTACACCGTGCCAAGTGCCTTTCGTGTGTTTTAAGGAGTTGATAAAGGCAACGGCACGGTCTGCTTTCTGCTTATCAAATGCCATATACTCCCCTTCCCTATGCTTACGGGACGCAGGATTTATGTCCTATACCATATATATAATAAGACCCGCCCACGTTTGGACGGGACTTTTATATTATAATTGATTTGTTACTGAATTGCAAGCGTTTTACCGCCCTGTGGCTTATAGGACTTTCTTTACTGCCGAGCTTGAATAAATAGGTGTCTGAAATTTGCAAGCCTTGTGATGTGAATTTGAGCCTTATTTACTCGCATACCAAGATGTAGGTATTTCCTATCTTGTTTACCCACTCGTTCTCCATAACGACTCGCTCCGTGATTTCGCTTCCGTCGGCTTCGTTTATCCATTTACCGTCAATCAGCTTTGCGCGGCCCTGATACATATCTTCGAGCAAGTCTGTCCAGTCTTCGCTTGTGGAATAGCTGTCTATTCCAAGCCCTTCAAGCAGGTCGTCGAGCTTTTTACGCTCGGCGAGCCATTTTGCTTGCTCTTCTACAAACTCCTCGATTGTTACACCCTCTTCGAGATAATCGAGGCTGTAATAATCAAAGTAGCGCATCTCACTGTCGTAGATTTTGATACGATGAGTTTCCTCTCTGTCGTTTTCCTCTTCTATGTAGAGGATGCCGAACGGCGTTTCTATCTTTCTCACTTGTTGCCTCCTTTACTTCTGAATGTTTCGAGGTTAACCGACTTAACCTCAAGGTCTATTTTGATTTCTGCCTCAATGCCGATTTCTTCAAGTTTTAGTCGTAGCATTTCGGTTACTGGTTTCGTCATACTCTCTACCACCGCCTTGATACCAACCAGCTCAAGCATTTCTTTTATCTGCTCAAATCCGCTCATTTTCGCACCACCCACGGCAAGCTATCTTGCCTGAACTTATCTCCCATAATTACGCGCAGGCTTTCTTTCATAAATACGTTGATTTTGAAATGGTCCGCAAGCATCACTATGTCGTCTATCCACTCTTTCTTCGGGATAACCTTACCCTTTCTGTTTCCTGTTTCCGCTCCTATAATTACTGTTCTCGTGGTAACAATAGCGTCGCTCATATCGAGATGTTCGAGGATAGGCTCTACGCTCAAAAAGTCGGTTATTTCCTTATTCTCCACAAGAGCATTTACCTGACTTTGGGTTGTAACCGATTTTCCGATGAACAGCCGCAACGGTTCGTTTGATGAGAGCTGGAATTTCATAAACCTGTTAACGAGTGCGTTTACGTTGGTTTTGGTTAATGCCAAATACCAGTGCTGCGGATTTTCGTTTATCGCGGAGAGGACTCTGTGCAACCACTCGTCCTGCCACGTTCCGATGTCGCTCATACTGTCGATGAAAATACTTCTCGGCGTTTTTTCGTAGAACTGTCGCAATCTATCCGCAAAAAACTGTGGATGCTTCCAGTCGTTTACAAACTTAAAGCGTTTGTTGAGCTTTTCCGCATAGCAATATGCGCAACCGTTCGCGCATCCTACTACCGGGTTAACTGTGCAATCACACCAGTCTATTTTGGTTTCTTTCATAACTTTGCCTCCTGCAATTTTTTTATGCGTTCTTCTGCACTTTCCCTGCTACTACACATTTCTACATTCCGCCTGTGTATAGTTGGCTTGATAACCTTGAACCTAAACGGGATTTCGTTTTTTATTTCAATGATATATGGTGTAGTGTCAACCAACTGACCGCTTTCGATTTTGTCCTCGATGTCTGCAAGTCGCTTATATACTTCCGCCGCCTCTTCTTTGGTTAAGTTATGAGCTTTGTAGTCAAACGCGCTTGTTAAATTATGCAATGTTAGCCTTTCCATAATGTATCTCCCTACGATAATTTTCTGCCGCAATTCGGACAGTATTTAGCGTGATACACCCATTCCTCTCCCGGTGCAGCTTCACGTTCCATTATGTCGCCCTCGCTTGATACTGGAACGTATGCGTCAAACTCTTCCGAGCAGTATTCGTTGAACGGTCCGCATATCGGGCAAGGCTCGTGCGACGCAAGCCTATCAGCGAGGCGTTCAATTTTCTTATGTTCTACGGTTTCGGTATTGATGCCAAATATATATCGTATCTGGTTGAGCATAATCTGAACGTCTGCAACTTCTTCTGCGATGTTATCAATAACCTTACTTCTTACAGCAAGGTCATCGCTGTTTCGCGTTCTACGCTCTTTGCAAAGCGCTTTTGTGAGTTCCGACATCTCTTCGATTGCCATAAGGACTTGCGCGTCGATGCCGTAGGTTTTGATTGCTTGTTTGATGATGTCTATATCGTCCATCACTTTCTACCTCCGTTTCTTATAATTTTTATCAGTGCCGCCATTCTGTTGATTTTGGCTGGCGACATATTTACAATTCCTACCTTGTTGCTTTCTTCAACGAGCTTGTTGTACTCTTCGATGCTTTCTTTGAGGACTTTTGCCTCGCGCTCTTCGCGGCGAGCGTCGGCTTCCATTTTTCTCATATTGCGGATTTGCCAACAACCATCTGCAATTCTATCGACCTGAATATAGTCGAGTTTGAGGAACATAGCATCAATAAGCTCTTCCTTCGTGTACTCTTTTAACTTTTTGCTCAAATACTCTTTGGTATCATCTACTCTCGCCATTTCTTACTCCTCGCGGGCTTTCTTCTCTTCGATAGCCTTTTTATACTCGCCAACGTGCCTTATCGTACTACTTACACATAATCTCCACTCGGTCCCGTTGAAACAGAACTGCAAGTATGTATGAATGTCGGTAGCATCGTCTGGCAACGCTTGTAAGAACTCGTCTCTTTTGTACGGATAAACCTCAAACTCGATATTCCCGCAGTCAAGATGCTTCAAGTTGTAAAATCTCTCATATCCTTTGAGGTACTCCGCGGCGAGAACCTTTACTTTGCTTGCCGCCTCTACAAATTTATCAATCGTCATTTACTCTTCCTCCTTATGACGTTTTTCGTTAATTTCAAGCTGCTTCAAGATTGCCCTTCGAGTGGAATTTGTCGCGCCATCGAACTCACAGTAGATACGGACATCCGTGCAAAGGCAAGCGTCATCGAAGAGCGGGCTGTTATAGTCGATGCCGATGCTTTTACAGTAGTCGTCTACCGCTATGCTTGCATCCGCCAGCTTTCTCGCGTAATTACGCCGTCTTTCAAGCAGCTTCTCTGCATATTTAGGAATTTGCGCCATTGTGCTTTCCTCCCGATTTATATTTTTCAAAACAGTGCTTGCATAGTACCGTTCCGTCTTTAAGTGTGTGCATACCCGCCCACTTTGCCGCCTCTCGTTTTGAGTATACGTTTTCACTCAAACTATCGGGGCAACATTTGTTTTCTCCACACTCATCACACTCGACCATATACTGCGTAATTCTATACGACGTTACTGCCATTTTCTTTATCCTCCTTAAAAAATAACATCCAGTGGGTATTGCTGCGCTTGCCGGACTTATGCCCGAATACAGGCGTTTCTGCCGTGCATTTGAGAACTTCACTTACCTTGATGTCTGTTTCGTTCCATTTGAAAATCAGTACACCTTTGGGTTCAAGCACTCTGAAGCACTCCGCAAACCCTTTCGTAAGCATCTCTTTCCAGTCAGTGTACAACGCGCCGTATTTTATCTGCTGCCAACCCGTAGGCGTGTGTACTTCCGATAAACTCCCGTAAATCTCCTTGTATTTGCTTTTTCCTGTGCATCTTGTAAGATGAGGTGGGTCAAAAACAACAACCTTAAAAGACTCGTTATCAAACGGCAACTTCGTGAAGTCTGCAACAACATCCGGCTTTATCTCAAACTCACGACCATCGCAAAGCGTTGTAGTAAGCGAACGAATATCGCAAAAAAGTACGCGAGGGTCATTCTTGTCGAAGTAGAACATCTTGCCGCCGCAGGCAACATCCAAAATCGGCTTGTCTGTGTTAAGCATTTACTTGTACCCCCCCCCGCGTTTCAAGCTCTTTACATCCGCGTACTTCCAATACTCTCATACCGTGTTTTTCGCAGTATGCGTAATCGTGGGACATACCGATAGCGTGATAGTTTATAGGTTTGTAATAATCGCTCCACGTCTTGCGTTGGCAGTGCTTGCACTTTTCGCAATCCTTTACTTTCATACTTCCACCTCCACTTTGCTTGACTCCCAGTCTGTATCGCACCAATCGATGAGTTTTTGCGTGCCAGCATCTTCGAGTTCTTTCTTTACGTCTTGTGCGGTAAAATCTTTCTCTATCGCGCCCTGACAGGTAAGCTCTTGTTTCGGCCAACCGTTCCACGCCATAAAGTCTTCTATTGTTGCATCGTCCATAGTAAGAACGAGTGTTACTTTTACTTTCATTGCGCCTCCTCCGTTTTGTTTTCTTGAATGAGCTTTTTGAGTTCATCTATGATGATGCTGGACCACACCATCCCAGCCGACAATCCTTCCTTGTAGGTTGCCTTCTCTATTATGCCGATAGCTTTTGCGAGGGCTTCGTTGGCCGCATCTTTGCGAACGGCAGACAGTCTTGTTTCTTTCGGCGGACATTGTTCGTAGATTTTGTTGCCGTCGAACAACTCTTCCTCTATCGCCTCTTTGATAGATTTAACTATATCGCTTACGGTAAGGTCGCGCAGTCTTTTACCGAAGGGCATCAAATTGTGCGGACCAACGCAATCATCGTTTACTGATATGTGTAGCTCCCAATCATCTCCGTCATCGAGGTAATCGTTGGGTATATAGTCTACCCTGATATGCAATTCTTCTGTTATCTGTTTCATACCACGTCGTACTCCCATTCGATTTTACTTCCATCCCACATAGCGCAGGCTTCGTCGCTATCGAAATAGTCAAGGCTTTTGGTAATAACCGTACTGACGTATATCTCCCCAGCTCTTACGTTGAACTTTTTGCAAAGAGCTATGAGGTAATCCTTGCCATCTTGCTTAACCACGTCAATCACGGTGCCGCTGATAGAGCCGTATGCAACTACCTCCTGAACCACTCCGTTTTCAATCGGACTTATTTCGATAAGCAAGGTGTACCCGCTCGGTATGTAGCGGACATTTCCGCTACTATCTATGATGTTTCCATTGTCGAGCAGGTAGTACCTTTCCATTTTCGAGCTATCGGTAACACCGTAGA
This sequence comes from uncultured Christensenellaceae bacterium, assembly GCA_910587625.1. Taxonomy (GTDB): domain Bacteria; phylum Bacillota; class Clostridia; order Christensenellales; family Borkfalkiaceae; genus Coproplasma. The sequence goes on from CAJUMW010000016.1 coordinate 29,046, forward strand.
GCTTCTCTGCATCTTCCGCGCTTACTTTTATCATTTTTCAACCCCCTTTCTCAACGCCTCCGCAAGTTCGTCAAGCATTTCCTGTATCGCTTCCGCATCGTTTATCAACTCCCTGATAGATGAGGGAACTCCGCGAGTGCCGCGGCTTTCTACCCACATTTCTGCGTGTTCGTCCGCGTCGAAGTCGTTTGCGTATTCCTCCACTTCTTTTACGAAGTTTGCAGTAGGAACAGTGAATATAAAGTCCTCTCCGGCGGGCGAATACTTTTCAAGCTCCGCGTCCCCATCGTAGATATGTACCGACCAGTCGAGTTCTTCGCAAATATCGATGAGCTTTTCGGGTATTCCAACCTTTACACCAGCGCTATGCTCCACGCAGTGCGGCTCGTAATCCCCGAAATTAAGAACCAAGATACCGTTAGGCTCAACCGTGAGCATATCTCCGTTCATCGTTACGAGATGTACGTCTTCGTCGCGCAAGTTCTTGAAATACAGGTAGTCCGAAAACCATTTGTCGTAATAGCCCTCCGTCATATCGAGCAGTTTCTCTTCTGTGAGTTCGCCGCTTCCATCAACGAGCGGATTATAAAACAAATCCTCTTCGTACTGGAAATGCTCGTCATTGAACGCTTTTACGAACTGCTTGTAGTCGTCTACCGTCTTGATGTCTTTAAGCGCGTCAACTACTTGTTGTCCGTGTCCCGCCCACTTACCGTCAGGGAAATACATATCCCCGTTAAATTCGGTTGAGGTCGTGATGCCATCGCCGTGGAAGACCACTATCTGTCCTCTTGTCATTTTGTTGTACCTCCGTACTTTTTTTAATGCCTGCTGTTTAACCAGTCCGCGAAGTACGATGTATCTTCTTCGCACCACACGCGGGCAAGGTCTATGATATGATTTGCGTTTGCGGCCGACTCGCCAATGAGACGTTCAAGCTCTCTTATGAGAATTTCATCGATTTTTTCGTGCGAGAACACCATTGCAAGGAACCCGTTTATAGAAACGTCACTTCTTGCGCTACCGTCCTTTCCACACTCAATGGCGTTGTCTACTGTCATTTCTTCGCGCAAACAATCGATGCAGATGCCGTCGTGCAAATCTTCGTGCCTGAAATACTCCCCGCACATATCGCACATTTCGGCTTCCTCGACAGAGCCGCCGCACGGACAACCCGTTATGTTCTCGTAGCATCCGCCCATATAGTCACTGACGTAGCTTCGTTCAGTGTGCAGGTCTTCTTCGGCGAGAACCGCACCACAATCTTCGCAAATAAACATATCGTTACCTCCAAAAGCAAAAAGCAGACGCGAGCCGCTTATGTACTTACTTGTTGTTGATTGCCGCCTCTAAATCTCCGATGCTACTTACGAGCTTTTCTTCGATTAGAAACAGCGCTTCCTGTAAATTGTTGCCGTCGTTATCTTTGACTGTCGTTGCTTCCGTGCAAAGCAGGGAGAGCAGTTGTTGTGTGCCTCGTAAACCGAGTAGAATTGCCTGTAAATCCTTCATTTGATGTCCTCCTGATATGTTTGTGGTCGCGGCCCGCGCCAGCTCTTTGTCGCCAAGAAATGGAGCGTTTTCGCCGTAGAGGATGAACATCGAGATTTGCTCCTCTGTCGGTTCGGGTACTCCGTGAAAGAGTATCAGTGATGCCCTTGCTTTCGTTCTATCCGTTGTCATATTGACCTCCTTATTTAATCCAAATCAGCATCTCGCCGTCGCGGAATGCGTGACCTGTAACTACCCAGTTCGTAAACCAGTTGTTCTCGACTACCTCTCCACAGTAACCGTCGAAGACACACTTGTTGTCGTGTCCTTCGTCGTACAGCTTAATAGGACAATCGGGAGAGATTTCTTTCAAGTAATCTTGTAACTTCATTTTCTATGTACCTCCATTATTTGGCTATAATCCATCTCAATTCACGGAGCCTTGCCTGCAAGCGCTCAAGCTGCTGTCTTTTGATGCGGACGCTTGACTTCCAATATTCGTCATCCTTGCTCCATTGCTTGTAGCGTTCTAAATCTTCTTTCGTATCTTTTATCATTTCTTTAACGTCAGCGATGTCGCGCTTGATTTGTTGGATGCGTTCTGCTTCTCTTTCTTTGCGCTCAATGGCTTCTTCGCTTTCTGGTATTGCATCGATGTTGAGCATTTGAACGAATACTTGCTTTGTTACGCTTTCGGGAGCCGCGAGATACATTTCTTCGTAAATTCTAAATGTATCGTAGGAAACTTCCTTCCCTATCAGTTGTTCAAATTCTTGTTTCATCATAGCTGGTTTACCTCCGCTTATCTTGCAATCTTGCAAGTTTTATATTGTACTCTTATTATATCTTGCATAATTGTAATTGTAAATCGTTTTTAATGCCTTTTTGTGAATTTTTTTATTTTTTTTTGATTTGTAACCAATATGTGAATATCAATGGCAAAAAAGAGCATAAAAAAATGGACGCTGTTAACGTCCACTTCTTAATAGGTGTTATGCGAAGTAATCTGATGCTTCTTCGCCGCCGCAATCGAGGTAGAACCTCTCGGCGTTCTCTTTGGAAATTCTCGCAAGGCACGCGCTTTCTCCCGTCTCGAAGTAGGCAACCGTGAAGAACTGCTTTGTGGCGAAATCCTGAAACAGCTCGAACCACCCTCCGTATACTTTCGGGCTTCTGCAAAGCGAGGTGGCCTTCTCCGTATCAAACGGTATGCCTTCGACGATTTGGACTACTCTCGGTCCCGAACTTTCTTTGCGAGGTTTCAATGCTACCTTGCTTTCCATATCGACCATCTGTATCTCATAGCCGAGGATGCCAGCAATTTTAATCCACTCCTCCGCGTCTATCGTTTTGTTTTTAAGACGGTTGGAGAAATTCTGCGAACTCCACCCCATTTTTTCCGCTACATCTTTTTTTCTTACGCCCTTAACAAGCATTGCCTGATTGAGCATTTCGCTTACGTCCATTGTGCTACTTCCTATCGATGAATTTTTCATATATCATACTCCTTTCCGTTTAATTTGTCAACAATTTTCAGTATTACACTGAAACATTTATTCAATGTTCCCTGTATTCGTAGAGGTAATCGTTCACGAGCTGCCCCACATCGCTGTCATTTGCTATATCGCAGTCCTCGTAATCGACGTACCAGTCAACAAGTGATGAGATTATACACCCGCCACTTATTCTGTGAAGTAGGTCCATATCTTCATCCGACAACTCGTTGTTATCAAAATACCCTTTGATGCAACACCACGCATTTATTCTGAACGAGTTATCCCATACCGCTTCCGCGCCCTTTGCTATGCACTCTGCTCTGTAAGTATCAAACTCGCGTTCGATGTCGGCCATTACTTCTCGCGCTGTCATACCGCTATTCTGCCTCCTATTACTTTTTCAAGCAAGCTATCGTACAGATGCTTGTAGGTGTCGCGTTCCGTTTGCGACTTGATGTACTCGTCGTAAGGAACCACCTGCTGGTCGGGCAGTTTTAATGCGTCTTCCTGCTTCGGCGGCTCGACGACTTTTTTCTCGACTACCTTCTCAACCACTTTGGGCGCGGGCATATCAATTCCAAGACTGATGAGCAAAGCCGCATCGAGCATTTGTAATTCATACTCCGAGCAAGTTCCTATGTAGTTACCAAGTCTATCTTTTGACACGGAGCAAATCTGCTCGCATAATGCAATCGAGGGTTTTGTTGCGCTTCGTATATCGATATGTGTAGGCAAATCCGTTTTCGGCTGGGTTGTGAGATATACAATCTCTACAACTCCGCTGTGTTGGTTGCACATATCGTTTGAAACTACTACTGCCGGGCGGCCTGCACGCTGCTCGCTTCCCTCTTCCTGATAGTTGCTGACGATGTAATAAATATCGCCTCTGTTGATGTTATCCATTGTTATACTCCTTTATTTAGCGTTTGTTGAACGGGTCATCTTCGCCTTTGATGATATTGTTGATGACTCGCAAAATTTCCTTTTCATACTTATTTACGGGCTTGTTGCACACTTTCTTGCAGTAATGTCTTTCGGCTATCCGACCCGCAAGTTTTGACAGGTTTTCTATGAAGTAATCTACCAGCACTTCTTCTGCAATACTGTCAGCACTGAAACATTCCACCGCTTCATCGCCGCGACTGTTTACGAGATTAACAACAACCTCTTCTTCGCTTGAATAACAAGAGCTTATGTAATACCCATCATCAAGCCAGTTGCGCAATCCCTGAACATAGTTCTCTACTTCCGCGAGTATGCTGCCTTTTTTGATATAAGCCATTTCTCCCCACCTACCTGATGTTTATGTGATAGATACCGCGCTTCAAGTATTCTTCTACTATGCGCTTTGCATCTGCATCGTAGTTGATTTCCTCGTACACTCGGCGCAGGTCGCCGTATGTCTGGTAGAGTAACACGATGAGGTCCGACGTTGCTGTTGTACTGTATGCTATCGGTTTACTACCTTTCTTTGCGTCCGGCAAATACCACGCTACATCTCCTCTTGCCTGTCTTTTTGCCATTACGCCACCTTGCGGATTTCATACCGCATACCGACTTCGCCTTTAATGCTATCGTCCTGAACTTTCATAAGGTAACTGTCGTATTTCAGACCGCGCTGTCTTTCGTTTCCCATAAGGTACTCCATACCCGCTTTCCTGAAATATGAAACTTTCTCCCAGTACGTCGATGAGCCGTCTGTAAGAGCGTCTACGCGCCCGCGCTCCTGATATTCCGGCGTACTCGCAATCTTGTTCCACCCGTCCATAACTTTGCGCTCTGCCGCGTTCAAATCGCGGTAGCCTGCAAAGTACACCGTGAGCGAATTACCGTCATACTCGACTAAACTTGATTTTTCAAGCCTTAACTCGCTCTTTTTGCCGTCGGCGTTCTGGAAGAAAATAGCAACCGAATTACTGTCTACCAATCTTCTCCAGCCTTGCAACCTTTCCGGCAAGCCGTCTTGCCACATAGAGTGGAATGTAAATCTACCTTCAAGCGTTCCGCTTTTTGCATCGCGCTTCAAATCTGCCAATGTCTTCATACTGCCTCCTATTCTAAAAATGTAAATTCCGAGGGCGCTACGCTTTCAAATTCTTCAATCTGACAGTAAAGCGCTTCTTCTGTATCGTGTTCTTCGCTGTAAGCGTCTAACACACTTTGTACTTCCGTTTCCAAATCCGACAACTTGTCGGTGTGTTCGTAGAGAAGCCCCATATTCTCATCGAGCCACTTTTGAATTTCCTGCACCGACCCGAACTGATAATGGTCGTCGAGCGTCTGTATTTCCCCGTTTTTATCGGGATAGCAAATATCGACGTAATACTCATCGGGATAGAACATACCGTCATCGTCCCATTTGCAGAACACACCGCACCCGCACTCTTCCGCGATATATGCAATCTTGACTTCGGGATAGAACTTTTCGACTATCTCGTTCCATATTGCTATTTTCGGCCCCCACGCCGTTTCGGTCCACATAGTAAATACGCGGTACTCGTCGTAATCGTAAGGCTCGTCCATCCCGTCAACCCATCCGCGGCACTCGATTTTCTCTGCGCCGAGTTCGGGGAAAAACGTATTTGCGAAATCTCCCATCCATCCGTTCTTGAAATCGTTTTCTTGTGTAGGCTCCCCTTTGATGATGCCGAGGAACTTTTTATACATTTCGTCTACCCTATCTTTATCCTTTGAGTAGAACTTGATTGCTGTTGAACACCAATTAGGCATTTGCTTTACCTCCGTTTTATGCCTTTATTTGCGCCTGTAACGGGCGAAATTATTTTATGGGTATTTGTGAGAACTATCGCGTTTGATGCGAGAGAGAGCCTGTTGGCGCGTATTTATGCGTCCTCGCGCCATTTGTACGTTCCTTCTTTCTCGTCGTACTCGTAATCGTCTCCACATCCCCATATTCTGAACGCCTGTTCATACGCTTCTTTGGAGCAGTTGTCGTATGCTACCGACTCGATGAACTCGCCGCCCTTAACCCTGATGTAACCGACCTGACATCCCGTGTCTTCGTCTGCGTATTCGTAATAGAACTCGTAGTCTGGATGCTGAATAGACAATTCCACGATTAAGCCGACTACGTTGCTCCACGCAGTGGAAAATTCGATTTCGTCGTCTGTCACATAGCAGTCGCAGGCGTTCCATTTTGTTCCCCAGTGGTCGCGGCTCCAATCGTACCAGTCAAGGTAGCCGTAGATGAGGTAATTGTCGAGCGCTCTCTTACCGTAGGCGTATACGTCTTCCTTTGTGTTGAATACTGGGTCATCGCTATCGAATTGACTCTCTTTCGTGTATCTCTTGATGAGGTCTTCGAGCATTTTGTTACGCTCGTCTTCGTTAAGAATGGGAATGTCAGCGAGCCTTGCATTGACAAGACTAAAACGCGGCTGGCTGTTCTTGTATGCAACGTAGGCTTTGACGTATTTCGTGTGTTCAGAGAAGCCAATAGGAAGACTGTTGATAAACAACTTCATACAGTTTTCCGTAGGGCCGCCACAACAGATACGAAGCTCGTCCGGCATAGGAATAATCTTGTTGAAATCGAAACGCTTATGTCCGTCTTTGCATACTTCGCAAAGCGAGTCGATAAGCTCTTTGGGGTTCTCCCCCGACACTTGCAATTTTGCTTTTACATAATTCGGCATATTTATCTCCTCCAATCCGAAAATTCTGTTCTTTCGACGTACAGGTAGTAGTAATCCCCGTCTTCGTCTTCAAATTCGAGCGCGGGCAATCCGTCCGCAATTCTTGTTCTTATCTCGCCGTCCACGTCTCGCAAGAAGAAATCTCCGTCCTTAATCTGTTTCTTGACTTTCTCGACCTCTTTGTCAAAGCGTTTGAGCGCTTCTTCTTTGTTGGTTGTTTGCAGGTACATCTGGTCCTCGTATTCTCCGTCGGTCCGCAACTCGTCCCTGACCGTGTACAGGCATCTGTTGACCTTTCCTTTCGGATAAATGGGTCCCTCGAAGATAATCTCGCCTTGCAGTTCCGCCGCCATATAGACTTGATACGAGTCATCTCCCGTATACTCGTTGAGTAACCAATTATCAAGCCACTCTTCCGTGATTTCGTGGTCGGCTACCATACTCATATAATCGAACAACCACTTTTTGCGCACAGCGAATATGTAATCTTCGTACCCGCAGTTAGCTTCGTCGCTCGTTACAAATCCGCTTTCCAAGTACAAGATTTTAAGGTCTTCGTACTGACTTTCTCTCGTAAACATTAGCAAGCCTCCTTCTTAACTCGTCTTGTGATGATGCGGTGTGTCGCATTGCGTTCGTTTTCCTGATAGACGCGGAGCGTCTTTCTTGCTTCGGCCATAGATGCTTCCATCGTAAGGTCATCCCAGCCATAGCCGTAGTTTCCCTGAATGACTATCTCATCTGTTGTCTTTCTTTGATACATACGGACCTCCTAAAAATTGTAGTCGTAGAACTCGTGCCTGCCGAGACCGATTTTAATGCTCTGGTCGCCGCCCGTAGTAAATCGCCCCTTTTTCTCGCTCCAATAACATTTGGTTATCTCGCCGTTAGGGTCGCGCTCGTAGGTGTACGACTGCTCATCTTGATTTGTGCAATGCGCGGCGAAGCCACCGGGGACAAATTCGGGTTTGAAATTCGGGTCGAGCGTAGCTTTATCTCTCTGCACCGTGATTGTCTTCGCTGTCTTTGCGATTACAGTGCAAGCATAAGCATCGCTGTATAGGTACATCGTTACGCCGTCGCCGACCTCAACTTCTCTGTTCATTTCGGTATGTATGGCTCTTTCCAGCGACCTGATGTCTTCCCCGAATTGTCTGCCATATTTGTCGTAGTATTCATTCCAAGCTGCGTCCCAGCCTTCTTGCGTAGGGTCTGTTCTATTCGCAACCATCTCGTTGAACTTCTCTTCTTTGAGGGCTTTCAGTTCTTCAAGCTGATGTCTTAATTCTTCGCTTCTTTTTACCATACTCGTCTGATACCCCCGCCAAAACTTTGGACGAACACGTCGCCAAATTCACTTCCCCAGTCGTAGCTCCTGTTCCAAGTGTAGGCAAACGCATAGAAACCATTGTCTTCCTTAACCAGCAGGTCATCCCATTCGGCTTGATGGTCGGTAACTACGAGGAAGCTCCACATATCGTCGCCTTCGATTTTCTCGTGCGTGATTGCGTATACTTTGCACCCATACTTCTCTTCTATTTCGCGCATCTTCTTTTCGATTTCAGGTTCTTGATATACCCAGAACCCGCCGAAGCGTTCAAAGAAGCATACATTATCATTTTTGACAAATCCGTCTATGTAAGGTTTGAAAATACCGAGCTTGCGCAGATACTCTGCCGCTTTTGCTTTCTGTTCCGGCGTTGTCTGTTTAACCTCGCCGCTTTTTGCTGTTTCTTCCATTAAAATACCTCCGTAATTGTTTGACTTTTTTCGTTCCGCCTGTTACAATTAAGGAGCAAACAAGGGCAGGCAGAAAATGAATTTGCCCTCGTTGCACCCCGTAGTTATTCGCAGGCTTGGTCGCAGGTTGAATAACTACTTTTCTTTTTTCGCTAAAATGTTAGCAAGGAACTCATCAAGCTCTTCAAGCGATTTGCACTTTTTCAAGTATTCGCGTATCGAGCGGATGAGCATCTCTGTCGCCGACATCTCTTCTAACTCCTTTTCGTTATCGTTAGTCATTATGTAATTGAACCTCCTTGAATTATTTTTCTGCCTTTCGTAAAACTTGCCGTTCGGTAAGTTTTATTTATGCTCTTATTATATCGTACAGTTCTGTAAGTTGTAAAGCATTTTTTCTTCGTTTTTGTGAAATATTTTAGAATTATTTAGATTTTTCATTATGTCGTGAATTATGTACATATCGCCCGCCACACAGGACGGGCGATTTTTGATGCAGGATTACAAGCAAAAGCCGAAGCACACGCCGTAGCTGTTGCTCGCGATGTAGGTGTTGACGTTGCCGCTGGTGTCGACATAGCAGAAGTAGTAGCTGTAGCTGGCGTTAGGCGAACGCAACCACCAGTAGCTGGCGGAAGTCACATTCCTGTGCTTGATGCGATTACTTGCGTCTTTGAAATACGGATATTGCTTTCCTTCGTTTGACACTGCGTATTCCGTAGTACCAAAAACCTCTTTCTCGCTGAATAAGAAGAGCTTGTCCGCCGTCTGTTCCGCATCTTCCGAGCAATCTCCCTCTCCCGTGAGTTTTATCGCCGTCTTGATGTGCTTGCGAAGTTCATCCGGCAGGAGCTTGTAGATGCGTTCCATATACACGGTACGCATTTTGCTGTCGCGCCATCCGCCGACGTTGGTGTCGTCCGCGTTCATCTCAAACCTGCCATCCATAAGCTCTTTGAGTCCGAACGTAATTCCCGCAAGTCCGCCTTTTTGCAGCTTGTCGTGGTTGAAGCCGAGGATGACAAACGTGACCTCTTCTCCTGTGTAAAGAGTGCAGGTTTTCTCGTCCCCAATACTGAACTTCTCTGCCGCGTTTCCTGTTGCGGCGATGTCAGCTATCTCGTCCCACGAATAATCGTCGAGAATACCGACCTCTGCCGTTGCGTAGTATTCACGCAGACTTGCAAGCACGGCGCAACTATCGCACGCTCCCGCCGCCCTGATTTTCGGGCAGAGGCACGCCGCGTTGCACAGCTCGTCTTTTGCCAGCTTTTCAGCCTTCTTATACCTTTCTTCTTTGTTCATATTTTGAACCTCCTT
>CAJUMW010000017.1:0-8561 GCA_910587625.1 uncultured Christensenellaceae bacterium
TTTTGGTGCACCTTCAGGGACTCGAACCCTGGGCCCACTGATTAAGAGTCAGTTGCTCTACCAACTGAGCTAAAGGTGCATTCATGCCTCTAAAAAGAGGTATATAAATCTCCGCGAGCGAAGAATATTTTAGGAGTGGTGGTCCATCCGGGATTCGAACCCGGGACACCTTGATTAAAAGTCAAGTGCTCTACCATCTGAGCTAATGGGCCGAATGGCTGGGGTAGCTGGATTTGAACCAACGAATGCGGGAATCAAAATCCCGTGCCTTACCGCTTGGCGATACCCCATCGCTATTTGAGCGTAACGGGATTAAAAAAATATGGGGCGGGCGACAAGTTTCGAACTTGCTACCTCCAGAGCCACAATCTGGCGCTCTACCGATTGAGCTACGCCCGCCATATTTTGTGGTGCGCCCGGAGAGACTCGAACCCCCGACACACGGCTTAGAAGGCCGTTGCTCTATCCTGCTGAGCTACGGGCGCGTAAGCATAATATGCGCGCTTTAAGTTTATTGGAGCGGGTGATGGGAATCGGACCCACGCAACCAGCTTGGAAGGCTAGTGTTCTACCATTGAACTACACCCGCGTGTGACAAGCAATTTACACTACGCAACAACTCAATGCTAAAAAATTATACCAAATGTGTAATTTGCTGTCAACTCATTTTCTATGCTTTAAACAATTTATTTACTCTTTTTATTTTTGCCTTTGGCGTCCTTTTTGTCTTTGGTTGCAGGTGCGGTCTTGGCAACGTTTTTATCTTTATCTTTCTTTGCCGTGCCTACGTAGACAAGGTACGCAACCGCTAAAAGAACGAGCGCAACCACTATAATAATAAGTATTACGGGCTTGACCAAATCTTCCTGCGTAAACTCCGGGTCGGGCGTCGTTTCGGGTTCTTTTTCAATAAATGTGTATAGGGAAACGTACTCGAAGGGAACGTAACCGATAACCTCTTGCTCGCTGTCGTCAAGTAGCTTTACGATATAAAAATCCCTTAAAAGCTCGGGGTTATCGCTCTTTTTAACTTCTCCCAGAAGCTCGAAAAGGTAGCCGGAATCTATGGCTTTTAGCTGCGTCGCACTGCTTATGAAGGGAGAGGAGTACATATAAGATTGCGAAACGGTGGCTGTTGCACGCGTATTTTCAGGCGCCTTTGAAACTGCGTTTCTCGAAATTGCAGTCGTATGATCCGTTCGCATTATATAGCAATTGCCGTCTATTGTTATAATCGAAATACCGTCGCTATTCCCCGTCTTGCACAGCAAGAGCGCCTGCGTCGAGTGGAAATCCACGCCGACTTTGAAGGTAGCGCCCGCCTTGAAAAATTCGCCGTCAAGCACGGTTATGTCTATCCGAGTAAGATAAGCTCCTTCGTTTAGACTGACAAAGTGGGGGGAAGTGAGGTTGAAGTTTTTCAGCTTGTCCGAAGTGTTTCCTACCGCAATTTGCGAGGTTTGCGAGTAGTCCTCGTATTCAAGCTTGCAGGGTAAATAATTTGCACCGTTCAACTCGTAAAGGATGTTTTCCTTGACGGCGTAGGCTTTTTCCCCGTAGGGCTTTAAGTTAGTAAAGCCGTCAAGCTTAGTAATTATATCCGCATCGATTTCAAGCACGCGTACGCTGTCCGTTTCATAGTAGTGGAAGCCGCCCAAATCAAAGCTCGTTTCGTACTGCATTTTAGAGGGGTCTGCGCTTTCTCCGTTCAGCGAGTAGCAGGTTGTTTCTCCGTTCTCTTCGGCGCTGTAATAGAAACCGTCCTTATAGTTGAGGGCGGTTATATTTTTTCCGTCCGTTTCGAGGCGCGAAAAAGTATTGCCGTCAAGCTCGAACAGTTCTCCGTTGTCCAGAAACAGAAATCTGTCCTCACCTATCGCATAGTCCTTTAACTCGGTAAAAGTTACAGTGCGCGTAAAATTTGCGGGATATTCTCCCGCACCGCCGTCGGCAAAAGCCGTCGACGCGCCGCCCACGAGCGTCGCGCAGATAAGCACCGCACACAATGAAGTTGTTAAAACCGCATTTTTCTTCACAACAAAATTATACCACATACCTATTAGCTTGTAAACTGTTTTGCATTTTGAAAATTACACGAATTTTCCTTAAAAAAGTTAAATTAATTTTTTTATTATACGCTTTTTGTCATATTTAGCGATTATAATTACCACTGTAAAGCAAACAAATGTTTTGTTTAAGGAGATAAATGAAAAGCAAGCGGATATTAAAATTCTACTTTTCCGCGGATAAACTCAACGGTGCGTTGGACGCGCTTATAATGGCGCACGCCTGTAAATTTTCGGGCGGAGGGGAGAAGTACGCGGAAAAAATAATCAAAATAATTGAGGCTAAGTGGGAGTTGTCTGAGCTTTGGAACTATCTTGACGGGGTTATCGGCAAATTGAGCGAGAGCGAGCGGCGGACGCTTGAATTTTACGGTAATCTGCGCGTGGGCATCAGGCGGTTGGGCGGGGATAGGGTGCGAGAGATTAAGCGCGCGACGATAAAGTTTCGCAGGCACGCAAGGCGGTTGGAAAAATTTAACCTGGCGTTGAAGCTTGCGGACGAGTATTTCTGTCTGTATTGAATTGTCAGCCGGGTTTGCGCCTGCCGAAAAAATACAGCACGACTATTGCCGCCGCCGCGGCAAACGTTATTACGAGCGCGCAAATTAGCATGGCGTTGTCCTCACCGCTCGGGGTGGGATCTTGTTCGGAAATGACGGGCTGAGGCAGCTCGTTTAGCGGATAGTTTATTACGCGCTCGGAAACATAGCCGAACTTTTCTCCGCAGTAGACGTAGGACAGCGAGGTGTTGCCAAGGGTATAGCTTCCGTAATAAGCCGCGGTGAGCTTTATTTCAAGCGGCGGCAGAAGGTTCGAGCCCTGGTCGGTGCGGTATGTGACCTGCAAAGTTGTATGTAGATATAAATTTTCGAGCGGCTCGTTTATTTTCGTCATATTCTCTTTCAGACAGTATCCGTAAACCGCGCGGTATAGCTCGTTATCCTCGGCGTACTTGGCGTAAAACCAATCCCCGTCCTCGTTCAAAATTTCCACACAGTAAGTTTGGGGTATTGCAAACAGCGCGCTGTCCTCGCGCTTTTCGCTGCAAAGATAGACGGTGCTGTCGGCATTTACATATGCGTACCGTGCGGATTCCGCATAGCTTTTTAGCTTGGGCGCGGCGGAAATAAATATGAGAATTGTCAAAATAAGGCAGAGCGCCGTCTTGCAAACTTTCATACGTTCAATATTTTATAATAGATAATACCGAAAAAAAGGAAATATTTTGTCGAAAAAGGTCTTATGCAAAGGGAAGATATTTTAAAAAGGATTGCCGAAATTGACGCGGAGCTAAAAAGGCGTAGGCAAAAGGGCAGGCTTGAACTGTACAATTCGGGAAGAAAGAAGCATAAAAAACAGATGGCGTTTCACAAGTGCAAAAAGCGCAACCGCTGGGTGTTCGGCGGCAACCGCTCGGGGAAAACCGAGTGCGGAGCCGTGGAGTGCCTCTGGATTTTGAGGGGCATTCACCCCTACCGAAAGAACAGAAAGGATGTTTTCGGGTGGGCGGTATCACTGTCGCAGCAGGTTCAGCGCGACGTCGCGCAGGCAAAAATTTTGTCTTATCTTCCCAAAAGCTGGATTGCCGATATAACTATGCTTTCGGGCAGAAAGGATAACCCCGAGGGCGGAGTTATAGACCAGATTAAGATAAAAAACGTGTTCGGCGGAATATCCACGCTCGGGTTCAAAAGCTGCGACCAGGGGCGCGAAAAGTTTCAGGGGAGCTCGCTCGATTTCGTATGGTTTGACGAGGAGCCGCCGCGCGACGTGTACGAGGAGTGCGTTATGCGTGTAATGGACAGGGAGGGAGATATTTTCGGAACAATGACGCCGCTAAAAGGCAAGACATTTATCTACAACGAAATTTACTTGAACGTGCGAAAAAATCCGCAAATTTGGCATGAGTCGATAACTTGGGAGGACAACCCTTTCCTGTCGAAAAAGGAAGCTAAGCTGCTTGAAAGCACACTCGATTCCGCCGCTCTCGACGCGCGCAAGTATGGCAGATTTTCCGACGGCGCCGGGCTTGTATATCCCGAGTTTGACGAAAACGTGCACGTTGTTGAACCCTTCGATATACCTTGCGATTGGCAGGAAAATATTTCGATAGACCCGGGGCTCAATAATCCGCTTTCGGCGCATTGGTACGCCGTCGATTGGGACGGCAACGTCTATGTCGTAGCCGAGCATTTTGCCGCAGGCAAGGATATAGATTTTCATGCGGGCGCGATAAAGGAAATTTCGCGCAAGTTAAATTGGAAAACGGACGGAAGAGGCAGACTGAACGCGCTTATCGACAGCGCGGCAAACCAACACACGCTCGCTTCGTCGAAGTCGGTTGCAGAGTTGTTTGCGGAAAAGGGTATTGTGGTAAACACAAACGTCAATAAGGACATGTTCACGGGCATAGCAAGGGTAAAGTCCTTTTTAAAGCGCGGCAACGGAGAGGCAAATTTGTACGTTTTTTCAAATTGCTTCAATATGATAGAAGAGTTTAGAGGTTATTATTGGGCAAGCGGTGACGCGCCCGTCAAGCGCGACGACCACTGCATGGACGATGTAAGTGTACATTAAAAATAATATTTGTAGTGTGTATCATGCACAAAAAACGCATAAAAAACAGTTTTAATGTAGGTTTTATGTATTTTTTAGAGTGAAATTTATGGTATTGATAGTGTTGTAAATATTAACTGTGCCAAAAAGTTGACAAAAACTACTGTGCCAAATTTGCGAGGAGATTTGAAATGAAGAAAATTATGTGTAAATGTCCATCTTGTGGGGAGCGATTGATGGAGGTTATGGGCTCTTGTAATGGTGTAGTAATTATATGCCCCGAATGTAAAGCTTCAGTTAAAATAGATGTTGAGAGTAGTGGAAGAATTAAACTAAACCTTGAACCTTCAAATCAATATAATTGAATAGGGGTGCAATTATAATGGGTTTTATCTTAAAGGAAATAAAATTGCTTTTGAATTAATATTGTCAAAAAATAGGAGGGATATACGAAAATGCTACGTATTTTTGATGCGCTTTTAAACGACAAGTGATAGTTGCGAAAAAAGTAAATTATACATATTAACTTCAATAGGAGAAAGCTATGCAATACAAAGAATGGTTAGGCGAATGGCTTGAATGTTATATTAAACCGTCGTCCAAACAGAAAACATATAGAAGATACTCAGAAATAGTGTCGCAACATATCGTTGAACCGCTTGGTAATTATGAGATGAGCGAACTCACGCCGCTTGTATTACAACGGTTTACGAAGGAGCTTTTACAAACTGGCAACTTAAATACAGGGAAAGGACTGTCTGCAAACTCTGTGAATGGCATAATAACCGTTATTCAGAATTCATTGAAGGTTGCTTGTGCTATCGGTCAAATCTCGGAATACACAGCGGACAAAATCAAACGCCCGAAAGCAAGAGAAAAACAAGTTGCTTGTTTTACTCCTGCTGAACAAAAACAAATTGAACAAGCGGTAATGAATGGAAAAAAAGCTAAAATGTTTGGCGTGATAATGAGTCTTTACACAGGATTGCGTATTGGCGAATTGCTTGCTTTGGAGTGGGGTGACATAGACTTTCAAAAAGGAATTATATCAGTATCAAAATCTTGCCACGATGGAAAAGACAATAATGGTCAGTTTGCCCGAATAACGGACACTCCTAAAACTAAAACTTCAGAAAGAGAAATTCCGTTCCCAAAGCAGTTAATTCCGTATTTGCGGAAATTAAAGAATGACATCAAGTCCGTTTATGTTGTCGCGTCCGATTCTGGCAAGCTCATATCTGTTAGATCATATCAGCGTAGCTTTGAATTGTTCTTAAAACGGTTGCATATTCCGCATAAAGGCTTTCATTCACTTCGACACACATTTGCTACTCGTGCGCTCGAATGCGGCATGGATGTTAAAACGCTGTCTGAAATACTAGGACATAAGAATGCCAATGTAACGCTCAATAGATATGTGCATAGTTTTATGGAGCATAAGCGCGAGATGATGAATCGGTTAGGGAAATCACTTTCGATTTCAATGCAAAAGGCGTCGAATTTATAATATTCAACGCCTTAAAATTATCGTCTATTATCATAATAGGTGTACAGTTTTAAGTTTTTATATCATCTAATAAATAAGCTATGATACTTTTTGCACTAAGTAATCAAAAAATACTTGATTAATTTAGAAAAAAATGCTATAATTTTTTATGTATAGGTACACCTATTATGATATTAGGTGTATAGATTGTTAAGCAAAAATTCATATATCAAGGAGTTGTATTATGAAAAAGATTAAAAATTTATTATTTGTATTATTGGTTGCAACCATATGCTGTTTGTCAGCTATGTTGGTCGCTTGTAGTACACGAAGTGATCCATCAACGCATACGCATACATATTCAACACAATGGTCATATGATGAAAATTATCATTGGCATAATGCTACTTGTGGACATACAGCTGAAATAAATGGACGTGCTGCCCATATATATAATGGGGATGTGTGTTCTGTTTGTAATTATGAAAAAAGCGGATCGGAAGATCCGGATAACCCTGATAATCCGCAAAAGGTATTCAAAACTGTTAGTTTTAATTTGAATGGGGGTAATGGGAGTTTAGATAATATGCAGTTTGCAGTGGGAGAAGTTATGGCAACATTACCTTCTCCTACTCGTGATGGCTATACTTTCATATGTTGGGAGATTCCTTATATTGGAGAAGAATATACATCTGCAAGCGTGATGCCTAACCGCGATTTGCAATTAAGTGCAAGATGGGAAAAGAACATTACGGGATATAGTGATGAATATGTTTCTTTCAAGCCTTCTAGTGAGGGTGTGAAAGATTCTTTGATACGCGAAATGTATCGTGGTGAGGTTGATAAGTTTGTTTATGTGGAAATTACAAGCGATGATTTGGGCGGAATAGATAATGTAGGGAAGCAAAATAATTTCAATTTAAGAACACTTGAAGGGATGCAATATTCGGTTAAATCCGGCTATACTTGGGCATGGTATCAAGGTAATTTTGATACTCCAAATGGTGCGCAAAGATTTACATTGTGTTATGGAAGCAACATACAATTTATAACAATAAGCGATAATTCAGGTGTCGTACAACAAACATATCTCCTTGATATATATGTAAAACACGATTACTATATTAGTTTATATAGCAACATATTTGAGCAAGAGCCGTATGATAAAGTACGAGTTATAGAAAACGAAAGATTTTCTGCCGATACGAAAGTTAAAGAAAGCAAGAAGTTTGAATTTGATAGCCGTGTTTATTTCAATACAGAAAAAGGTTCATACGAGAAATTTGTTTATTCTACTGCTATAACTAAAAATTGGAATTTGTATCAAACCTATAAAGATGTTACCATACCCGCTGAATTGGATGCTGGGATACTTGACCAAGATTTAATTATAACTCCTTATACGCAATATTTCACATTGCCTTCGCCGGAAAAAGATGGATATGACTTCTTAGGGTGGCAAGATGAAAACGGTGATTATTTGACTAATATTCAAGGATATTCTGGAGTCAACTATATTTCTGAAGAAAATAACCCTTCTAAATTAACTGCCGTTTTTGCAGAGAAGAAGTATTATTACACTTTTGAAAACGATATATTGAAGACATATAAAACCGTGCCTGTTGTAACATACACGGATAAAACAATGCGCATGATTTTAGATATAGAATACACGCCGTATAATACTGATTGTGTGTTGCCAATTAAAACTGTGCAGAGTAAAGGGGAAATTTTTGTCGGATGGCAACATTACTATTTATCTGACAAAAATGAATTTAGTAAAAACTTATCTTCTTATGATTTTGATACAAAGATAGTAGCACCGCTTGCGCTTGCTCCTGAGATGGAAAGTACAAGTGATTATGTTATTCCATTGAATGCAGAATTAACTTCTCGTGAAATGGGCAATTATAGAATGTATTTGCCTGCTAATGAACGTTATAAACTTACTATTAGTACAACAAGTAGTGTAACGCTTACTATCAATCAATATGGGGCAACAAGCAATTCTAAAACTTTAACAATTAGATCGGGTTCTCCGCAAACAATAAATTTGGACTATTATGTTTATAATTTGGGGAGTACAGTATATTCGCATGGATATGTAACTTTTAAGGTTACATCATTATCTGGTTCCTTTACAGCAAAACTAGTTGGTTCTACAGCGGAAACGAGCGGAACTCCCATAGTAACGAACGAAGAAAATACCGCAAATGTAGGAGATGATTTTACCGTGCCGCTTGTAAAGCCTGGCTATGCTTTTGATGGTTGGTATGAAGGTGATACAAAGATTTCCGAAAATGAGTTTATTACAACGCAAGACAGAGAGATGGTAATAACAGCGAAATGGGTTGTTTGCCCCGTCACTCTCGAAAAAAGTATTGCAGAAGCAGGAACGGTAAGCGGCGTATCGGGGACTACTGCTATCGGTAAAGAAGTTACAATAACGGCAA
>CAJUMW010000017.1:8661-37686 GCA_910587625.1 uncultured Christensenellaceae bacterium
CGACTAATAACGGCTATACTTTTGTTGGTTGGTATGAAGGCGAAAAAGAACTTTCAAAAGAGTTAAGTTATACTTTTGCAATGCCTAGCGAAAATACAACGTATATGGCAAAGTGGGTTAAACTTACGCTTTCAAGTAATAATACTTCTGCCGGTTCGGTTTCGGCACTCAATAATAAATATACGGCAGGTCAATCGGTTACAATAACGGCAACGACTAATAACGGCTATACTTTTGTTGGTTGGTATGAAGGCGAAAAAGAACTTTCGAAAGAGTTAAGCTATACTTTTGCAATGCCTAGCGAAAATACAACGTATACGGCAAAGTGGGTTAAACTTGCGATAGCAACAGATAATTCATCTGCCGGAACTATAACAAGGCTTAATGGTAACTATTTGGTAGGTCAATCAATTATAATAACAGCGACGGAGAATTTGGGGTATACTTTTGTCGGTTGGTATGAAGGCGAAAAAGAACTTTCGAAAGAGTTAAGTTATAATTTTGCAATGCCTAGCGAAAATACAACGTATACTGCAAAGTGGGAAGTAAGCGATGAAATGAGTAATTATGCATTTTCTTCTACTGATTCTACCTGTACTATTTCGGGAATAAAAGATAAAACGGTAACGGACATAATCGTTCCCGATTATGTAACAAATATATCTTCGGGGGCTTTTGAGGGATGTTCGGATCTTGTTAATATAACTCTTCCCTTTGTCGGTACTCGTGCGGGACAAATCGGAGACAGTACTGCCAGCAGTCAATTGAGCGGATATTTTGGTGCGATTTTTGGGTATAGGGAAGTATATAATGGTTCTACGCCACCAGAAGATGCGACTTGTCAATTGGCAAATTATTCAAAAAACAATGTATCTGGTATTTTTTCTTGCTATTACTTTATTCCTAAAACCTTAAGGCGTGTTACCATTACAAAAGGTAGTATTCGTCATAGGGCTTTTACGAATTGCAGTATGCTTACAGCAATAATACTGGAAAATGAAGTTACCGAAATTGAATATGGGGCTTTTACGAATTGCAGTATGCTTGAAAATGTAACCTTATCTAATAAAATTACTAGTATAGGTTCAAGCGCATTCTATGGCTGTACGAGTTTGCAAGAGATAACTATTCCTAACAGCGTAACTTCCATTAACAGTTCTGCGTTTAATGAGTGCAACAGTTTAAAAAATATTTTTGTTGATGAAAATAATACCGCTTATACAAGCGAAAGTGGTATATTGTACAATAAAGCGAAAACGCAATTTATTCATATTCCGAAAGCCGTAATGGGTGAAGTTATTATTCCGGTCGGCATAACCACAATCAGTAATTCTGCATTTTCCGAATGTGATAAAATTACCGCTATAACTATACCAGATAACGTGACGGCAATAGGACAATCAGCATTTTATAATTGTACTGCACTCACAAAAATATATTTTAATGCTATTAATTGTGATGATTTCAGTAGTAGCAGTAATGTTTTTTATAATGCCGGTGCGAACAGTGAAGGTGTAATAGTTTATTTTGGAAAAAATGTTGCACAAATTCCAAATTATTTATTCTATTCCAGTAGTAATGCCTATTCACCCAAAATTGTAGGTGTGGAATTTGAGGACAATAGTGTTTGTACAACTATTGGAAATTATGCATTTTATTATTGCGGCACTCTTACGGAAGTGATACTTCCAAATAGTATAACAACTATTGGAAATCATGCATTTTATTATTGCGGCGCTTTAATGCATGTTACAATTTCAAACGGCGTAACGTCAATCGGCAGTTCTGCATTCTATAATTGTAAAGCGCTTACCGAGATTCATTTTAATGCGATAAATTGTAATGATTTTAGTAGTAGCAGTAATGTTTTTTATAATGCCGGAAAAAATGAGAATGGAATAAAAGTTGTATTCGGTAAGGATGCAACAAAAATCCCCGCATATTTGTTCTATATGAGTGAAAACAATAAATCTTATTCACCCAAAATTAAAAGTGTAGAGTTTGAAGAAAACAGTGTTTGTACTGCAATTGGAAATTTTGCATTTTATTATTGTACTTCGCTTACTGAAATTCAAGTCCCTACAGGAATAAAAACTATAGGGAACTCTGCATTCTATTACTGCGAGGCACTTGATAATATTGTAATATCTGATGAGGTACAATCAATTGGTGATAGCGCATTCTATCTGTGCAGTGAAATCAGTGAGATAGAAATTCCTGCAAGAGTAACAACCATTGGCAACCAAACGTTCTATGGATGTTCTAAACTTATTATATATTGCGAAGTAGCAAGTGTTCCGACTGGTTGGAATAGTAATTGGAATCCTTCAAATCGTCCCGTAATTTGGGATTGTAAAAATAATGAAGCTGATTCTAATGGGTGCATCTATACGATAGTTGACGGTATTAAATACTCGTTAAAAGACGGAGCCGCAACTATTGTTAGACAGCCTAAAACTTTAAGCGGAAAGATAGTAATACCGCAATCAGTTACTTATAAGAATGTTGATTATAACGTTACAACAATAGGTAAATCAGCGTTCTATGATTGCTCCGCACTTACTAGTGTATCAATTCCAGGTAGCATTACAACAATAGAAAATTATGCATTTTATAATTGTACCGCACTTACCGAAATATTCTTTAATGCTGAAAATTGTAATGATTTAAGCAGTGCGAGTAGTGGCAATTATGCCTTTGCTAATGCGGGGAAAGAAAGCAGCGGTATAAAAGTTGTGTTCGGTAAAGATGTAACAAAAATACCTGCATATTTGTTCCGCCCCTATTCTTATAGTTCGGATTATGTGCCTAACATCACGAGCATGGAGTTTGAGGAAAATAGTATTTGTACTGAAATTGGTGCATATGCATTTTATAATGGTTCATACCTTACAAGTATAGTTATTCCCAATAATATAACTAAAATAGGAAATTCGGCTTTTTATCGTTGTTCTGTACTTACTGAAATATATTTTTATGCGAAAAGTTGCAGCGATTTAAGTAGTAATAATAATGTATTTTATCAAGCGGGAAAAAACGGAAACGGCATAAAGGTTATTGTCGGTAAAGAGGTTAGACGAATTCCTGGTTTTCTTTTTTCTCCCTACGACGGATATTCTAGTGCGGAATATTTTTCTCCTAAAATAATAAGTGTAGAGTTTGAAGAAAATAGCGTGTGTTCAACAATCGGAACATTCGCATTTAAAGATTGCCGAGAATTAGCTAGTATTACCATACCGAAAACAATTACTTCAATAGACAGAAGTGCATTTGGGTATTGTTATGGTTTATTAAACATAACCTTTGGAGGGACAAAAGCCGAGTGGCAAGCTATTACTAAAGGACAATATTGGAATACCAATACGGGCAACTACATGATTCATTGTACTAATGGTAACATTTCAAAATAATTATATGTGAATTGTTTTCTAAACATAGAAAAGCCGAGAAATGGGGTACAATATGTACCCCATTTCTTATGATAAAAGTAAAAGTGGCTTTTATTGGACAACTTTCATGGATTTTGCTGTAATTATTTCGTAGGAGAAATTATGTCACATTCAACCGAACAGAAAATTGAATTGCTTGGTCGGTTGTATCAAAACTTATTAAATTGGTATTGAGTTGCGCACAGTCCCGTAGCAACTGAATATAAACTTTATTGGCCAAGCACTTGGCTTACTACGTTATCGGAAGCCCAGACCGTAACAAAGTAGTTAGTTAAATACAAAGGTGTTTGTCTTTGGGAAATGGAGGTTTATTTATGGCAAAGAGAAAGAATCCATTGGCTTGTCCTTCGTGTCAAACGAAGTTGTTGGACGGATGCGGATAATGTTCGGGCATAATCATTACTTGCCCACATTGTGGCGCGTTGGTGCTTGCGGACATTGATGAGAGCGGATGTATACGATTAAGTGTAGAGCCTGTAAGAGAACAGCTAATAAGAGTTACGGCGGCAAACTAAAAGCACAAAATACAAACAATTAAATATTTATAACAACGCATAGCAGACGGACAGAGGTAGCCTTGAAATAGGAGGACAGTAAAGCCGGCGCGTCGTATGCGTGAAGTTGTGAACAGCAGAAGTTATCTGTAAAAAGAAGCTATCCACGCCTCACAAGGACTAAACCCATAAAGGGCTTATTCTTGTGGGGCGTTATTTTGTTGCGCCAAAAAACAGAGTTTTGCCCGATTGCGTTTAGTCAAACGCAGTCGGGCTTTTTTCATTTGGGGCGAAACCGTCCGATTGCGATTTTCAAAAACAAAATCAAAAATCGGAGGATTTCAAAAATGGAAAACAAGAACAAGAGATTTTATCTCACTATCAGAGGGCAAGAAGTAGAGGTCAGCGAGGAAGTATACCGCGAGTACAAAAGACCGGATAGAGCGGAACGCAAACGTAAACAACGGATGTGGCGATGCTTAATACCGCGTGAGAAAGCGAGCAAATCGTTTTTGAAACGCTGTACACACGATTGCTCGAACTGTCCGTATGGGCGGCAAGCCAAAAACAGTGTAGTGTCTTTGGATACACTAAAAGATTCGGGGTACGAGGAAGAAGATGTTAAGCAAGATCCCGAACTGAATTTTATTGCCGAAGAAGAAAGACGAGAACTATATGCCGCCATTAAGCATCTTACGCCAAGACAACAAAAATTAGTGCGGTTTATCTATTTTGAAGAAAAAACACAAGAGGAAGTAGCAGAAATTTTAGGCGTATCGCAACAAGCGGTAAGTAAAGCTCTCAGAAAAATTTTAGCGGAATTAAAAAGTTTTTTCTGAAATTTGGTTGTGAAATGCAAAAAAGTGTCCTAGGAGAAGTGAAGGGGTAAGAACATTACCATCGAAAGGCAAGGAGAAAGGGCAAAAATGAAACTCAATATAGACGAGTTTGAAACCTATGCGATAGAGCAAGGTTACGAGAGCGGAACTGAACTGTTTGAAACTCTCGGATATACGGCAGAAGATTATGAGGACTACAAGGACGGTAAGAACATTACCCGTGAAATGTTAATGCGCTTGTATACGGATATAGGTGCGGCAGATGTGGTGGGCTTCGTGGACTTCGGCAGGTACGAGTGGGAAGAGAACATTGACCTATTCGACAAACTGTAAAACACACTTGGGAGGTACATAAATGAAATTAAAAATCGACGAGTTTGAAAACTACGCGAAACATAACAGCGTTAGTCCGCGACTAATGTTGCAAAAATTGGGTGGCGGCAGGTTAGCGTATAAACACTTGAAAAACGGTTGTGCGCTCGGTTACGAGTTTGCAAAAGAAATGTACAATTCGTTGGGCGAGTGGACTTTTCTTTCGCTTGTAGATATGGAGGAGGAAACGATAGATGGCTTCAAAGCAAAGTATATCATTATCGGCAACAAACTCTGTTAAAGCGGTGGAAAACATTTTGACGGACGGGTACGCACTTAAAAAGTATAAGCTGAAAAAATGGATATACGACAACGACCACACGCAACCCTATGTCGCAAAGGCTCTCGGACTTACGCCCGACGAGTTCAAGCGCAAACTACGCGAACGCAACAAATTCAACCGTGAGCAAATCAAGAGCCTTGTGTACCTTATGGGCGCAAAAGCCGCTTTCGAGGTTTTGTACTTTCCGTCTAACCGCAAGCGCAAAAAAGTGTGGTGGCAGGTGTTTGGAAAGTACAAAGAAAAGGAGGAATTAAATGAGTGAGAACAGGTTGAGCAACCGTAACGCGGCTATACAAGAAATGCTCACGGACGGAGAGCAGATACAAAATTTTTACCGTTTCGTGGCGCAAAATCCGCACATCAGTCTGCACGACGCTTGTCAAATCATCATAAGCCGCCCGAACGCAGGCGTTTGTTATTCGTTCGAGGAGTGGAACGCAATGGGGCGGCGCATAACGCGCGGCAAAAAAGGAGTGCCGTATTATGACGCGGACGGGTATAAACAATTTGTGTTTGACGCGAACGACACGCACGGCGAAGAAAGGTATAAAAGGCTTGTATACCCTATAAAGCGTTTGCTTGACGGACTCGACGCGCTGAACGGCACGGGGATGGCGACAGATTTGCGCGGAGATTATCGTAAGATCCACGTCGGTGTTGCGACCTACTTGCAAGAGAACGGATATTTCACGGATGACGAAGAACGTAACCGACTTATATTAGAGGGCGTAACGTATTCGTTGTACAGCAAGACGGGCTTCCCGAAAAGCAACGGAATTACTATGCACGGTATGACGGGCGACCTTGCGGACAACGCACAGTTGTTCAAGGATGTCTGCGGCTTTGCAGATTTTCTGTACACGGAAATCGAAGATGCTTATGTTCGCAAACAAAACGAAGTCAAAGTCATTGACGACGTGGACGAAGAAACCGTATCTGACGAGCCTATAATTACCGAGAAGCCGCCCGAACCCGTTGCACAAACGGAAACGAAAGTCGGGCCGCAAATACCGCCGTTTTACAAAGAGTATTTGACCGCACAGGACAAATACCCGAAAGCAATCGTTTTGACACGTTTGGGCGA
Organism: uncultured Christensenellaceae bacterium; assembly: GCA_910587625.1. Taxonomy (GTDB): domain Bacteria; phylum Bacillota; class Clostridia; order Christensenellales; family Borkfalkiaceae; genus Coproplasma. Next base: position 15,183 of record CAJUMW010000017.1, read on the forward strand.
TTTCTATGAGATGTTCGGCGACAGCGCAAGAAAAGCGGCAGACAAACTCGAATTAACGCTTACGGGGCGAATCGTGGGTGCAGACCGCGTACCAATGTGCGGTGTACCTTTTCATAAAACGGACGATTATATTGAGAAGCTGTTAGAGCAGTATTCCGTTGTTGTGCTTGAAAAGGACAAAGAGCCGATTTATATTCAGTCTTACGCTGAAACGCTTGAACAAAACGCAGAAGCGGAAAAGCCTACGCCCGAACTTATCGAAGCAGATGATGACGAAGATAGTCCGTTCGACAGCGACGAACAGTTTGAGCCGGACGAGGACGAAGAAGATTACGACGACGGTTTGAAGAATTGGGGTACAAACACGGACTATGACGAATATATCGACGACGAACAAGAAAAAGAAAATCGTCCACAGACGAAGCCGAAACAGAGCAAACCTATACAGAGTCGCAAGCGCAAGGAAAAGCCGCAGTTGTCGCTGTTTGATATGCTTGACGGTAAGACGCAGGAGAAAACGCCGCAAGAACAGTTAATCGAATACGGCTTAAAAAACGGTAGCGGTATTCATCAAGGCAAATTCCGTATATACGACAAGTACAAGGAAAATCCTACGGTAGAGGACTTTGCCGCTTTTCTCAAAAAAGAATACGGCGTAGGCGGTGGCGGTTATGAATTGGACGTATGGCACGATGCGAAAGGCTTACGCTTAAAGCAGAGAGATAAGTCGGGTAACGAGATATATGCGGTACTACTGAAATGGAAAGAGGTTGCGGTAGGCATAGCCGACCTAATCGATGATAATGAATACTTTACGGCAGAAGAAAAGGAAAAGTACGAACAGTACAGAATAGAGCGAAAAGCTGACAGAGAACGCTTTGAGCGCGGAGAGAAGTTAAAGAACGAGTTTGTAAAGCGCGTCATCGGCGCGGCAGACCAAGACCGTAAAGAGCGAATACAGACAGCGTATCTGAACAGTCCAAGCACATTTGCACAGTTTTTACGCTCGGAATACGGCAATTCGGTACAGGCAAGCGACGACTACCGTTTGCGATTCAATATCAACGAATTTTGGCTTACGAAATACGACGAGAAAGGCAACACGGAAGCGAAATATACTTTTGCATTAAGTCAGTTTGCGGAACGTATTGGGAAACTCATTGACAGCGGCGAATATATGTCGCTCGGCAAAGAGCTAACCCCCGAACAAGTCAAGATAAAGTCAATCGTGGACGCAATCATTAAAGAAGGTACGGGAAATTCCTACGAGGGGAATTGGATCTCTGACTATTCAAGATTTGGCGACGACGAAGATTTTGTGCGAGAACACAAAAACGAAATCGCCGACGAGCTTGAAAGCCGCGAAGAAGTATCGGACGTAATGCTTACTCTTGACGGGTTTGATGTCAATTACTATACGGACTATGTAGAAAACTATATATCTCCCGACGATGAGGAGAACGAGGAGAACGAACGGCGTATAGTAGGTGGCGAACTCAATTCAATCAAGCAGCCAGCCGCAGAGAATACCGACTTAAACGCAGTCGGCTTCGACCAAAGCGAACTCGGCGGCGCAAAGGCAAGATTCAAGAGCAATATCGAAGCCATAAGACTACTCAAACGCCTTGATTTCGAGAAGCGTGAGCCTACACGCGACGAGCAAAAAACACTTGCTAAATACGTCGGTTGGGGCGGCTTGGCAAAAGCGTTTGACGAATACGACGAAAAGTGGCGAAGCGAATATTGCGAACTTATATCGACGCTCGATTCCGAAGATTACGAGAAAGCAAAGGGTAGCGTTCTGAACGCGCACTACACAAGCAAGACCGTTATTGACGGTATGTATAAAGCGTTGGCACGATTCGGCGTTAAAGGCAATAACCGCATATTAGAGCCTGCAATGGGAACGGGAAACTTTTTCGGCTTTATGCCCAAAGAGATACAAGAGAACGCGCGGCTGTACGGAGTTGAGCTTGACAACATAACGGGCAAGCTCGCACAAAAACTGTACCCAAAAGCGAACATCCAAATCAAAGGCTTTGAACAAACGACCTTACCAAACAACCACTTTGATGTAGTTGTCGGCAACGTACCGTTCGGTGCGTACACCGTTTACGACAGCGATTATGCGCGTCAGAACTTTTATGTTCACGACTATTTCTTGGCAAAGAGCATTGATAAGTTAAAGCCGAACGGCGTTATGGCGGTCATCACAAGTAGCGGTACTATGGACAAAATCAACCCGACCGTAAGAAAGTATCTCGCCGAACGTGCAGATCTGATCGGGGCGATAAGACTTCCGAATAACGCATTTACGCAAACGGCAGGAACACAAGTCGTTGCGGACATACTGTTTTTCAAAAAGCGCGAAAAGCAAGCGTATGTAGACACGGAGAACACCGAGTGGCTTGCGACGGGTAAGACAGAACAAGGGTATGATGTAAACAACTACTTCATCAGACACCCCGAAATGGTGCTTGGCGAATTTGTACAAGAACACGGTATGTACGGCGCGTTGGACTTAACTGTTAAACCAGACGGGCGCAACCTTGCGGATGCGCTCGAAGAAGCTGTAAGTCGTTTACCCGAAAACTTTTATGTAACGCCCGAATATACGGAGAGTGCGGAAGAAGAAAGCACGGCGGTGGACTACAACGTAAAACCGTTATGCTACAAAGCGCAAAACGGAAAACTGTATATGCGTGTGGGCGAAAGTATGGTAGAGCAAGAAATACCGACGCGCCCTGCGGATGCTTACGACCGCATTTGCGCAATGATAGAATTGCGCAATGAACTACGTTATGTTTTGGACATACAGACAGACGGGTGTACGGACGAAAAGCTAAAAGACGAACAGAGAACGCTCAACGCAAACTACGACCGATTCGTGCGTCGTTACGGAATTATAAACGGTCAGACAAACACAAGGCTGTTTAAGGACGACGGGGACAGTGCATTGCTATTCGCTTGCGAGAACTTGTCGGACGATAAGAAAACCGCGACAAAAGCGGACATATTCAGTAAGCGCACGATAAGACCGTATATATCGGTAACAAGCACGGACGACTGTTTTGAAGCATTGCAAATTTGCAAAAACGAGCGCGGCAACGTGGACATATCGTATATCGAAGAAATCACGAAAAAGGACTACGATACCGTACTTGCCGAACTCGGCGACGCGGTATTCCGCAATCCGTATGAAGTCAACCCCGACGACAAATATATGGGCTTTGAAACCGCCGAAGAATACTTGTCGGGCAAGGTCGTAGATAAACTTGCAACGGCAGAGAAGTACGCGGAAGTCTATCCTGACGGCGGTTACGAAAAGAACGTGCAAGCGTTGAAAGGGGTACAGCCCGAACAAATAAGAGCTTCCGACATAGCGGTACGGCTCGGCGCGAGTTGGGTTGACGAAAAGTATTACAAGCAATTCATATACGAGTTGTTAGACTTGCCGCCGCGCTATACGGACGGGGTGCGCTTGTTTTATAACCCGCACGATTCGAGTTGGCGTGTAGATGTATCAATGTATATGCACGGTCAATCTTATATGAACGTAAACAAGGTTTACGGTACGGATCGCGTAAACGCCTACAAGCTCATAGAGGACTGTCTGAATTTGAGAGCGACGAGCGTATTCGATCCGATAAAGGACGGAAGCACAACACGCTACGAACTGAATAAGGGCGAAACGATAGCCGCGCGAGAAAAGCAAAACGCCATAAAGGAAGCGTTCAAGAATTGGATATACGCCGATCCCGAACGGCGCGAGGACTTGGAGAGAACATACAATGCGAAATTCAACCGCATAAAACTACCGTCCTATGACGGAAGCTATTTACGTTTTCCCGAAATGAATCCGGCGATAGAGTTGAAGCCGCACCAAAAGAACGCGGTACATCGAATCATCACGAGCGGTAACACTTTACTGCACCACGTTGTCGGTAGCGGCAAGACCTTTACGATTTGCGCGTCGATTATGAAACTGCGCCAATACGGGCTTGCAAAGAAGCCAATGATAGCCGTACCCAATCACTTGGTACAGCAATGGGCGAACGAGTTTAGAACGCTCTATCCGAACGCTAAACTGCTTATAGCAAGCAAAGACGATTTGGACAAAAACAACCGTCAGAAGTTTGTGAGTAAGGTTGCAATGGGCGATTGGGATGCCGTTATAATCGCGCAATCGAGCTTTGCGAAGATACCCATATCAAGAGATAGGCAGATAGCGAAGATAAACGAAGAAATCGCGCGAATCGAAGAAACGGTTGAAGCCGTGCGCGACACGCAGGGCGGACGAAGCGGCGCGGTCAAGAACTTGGAGAAAATCAAGCGGAACAAGGAGGCACAACTCAAAAAGCTGACCGACGATAGCAAGAAAGACAACGTACTTATCTTCGAGAACTTGGGCGTGGACTACTTATTTATCGACGAAGCGCACTACTACAAAAACAAATTCCTATATACGAAAATGAACAACGTATCTGGAATCAGTACGGCGGCAAGCCAACGCGCCAGCGACTTGGAATTGAAGTGTGAGTACATCAACGAATTACAAGGCGGCGACAAAGGTGTGGTATTTGCTACGGGTACGCCCATATCGAACAGTATGACGGAAATGTACACAATGCAGTCGTACTTACAACAGCGGACTTTGCAGGAACTCGGTATAACGTACTTCGACGGTTGGGCGGCAGACTTCGGCGAAACTGTAACAAGCCTTGAAATGACACCTTCGGGGCAAGGTTACAAGCCGCGAACGAGGTTTAGTAAGTTTACGAACTTGCCCGAACTCTTGACTATGTACCGCAGTTTTGCCGATGTGCAGACGAGCGATATGGTTAAGCTCGACGTACCCGACGCGGAACGTAAAGTGGTAAATCTTAAACCGAGCGACGCGGTGTTGGAACTTGCGGACGAGATAGCCGAACGCGCCGAGCGCATAAGCCGAGATAAGATACCGCCCGAAATCGACAATATGTTGAAGATAACGAGCGACGGTAAAAAACTTGCGCTCGATCCGCGCTGCTATGATAGAAGCGCGGCAGACGAGGAGGGTAGTAAGCTCAATGTATGCGCCGACAATATCGCAGAGATATGGAACGACACGCACGACACGAAAGCAACGCAAATCGTCTTTTGTGATTTGTCAACCCCGAAGAAAGCGTTTGAGGACTATGTGTACGGCGAGGACTTCGACGTATACAACGATTTGAAGTACAAGCTCGTACAGCGCGGCATACCGCCCGAACAGATTGCTTTTATACACGAAGCGAACAGCGACTTACAAAAGCAAGCGTTGTTCGACAAGGTAAACGCAGGAACGGTCAGAGTGCTTATAGGCTCGACAGAGAAATGCGGCGCAGGTACGAACGTACAAGAGCGGTTAATCGCGTTACATCATCTTGATACGCCGTACCGACCGAGCGATATGCAACAGCGCGAGGGGCGCATAATTAGGCAAGGCAACACGAACAAGCAAATCAAGATTTTTACCTATGTCAAAGAGCGCACGTTCGACAGTTATTCTTATCAAATATTGGAGAACAAGCAACGCTTTATATCGCAGATAGATAGAGGGGATTTGACTGTGCGCGAAGCGGACGATATTGACGAAACGACATTAACGTATGCCGAAATAAAGGCGATAACCGCCGCAAATCCGAAGATAAAGCAGAAGATGGAGGTGGACACGGAAGTTGCGCGGTTGCGCGTGTTAGAGGGGCAATACAAGAAGAATTTGTACGCATTGCAGGACAAAGTGCGAAAGAGCTTGCCCGAAGATATACAGCGGCAAACGCTGTACTTGGAACGCTTGCGCGAAGATATTGCAACGGTCAAAGCAAAGCACAGCGTAGATCCCGAACGGTTTTCAATAAGCGTTATGGGTAAAGTCTATACCGATAAGAAAGAGGGCGGCTTGGCGTTAATGAACGCGCTACACGCTAATAAGACCGATACGGTCGTTGCGGAATATGCAGGCTTCAAGATAAGTTTGAACCCTATGATATTTTTGGTTGGCGAACGCTCGGTATCGCTTACGGGAATCGGTAAGTACAGTATGGACATAGGCGAGAGCGCAAGCGGTTTACTTACGAGATTGGATAATTTCTGTAAGGAATTTCCGTCAAGAGAAGAACGCGCCGAAAATAGACTCAACCAACTCAAACACGATTTGACAGTTGCGGAAGAAGAAATCAAGAAGCCGTTTGAACACGCTGACCGCCTTACTGCCTTGCTCAAAGAACAAGCGGAACTCAATGCCGAACTCGATATAGGCAAGCGCGAGGAAATCATAATGGACGACAGTAAGGAAGAAAACATTGTAGTAAACGTGGACGAAGAGGCGGCTATGAAAATTCCGGAACGAAAGGTCGTTCAGACAACGTATAAGAAAAAGTCGCGCAGAACGCTCGGAGAGAGCAACGCGAGCTTGTACCGTAAAAAGCAAAGCGAAAACGCCGAATCGTATGTATTTATCGGTAACGGCGACAATTACGAGATATACGGCGAACGCGCAGAAGAACTTGCCGAGAGGTACGGCTTGCCGCTCATTACGGACACGCTTTCGGGCGACGAACAAAAAGTGCTGTCGTTAGATATTGACACGCTTGATAAGGTCGTGAGCGGTATTGACGACGACGGACATAAGACGGTCATTTTAGAGCCGTTGGACGAAATTAAGGAGGACACATTTATAGACAACGAAGATAAGATTGCCGCAATGGAAGTGGCGGTATTACCCGACTATACTATCGGGCAGGACGATATGCACGACGCAGGTTACACTTGGGACGGTATGTTGCCGCTTCGCAAGCGTATGGCAAAAATGCTTGTCGGTCTTGGACTTCCCGTTGTCGCGCTCAAAGGCGACGACACCGAAAGAAAGGTTACGTCCACAGACGAAGTAGAACGTGGCGGAAACCTTTTCGGAATAGAAAAACCCGATTGGAACGAGTTTATCGCGTCGGATAAAGGCAGAGCGTACTTGACCGCAAGACTGATGTTTTGTCAGTCGGCGAAAAAAGAAGTGAACGAAGAAATGGACTACTTCCCTGCAATGTACACGGACGGACTTTCGGACAATATGTTTGCAGAGCGGGTCGCACTTGAAAAATGCTTGAAAGATATGCCGCGCCCCGACACCGAGCAAATAAAACCGTATGTTAAAAACTTGCTTAATGATTTTACGATAAGATTCGGCAACTTTCCGCTCGGCGAGTACGGTTGGGAAATCGGCAATGTGCGCGACGACCTTGCCAAGTTTATACCGGACGAAGAAATAAGCAAGTACGCACAAGAGCTTGCGTATGAGGAAAGATTGCACGAGGAAATCGACGAGCGGCTTGAAGAAATCGTTTGGCTGAACGGCAGAACGGAGGGCTTCGATAAAGAGCTTATACCCGATATTATCAACGACTTGAAACCCGACTTTGAAAACAGCTTTTTCAATAAGAGCGGCGAGGACTATTATGACGAGTGGTATGACGAATTTGCGGAAGAAAAACTTGCGCCGTACTTGGAAACGAAAGCGGTAGATAACACTATCGACTTGACGAAGCCGTACTACTACGGCAAGGACACGAGCAATGCGGCGTTCTATTACTTGCCGAGTTTGAGTTACGATACGCTACCCGAAATCAAAGAACAAGCGGACAGTTACATTATCGCCGCGCCCGTAAGTTATTTGTCGGACGAAATCACGGACAAGTACAACATCTTCTTTTTGAAAACCGATAGTGACATTACTATGGACGAACTCAAAAACAAAGATACGGCGATAGGCAGTATGCAGACCGCCGTACATAACGTGGTCGAAGCTCGGCACAAAGAATACATCAACGCTCTGAACTTGCATACGGATTGCAAGAACGCCATAGACAAGGCAATATCGGAAAACTATGACGGTATGCACTTGAAAGACGGTTTTGAAAACGCGCTTATCGACAAGTACGGTATGGGAGAAATCAACTATGTGCTTGCGAACACGGTACAGTATTTTTATGACGACGGACGGATTAGCCGCGACAATAAGGCTTGGGCTAACAAGATAGAAATAACTGAGAACGAGGGACACCGTTATCAGTTTACATCAAATACCCACCGTGCGATTTTGGACGGGTTTATAGACCGTATGCGTAAGAAGCAAAGAGAGCTTTTATACGGCAACAAGCGCGAAGAATACTATTCCGTTATGCAAGACACCGTAAACGGAAAAACCGAATATACGCCCGTTTATGTGGACGCGAATACGGGAGAGATCGGAACGCTGTTCAAGCGTTCGTTCAATACCGAAAAGGAAATCGACGAGCTTATCGCAAAAGTCAACACAGCAACCGACGTGCCGAGAGATTATACGCTTGTGTACATCACGCCAGAAGAACTCAAAAGAAGAAGCAAGGATATTAAAAAAGCGAACACCGCACAGTCTTTGCAAGGCGAGTTTTTGAGCGAAACAAAGGACGGGTACAAGGTCGTAAACATCACGAAAGACGTGGACGAGCGGAATATCGCCATCATATACCGTCAGACCGTGAAAGACTTTATCGTTGCGCCGCGCTACGACACTTCGGACGGAACGTGGGCGCAGAGCTATTATTTTAAGTCGCTTGAAGCGGCGGAACGCGACAGAGCGGAAACCTACGGCGACAGACCCAAAATTTACGAAAACAAGGAGTGGAATAAAATGCCCGAAAATGAAAAACCGAAATGGCTTGATATAACCGTATCGGCGGATGCGCGTATCAAAGTCAATAATAAGACGAGTTTTATGCGTATGCCGACGAACGGAAAATACAACGGCTATACCTATAACTTTTATAACGACAAGATAAAAAGAAGTACGCAGATTGCCGACTTGCAGAGCGATTCGCGCGAACTTGCGCTTGCGCTTCGTATCAGAGAGAACGACACGGTATTGCTCAAAAACCGCGAGGACGACGAAATCGAACTTACGGCAACCGAGTTTAAGAACGCAGTACACAGAACGCTCAATAAAGACTATGTTCGCAAAGCGGACGAGAACGACAAGCAGTGGACGACCGTAAGCGTACCGCGCGACGCGATTCGCGGCGAGTACGAAAAGCGCACATTGTTTGCTATGCCGACATCTTCGGATGTTGCAGGGTACGCTTTTTACGTCCCCAATGTGTTCGTGAAAGAGGACGAAGAGAGCGAGGGCGAGCGCGTCAAGATAAGCGTACCCGACGACTTCAAATTCACGGCGCAGGACAAAAGCGGCGAAAACAAAGTCGAGCTGTCGGCTTATCAATTATTCAAGTATATGGACGGAACGGAATCGTCCGCCTATCAGACAGAAAGGAGTGCCGAGCAAACGGCGGCAAACGCACCGTCCGAAGAAAACGGTTGGCATTATGTTTCGGTGGACGAAAAGGCGAAGATTGCCGAGTACGGCGAACGCACTATGTTTCGTATGCCGCAGGGCGATTACGACGGGTACTGTTATTACATACCGAACGGCTTGCTTCGTGCGAACGAAGATAAAGGCACTATTCGCGTGAGTTTGCCCAAAAACTTTATTGTAACGGTACACAACAAGCAAGCGGAGAACGAGGACGAGCAGAAAATCGAAATGAACCCCGAAGATTTTATCGCACAGGTCAAAGGCAAAACCGCCGACGACTACACGGTGTACAGCAAACCGAGCGAGAGTAAGTCGGAGAAGTTTATGGCGGTGGAACAAAAGCTCATAGAGCGCGTACCCGACGAAATGAAAAATAAGCCGAATTGGGTTATCGTCCGTACAAAACCGAACGAAGAAAAAGGCAGACTTGACAAATTCCTTATCGACATACATACGGGCAAGATGGCAAAGAGCGACGACCCTACAACGTGGGCGACATTTGACGAAGCGAGAGAATATGCAAAGTATCACGGCGGTGTCGCGCTTGCCTATGCGCTCGACGGAAAAGACGGAATTGCGTGCATTGACCTTGACGACTGCATAGAGGAAAACGGCGACTTCTCGGAGTTTGCTCATAAAGTTTTCAATGCGGCGGACGGTATGTATTGCGAAAAATCGGTAAGCGGAAATGGCTTGCACTTTTTCGGCAAGACGCAAGGTATGGACGTGCGCACTTTCTCGGAAGATGGCGAAATGGAATTTTATCGCGGCGCACATTTTATCGCTATGACGGGCGACTACTACGGCGGTACGGAATTAAAGAGCTTTGACGAGCCGCAGATGAAGAACATTATCGAAAGCAAATGCGCCAAGAGAACGGTACTGAACGGACAAGGCGCAGGCGTTGAGGGACTGTCGCGTATGAGCGACAGAGATGTTGTCGAACGTGCGGAGAAAGGTAAGGACGGGCAGAGATTCAAGTCGTTGTACAACGGGCAGGACATAAAGGGCGACCATAGCCGCTCGGATATGAGCCTTATGAATATGCTTGCTTTTTACTGCAACGGCGACAAGGAACAGATGTTGCGTATTTTCGCAACGAGCGGCTTGTACCGTCCCGAAAAGTCGGACAACTACTACGAGTGTACCGTCATTAAAGCGATACGCGAACGGTAACGAGGTATCAGCTCAAAACGAATAAGCCAAACACGAACAAACCCGTGAGCGGTAACAATTCGGGCAAGGGCGGCAAATAAAGGAGGGGAAATGAAACACAAACAAAACGAAATTCCCGAAATCGTAGTGCCGAAAGGCTACGACCTTTTTGACCTTATCGACACGGACGATAAAGGGTACGACTTGGGAGAGCCGATTATGACAGAGGAGGTAAAAATAAGATTTGAGCGAGAAGAGGGAAAAGAATAGCGCATACGATAAACTGACCCCGCAAAGAAAAGCACTTGTCGATATGGTACTCAAAAACCTTGAAAACGGTAAAGGTATTTGGGAACAAGGTTGGGCGGACACGGGGATTCCCGTGTCCGTTGCAACGGGCAAGCGTTATCACGGCATCAACAATCTTTTCTTATCGCTTATAGTCATTGAGCGCGGATACACCGACAACAGATGGGCGACCTTTAAGCAGATAGAAGATAACGGTTGGAGTTTTAAGAAAGACGCGGAAAACAAATCACTCGGCAAGGGCGCAGGGGTAACGATTGAGTTTTACGAATTGCGCGACAGAGAAACGAAAAAGCCGTTTGACAATAGCGTTCTTGACGGTATGACAGAAGCCGAACGGCAGAAGTATATGGACGATAACGTATATCGGTTGAGGAAATACTATCGTGTCTTTAACGGCGATATTATAGAGGGCATACCCGAACGCAAGAAACACATAATCGATCCGAGCGAAACGGTGGAACGCGCAGAGAAACTTTTAGCGCATTGGAACGACTATGAAGCGAAAATCGTGTACGGCGGCGACAACGCATTTTATAGGCTCAATACCGACGAAATACACTCGCCCAAACGCGAAGCGTTCAAAAATCTGCACGAGTTTTACGGTACGAATTTTCACGAAATCGGACACAGCACGGGACACAAATCACGGCTCGACCGTGATTTGTCGGGCGCGTTCGGCTCGGAGAAATACGCGCTTGAAGAATTACGCGCCGAGCTTTCGGCTATGTTCTTGGAACAAGACGTAGGTATTGCGGTAAGCGAAAAGCATATCGAAAACAACAGCCGCTACATAAAAGAGTGGCACGACGAAATCAAGAAAGATCCCGACGCGCTGTTCACGGCAATAGCCGACGCGGAGAAAATCACGCGCTACATAGCAACCAAAGAAGCGGAAGCCGAGCGTATGGAAAGCGCAGAGCCGTATGCGGTGGTCGAGGACACGGACGAATTGGGCGATAAAGTTTACGGCGTTCGTATGGCGAGCGGTTACGGTCAGACAACGCTTATGCTGCCGACTGCCTACAAAGACAGAGAAAAGCTGTTAGCGGAGTTCGATAAAATCAAAGAGTTGCCCGCTTGGAAAGACAAAGAGTTTTACGAGGTAAACTACGAACAGTTGCAAGAGATAAGCGAGAAACGCGCAAAGGCAGAGGACAGACGAGCGGAACGCGAAAACCGTCCGTTGTATGTTCTGCCTTCCGTTGTCGCGGCAAGAGCAACGGCACGAAGTAAACCCGTAGATATGTCGGTTCGCGGCGAGAATAGCTTAACGCGGATGAGCGACCTTGATGTGGTCGAACGCGCGAAGCGCACAAGCGGCGGCGAACAGTTTGAAAAGCTGTACAACGGCAAGACAATGTTCGGCGACGAAGAAAAAGACGAGCGTGCATTGATGACACGGCTCGCTATGTTTGTGGGCGGCGACGAAGAACAGCTTATGCGCGTATTCCGTTCTTCGGGACAGTACCGCGACGAAAAGCCCAACGCTTTGTATGCGAAAATGGCAAGAGAGTCGATAGCGCGAATTGACAGACTCAAGGGCAATATTGCGGTTGTGCCGGCACGAGAAAGCGCAGGTAAAAAGCACGTCGGCGCAAACGCGAAAACATAATGAAAACCGACATCTTTTTAACGGACAAGCGTTACGAAATAATTTACGCTGATCCGCCGTGGGCTTATAAGGTTTGGTCGGATAAGGGGAAAGGCAGAAGTGCCGAAAGCCATTATCCTACAATGGCGAAAGCGGACATACAGCGTTTGCCCGTAAACGAAATCGCGGCAAAGAACAGCGTATTGTTTTTGTGGGTAACAGCACCGTGCCTGATTGAGGGGATAGAGCTTGTATCGGCTTGGGGGTTTGAGTATAAGACGGTCGCTTTCACTTGGGTAAAGCAGAATAAAAAGAGCGACAGTATCTTTATTGGTATGGGTTATTACACCCGTTCAAACGCGGAATATTGTCTTTTGGCAACGCGCGGTAAAGTATTGGAAAGACAGTCGCACAGCGTATCTTCGGTAGTGCTATCACACATAGAAAGACACAGCCAAAAGCCGAGCGAAGTGCGAGAGCGAATTGTAAAACTGTTCGGTAACAGACCGAGAATTGAATTGTTTGCAAGACAGTATGCAGACGGGTGGGATTGTTGGGGAAACGAAATCTGAAATTAAAAGGAGTAAAAATGAAAGAGAAAAATTTTAAGTTCAAAAAATCGTTTGGTGCATTAGTCGGGAAAATGACTAACAGACAAGCGGGCGAATTTATCAAAGCCGTGAGCGGTTATGTGTTCGACGGTAAGCCTATGGAAAGCAAAGACGAATACTTAAAGGGCGTATTCCTTTACGTTCAGAGCGTGCTTGACACGGCAGAGCAGAACAGAGCGAACGGCAAAATCGGCGGCGCGATCGTCGCGGAAAAGTATAAAGAATTGCGTGCGAGATTTGCAACCGAAGAAGCATTGGTAAGCGAAACCAACGTCGTATCGCAACTCATTATCGTATCGGCAGACGCGCAGGGCGGTGTGGCAGACGAAAAGCCGCAGACCGAAAAAGGTAAGCCTTACAAGATGCGTGGACGACCTAAAAAGGAAAACGCCTACGGCGGCGCAAAAAACCCTAACGAGAATAAGGACGACCATAAAGCCGTATAGCGTGGACTTCGCATAGGACTATTCGACCGATTTTGGCTATATCGTAAACTTTGCAAGCAGGTAAAGAAAATAGCCAAAATCAAAGATTTAGTCAATTTTGAAGTTCGCCGTGCGGCTCAGGGAACAATCGGGAAACCCGATTTTCTTGGGAGGGTATATGGGCAGAAAACTGAAACAGTCAGAGCATAACGCGAGTATCTACTTCCGTTTGCGCGACGAGGAAAATTGGCAGATGATAGACCGCCTTATGACTTTGCCGCACTATGCGAACAACCGAGCAAGCGTACTGAACAACGCGCTGTCTTACGGACTGCCGAAACTTATCGAGGACGAGTTCGGGGAGAAAACCTTGAACGCCGAGCCTTACGAACAGCCGACGGAAAAATCGGCTGTTCAGATAAGTACGGAGAACGACCACGACGAACACATTGCGGAAGTAGTGCGACTGTTACAAGAAATCATAATGAACACGACAATAAGTAAATCACTTGTATGTTCACTGTTTAACGCAAAGAGCGCAGAGCTGAAAGGCAAGCCGCCGTCGGCGATTAAGTTTGACAGCGGTGCTATGCGCGATACGCCGACCTATATGACGAAGTACGAGATAGACAGGTTAAACGAAATGGACGAGGAGGACTAATGGCAAACAACCAACCGATTATATTCGACTTGAAATACACACCGTATTCGCTGTCGAAAAAAGCGTCGGACTATGACAGAAACAAGAACGCGACGGAACGCGCCTTTTACGATATGTCGGGCGAGAAGAACGTGTACGACTACATTACTACGGAGGGCAAGCGCGTCGGCAATAAATTCACGGCGTTAGAGTATTTGCAGAAAAGCACGGGCGTATTTAATCAAAACGGTATGATACCGCAGGAAGAAGTTGACGAAATGAAAGTACGGGCGAAAGCCAACAAGGGCAATATTTGGCACGGCTTTATATCGTTTAACGAACACGATTCCGAAAAGATAGATACGCCCGACAAGTGCATACAGCTTGTCAAAAATATCTTTCCTACGTTCTTGCGCGAGTCGGGACTTAACCCGAACAATATCGACTTGATGTGCGCCTTGCATCTTGATCGTCCGCACCATTTACATATTCATTTCGTGTTTTGGGAGAAAGAGCCGAAATTCAAGAACAACGACGGAACGCTTGGCTATCGAACGAAAGGCAAGATAAGCGGCGCGGCAATAGACAATATGTTTGTACGGCTTGGACTGTTCGCGGACGACGAGCGCGACAAACTTCACAAGGCAAGGAACGACAGTTTGAAAAAGCTACGGAATATGACTTGCGTGAAAACGGCTATGTACAGCACGGACGAAATCAAGCAGGAAATCTTGTCGCTTGCGAAAGACTTACCGAAAACGGGTAGGCTGACTTACGGAAGCAAAGATATGGAAGCGTTCAGACCGCGCGTAGATAAAATCGTAAAAATGCTTCTCGACCACGACAAGACAGCACGGAAAGCGGACTTGCGGTTTTACGAGCGGCTCGAAGAAAAACGGCGCGTCATAGAGAATATCTGCGGAAAGGAATACGCGCTGTCGGGCGCGAACACTTCGCCGCAGACGATTGAACGCGAACTGCCGAAGTATCATCACAAGATTGACGAAAGCCATATCAAGATAATCGAAACAATCGAAGCGGACTACAAGCGCAGACAGGGCAATCTTGTACTTAACCTTTGCAAGTTTATCAAGCCCGAATACTTCGAGCGTGATCCGAACAAGCGGTACAAGACAAACGACAATAAGCTCAAACGCAGGCTCTGTATATCGAAACGAAACGTGGGGCGGCGTTTGGATAAATTCTTTCACTCTTTCGGGCAAGAAAGCGAGCTTATAGAGCGCGACTTTTCACACCGCTTACAGGACATAGAAAAGGAAATTGAACGCGAAAGAGAGGAAGCACAAGCGGAAACGCAACAATCTAAAAAGGAGGAGAACAACAAGTATTGAATAGAAAAGAAGCATTTAAGCACAGAAAGAAAAAGTCTTGGAAAACTTGGGCTACGGTCGGCGGTTTTATCGCGGTGTTTGTGAGCGTGCTTGTAGCGTTTTTGTTTGCGCTGTTCGGTAAGGACTTCGGCGGCATATTCGGCAACAAGAATTATTGGCTTACGGTCGGAGTAGTCAACGGACTGTTGCTTGTCGGCTTTCTTATGCTTTACCGAATCGACGCGCAAAATATCGCGCTCAAAGAGAACGACTTGGAAGATACCGAGTGGCTGTCGGCGAAACGGTTGAAAAAACTGAAAGAGTTTACGGTAACGAATTGGAACGGCGCACAAGAGAAAAACGATGGAATAGTAATCGGCGCGGAAAAGAAAGGCAAGGAATTGGAAATTATCACGACGAGCCAACTTCACGCGCTGATCGTCGGTACGACGGGTAGTGGTAAAACGACGGGCTTTGTTGACCAAAACATTTCCGTGTTATCACGGAGTAAGGGCAAGCCGAGCCTTGTCATATCCGATCCGAAAAAGGAACTGTATGAGAAACACGCAAACCACCTTGCGAAAGACGGTTATAAAATCTCGGTACTCGACTTGCGCGAGCCGTACAGCTCACAGCGGTGGAATCCTATGAACGTGCTTATACGCCGTATCCGATTGGTAAAGGAACTCGAATATCACTTGCAGCATAAGGACGGAAAGTACATAGGCGCAGGCGAAGTTTTCTTATCGTTACGCGACGCGCGGACGAGGATGCAGGAGTTAAAGGACGAAATCTACGAGAACGCGCAAGACCTTGTTTATACCTTGTGTCCCGTTCAGAACAAAGACCAACCGACTTGGGAAGAAGGTGCGCGTAACCTTATATTCGGATTGGTGCTTGCGTTTTGCGAGGACTGTATAAAGGGCAAGATGGAAGAAAAACAGCTTTTGCTTTTCAACATCTACCACAATATCACTAAATACTGCTCGGAAGATACAACGGCGTTAAAGGAATACCTACTCAAAGGGCGCGACGAATTTTCAAAGGTGCGCGGACTTGTAAATACGGTACTCATCACAAGCGACAAAACGCTCACGAGCTATTTGTCGGAAGTCAACAGCTATATGCAACAGTTGTCGGATGACGGTATTATGTCGCTTACGAGCGAGAACGATTTGGACATTGTAAATATCGACGAAGAACCGAGCGCGGTATTTATTATCGTGCCGGACGAAAGGTTTACGCGCCATAGGTTTGTAACGCTGTTTATAACGCAGATGTACAAAGAGCTTGTGGAGAAAGCGAACTTGAACTTGCGCAGAGAGCAGACGGACACGGCGGTATTAAAGCGTAACGCTTACTTCATACTTGACGAGTTTGCGAACTTACCCAAGTTCGACAATATTGAGGGTATGGTAACGGTTGCGCGTTCACGCGGTATTCGCTTCTTGTTTGTACTTCAAGCGTATTCACAGCTTACGGCAAAGTACGGGCGAGAGATAGGCGATATTATCAAGACCAACTGTAACGTAAAAATCTTTATCGGCTCGGACGACAGCGACACGCGCAAAGAGTTTTCGGAACTATGCGGACAAAAGAAAGTCAAAAATTTCTCGGTCAACACCAACGCGGAAAACCCTGCGTCGAGCAATACGGGCGCGAGCAACCAGCCGCTTATAACGGTTGGTATGCTTGAACGACTGAACGGAAATGAGAAAGGCGACGCGATTGTATCGGTGCGTGGCTACGAGCCGATATGGACTGTATTCACACCGTCATACGAACTCAAAGACGTTTACTTCAAAGAGGGCAAAGCGAGTATGGCGAAGCGCGAAGCGGTGCTGTTCGATAAGAACGAGTATGTGTTCGATATTACGAACAAGAACGGCGGTAACGAAAACGAACGCCTATTAACGGCAATCGAGGAAGAAGAAAACCGCGATAACGCAGTCGAAATCGAACGGCAAAAGAAACTCGACGACCTTGACGGTAAGTGGTTGAGCATAGAGAAGAATATTCAGCTTAAACTCCAAGAGTTTGCGAATATGCTTAACCCCGACGACAAGCAAGCCGTATTAAACGCCGACTTAGATAGTATCGTCGCTTTACTGTTTATGATTGAGGAGAACTACAACAACAAGCCGCACAAGATGAAAAAGATACGGGAAGTTGCCGACTACATCAATGGCGAACTACCCAAACTTTTGGAACTTCAAAACCAAGCGAACAAATAAATTTATGGAGGACATAATGACTAAAACAATTAAATCAACGGTTGTAACGCTCGCGGCAAGTGTAGCGTTATTTTTAACGGGTTTTTTGTGTACGGGTTTTACTACGGCAAAAACGGCAAGCGCGGATACGGGCTGTAACCACGCATACGAACAGACGGAAATCGCGGCAACGTGTACGGAACAGGGTTATACGCTATACACCTGTACCGAGTGCGGCGACGAAAAGCAAGACAACTACACGGACGCCAAAGGGCATAACTACACCGAATCGGTTGTAGCGGCAACTTGCACGACGGCGGGATATACGCTGCAAACGTGTGCGGACTGCGGACATACATACACCGAGCAGACCGAAAGCGCAAAGGGACATACGTTCGAGGTGGTAGTCGTACCCAATACCTGCACCCATAAAGGTTATACCACGCATTTCTGTACCGTATGCGGCTATGAGTATTCGGACAACTATACGGACGAAATCGGACACGATTATGAGAAAGTCGAAGTCGCGCCTACTTGCACCGAAAGGGGTTATACCAAGCATACCTGTTCTGTCTGCGAAGATGTGTTTTTCGATAACTATATCGACGCGCTCGGTCATACCTACGAAGCGGTAGTAACCGAGCCTACTTGTTTGGATGGCGGCTTTACGACCTACACTTGCGCGACTTGCGCGGACAGCTATATCGCGGACTATACCGAGCCGAACGGACACGCTTATACCGAAACGGTAAACGCGGCAACGTGCGTAACTTATGGTTACATCGACCACGTTTGTAATGACTGCGGCGACAGATTCGTAACGGACTATGTACAGCCCAAAGGACATAAGTATTTGGACGTGCTTGTACCCGCAACGCCCGACAGTCTTGGCTATACGCGCCATATTTGTGTGGACTGCAATTATAGCTATCTTTCGGACTATGTAACGAGCGGCGACATCGGATATATTCCCGAACCCGAAGAACCCGTCATCCCCGAAATTCATAAGCACGCTTACGAAATTCAGACTATGGACGACAGCGAGAATATGAATCTTATCGTAATGCGCGTATGCAATTGCGGCGACGTCAAGAACGGGTATTTTACGGTAACTTTTACGGACGAGGACGGAGTTGTAACCGAAAGCAAAGAAACGGGCAACAAGATTGACTATTCCGAGTTTTACGGACAAGTCATTATCACGCTTGCGGACGAAAACGGCGAACAGTTAAAGACGGTAGTGGTAACGGCGCAGGAAAAACCCGTTGAACCTACCGAACCCGAACAACCCGTTATTCCCGACGAACCCACAGTACCCAACGAGCCTACAACGCCCGTTGAACCCGAACAGCCTACCGAGCCTACGATTCCCGACGAGCCGAATCAGCCCGACGAACCCAAAGCGGACGAGCCTAATGCAGACTTAACCGAAACGAAAAAGGGCGGCAACGGAACGGCAATCGCGCTGTTTGTAATTCTTGTCGTGCTTGCGCTCGGCGGCGTCGGCGGATTCATTGCATACAAGAAAATCAAGGCAAAGAAAGCACAGAAATAAGAGGAGGAACAGAGAATAGTGTTTAATATCAATTTGTTAGCGGCAGACGAGGGCTTGAACGGAAGCCTTGCGCAAATCGTCGAAAAACTCAAAAGCCTTATGGACAGCTTTTGGCTGTACATAGTAATCGCGCTTGCGGCGGTCGTCGTTATTTGGGGCGCGTATATCGGTATCAAAATTGCAATCGCGCACAGAAACGAAGAAAAGATTAACGCGAGAGATATGGTCAAAAACCTTATTATCGGTATCGTGATTATATTCGTTGTGGCTATGGGCGCACCGCTTCTCATCAACGGCTTGTCCGCGTGGGTAGGCGCGTAAGAAAACAATAATTCCGAACAAGGCGGCAGGGCAACTTGCCGCCTTGACTTTTTCGGAAAGGAGGATAAATGCTTATATTTTTTCAAGAGCTTTGTCTGCAACTGTTCTTATGGCTGTTACAGCTTATAGACGGGCTTATGGAAATATTCTCGGCGATCGCAGGGGTAACGAACGTAAGAGTAAACGGACAGTCGGTAAACATAATCGAATATCTTGCAGGCAATTCAACGGTAGGCACGATATTTTGGTGCATCTTTATCTTGGCGGTAGGTCTGACTTGTATCTTTACGATAGTAGGACTTGTCAAGAATATGATTGCGAACAACCGAAATGTATCGAGTATTGTCGGCAAATTCTTTTTGGCTTTACTTGGCACTATGGCAATGCTCGCGGTGGTGTTTTTGGGAATACTCATCGCTAATTCGCTGTTACAGCTTTTAGCCCGAATATTCCAGCTCGGCAATTCGACGAAGCTCTCAAACGCTCTGTTCAATGCTTGCGTGGGGAATTGGATAAACGGCTACAATATCAATAAAATCAACGTAACGAGTTTGTCGGTATCGGATATTTTCGGCGGCTACAACGCCGCACTTTTCGGCGTGTGGCCCACGAGTTGGAAATGCAACGGTATGGTAAACCCGAATACGTTTATGTACTTGCCCGCGCTTATATCGAGCATTGCGCTCGGCATTGCGCTTATTATCGCCGTGATTAATCTTGCGAAAAGGGTGTACGAAATCATTTACTTGTACTTCTGTATGCCCGTTTCGATGTCAACGCTTCCGCTTGACGACAGTGCGAGGTTCAAGAATTGGCGCGAGCAATTCGTAACGAAAATCATACTTGCCTACGGCGCGGTATTGTCGGTAAATGTGTTTGTACTTTTACTGCCGCTCATACAGTCAATGAGTATTCCTAACGTGGGTAGCTTCGGCAATTCCGTGTTCACGATATTTATGATTGTGGGCGGTGCTATGGTTATTCCGGCAGGGCAGACATTGTTTGCAAGGTTGTTCGGAACCGCCGACGATATGCACGCAGGCGGAGGTTGGTTGCGTTCGGCATACTACGGCGGCAGAGTGGCAAGTGCAATGACGATCGGCTTGGCTTGGAAAGGTGTTAAAGGAATTGCCCACGCGGTAAGACACAACAGACACTCAAATAACAACGGAGGCAGTTCGGACAGCGATAGTTCGGATAGCGGCGGCGACGAGAAATATTCAGATGACGGAAGCGCAGATACGGGCGCAACCGAAGGAGGTGGAGAATAATGCGTATCATACCTAAAAAAATCAAGGTAAAGAATACCGTGTGGAAGTGTTACTCTATGGCGGACATTATCGTTGCGCTTATTGTGTTCGGCATCATATTTATTGCCGTAACGATGGGGCAATGGGTAATCGCCGCAATACTCGGACTTGCGGCGGTGGGTATGTTTATTCCTACGCCGGACGGCATCTTCTATACTTGCGTGTATGAGAACATACGGTTTCTGTTCTCAAAAAAGAAATACACGGTCGGAGCGAAGAACGCAAAAGAGAGCGTAGACGCGCTTGTGGATTTAAAGGAAATCAAGGACAGCGGACTTATAGCGTATAAAGGCGGTATGTTTGGCAGAGTAATTAAAATCGGGCAAAAGAACTTCGGTATCGAAGATGTGGTACAGCAAAATATTGACATTAACTATTCTGCTAACGCGCTCAAACTGTTAGACCAAAACCAAAGCGCGGACATTGTAAAGATAGATCGCCCTGTAAACTTGGATACGTTTTCAAGCGAATTGTTCGGACGGTTGTCGGCGGCAAAGGAAAGCGACGATGAAAAGGGTATCAAGATAATCAAAGAGAATATTTTGACCGAGCGCATTGACCGTATCGACAAACTCAATAATATCCGCAAACAGTATCTTTCGGACTACTACATAATCGTGTATGGCAGAAACGAGCTTGACCTGGAAAGCACGGCTGTAAACGTGGCGAGCGAAATCGCAAAGTGCGGACTCGGCACACAGCTTCTGAATATGCGCGACACGGCGGTTTTCTTGAAGTACAGCTTTTCGCGTAACTTCGACGAAAGAGAAATCAAGGACTTGAAAGACGACGAGCTTCTCGATTGGGTAAAGCCGAAAGAGATAGTATTCCACGCAAACAGGTATAAGATTGACGGAACGGAAGCCGCAGTATTGGCGGTATCGGATTATCCCTTGCGCGTCAAGAACGCTTGGGGTGCGGAGCTGTTTAACATACCGAACACAAAGGTGGTTATGCACGTCAAACCCGTAGACAAGTTCAAAGCGATTCGCCGTATCGACAAATGTATCGGCGAGATGGAAACAAAGCAAATCATATCGGACAAGGCAAGCGAAGCGAACAGCGCGGAAACACATAGGGCAACAATGGACACGCTTTTGGACGCGTTGCAGACCGAGAATGAGAGCTTGTTCGATGTTACGCTTACGGTTACGGCTTATAACTATACGGGCAACGAGAACTACAAAAAGAATGCCCGCCGTTCGATGCTAACGGGCAATTTCCGTCCGTCCACGTTGTACGGCTTGCAAATCGAGGGCTTTAAGTCTGCGGCGGTATCGCCCGTGTCAACGCTCAAAAGCCAAGAGCGCGGAATAAACAGTTCGTCGCTCGCGGCGGCGTTCCCGTTTGTGCGTACTTTCGTTATGGACGAGGGCGGCATACTTCTCGGCGAGAACAACAAGACGGGCTTTCCGTTCATCTTCAATATGTGGAAGCGCGGCAACTTGTATCAGAACAGTAATGCTATGATTATCGGCAAGTCGGGGAGCGGCAAATCGTACTTTCTCAAAAACCTTATCTTGAACGAGTGGGCGAATGGTACGCGAGTTATTATGCTCGATCCCGAAGCAGAATATCTTGCCTTAACGCGCAACCTATACGGCAATGTGATAAACGTGGGTAACGCGAGAGAGGGTAGAATTAACCCTTTCCATATATATAAAATACTCACGGAGGAC
>CAJUMW010000018.1:0-31257 GCA_910587625.1 uncultured Christensenellaceae bacterium
TGCCTTTATTGTACTTCTTCTTTTATCTTTCTCTTCTATGCAGTTGTCAATCTTCGCAGGTTTCTCTTCCAAAGTATGCTTGCGCATTTTTTGAAAGAAAAACATCGCTGTCAAACCGACAGCTTTTGTATCTTAACACACTGTGTAAATTATGTCAAGCAATTTTTACAAAATAATTGAAATTTTTTAAATTGAGGAATATTGCTTGCGGTACGACAAGCAATTAAACAAGGAATACCTATTCTATAATATATATTAATTCTTTAACATTCTCAACGCAATGTTTTAGTCTGTCCTTATCTGCGCCTTTAACAGTATCGATTATCAAACTGCCTTCAAAACCGCCGTCATATAACCTATGCAATATATCTTTAAAGTTTAAACAGCCTTCACCCGGCAAACAAATTTTACCTGATTTATCCACATCGGAGATACGCACTGCTGCAATTGCCCCCGACATATGCGCCAAATACATGCCAATCGGATAGCCTGCTGTGCGGCTTTCCGCCATATTTAAAATACCCCAAAGCGAGGGAACGCATTCCCTTATTTTGCTAAAAGTTTCAGGTTTCGAATATATGCCGTAATGTGAATTTTCAAGCAAAATATTGACACCGTAACTCGCGCAAAAATCGTAAGTTTCACGCACAGCTCTACTGATGCAGTCGATATTTGTTTCATCAACGCAAGTTCCGCGAAAAATATAATTATCCGAACGCAAAATTTTTGCCGAACGCAAAATTTGGTCAAACCAATATAAGCCGTCTCCGCGAACGCGCCGTGACGAGCTAAACATATTTCCCTCGAAATTGAGCGAAAAACCACGCACGAAAGGCACGTAAACACCGCATATATTGGGGGCAATCGACTTTGCAAACTCGGGACGGTATTCATAAAAGGTTTTTAAATAAACTTCTGCAGTATCTACACCAAACTCGCGCAAGCTGTCAAGTGCGCTTTCCGTTTCGCAACAGTCTTTTAAATTTTCCGTCGATATCGCTACTTTCATAGTTTAAGTATAGCATATGTACGGGGCAATTTCAATAGGCAATTTAAAAATCCGCAAAAAAAGCGAGCTTGCGCCCGCTTTTGAATCAATCAAAATCATTATATAAGCTTGTAAACTTTTCATACTCATAGCTACTCAGCCACGGCTCTTCAAGACAAAGCAAAACAGAAAAAGTACCACTGCCGACTGCTTCGCCGTTTGCAAAATAATCAACATAATTAAATGTGTATCTGTTTACGTCCGAAACGTAGCCAGGCATTATACCGTTTTCATACTTAACCGTAGCTGTTAAATGAACGGACGGTTGGATTATTCTGTTTTGCGTCCAAAGGCTTGATGAAGTGCAATAATAACTTACCTCGTCCTCTATTTGAGGATATTTGTCAACGCCAAGACAATTATAAATAACTTTAATTGCTTCCTTTGAAAATTGGTAGCCCGAATTAAAAAATAACGAGTTTTCAATATAAAAATGGTCGCAGGTATATTCAATTTCAATACCAATGTTATTTTTTAAAGCTACGCCCTCAATTCCGTAGTCCTCTATAAACTTGGTCTTACTTTCGTCAAGCTCGACAACTCGATAAACATTGTCAACCTTGTAAGAGTTTTTTCCAAAATCAGGTTGTACGCTGCATGCCGCAAAACCAACCGCGACAACAGCCGTCAAAGCCATTACACCCACAGCCTTAAAAATTTGTTTCATATTAAACCAATCCTATTAACGAATATATGTTCCGTCGTCAAAAATAATCGTTACAACAGGATTTACCGTAATAAATATATCAAATGTTACTCTACTTCCTTAGAAGCATACAATTAAACCGAATCATTAATGGTAACACCTGTATAAGAGCCACCAATGACTGCAAAAGATAAGAAACAAGACAAAACAACATTTAACATAAAACATCTCGACTTCGCACATAAAATACGCTTATTTATTAATACAGATTATACAACTTATTGTGTATCTACTGTTACAGCAGCGTGAAAACAATATGAAACATATTGTTAAATTAAATAATACAGTTATTTTGTTTCTGCAAAGTATTTAGATAATGAATATGTAATTTCGCGGTCGGCTATGTTGGATATGGGCGCCAGGGGAAACGCTATTGCCGAAGATTGCTCGTTTTGAGTTGTAAAGCCGCCGTCGGACTCGAACGTTTGCGATTGGTTTTGATTTGCAGAGCCTGTGAACTGTTTAACAACGTTTAAAACGCCCGTCAGCTCTTCGGCGCTTTTAAGCGCCTGTTTTACCTCTTCCCCTCCGAAAGTTTCGAGCATCGGCGCGACTTCGGATATAAGCTTTTGAGTATCGCCTTTACTGCCGTACAGTAAAAGCGCAAGAATAATTAAAAGTTGCATAATTTAAGTTCCTTGCATATTTTGATAATAACATTATATGCGGAGTTGTTATGAAAGATTTTAAAAGTTACTCAAACGAACACCCAAACGAAAAGCCGCCTGAAAAATCTCAAACGGAATACAACAACACAGTGGAGCTTGCCAAAGTTTTGACAAGGGCAATGAACGGCAAATCAGAGGGACAGATTTTACATACGATAATTTCGGAAGCCGAGCGAGGCAAACGTGACGGTTCGCTTTCAAACGAGGATTTAGATAATTTTTATAATGCGCTTTCCCCAATGCTTGACGGTTTTAAAAAGCGGAAGTTAAAAGAAGTTATCACAAGGTTGAAAAGTATTTAAACAATACGCCCGTGGCATATAGCCACGGGCGTATTTTATACCATTTGTTTGACCGCATCTATAAACAATTTGCATTCGTTTAAGGTATTGAAAGGGGACAGTGAAGCGCGTATAATGCCTTCGCTTGAAAGCGCGCCGTGCATTTTAGGCGCACAATGCAAGCCGCCGCGCACACAGATATCAAACCTTTCGGATAGTGTATAAGCCGCCATTTCGGACTGCATATTTGACAGGTTGAACGCAACAAGCCCGAAAGGATTTGGCTTTGAATAGAGCTTTACGCCCTCGATTTTAGCAAGATTTTCAATAAGATATTCTGTCAAATTAGTAAGCGTCCGTATATGCTGCGACATATTTGTCTGCAAATACAGAGCGCCTTCCCCGAGAGAGATTATAGCCGGATAGCTGAGTGTTCCGCTTTCAAGCGCGTCCGGGTAAAAATCGGGCATATTCAAATTGTTACTTTCGCTGCCCGTGCCGCCGAACATAACGGGCTTTGGATTAAACCTTTCAGAAAACAGCAGCGCACCGCTGCCTTGA
Organism: uncultured Christensenellaceae bacterium; assembly: GCA_910587625.1. Classification (GTDB taxonomy): domain Bacteria; phylum Bacillota; class Clostridia; order Christensenellales; family Borkfalkiaceae; genus Coproplasma. The sequence continues at coordinate 3,265 of CAJUMW010000018.1, forward strand.
ATACCAAGCATTCCCTTGTGACCTGCCACGGCAAGCGCGTCTATACCGAGCGCACGCATATCTATGTCGATATGTCCGCAAGCCTGAGCGCCGTCGCAAATCAACAAAACGCTGTCGGGGATATTTTTGCGCACCTCTTTAATTGTAGGTGCAGCGCCCGTAACGTTTGAAGCAAGCGTGAGTATAACGGCTTTGGTATTTGAAGTAACTTGCGAATAAAGCGCCGACATATCGATTTCACCGTTTTGGGACAGCGGCGAATAGCTTACCTTTACTCCGTAATTTTTCAGTTGCTCCAACGGTCGAAGTACGGAATTGTGTTCGGCAACCGTTGTTACAACTTTATCGCCGCCATTTATGCCGCCGAGTATGGCAATATTGAGAGCCTCGGTACAGTTTTTTGTAAATATTACCCTGTCATAGCTATAGCCGCCGAAAAACTCGCAAAGTATTTTACGACAGCTATACACCCGATCAAGACAGGCAAGCGATAATTTGTGTCCGCTTCGTCCGGGGTTTGCGCAAAACTCAAGCGCGGTTTTTGTTGCCGAAACCACGCTCGTAGGCTTGAACCCACCTGTTGCGGCATTATCAAAATATATCATAATTTTTTCCTCCGTCATATTATATAATATTCCAACTTTTATATTCCGTGAATTTAACGGAATAATAAATCGCGCTTTACGCGTTTAGGTACACAAATATGACTGAAATACTTGCCGTGTTCCGTTCGAGAGCACAAGCCGCAGACTGCAATGCAAGGCTGAAAATGAACGGAATAAACGCAATTTTAATTAACACACCAAAAGAAGCCAACGTGGGTTGCGGGCTTTCGCTCAAAATTCCGAAAAATTTACTGCCGAGGGCAAAACAGATTATTGCCGGAGCAAGATATTCCGCATTTTACGGATTTTTTGTTATGAAATCGCTTTACGGAAGAACGTTTTTAAGCAGAACCAATTAACTTGATTTTATTTACCGCTTATGATAAAATTGAATTATGGAACAAAAGAACATAGCAATTTTAAACGAACTTGCAAGCCTTTACCCATATGCAAAACCGGCGCTTGAATTTAACTCGGCTTACGAGTTGCTTGTTGCGGTAATTCTTTCCGCACAATGCACCGACGAGAGAGTAAATAAAGTTACAAAGGTGTTGTTTGAAAAGCACAACACTCCTTATTCGATGCTTGAGCTAAGTCAAACCGAGCTTGAAAAATATATTTATTCATGTGGGTTTTATCACAACAAGGCGGCACATATTCTTTCTGCATCAAAGGACATAATTGAAAAGTACGACGGAAATGTTCCCGATAACCTCGAAGATTTGCGTACGCTTGCCGGAGTCGGGCGCAAGACGGCAAACGTAGTTTATGCCGTAGGCTTCGGCGGTGACGCCATCGCGGTTGATACGCACGTTTTTCGGGTTTCAAACAGATTGGGGCTTGCAGAGGGCAAAACGCCCGATAAAGTCGAGGACGGGCTGTGCAGCGCTATTCCGAAAGATATGTGGTCGAAAGCTCACCACTACCTTATCTATCACGGCAGACAAGTCTGCCACTCGCAAAAGCCAGACTGCGCAAACTGTACATTAAAAAACTATTGTAAATATTTTAACAATCTGTAAAATAAAAGCTCGGACTTATCGTCCGAGCTTTTTAAATTTTTTTAAATTAAAGTACTTTTACAATCGTACCCGAACCAACGGTTCTGCCGCCTTCACGGATAGCGAAACGAAGCTTTTCTTCAACTGCAACGGGCTTGATGAGCTCAACGGTGATTTCAACGTTATCGCCGGGCATAACCATTTCTACGCCTGCGGGGAGTTCGATAGAACCGGTAACGTCTGTAGTTCTGATGAAGAACTGAGGACGATAGTGATTGAAGAAAGGTGTGTGACGGCCGCCCTCGTCTGCTTTAAGAACGTAAACCTGTGCGGTGAACTTAGTAGCAGTTTTAACGGTGCCGGGTTTAGCGATAACCTGACCCTTTTCGATACCCTTTCTGTCGATACCACGAAGAAGTGCGCCTACGTTGAAGCCTGCGATAGCTTCGTCAACGCTCTTGTGGAACATTTCAAGACCCGTAATAACGGTGGGAACGGGCTTTTCGATAAGACCAACGATTTCAGCGGGATCGCCGACGTGAGCCGTACCTCTCTCTACTCTACCTGTTGCAACGGTACCGCGACCGGAAATCGTGAATACGTCCTCGACGGGAAGAAGGAAGGGTTTAGCCGTATCTCTTTCGGGGGTAGGAATGTAGCTGTCGATGATGTCCATAAGTTTAAGTATGGGCTGAACTTCGGGTGAAGCAAGAACATCTGCATCGGGAGCGCCCGAGGATGCCTTTTCCAAAGCTTTAAGAGCCGAACCTCTGATGATGGGGCAATCTTTGAAGCCCTGTCCTTCGAGGGTATCGGTAATTTCCATTTCCACAAGCTCCAAAAGTTCGGGGTCGTCCATCTGGTCGCACTTGTTAAGGAATACAACGATATAGGGAACGCCTACCTGACGGGAAAGCAGAATGTGCTCCCTTGTCTGAGGCATGGGACCGTCGGTTGCGGCAACTACGAGAATTGCACCGTCCATCTGTGCAGCACCGGTAATCATGTTCTTAACGTAGTCTGCGTGTCCCGGGCAGTCAACGTGAGCATAGTGACGTTTGTCAGTCTGATACTCAACGTGTGCCGTGTTAATTGTTATACCACGAGCCTTCTCCTCGGGAGCCTTATCGATCTCGTCGTATCTCATTTTCTCTGCCTGACCTTTGCACGCCATTACCATAGTGATAGCTGCGGTCAGAGTGGTCTTACCGTGGTCAACGTGTCCGATTGTACCAATGTTGACGTGCGGTTTGCTGTTGTCGTACTTAGCCTTTGCCATTTTTGTTTCTCCTTGATTTATATTTTTTTATAAAAATGATCGCAGCTATCTATCATTATTGCTGCTATTTGCGCGTTTTTTAACGCTTTGCCTATATTATATATTAAATGTATAAAAAAGACAATTAAATTACGCGACTTTTTTAAAAAATTTGTGTGAACGCAACGTGCGCGATTTACGCAAAATTTTAAGCCGAATACAGCCCGAATTTTGCAAATATAGTTAGTTTTTCTTAGCGCGTTCGCCGATAACCTTTTCAGCTACCGACTTGGGAACTTCCGCATAGTGGTCGAACTGCATTGTAAACTGTCCGCGTCCCTGCGTTCTCGAACGGAGGTCGGTTGCATAACCGAACATTTCGGAAAGAGGAACTTCTGCGTCTACTACCTTTGCGCCGGCTCTGTCGTCCGTCGAAATGATAGTGCCGCGACGAGCGGTTACGTTACCCATAATATCGCCGAAGTAGTCGTCGGGAGTGATGACTTCGACCTTCATAATCGGCTCTAAGAGAACTGCCTTAGCCTTTGCCATACCGTCTTTAAAGCCCATCGAGCCAGCAATCTGGAACGCCATTTCCGAAGAGTCGACTTCGTGGTAGCTTCCGTCGTAAACCTGAATTTTGAAGTCGACGACTTCATATCCTGCAAGGAAGCCGTTTCTTGCCGCGCCCTTGATACCCTTGTCGATAGCGGGAATATATTCCTTGGGAATAGAACCGCCGACGGTCAAGTCCTCAAAGACATAGCCCGAGCCGGGTTCGCCGGGAATTAAATGAAGTTTGCAGTGTCCGTACTGACCTTTACCACCCGACTGACGCTTGTACATACCTTCGCAATCGACAGCCTGACGGATAGTCTCGCGATATGCAACCTGAGGCGCACCGACGTTTGCTTCGACTTTGAACTCTCTCAAAAGTCGGTCAACGATAATGTCGAGGTGAAGTTCGCCCATTCCGGCAATGATTGTCTGACCTGTTTCCTGATCGGTGTAGGTCTTGAAAGTGGGGTCTTCTTCAGCGAGCTTGATAAGCGCCATTGTCATTTTTTCCTGACCGGCCTTTGTCTTGGGCTCGATTGAAAGCTGAATAACGGGGTCGGAGAAAGTCATCTGCTCCAACACGATAGGATGCTTTTCGTCGCAAAGCGTATCGCCCGTAGTCGTATCTTTAAGTCCTACGATAGCGCAGATATCACCCGAATAAACTCTGGGAATTTCCGTACGGGTATTTGCGTGCATCTGAACAAGACGGCCGACGCGCTCCTTCTTTCTCTTTGTCGAGTTATAGCAATAAGAACCCGACTCCAAAACGCCGGAGTATGCTCTGAAATATGCAAGACGGCCGACAAACGGGTCGGTTGCGATTTTGAAAGCAAGTCCCGAGAAAGGTGCGTCGTCGGAAGTTTCTCTCTCCTCTTCCTTTTCGGTATCGGGGTTGACACCCTTAACGTGAGCTACGTCGACGGGGGAGGGAAGGAAGTCTATAACCGCGTCCAAAAGCATCTGAACGCCCTTGTTTTTATATGACGAACCGCAGAGAACGGGCGTACACTTCATAGCGATAGTTGCCTTGCGCAAACCCTTTCTAATTTCGTCGGGAGTAAGTTCCATAGTTTCAAGGAACTTTTCCATAAGCTCGTCGTCACCCTCGGCAGCCGCTTCCATAACAGCCATATGCCCCTCTTCGGCAGCCGCTTTGAGATCCTCGGGAATTTCGTCCCTGTGGTACTGCTTGCCGTCGTCGGAGTCGTAGATTTCAGCGTTCATTTCGATGAGGTCTACTATGCCCCTGAACGTATCTTCCTTACCGATGGGAATTTCGATGGGAACGGGGTTGGCGTTGAGCCTCTCCCTCATCATGCTTACGGCTCTGTCGAAGTTAGCGCCGTTGATATCCATTTTATTGACGTATGCGATGCGGGGAACCTTGTATTTGTCAGCCTGACGCCAAACGGTTTCGGACTGAGGCTCGACGCCGCCCTTGGCACAGAACGTTGCGACAGCGCCGTCAAGTACGCGCAGCGAACGCTCGACTTCAACCGTGAAGTCAACGTGTCCCGGGGTGTCGATGATGTTTATCCTGCATTCATCCTTTTTGGAAAAACCCGTTCTTGTCCAATGGCAGGTAGTTGCCGCGGACGTAATTGTAATACCGCGCTCCTGTTCCTGAACCATCCAGTCCATTGTCGCGGTACCGTCGTGGGTTTCACCGATTTTGTGATTGATTCCGGTATAGAACAAAATACGCTCGGTAGTAGTTGTTTTGCCGGCGTCTATGTGCGCCATAATACCGATATTTCTTGTATGCAATAAATCGTATTCTCTTGCCATAACCACCTCTTAGAAACGGAAGTGAGCAAACGCCTTGTTTGCTTCTGCCATTCTGTGTGTATCTTCCTTCTTTTTAACGGCGCCGCCGGTGTTGTTGTATGCGTCCATAAGCTCTGCCGCAAGCTTTGCGCTCATTTCGCGCTCGCTCCTCTTACGAGTAGCTATTACAAGCCAGCGAATTGCAAGCGTCTGACGTCTTTCAGGTCTAATTTCGATGGGAACCTGATAGTTTGCTCCGCCCACGCGCCTTGCTTTAACTTCGAGTACGGGCATAATGTTGTTCATAGCCTGCTCGAAAATTTCCATAGCGTCTTTGCCGAGCTTCTCGCTCATAATGTTAAATGCGTCGTAAACGATGTTCTGTGCCGTTCCGCGCTTACCGTCGTACATAATTTGGTTGACAAGCTTTGTTACAACCTTTGAATTGTACACGGGATCGGGTAAAACGTCCCTCTTGGGAACTCCGCCTCTCCTAGGCATAATAATATCCTCCTGTTGATTTTTAGGGTTAATTACCTTAAATAAGCTAACGCTTGCCGCAACGCGGTAGCGTAACTTCTCCGCTTCATTAAGCGAATACTGCCTACTTTTAATCGGTCAAGGGTAAAGTGAAATACTCCGAAAAAGTAGGATTAATAAAAATGTTCTGAATTACTTTTTGGGGCGTTTTGCGCCGTAACGCGAACGCGCCTGCATACGCTTTGAAACACCTGCCGTGTCGAGCGCGCCGCGAATAATGTGATAACGCACGCCGGGCAAGTCTTTAACTCTTCCGCCTCTGATTAAAACGGACGAGTGCTCTTGCAAGTTGTGACCTTCACCGGGAATGTAAACGGTACCTTCCTGTTTGTTTGTAAGTCTTACCCTTGCAATCTTTCTTATAGCCGAGTTAGGTTTCTTAGGCGTAGTTGTGGTAACCGAAAGGCACACGCCGCGCTTTTGAGGGCAGTTGTCCAAAATGGGCGACTTCGACTTATAAACCTGTCTTTCTCTGCCGTGTCTGATGAGCTGGTTGATTGTAGGCATTTTTTACCTCCTTAATTTAATGAAATATTTCACCTCTTCCGCATACCCTTAAAGCGAAAGGAAGTCTGTCGAATGATAACAAAACATAGCACGCCATACTAAGCGTGCTATGGTATTTTAACAAAGATTTGTGCGTTTGTCAAACGTTTTTTACAAATTTAGCACAGTTTATAGTACAAACCTCCGGCTAAACCGCTGTCGGCTTTGAGAACGTACACCGAGCCGTACTGTTTTACTGTATAAGTAGTGCCGGCATTGATTGTAAGGCTTAAAATAGCGTTATTTTCAAAATTGAAGACAGTAAACGTCCGCGCGTAAGAATCTCTAACAGTGAAAAATCCATCATATACGTCCAGCACCGCGCCCGAAGCTTCATAATTAGACAGGTCGGTTTCCGTGCCGTCCGATTTTAGCAGCACATGCGAAATCGTGTTGTTGTCGTTCACTCGCGTGACATATGTAACTCCGTCGTAGAACTCGAAATCCCCGCGGTAATTAGCTTCGATAACAACCTTGCCCGACAAATCAGTGAAGCCGTATAAGCCGCCTTTACCGAACTTTATAAGCCCTTCGTCAAGATAGATATTTCCGTTTGAAGCACTGTTTAAAATATTCAAGTCGTTATCCACTATGTAGTTGCCTATTATAAATTTATCCTCACCGAATTTATAGAAGTTTCCGAGCGAAGTTACATCGAGTTTGCTGAGGTTGCACGCCGGTCTGAGCTCGGTATCCATTACATACGCGCTTCCTGCCCCCATACCCGACGACGCTTCAATAAAGAATGCACCGTCATATTTTTCAAGAGCTATACATGTAGCCGCGTCGTAGCACTTTTTATTATAGTTATACAGCGGCGTCATCTCTATTACCGCATAATCACCACCCATTTCACGCGTGGAGTTATCAATAATATCGTATCTGAACAGCTTGTACTCAAATTTCATATTATTGTCTTTGGACATAATTACAAAATTATATCCCCAACTGTCGGGTTTTACGGGAGTAGCCGTAAAGTAATAAAAATATCTGTCCACAAAACCGAGCTTTGCACCCTGTATAATATGTACGCTGCCCGTTATTTCCCCGTCCTTATAGAATGTGTAGACGTCTCCGGCATTAATATAACCGTAGTCGCAAATTTCCCCCTCGACGGGACGGGTTTCGCTTTCCTCATAAATTTTGGTTATCAGCGGATTTACGACCGAACCGATTGAATCGTCCACCGAAGCGGATTGAGAAATTTGATACTTTTCAACATAGAAGTAATCGGTTATTTTCCCAGTTTCCTCGTCGCGAGCAACTAAGTAATAAAGTTGGTTTTCTTCATCGCGGTTGTCGGACGCGTCATAAGGAATTATGCAAAGCACCTCCGCCTCAACTCCGTCAACATACAGCGTTTTAAGCTGGCAATCCAAACGTGGACTTTGACCTACCAAAAGTTTGCCGTTATAGTCGTAATAATCGTAATACGAAATCCTATTCGAACCGCGAAGAACGCGTATCATTCTTACGTCTCCGCAAGGATTGTAGCTAAGGCTGTACGGTTTTTCGACAAGATCTGCTATCAAAACTTTTTCCGTATCCAAATTATATACCAGATATCCCGAGGTGCCCCTCAAAGTTACTATTTCCTGCTCAGAGTCAACGACGGACAAGCCCGACCATGCCGAAAGTTCGCGATATTGATATATGCCTTTGCCGCTTTTTGTGCCGTGCGTATATTCCTGCGCATAATCGGCAAGATTTACGTCCGACTCGGAAGAACACGCCGACAGGGGCAACATAACGCCGCAAATTACGGCGGCGCCGACCATTAAGGCTGCCAATTTGCCAAACAGTTTAGTTTTCATTTCCATTTCTCTCCTCAAATTAAAAGTTCAATAGTATTGTACCACACAATATACAATTTGTCAACGGCGTCAGATAAATTAATTGAGAGTAACGTCGGCAAGCGCGCGGTATTTTTCGACCGCAATGCGAGATAGCGCGTTGATATCGAGCGCGCCCGAAAACGCGTCGTCGACTATTGCCTTTGCCGTAAATATCGTTTCAACGGGGAAACGCAAATTTTTGATTTCGGAAAGCATTTTTCCGCTTTGGCGCGTACCGAGGAAGTCCCCTCCGCCGCGCATCTTTAAATCCGCTTCGGCTATTTCAAATCCGTCGGAGCAATTTTTCAAAATACCGAGCCGCTCCCTTGCTTCGTCGCTGTCCGTACCCATCAAAAGAAAACAATAGCTTTTTTTATCCCCCCTGCCTACCCTGCCGCGCAATTGGTGCAACTGCGAAAGCCCGAACCTTTCGGCATTGTAAATAATCATAGTGGTGGCGTCGGGAACGTCCACCCCCACTTCGATAACGGTTGTGGAAACAAGGCAGTCATACTGCTTATTTTTAAAGGCGAACATTACATCGTTTTTTTCCCTGTCCTTCATTTTGCCGTGCAACAGCGCAAGCCGCACGTCGGGCATTTTGGTTTGCAGCTCCTCGAAAAGCTCGCTGACGGACATTACGGTGCCCTCGTCGTCCCCCTCGATTTTGGGACAAACAAAGTAGGTTTGATTGCCGAGTTTTGCCTGTTCGCAAACGTAATGCAACATATCCGTATATTTGCGCTCGGGAATGATTGAGGTGGATATATCCTGCCGTGAACGGGGTTTGTCCTTGATTGTGGCGACATCCAAATCACCGTAAAAAATCAAAGAAAGCGTGCGCGGAATAGGCGTTGCCGACATAACGAGAACGTCGCAACCGTCACCTTTTTCAAGTAAAGAGGAACGTTGCGCCACTCCGAAACGATGCTGCTCGTCACAGACGGCAAAGGCAAGCTCTTTAAATGTTACGTCGCTTTGAATTACGGCATGCGTGCCGCAAACTATATTGATTTCTCCGTCCGCAAGTCCTCTTTTTATTTCCCGTTTTTCTGACGCGGAGGTCGAACCGGTCAGAGTACTAACGTTATATTCGGGAAAATATCGCTTAATAAGTTCGGCATTCTGCCTTGCAAGCACCTCCGTCGGCGCCAGCATTGCAGCCTGAAAACCAGATTTGACCGCCATATATATGCCGACTAACGCCACAGCGGTCTTTCCACTACCCACGTCTCCCTGTAACAGCATATTCATTCTGCGCGGAGAATTCAGTGAGTCGAATATGTCCTTGGTAGCCACCTTCTGCCCCTCGGTAAACTCGAAAGGAAAACGCGCAATAAACCCCCTAAGCTCCTCTACCGTTACGTTGTAGCGCCGAAGCCTTGCCTCGTCGCGTCCGCCCTTTATTACTTTAAATGCGGCAATCAGTAAAAAATATTCTTCCAGAGCAATGCGTTCGGAGCCCAGCCGCACGTCCTCGGCGCACTCGGGACAGTGTACCTTGCGATATGCCTCCGAAAGCGGCATAAGGGCGTACTTTTTTTGCATTGGGACGGGAATATGGCTTACTTTCGGTACTTTTGCAAGAGCTTGGCGTATAGCCGAACGCACAACGCCCTGAGTCAATCCGCCCGACAGCGAGTAGACGGGAACAAGCCCTTTAAGGTTATTATTTTTCTCGGTAGGCTCGAAAGACGGGTTTGTCATTTGACAGCCCATACCGTATTTGTTTGACACCCTGCCGTAAAAAAGATACTCTCCGATTTTGAGTTTAGCCGCCACATATGGCTGATTGAACCATATAGAGGTAAAGATATATCCGCCCTGTTGACACAGTGCCTTAACGAACGGACGGCGCGAATAGCGATTTGTTTCGACGTTTAAAACCTCGCACTTTGTAAGTATAACGTCGTTGTGATATGCGTCCTTTAAAAGCGTAACTTTTCTTAAATCGAGATAGTCGCGCGGGAAGTGCCCGACAAGCTCTTCGAGCGTGTAAATATTAAGTTTGTTGAAGTCCCTTTCGCGCTTTTCGGAAATGAACTTTAAAGAGGTAAGTTGCATAGCTATCCGTTAATTTAAAAGCGGAAAAAACCAAAGTCTTTTCCGCTTGAATAAATAAAAATATTACTCCAAAGAAACCATATAATAATATACTGGCTGTCCGCCGTAATGGAAATCCACGTCGCAGTCGGGGTATGCCTCGGACACCTTTTCGGCAAGTTTTTGCGCGTCCTCTTCGGTTACGCCCTCGCCGTAATAGAGAGTAATCATCTCGTGGTCGTTATTCTTTAAGGATTTTATCAGGCTCAATGTAGTGTCGTCTATCTTGCTGCCCTTTGCCAGAATACGCTTGTTGTCAAGACCTATGATATCTCCCTCTTTCAGCTTAAAGCCGTTCATGGTAGTTTCTCTTACCGCATAAGTTACCTGTCCGGAAGCCACGTTATCTATCGCATGGGTCATATCGGTCTTGTTTTCGGGCACCGTTGCTTCGGGATTGAACGCAAGCGCGGCAGCAAATCCCTGCGGTACGTTTTTGGTGGGAATGACGTGAACGTGTCTGTTAGTGACAAGGTCCTTTGCCTGTTCGGCTGCAAGTATTACGTTAGAGTTGTTGGGGAATACAAATACGTTTGCGGCGTTTATTTTCTGAACGGCGTCGGCTATATCCTGCGCCGAAGGGTTCATAGTCTGTCCGCCCTCGATAACCCTGTCGCACATAAGATCCTTGAAAATTTCTTCAAGACCCTTGCCTGCGCAGATTGCAAGCATACCCATTTCCTTTTTCTCGGCTTCGAGTTTTGCCTTCAACGCACGGTTCTCTTCAAGCATATTTTCGATTTTTATTCTGTCAAGCTCTCCGAGTTCCAACGCAAGCGACAAAGCCACGCCGGGGGTGTTTGTATGAACGTGAATTTTAACAAGCTCCAAATCCCCTATGCAGATTACGCTGTCGCCTATTTGCATAAGCTTTTCTTTGAGCTTGTCTATGTCGGCAAGCGTCGTCATCTGCTTTAAGTTAATTACAAAAAACTCGGTGCAATATGCAAACTCTATCTCGCCCAAGTCGAGGTTTATTATATCGGAATTATCACCGAAAACGTCCTCGTCGCCCGACTTACCGTCGATAGCTTCGGTGGGAATTTCACCCAGCTCGCTTTCATCTCCCGAAATTGCGGCAAGAAATCCGCGCATTATAGTCATAAGACCAACGCCGCCCGAGTCGACTACTCCTGCCTTTTTGAGTACGGGAAGCAGTTCGGGCGTCTTTGCAAGCGCTTCGTCGCCCACTTCGATTAACGCCGTAAGAAAAGCTACAAAATCCTTATGCTTGCCGGCAAGCTTCATAGCGGACTCCGCCATAAGTCTGACGACAGTTAAAATAGTGCCTTCCTTGGGTATGGAAACCGCGCTGTACGCGACTTTCGAGCCCGACTCCATAGCCTTTGCGAAAGTTTTGGTATCGAACGCGTCCTTAGTGTTCTTTAAAACGGAGCAAATGCCCCTGAAAATTTGTGAAGATATAACTCCCGAGTTGCCTCTCGCGCCCCTGAGCGCACCCTTTGAAACGGAATCGCAAATTTCCTGAAAACGGTTCGAGGTGCAGGCGTTCATCTCTTTTACTGCGGATTGCAAAGTGAGCGACATATTTGTACCAGTGTCGCCGTCGGGGACGGGAAAAACGTTGAGCGCGTCAACTTTTGCCCTGTTTATTTCAAGCATTCTTGCGCCCGATAAAATCATCTTTCTGAATTCGGTGCTATTTATCGTTTTCTGCATAATACTCCCAAAATATTTTTAACTTAAAAAGTGTGTATTTTATTTTTACAGCAAAAAGTAAAGCCTTACAGCTTTACTCCTATAATATTGACGTTGACCGTATCAACAATCATACCCGTAAATTTTTCGACTTTGTATTTGACGCCCTCTTTGAGGGATTCGGCAACGGCGTTTATTGATACGCCGTATTTTATGATAACGTTTACGTTAATAAAAATTCTGTCTCCCGAAGTTACGATTTTTACGCCGCGTCCGTCGGGTTGCTTTTTGAATAAGTCGGACAAAGAGTCGGTCAGGCGCTTTGATACGGTGTCAACGATACCGTAACATTCGAGCGCAGCATTTTTAGCCACCTTTGCGATGGCTGCATCGGATATTGAAATTTTTCCGTAAATGTTGCTCGTATTAACCGACATAATATCTCCCATAGCTATATGCTACTCTATGATATTTTAAACTATTTTATTTTAATTTGCAAGTATTTATTTGAAATAATAGCAATTATTATATCTATATAATAGGTATTTTTAAAATTATTTTGCAAAATACTTAAAAATTTAAAACTTATCCCTCATTTTTGATTGATTTTTTTTAAAATGCGTGTTATATTATTTTAGTCGTTTGAAACGACCTTTATATCAGCTTTAAATCCCACGGAGGTGAGAATATATGTCAAGAGTATGCACAGTTTGCGGAAAGGGTCAGACTACGGGTAACAACGTAAGCCACTCCAAAAGGAGAACGAGAAGAACGTTCAAAGCCAACGTTCAGAAAGTTTCGTATGTCAGCGAAGGTAAAACCGTTACGGGTTACGTTTGCACAAGATGCCTTAAATCCGTAGAAAGAGCGTAATTTTTTAAATTAGGTTTAAATTAAAAAAACATAATAAAAAGCTCGTTGCAAAATAGCAACGAGCTTTTTATTATCCTATAACTTCCTCAAATACGCGCATAAAATTTAAAGTTGCAAGTTTTTCCAAAACTCGGGGCGGAATTTTGCGTTTTAGAAGATAGCCAAATAGGTTTTGCATTTTTTCGCATCCCTCCAACCCGTCGCATTTTGGTATGCCGTCGAAATCCGAACCCAAGGCAATAACGTCCTCTCCGCCGATATCCATTATATGAGCAAAATTTTTATATACGCACTCTATCGGCACGCTGCCCAAAAAATCCGCGCAAAAGTTTACGCCTATCACTCCGCCGCAGTCGGCAATTTTTTTAATTTGCCCGTCGGTTAGGTTTCTCGATACGTCCAGCACGCTTTGCGTGTTCGAGTGACTTGCCACGACGGGGATTTTTCTGTTTTCAAGAATTTCGTCCGCGCCGCCGTCGGAAATATGAGAAATATCCACTATTATATTATTACCGTCGAGCATTTCCGCAACCTCGCGGCCGAGCGGTTTAAGCCCTCGCGCTTCCCTTAAAGAAAAGTCGGGAATACCGCCGACAAACTTCAAATTGGGATAAGCGAGCTTATTTTCGTAATTCCAGACAAGCGAAGCCATTTTTACGCCCGCTTGTTTGAGGTTTTTAACATAGTCGGGACTCGGTAAAAAACCCAGGTTTTCAACGGTCAGAATACAGCCGATTTTGCCGTCGCGCTCAGCAACGGCAAAATCGGCTGTGCAATCTATTGATTTTATACGGCTTTCAAAATGTTTAAGGGCGTTTTTATAATAGTCAAGATACACGTTAAATTTTTCAAACGCGTCTTTGCCCTCGGTAAAAATTGCAAAGCATTGCGCTTTGCAACCGCTTGATTCAAGCTTTGTCAAATTTACCTGCAAACTTCCGCCGTCGAGGTCGAGCCCGTTATCCTGACACACGGTAAACGTGTCACAGTGCATATCGATATACTTTATCATTTTCGTACAAAAATTTTCAAAATCTTTCTTATCGGTTTAGGCGGTTTAATGCAGATTACGGTCATACTCTCCCCCTGTCTGAATTTTCAGCAAAAAGCTATTATTACATAATATGCGATAAAAAAATTATTTGCGCAAGTCGGATATAGTCTTTTTCATATCGCTTGACTTGAACACAGTCGAGCCCGCGACAAGCACGTTTGCACCGGCGGCAATAATTTCCCCTGCGTTTTCAAGCGTCACTCCGCCGTCAATCTCTATATCCATATCTCCTCTGCCTATCTCGCGCGCGTAATTTCTGGCTTTTTTTATCTTTTCAATGACGTCGGGTATAAACTTTTGTCCGCCGTACCCCGGAAAAACCGACATAAGCAAAACCATATCGCACAAACCGAATACGGGGAAAATATTTTCAACGGGTACGTCGGGGTTCACAACCGCGCCGCACTTTACTCCGTAGGATTTTATGAGTTCAAGCGTTTCCTTTAAATATGTCTGAGAAATCTTCGCGCACGCGCCGTAATGCACGGTAATTATATCCGCACCTGCTTCCGCAAAAAACTTTACCTGCGTCTTGGGGTGTTCTATCATAAGGTGCGCGTCGAGCGGCAATTTTGTAAGCGGACGTATATTTTTAATCATCTGTCCGCCGAAAGTTATCGGTTCGACAAAGCTTCCGTCCATAACGTCGCAGTGTATCAAATCGGCGCCGCACGCTTCAAGCTTTTTAATTGTTTCACCCATTACCGAGAAATCCGCCGAAAGTATCGACGGAGCTATTTTTATTTGCATATGTATTACTCCTGATTGTTGTCGTCTAAATAACTCGCCCTAAGCTGTCCGCACGCGCCGCCTATGTCCGAGCCTATCTGTCTGCGCAGCGTTGCAGAAAGTCCGCCTCGCTCCAAAAGCCCCAAAAATCTATACGCCTGCTTTTGCGTCGTTGACTTTAACGACCTCTCTTTAACCTCGTTAAGCCTTATTAAATTGACGTGGCAAGGTCTGCCGGACAAAAGTTTAATAAGCCTTTCAGCGTGCTCGGCGTCGCAATTTTCCCCTGAAATTAGTGAATATTCGAAGATATAGCGCCTGCCCGTCTTTTCAAAATAGTACTCGCACGCCTTTAAAATTTCCGAAATTGTATATTTTTTTGCAATGGGCATAGTGCGCGCCCTGCCCTCGTCCGTCGTTTGGTGCAGAGAAATTGTGAGATTTATAGGAATTTCGGCGTCGGCAAGTTGATAAATTTTCGTCACGATGCCGCAGGTCGACAGAGAAATATTTCTTGCCGAAATATTTATGCCCTGCGGCGCGGTTACGTTTTGTAAAAATTTAAGCGTTTGGTCATAGTTGTCCAACGGCTCTCCGCTGCCCATAAGCACTATGTTTGTTACTTCGCGCTCTTGCATTGTTCCGCCGTGCAGCGCGTTTACGACGAGTACTTGCGACAAAATTTCCCCCGAGGTCAAATTGCGCACAAGTCCGCCTAGCGTGCTTGCGCAAAACTTACAGCCCATACGACAGCCGACCTGCGTTGAAACGCATTGTGTGTTGCCGTACTTATATTTCATAAGCACGCCTTCTATAACATTGCCGTCGTACAGCCCGAAAAGATATTTTTCCGTTCCGTCCGCCGATTTGAAGGTTTTAATAATTTTAATAGGCTCGTCGACGTACTCGCTCAAAAGCCTGTCTTTTAACTGTTTGGGGACGTTTATTTTCGAAATCGGCTTGCCCTGCATGAGTCCCGTATAAAGCTGTTCGGCGCGGAACTTTTTTTCTCCCAGACTTTCGACAAGTGCGGAAAGCTGCGTATATGATAAGTCCTGTAAAATCTTTTTTTCAAGCATTGCCGATATAATCCTTTTACGATTTTTTAAAGCCCGTCAAATAGAACCCAACGCCCTGCGATATGTGCGGCAAGAACTGCAAGCCGTAGGGCGTTTGCCTGTGTTCTAACGCGGATTGGGGTTTATTTAAGGCATATTCGGGGTGCAATTTTAAAAAGTTGAATGCTACAGTGTCGTTTTCTTCGGGCAAAACAGAGCAAGTGGAGTAATAGAGCATTCCGCCGCTTTTGACATAGCGCGAACAATTTTCCAAAATTCGAAGCTGTATTTGACCGAGCGCCGCAATATCCTCTTCCCGTCTGAAAAGCTTTATATCGGGATTTTCGTTTATGACGCCCGTTCCGGAACAGGGCACGTCGCACAAAACCGCGTCGAAGCTCTCCTCAAATTGAGGATTGAACTGTGAGCTGTCGGCTTGCATTGCCGACACGTTTTTTACGCCCATTCTCGCTACATATGAATTGATAAGGTCAACCCTGTGCCCGTGCAACTCGCAAGAGGTCACGCTTTTGCATTTTTCGGAAAGCAAAACCGACTTTCCGCCGGGCGCAGCGCAGGCGTCCAAAAGCCGTTCGCACGGGGATATAGCCGAGCAAATGGCTATTGAGCCCAATGATTGAAAGGTATAGTCACCTGCAAAAAAACCTTCGTCGCGTACAAAATTTTCAAAAATATACACGCCTTTAAACGGCGTATTTTTGCGAGGCTTGTCCGCATATTTTTCCTCGTCACGCACAAAACGCACGCAGATGCCCTGCGACGGAGCGCATAAAATTTCCCTTGCCTCACCCTTGTACGAGCGACGCAATTTTTTGACAAGCCACAGCGGACTACTGCATTCAATTGCAATTCTTTCGTCGGTTTTTTCGGGCAAAGGCGGCAATTTATAGCTACGCAAAAAAGCGTTCACAAATCCCGAAGCGCCCTCTTTACCCAGCTTTTTTGTGAGATTTACGGCAAAATCAACGACCATATAGTCGTGCTTTTGCATAAATTCCAGCATATACAGCGCAATTTTAAGTATTATCTTTATGGCGGCTTTGGGCGCCTTTTTCGAGTTTGCCCCTATAATATGCTCCAAATAAAGGTCTTTTTCAAGCACGCCGTAACATATTTTTACCGTTCGGGACTTGTTTAAAGGCTCTACCGCCGTTTCAGCAATTGCCTGCTTTAAATATTTGCCCCCGCAATATACCTTAGTTAAGACGAAATACGCGTCGCACAGAGGGTTAGTCAAGGATATCGCCCACCTTGATTTTTCTGCCGTTTACAAAGTCGCAAGCTCGCATTTTTTTCGAACCCGAAGCCTGTAACTCGGTTATAACAATTCCGCCGCCGTTGCATTTAACGGTAATACCATTTTTGTCGGCTTTGACGACCTCTCCTATTTTGCCGTCCTCAACCTCGCATTTTTCACAGTCGTATATATTGAGAATATCTCCGTTAAGATTACAAAAAGCAACGGGTTCGGGGCTGTAAGCCTTAATTAAACGGCATATATGTTGGGGGGAATTGTCAAAATTAATCTTACCGTCGCACTTTGAAATTTTTTTGCAGTAAGTTGCGGAAGCTTCGTCTTGCATCAAAAGCTGACAGTCTCCATGCTCTAAAAGTTCGACAGCTTCGACAGCCGCTTCCGCTCCGAGTTGCGACAAGGCTTGGCAAAGCTCTCCGTACGTCATACTGCCGATTTCGCACCTCTTGACAAGCAACATATCCCCCGTATCCAAACCCAACTGCGTTTTCATAACGGTTACGCCCGTATGCGTTTCCCCCGATAAAATTGCGGACTGAATGGGGGACGCGCCGCGGAACTTGGGAAGAAGCGATGCGTGAATATTCCATACTCCGCCCGAAAAACAGTCTAAAACCTGTTGGGTAAGAATTTGCCCGTAGGCGCAAGTTATCATTATATCCGCGCCAATCTCTTTTAAAGTTTGAACGTTATCGCGGATTTTTACAAAGTCGTAAACGGGAATGTTTTGCACTGAGGCAAACGCCTTGACGGGCGTTGGTGTCAAAACTTTTTTTCTGCCGACGGGTTTGTCGGGCTGGGTTATAACGGCAACTACGTTTTTACCGCATTGTAAGAGCTTTGAAAGCACGGGCACGGCAAACTCGGGTGAACCGGCAAAAATAATTTTCATTGTTACCTCGCTTTAATTTTCGGGCGGTAAGTCGTACACTTCTTCCGCACAATCGATATATAGTTTTCCCTCGAGGTGGTCAAGCTCGTGACACACGGCGCGCGCAAAAAAGCCCTCTGCCGTAAGCTTATGCTTTTTGCCCAGCCTATCGCGGTATTCCACCTTTACTTTATAGGGCCGCTTTACCTTGCCTTGCTTGCCCTTTACCGAAAGGCAGCCCTCTTCCCCAAACTGCTCTCCCTTTTGAGAGATAATTACGGGGTTTATAAACTCGAAATACCCCTCTTCAACGTCTATTACAGCCGCCCTTATACCAAGCCCTATCTGCGGTGCGGCAAGTCCTGCGCCGTTTTCAAAGCGGACGGTATCCTTCATATCGTCCAAAATTGCCCAAAGCTCGGCGTTGAAGTTCTTGATTTCGGTACATTTTTTTCTTAAAACGGGGTCGCCGCTCTGAACGACGTATCTTTTTGCCATACAGCCTCCAATTGAAATTAACTTAAATTTGTGGGGTTTTCCTCAACATACACTAAAACGTCGTTTGAGGTGCAGTTTAAGGCAATATCGTAAATTCTTTCAAGCAGCCTGTCCGATTTGAGGCGCATAAGCACCTGATAACGGTACTTGCCCTGCAACCTTTTGAACGGGGAGTGCATTCTGTTGAAAAATATAAACTCGTCGGGATATTTCTTTTGCATTTCTTCAACGGCAAAATAAACTTCTTTAAGCTTTTCGACGGTGCGCTTTTCGTCGGTGCCCGTCACCATTACCCGACAAATAAGAGAATACGGGGGGAAGAAAGTTGTCTTTCTCAACCTGACTTCGTTTTCGAAAAACCCCTTGTAATCATAATTTACCGCATAGCGCAAAATATAATTTTCGGGGCAGAAAGTCTGCAATACCACCTTTCCGCTTGCGTCGGCGCGTCCGCTTCTGCCGGAAACCTGAGTAATAAGCTGAAAGGTGCGCTCTCCGCTTCTGTAATCGTCGAAATAGAGGCTCATATCCGCATCGAGTATTCCGACAAGCGTGACCGACGGAAAATCATGCCCCTTTGCAATCATTTGCGTTCCGACAAGTATGTCAGCCTCGTGCTTTGAAAATTTGGACAAAATTTTATAGTGCCCGTCTTTGCCCGAAACGGTATCGTTGTCCATTCTCAATATCTTTGCCTGCGGAAACAGCTCGTTCAAGTCCGCGACCACGCGCTGCGTACCCGTTCCCGAATAGCGGATATGTGTGCCGCCGCACTCGGGGCAGGCGGAAAGCATTCTGTACTTTGCGCCGCAGTAGTGACATTTGAGGCAATTTTCCTCGCTGTGATATGTCAATGTAACGTCGCAGTTTTCGCATTTTGCGACATAGCCGCAGTCACGGCAGATAACTTTTTGCGAGTAGCCGCGTCGATTCAAAAAAATTATCGCTTGATTTCCGCTTAAAAGGGTGTTTTCAAGCTCCTCCCTCAACGCGGCGGAAAACGCCGAGTTATTGCCGCGCTTGACTTCCTTGCGCATATCCGAAATTATGACTTCGGGCATCGGTTTTTTATTAATGCGTTCGGGCAAGCTAATTAAATTATATCTCCCCTCGCTTGCCTCGATAAAGCTTTCGACAGACGGGGTTGCACTGCCGAGCACCAATTTACAGCCGTTATTTTCGGCGCGGAGTTTTGCTATCTCTACCGTTGAATAGCGAGGCGCGGTTTCGCTAAGATACGACGGGTCGTGCTCCTCGTCAATTATTATAACGCCGAGATTTTCAAGCGGAGCAAAAATTGCGCTGCGTGCGCCTATAGCTATTTTAGCTTCTCCCGAGCGCAACCGCCACCACTCGTCAAACTTTTCTCCCGCGGAAAGTCCGCTGTGCATAATGGCAGCCTCTCCCTTAAACCTTGCGCGAAGCTGCGCAAGCATTTGGGGAGTAAGCGAAATTTCGGGGACGAGAAAGATAGCCGTTTTTCCGTCTTTTATTGCCGAAGCGATTAGTTGCAGATATATTTCCGTTTTTCCGCTGCCCGTGACGCCGTGAATGAGATTGACGGTTTGCGCAGAGTTTTTTATGCTTTCAATGGCCTCGCGCTGTGCAAAGGTCAAAGTTTTAGGCTCGTCGCCAAAGCCCAATCCCTCGAAGGGGTTGCGTTTCATTTGCCGCTTTTCGATTTTCACAGCGCCCTTTTCGACAAGCGAGTTTACCGCGCCTCTGCCGTATATTTTGCAAAGGCGGGTATAGTCATATTCTTTTTCCGACTTTATAAAATCGAACGCCGCCTGTTGATTTTTTGCGGATTTGAAAATTTTGACTTCCATATTGCCAAACACGGCGTATTTTTTAAACGCCTCGCGCACCTTGCCAAGCCGCATTTCTGACGGCAAAAACAGCCGAAGCGACAGAGCTTTCGGCACTTTATAGCGTGAAGAAATGCGCTCCATCAACGAAAAACATTCGGGAACGAGCGCAGGTAATTCATCAAACACTTCTGCCACGGGCTTGATTTTTTCGGGAGGGTAGTCGGATTTATCCGAAACGCCGATTACAAAGCCGTCGATAAGTCTGCCGCCGAACGGCACCTTGACGCGACTGCCGGTTTTTACGCAGTCCGAACAGGAGTATTCAAATATTTTGTCCACAACACTGTGGGCTATGTCGACAATAACTTGTGCGTACAAGTAAAATCAGTCCTTGACGTACTTGATTTTTCCGCTTGCTATTTCACGGCTTGCAATGGCAAGTTCCTTTAATATCTCGTTGCCCTTGGGGTTTGAAGAATTTTGTTCTATTATCTGTCTTGCCCGCTTTGCCGCAACAACGCAGAGGCAATAACGCGAAACGGGCTGTTTATCCGTGCCAAGCTGTTCTATAAGTAAATCTACGGGGGGTTGATTAATCATTGCGTTTCTCCTTTTCGCTTTTTATTATATTCTCTATGCTCGAAACACACGTTTCAAGCACGTCGTTTACTACCGTATAGTCGTATTCTTCCCGTTTGGAAAGCTCGTATTGCATTCTTGCTATTCTTTTTTCAATCTTATCCTCGCTCTCCGAACCGCGCTTTTTCAGCCTTGCCCTAAGCGCGTTTTCGTCGGGCGGAGCAATCATTATAAGCAGCGCGTCGGGATAAGTTTTTTTGACTTGCAGCGCGCCGTCAACCTCGATTTCGAGAATTACGTCGCGATTTTTAAGCTCGTTTTCGACAAACGCGCGCGGCGTGCCGTAAAAATTGCCGAAGTGTTCGTTGTATTCCAAAAATCCGTCGCGTCCGATTAAAGTTTTGAACTCGTCTTTGGAAATGTAAAAGTATGAAACTCCCTCTTTTTCTCCCTCTCGCATTTCACGCGTAGTGCAAGAAACGCTCAGCGCATAATTGCCGTGTTTTAAAAGTTCGCTTACGACCGTGCCCTTGCCTACGCCTGAGGGACCCGACAAAACAACCAATATATTTTTCATAAATTACTCTACGTTTTGAACCTGTTCGCGTATTTTTTCTATCTCGTTTTTCAAAGCAAGTCCAAGCCTTGTAACCTCTATGTCGTTAGACTTAGAACATATGGTGTTGGTTTCCCTGTTGAATTCCTGAACGAGAAAGTCTAGCTTTCTGCCCACATACTTTTCACGGCAGATTTCCCCGAACTGCGAAACGTGCGAATAAAGGCGCGTAAGCTCCTCGTCGATGTTGCTTTTGTCGGCAAACAGCGCGGCTTCGGTAAGCAGCCTGCCCTCGTCGACTTCAACGCCCTCCAAAATTTTCTTCATTTTGGTTTCGAGCTTTGTTCTGTAATTTTCCGCGACGAGCGGCGCGCGCATTTCAACCTCGCTTACAAGCTTTTGAATAGTGTCCATACGGGAAAGCATATCTTCTTCCAGCTTCTTTCCCTCGTTTTCGCGCATTGCATTTAAGTTATCCAGCGCAACGGCAAGCGCGCATTTCAAGGCTGAAATAAGCTCGTCGTCCGCAGCGGACGCGTCGTCTGCCTTTAAGACCTCGGGATACCTTAAAATATTTACTACCGATAAATCGTCGCAGATATCGGGAAACGTTTCTTTTATTTTTTTTGCGGCGCTGACGTATGAATTTGCGGTAGCCTCGTCAAGAAAGAGTTTTTTCTGCTTTTCACGCTTGTCCGACAGCGATATAAACAAGTCGGCGTGTCCGCGCGTAAGTTTTTCGCGGACTATACGGCGTATCTCCTCTTCAAGGGCGTTAAAAATTCTCGGACATTTGACGTTAATATCGAGGTATCTGTTGTTTACCGTCTTGATTTCGACGGTTAGCTCGATTCCGCCATCCTTATATTCTCCCCTGCCGTAGCCTGTCATACTGTACATAACAATCCTCGCCGCATAATTTTACAAACTATATTATAACAGAAAGATTTACAAAATACAAGCTAATTTTGAAAATAACAAAATTTTTTAGTAGTCTAATTTGCACTCTCCGGAAATGCCTTTTGCACGCGTTGTGACAAGATGATAGCGGTTTTGCGGACTTACTTCGAAAAGCGCATATTTTTGCGTTGAGGTTGCAATTGCCCCCGATATATCCGCGAAATAAGCGGTATTTCCGGCACAGAGAACTACGGGCACTCCGTACAGATATGAGTATGCCCGTACGAGCAGCGGCGGTATATTGTCCCTCACTTCTTCCATAAGTGCAACCACAGCGTTGCAGCCGCACAGCGACAGACTTTTTATGGTGTCGGGAAACAGCAAATCGTTTTCTATACACAGCCCTATTTTATATCCGTTAACTTTATATAGCCCGAGCGTTGCTCCGCTCTTATACTCTTCCCCGTCGAGAACGTGAGTCATATCGGAAATTCCGAGCAGCTTTCCCCTGTCTGCGACTGCGCAGGACTTGCGGACAAGTCCGCGGCTAACTGTCTTGCAGGCGGAAAAAATTCCGCAGGAAAACTTTTTGGAATATCTTGCCACTTCTTCAAACTTTTCGGTTTCTCCCTTTAATTCCCGTTCATAATCGACTTCACCCAAAGCGCCGAACCCCGTAACAATCAAGTCGCACTCGGGCAAACTATCCATTTCGTCTAAATTATTGCCTGTCACAATGCAGAATACCATATGTTTATTCTATTAAAAACAGAAAAAAAATGTTAAATAAGTTTTATTTGATTTTTTTTGCGCATATGATAGGCTAAAAGCCTTAAAGAGGAAGAAAATGAAAAAATTTTTATCGTTTATCCTTGTTTTGTGCGCGTTTTGCGCGACGTTGACAATTTCCGCCTGCGCGCCCGACAGCGAGGATATTTCAAGTTATGACATTTTGATTATTTACGACGAGGAAAAAGGCACCGTGACGGGCAGTATGGACTTTTGTTACTATAACTCGACCGACAATGAATTAAACGATTTAAAATTTAACCTTTTCGGCAACGCTTTCAGGGAGGGCGCGCGCTTTAAGCCCGTATCGGAAACTTATAAAAACCGCGCCTATTACGATGGGGAAAGTTTCGGCGGTATGGAGATACAAAACGTAGAAAACTGCGCCGGTTGGGATATTGTCGGAGAGGACGAAAATATACTTGTCGTAAACCTGTTGACCCCCATATATCCCCAAGATACCGTCGATTTGAAGATATCCTACACCCTTACATTAGCCAAGGTAAATCACCGCACGGGCATAACCGAAAACACGGTAAATTTAGGCAATTTTTACCCCGTTTTATGTGCGTATTCAGCGCAGGGCTTTGTAGAAACGCCGTACTATTACTGCGGCGACCCGTTTCTATCCGAATGCGCGAATTATAACGTTACGGTTGATTTACCCCCCGAATATACCGCAGCGACAAGCGGAAAACCCGTTTCAGAAAGCCAAACGGGGGACAGAAAAAAGTGCCTTTACACGCTTGACAACGCACGCGACTTCGCGCTTGTGTTATCCAAGAATTTTAAAGTTGTTTCCAACGAAGTAAACGGCGTAAACGTAAGCTATTATTATATTTCAGACGAGAACGCGCAGGCGAGCTTAAACGTTGCGTGCGAAAGCTTAAAATATTTTTCCGAAGCTTTCGGCAAATATGAGTATCCCACTCTTTCGGTAGTACAGACGGGATTTTGCTACGGCGGTATGGAATACCCTGCGCTTACGATGATTGCAGACGGGCTTGACTCGGACAACAACGTTTACACGATAGTGCACGAAAACGCGCACCAATGGTGGTACGCAATGGTTGGCAGCGACCAGGTAAACGACAGTTGGCAGGACGAGGGACTTACCGAGTATTCCACCCTTATGTTCTTTGAAAACAACCCCACTTACGGGTTTACGAGGACGGGTATAGTAAACTCCGCTACAAGCTATTACAGAGCGTTTTTCACAGTATATAAACAGCTTACCGGTGAAGTTGACACCCGTATGCACAGACACCTTTCGGAATATACCAACGAGCTTGAATACAACAACATTGCTTACAACAAGGGTATAGTAATGTTCGATATGTTGAGAAAGTCGGTCGGCGACGACAAATTCGCGGCTTGCCTCAAATCATATTTCAAAAATAACAAGGGCACTATTGCCGCACCCGAAAACCTTTTTGCCGCGTTCAAAAGCAGCGGCGTTGACCTTGACGGACTGTTCACTTCATTTATGGAAGGAAAGATTTTAATATAACGATTCAAAGCCTCCGCCAAAAGCGCAATTCCCATAGGGATTAAAAAACAAAAATTTTATAAGAGTTGCACTTTCAAGCGATGAAAAAGAACAGGATTTCAAATCGAAGTCCTGTTTCTTTTTACATATTTATTGCAACTGACTGACTAACTTTGTTACTTCTTCTTGCTATTCTATACTTGTCAAGCGACAAAAAATAAAAAATTCAAGGAGAAACAAAAAAATGAAAAAACTGACAAAAATTTTGATGAGTGCATTGTGCATAGCTGCAATCGGTAGCTCTATGGCTGCGCTCGGCGGTTGCGGTAGTAAAAAGGAAAGCATTACCGTTTCGGGTTCGTCTTCCGTTACACCCATAATGGAAAAACTTGCGGCGGAATACGAAAAGACGCACGACGTAAGAATTACGGTAAATATGTCTTCGTCCGGCGCGGGTATAAGTGATACGCAAAACGGCTTAAACGATTTCGGTATGTCTTCGCGTGAATTGAAATCGAGCGAAACGGGTGTGAAAGGCTATACGCTTTGTATGGACGGTATTGCCCTTATCGTCAACAAAGACTGTTCTGTTACGGACGTGAGCAAAACCGACGTGAAAGCACTCTATGAAAGCGGCACGGCAATCCCCGATACTTCGATAACGGCGGCAATCGGCAGAGATGCGTCAAGCGGAACGCGCACGGCGTTCGACGAGCTTTTGAAAATCGAAAACGGTTACGCTACGAGCGTTGCCACGCTTGCCGAAACGGGTAACGTAATCGAAGCGATACAAGGCTCGACAAACAGCATAGGCTACATATCTTACGGCAGTCTGAAAAGTACGGTCAAAGCGGTAAGTTTAGACGGTGTTGCTTGCACGGTGGAAAACATTATGAATAACACCTATGCGTTGCAACGTCCGTTCGTTATCGTACTCAAAGAAAACGGAACGCTGTCAGCGGCGGCACAAGGCTTTTACGATTATATTATGAGTGCGGAAGCTCAAACGGTTATAACGGGCGCGGGTTATATTTCGGTAAAGTGATATGACTACGCTTACAAAGATTAAAACGGCAAAGTTTTTTTCAAAGGAAAATATCGCAAAGGCAATATTTATAGCCCTTGCGGCATTTTCCATTCTTGCCGTGTTTACGATTATCGGTTATTTGCTTTATGCAAGCATACCCGCTTTTCGTGATATAGGTTTTTTCAAGTTTATTTTCGGTTCGGAATGGTCGGCAAAATCGGAAACTTTCGGGATATGGCGAATGATTGTCGGCACGTTCTTTCTTACCGTATGCGCCGTACTGCTCGGCGGTACGCTTGCTGTATTTACGGCGATTTGGCTTGTATTCTATTGCCCTAAACGACTGAAAAAGATATATACGCAGATAGTAAATTTGCTTGCGGGTATTCCGTCTATCGTGTACGGTCTGTTCGGGTATAAATTTTTAATGCCGCTACTCGTCGATATATTCCACCCGAATAATGCGGGTTTCGGACTTTTGGCGTGTACGCTTATTCTCTCGGTTATGATATTACCGACAATAACTTCCATAACCAAAAACAGTTTGGAAGCAGTACCCATGCACTACTACGAAGGCGCGCTTGCGCTCGGCTGTTCAAAAAATCAAGCGGTATGGAAAGTTTTGCTGCCCGCCGCAAAGAGCGGAATTATATCGGCAATCATACTCGGCATAGGTCGGGCAATCGGCGAAACAATGGCTGTTCAGATGATAGTGGGTAACGGTTCGGGTTATCCGTTCGGTGCGTTCGTGCCGTTTACCACGCTCACAAGCAATATCGTACAGAATTGGGGTTATGCAACGCCGTCCGAACAGTCTGCGCTTATTGCCGACGGGTTCGTATTGCTTATCTTTATACTCATACTTAATCTTTGCCTTATGGCTGTAAAAAAGGACAGCAAGGGCGGCAATAAATTCTTCTCTCGTAGATTGAGAGAAAGCGATCAGAAAGATACGTTAAAAAGCTATCGTCGCACGGGTAGCGCTTGCGATGCGCTATGGATAGTTTCTTGGGTTATTTCTTTGCTGGTTGCGTTCGTTCTCGCATTTATCGTAATATTCGTTTTCGTAAAAGGCTTTCCGCATTTGAGTATTGATTTTATGTTCGGGGAAAGCGGTAACGCACACACGACGCTTGCGCCCGCTTTTGTATCAACTACAATGCTCATAGGTCTTGCGCTGTTGCTTGCTTTGCCGCTCGGTGTAGGCGCGGCAATCTTTTTGAACGAGTATGCAAAGAAAGGAAGCATTTTCGTTAAAGTGATACGCCTGTTCGTCGATACGCTTGCCGGTATTCCGTCGATAATATTCGGGCTGTTCGGAATGGTATTCTTTGTAATCGGTATGAATATGGGCTATTCTATATGGGCGGGCGGTATTACTTTGGCTCTTATCATTTTGCCGACGATTATACGCAGCACCGAACAAAGTTTATCGGAAGTTCCCGACAGTATGCGTGAAGCAAGTTACGCTCTCGGCGCGGGAAAACTGCGGACGATTTTCGTCGTCGTTCTGCCGCAGGCAATTACGGGAATTATAACGTCGATTATCCTTTCTATCGGAAGAATTGTAAACGAAAGCGCGGCTCTCATATTTACGGTAGGCTCGGCATCTACTTTTATTCCGCAAGGTTACGGTGATAGCGCGGCAAGTTTCGCCGTTCTCGTATGGAAGTTTATGAGTAACGGCTTGCAAGTAAACGAAGCCTACGCTACGGCAAGCATATTGCTTATATTCGTCATCATACTTAACTTACTCGTTTCACTTGTGGAATGGTTATTTAATCGGAGAAAAAAGATATGAAAAAACACATTATAGAGCAATTTGATTTGAGCGGCGATATTGCCGTTTCGGTCAAGGAAATGAATTTATACTACGGCTCGTTTCACGCGTTAAAAAGCATTTATATGGATTTTCCGAAAAACAGGCTTACCGCTTTAATCGGTCCGAGCGGTTGCGGCAAATCCACGCTCATAAAATCGCTTAACCGAATGAACGATTTAATCGAAGGCTGTAAAATAACGGGTGAAATCAAAATCGGCAACACCGATGTTTACGCAAGGAAAACAGATTTATCCCGTCTTCGCAAAAACGTGGGTATGGTATTCCAACGCCCCAACCCGCTTGCTATGAGCGTTTACGATAATATCGCATACGGTCCGCGCACGTTCGGAATACGCGCCAAAAGTGAATTGGACGGAATAGTCGAAAGCTCGCTCAAAGGCGCGGCTATGTGGGACGAAGTAAAAGATAGGTTGAATAAATCCGCGCTCGGTCTTTCGGGTGGTCAACAGCAAAGGCTCTGTATTGCCCGTGCGCTGTCCGTTGAGCCGCAAATTCTTTTAATGGATGAACCGACGAGTGCGCTCGATCCCATTTCTACCGGAAAAATAGAAGAACTCTGTCTTGAACTCAAAAAGAATATGACTATTATTATGGTAACGCACAATATGCAGCAGGCGTTCAGAATAGCCGACTATACGGCGTACTTCCTTTTGGGTGAAATGATTGAAATGGACGAAACGAAAAAGTTGTTTGCTCATCCGCAGAACAAAAAAACAGACGATTATATCAACGGCAGATTTGGTTGATATTACAATTTTATTACAA
>CAJUMW010000018.1:31357-34636 GCA_910587625.1 uncultured Christensenellaceae bacterium
GCGGACGATTATATAGCAAAGCCCTTTTCCGTATTGGAACTTACGGCAAGAGTAAACGCAAGATTGCGCGGAAAACAGCGACAAAGCGTTTTGTCGGTTGGTAATGTTACGCTGAACTCTGAAACTTTCGTCTGCGAAATCGACAGTAAAGAAGTATCGCTCAACCATAAAGAATTTGAGCTGTTAAAATATTTTATGGAAAATCACGGTAGAGTTTTATCCCGTGAAAAACTTTTATGCGAAGTTTGGGGGTACGACGTAGGCGAAACGCGAACGCTCGACAATCACGTTGCCCGTCTTCGCAAGCTCGGCGTGAAGATAGAAACGGTATTCGGTGTGGGGTACAAATTATGAAATGGCGCATTTGGATTTTATCGCTTGGAATTACGTTTGCCTGTCTTTTTGTCTTTTCTTTTGCGGCAACGCAAGTTTATTATAAATCGTCCATAGACGACAGCAAAGAATATTTGCGCGTTTATATGAACAGCTTTGATGAAACTTTGAATTTGGACGATTTGAACGAACAAAGTGCCGCCGCTTTTTCGGAAAAATTGAACGGCGCAAGGGTTACGTTTATGGACGCGCAGGGCAACGTACTTGCCGACAGTATTGCCGAAGACGATTTGGAAAATCATTCCGACAGATCGGAAATAAAAGACGCTATTTTCGACGGAGAAGGCTTTGCCGTGCGCGGCAGTTCTACGCTCGGTAAAAATATGGTGTACTTTTGCAAAAACTTCGACGGACAATATTTGGTGCGGATTGCTATATTTACCGATACCGATTGGAGTATCTTCGCAAAATCGTTACCTATATTACTGTATTTCTTCATCTTGGCTATCGTATTGTGCGCCGTCATAGCCTTTGTATCAACGCACTATATCTTAACGCCCGTAAAAAAACTTGCAAGCGATGCCGCGAACAATCCGCAGGTTACAAGCAAGTATTCCGAATTGCAACCCGTAGCCGATATTCTCAACGAGCGCAACCGCAATATTCAAAGACAAATGAGCGAGATACAATCGGAAAAAGAGCTTGTGGAAAAAGCGCGTGTTTCAAAAGACGAATTTATATCTAACGTAACGCATGAGATGAATACGCCGCTCACGTCTATTCACGGATATGCCGAATTATTACAGGCGGGCGGTATGAACGAAAGCCAAACAAAAACGGCGTATAAAACAATACTAACGCAGAGCGAACGCCTTACAAATTTGATTGCCTGTATCATAAATTACAGCGAAATCGACAATGACGATTTACCCCCTTACGAAGTGGACTTTTCCGCGCTTGCAAAAGAAACGATTGCCGCATTGAAACCCGAAGCTGACAAAAGAAAAATAGCGATAATAGAAAAAATAGACGATAACGTAATCGTAATGAGCAGACACGAACGATTAAGCGAAATCTTCGGAAATCTCGTGCGAAACGCCATTAAATACAATAAGGACGGCGGCAGTATTACGGTTACGCTCAACTATCAAGGGCTGACTGTTGAAGATACGGGAATAGGCATTGCGGAAGAAAATATGAGCAAAGTATTTTCACGTTTTTTCACGGTTGACAAATCGCACAACGGTAAAAACGGCGGCTTTGGTTTGGGGCTTGCCGTTGCCAAAAAGATATGCCAAAAATCCGGTTGGAAAATAAGCGTCGAAAGCACGCTTGGCGAGGGCAGTAAGTTTACCGTTGAATTTTAGAAAGTCGTTCGCCTACGGCTTACCTAATATTCCCTATGGGAATTACGGTAAGCGCGGAGGCCTTTGGTTTAAATAGAGTAATTTAAATTTGCAACAATCGCTTGCAAATTTTAATATAATGGTATATAATACTTTTACAATAAATTTTGGAGATAGTAATGGACGTTCCGGATAGTTGTTGCAACTTAATATTGTAGACGATTAGTTCCGTATAAGAGTTTTATCCTGCACGGAATTATTCCGTGCATTTTTTTATTCAAAAATAAAGAGGATAAGCTTATGGTTAAGTACTTTATTTCCAACGAGTTCGGCAAACTCGAAAAAATAGAAAATTTCAAAGATTTTTGTTGGGTTGATATGATTGACCCGACCGACGACGAGTGCGAGGACGTAGCTAAGTTTACGGGCGTTGCCGAAGATATGATTAAAGCCGCGCTCGACGAAGAGGAACGCGCGCGTTCGGAGTTTGACGAGGGTTGCAGTATGTTCGTCCTCGACTGCCCTATGCTTGAAGAGGGCGCCAACGGGGACAGCTATACCACCCTCCCCCTTTCGATAATATATAATAAGAAATGTATTATTACCGTAAGCTTGAAAGGTAATACCGTCTTAAAAGACTTTATTACGGGCAGAGAAAAGGTTTACAGCGACAAGCCCGTTCACTTTGCACTGACTTTTATGCTGAACAACGCTAAGAGGTTTTTGTACTGCCTAAAACAGATTGACAGAAAGAACCACCGCATTCAGAACGAAGTCGACAAGACGATGAAGAACGCCGAAATAATTCAATTGCTCGACCTGCAAAACTCGCTTGTCTACTTTTCCACCTCTTTGAACGCTAACGAGCGCGTTCACGAAAAACTCTCAAAGGTTGAAGCCGTTGCCAAGCACGAGGACTATCAGGACCTTTACGACGACGTTAGCATCGAAAACAAGCAGGCTATCGAAACCTGTAACATTTATAAAAACATACTAAGCGTTACAATGGATGCGTACGGGTCGATAATATCCAACAATTCGAACGACTCTATGCAAAAGCTTACCATAATTACGGTATTGCTTGCCGTACCCACCATGATTGCGGGATTTTGGGGAATGAATATGCCCGTACCGGGAGAAAACGGCGTATCGTTTTTACAGACGGGTTGGTTTTGGCTTGTTGTAATTGCAACTATAGCGCTTACCGCAATAATCGCAGTCGCGCTGATACGCGGCAATCCCTTTAAGAACAAGACTCATAAAAAGCGCAAAAAGAAGGACAAAAAAGAAAAAAAGGATAATTAGCAACCTATGCCTATTTTGCAATACCGCTGTAAGGCGTGTAGAAAGCAATTTGAAGAACTTGTAAAAAAATTCGACGACCCCGTGCTTTGCCCCGACTGTAAAAATATTGCCGAGCGAAGTTATTCCGGCAAAGTGTTTTCGGCAACGGGTGCGACGCAACGCAAGTGCAGCGGAAACTGTAAAACCTGTTCGGGCTGCTCAAAATAAAAATCAACTATGACTTGTCAAGTACGGCAAGTCTTTTTTTTTGCTTTTTTTGTTTATATTTTAAAAATGCGGCAATAACAACTTTGTA
>CAJUMW010000019.1:0-23722 GCA_910587625.1 uncultured Christensenellaceae bacterium
ACACTATTCTCTGTTCCTCCTCTTATTTCTGTGCTTTCTTTGCCTTGATTTTCTTAAAGGCAATAAATCCTGCTACGCCGCCGATGGCAAGCACGATAAGAATTACGAATAACGCAACCGCAACGCCATTGCCGCCCTTTTCAGTTATGTCCTGATTAGGCTCGTCCGGCTGCTTGGGTTCATCGGGTAATTCGGGTTCTTTGGGTATGTCGGGAATATCGGGTTCGTTAGGCTCGTCCGGTACATTAGGTTCATCGGGGTTTTCGGGATTATCGGGTGTATCAGGTTCAGTAGGCTCGGTAGGTTCTACGAGTTTTTCTTTCGCTGTTACCGTTAAAGTCTTTATCTGTTCGCCGTTCTCGTCAGCAAACGTGATTGTTATCGTTCCGAACATTGCAGAATAATCAATCTTATTGCCCGTTTCCTTGCTCTCGGTTACATTCCCGTCCTCGTCCGTAAAGGTTACGTTGAAATACCCGTTCTTGACGTCGCCGCAGTTACAAATGCGCAATACGATAAGGCTCATATTCTCGCTGTCGTCCATAGTCTGAATTTCGTAAGCGTGCTTATGAATTTCGGGAATCACGGGTTCTTCGGGTTCGGGAATATATCCAATATCCCCGCTCGTTACATAATCGGATAAATAACTGTAATTGCAGTTCACGCAAATATGACGCGTATAGCCAAGACTGTCGGGGGTTGCTGGTACAAGCACGTCCAAATACTTATGTCCTTGGGGCTGGGCGTAGTCCGTTACGAATCTGTCACCGCAATCGTTACAAACGTGATCGGTATAGCCGTAGGTTACGCACGTTGCCGCGTTTACCGTTTCCGTGTAAGAGTGTCCATTCGGCTCGGTGTAGTCCGCAACATAGTTATCATCGCAAATTAAGCAAGTATAAGTCGTAAAACCGCCTTCCAAACAAGTAGGCTCGGTTATTACCGCTTCGTATGTATGACCGAGCGCGTCCACATAATTGTCGAAGTAAACGTCGTCGCATACGGTACAGTTATGCTCGGTGTACCCTCTTTCCGTACAAGTGGGCGCGACTTCTTTATTCTCATAGTCGTGTCCGATTTCGTCAGTATAGTTATCGTTGTACTCGTAGCCACAGGTCGTACAGAAGTGCGTGGTATAACCTTTGTGCGTACAGGTATTCGGCACGACTACGACTTCAAAGGTATGTCCCTTTGCAGGCTCGGTCTGCTCGGTATAGGTGTTACCGCAGTCAGCGCAAGAATACAAGGTATATCCCGCCGTTGTGCAAGTCGCGGCTACAACCGATTCGGTGTAGTTATGCCCTTTTGCTTCCGTATAGTTATCTTTCTTTTCGTCGCCGCAGTCCGCGCAAGTATATTTCGTATAGCCCTGCTCTGTACACGTTGCCGAAACTTCCGTCTGTTCGTATGCGTGGTTACAACCTTCGTCTGCGCTTGCCGCACTTGCCGAAGTGAAGCCCATACACATAAAACCCGTTAAAAATAACGCCGCGCTTGCCGCAAGCGTTACAATGGTAGTTTTAATTGTTTTAGTCATTTTGTCCTCCATAAATTTTTATTTGTTTTTTGCTTGTTCCTGCAATTCCAAGAGCTTCGGCAATTCCTGTTCCAAGTATTTCGCCAATGCCCTCAATTTCTGCTGTACGCTTATGTCATAATTTTCGATATACAATCTGATAAGCGTGAGTTTATCTTCGAGCTTCGTCTTGATAAGCGCCGCAGCATCTTCTTCCAATAGTGCTTCCGCCGCTTTCAATATCTTCTTATGGACTTCATCAACTTTGGCTTTCCATTGCTTGTCCAATTCCGCAACGTCTATAAGCGGCTTTTGCGCGGCTTGCTCCTGCTCTCTTTTGTCTATTCCGTCAAGCTGTTCATCTTCCTCTTTCGTCTGACTGCCGCCGAGAATATCGAAAACATAATTTCGCTTTTCAAACAGCCTCGCTTCGCGCTTACTTATGTCTGCTTTCCCTGCCGCAAAATACACATCTTTAAGCTCATACGACGGCGTAAACCTTGACCAAATCGGTTCATATCCTCTGACTGATACAATGGCATCACCTTTCTCGTTACCGTTTAATCTTTCGAGCATACCCACCGTTATAAGCGGTTGATTGCTTGCGCCGGTGTTACTGCTTGCATTTACCTCCGCGCTCGTATTGACCGAAAAGTTTTTGATCTTCTTCTGCCCGCAAAGCTCCGAAAACTCACGTCTTGTTTCGGGATCGTCCGAGCCTATAAAGATTTTTACGTTACAATTCGTCTTTACAATGTCGGCTATGTCCTTGCCGTACTTTGCATTGAGCTGTGAAAAGCTCTGCAAGACGAACAGATACCGTATGCCGCGACTTCGTCCTACCGTTACCATACCCTCAATGTTTTCGAGCTTGGGCAGATTGCCGAACTCGTCCAAAATAAAGTACGCTTTGCGCTTCAATATCGCCGTGTCCGTATCCTTACGCCGCAAATTCAGATTGGCTTTTTCCACAAGCTCTTTGTACGTTTGCGTAACAAACAGCGTTACGAATCTGTGGCGCGTAAACCGCTCGTCGGGTACGATTACGAATATAGCATTAGGTTTCTCGTCCATATTCACAATGTCTATGTCATTCTCACTCGTCAAAGAGAGTATTCCGTCATCTGCTAATTGCTGTATGTACGCATTGACTTCGGACAGATAACTCGTAAGCGTTTTATCCGACGTAATTAGCACGGTGTTTACAAGCCCGCGCACCTTTGAATATTCGTCCCTGCCCTCTAACAGATATTGCTTCAACGCCGTCGTATCTTCTGAGCAATATTTAGTGATGTTATGATACACGTTAAAAAGCTGTAACTGTTTTTCTTCCATTTTGCCGCTTATTACATCCTCGCAAAACGCAAGCACAAGTCCGAAAATAAGGTTTCTCGCGCCCTCCTCCCAAGTGGGTTGGTCTTTGTTCTGCACGGGGCAGAGCGTATATACCAAGTCCATTGTGTTCTCGAAGATTTCGTCTTTAAGCTCTTGAACTCTCGTTCTCGCATCGTCGTAGGATAAGAACACCTCGCCGCAAGCACAATACTTTCCATCCTTGCATTGTAGGTTGTTCTGCAATTCCTTTACCTGACGAATACGCCGTATAAGCACCTGCATAGGATTCCATCTTGCCGAGCTGTACGGCTCTCGCAAGTCGAGCGTAGATATTGTGTATCCCTCACTCTTTAACTGCTCGGCGTGTTTTTCATAAAGCTCTTTCTTCGGGTCGGCTATGAGCATACTTGGTTTACCATTGCTTCTACCCAAGATAGCTATGTTCTGGTCTACAAATCCCGTTGTTTTACCACTGCCAGTAGTACCTACGATTAAAGCATGCAACTGACTCGTTGATATAATTTCCAACGACTTACCTTTCTTTTCCGCGCCTATAACTATTTCGTCTTCGTTCGCGCCTTGCTTATCCCAAGTCGTTACTGTAAACTCTTTCATCTTCCGTAGGCGTTTGACCGTAAGCCACTCGGTATCTTCCAAGTCGTTCTCGCGTAGTGCCAAATTCTGCGCGTCTATTCGGTACATCATCAAAAACCCGATAAGCAACAGTCCGTTTGCCACGCCTATCGTTAGCCAATAATTTCCGTTACCGAATATACCGCCGAAATCCTTGCCGAACAGCGCAAAAATAAACGCTACAAGAACGCTCACGAACACCGCAACAAACGCGCCGACTATAAGCCAAGTTTTCCAAGACTTACGCTTTTTGTGTTTGTGTGCTTCCTTTCTATTCATTCAAATTTTCGTTACCTCCTCTATTTTGTTTCGCCGTTTCCGCTATCCGACGAACTCTGTTGTTTCTTTCTCTCTCGCTCGATTTCTTCTTCGATTTCCTGTAAGCGGCGGGTAAAATCTCTTTCCAACAATTCGCTTTCCGCACTGAACGATTTGAAAAACTTTCTGCAAGCGCGGTCTATCTTGTTTCTCGATATGCCGAGCGAACGCTTGAGTCCTTTGCTGTCTGCCCGACATTTGTATTTGCGCTCAAAGTATTCGGGCTTTATGAACTTGCAAAGTTTAAGTACAAGATTTCCCTGCCGCCGTTTGTAGTCCGCTTTTAAGTCCTCGATAACGTGAATATTGCCCTCGTCTATCTCGTTATGATATTTGGGCAAATCATTTTCCATTTCCTGTGGCTTGACCTTCTTATTAGAATAAGCTGTCGGCTTCCCGCAAATGTTTTTTACTTCGCGCTCTCTTTCTGCTACCGCTTCATAAAACCGCCTGTTCGCTTTCATTGCCTTTGGATCAGAACCGATAAGTAACCGCACTATTCTGTCTATGCGCGGACGGTACTTTTCCATATCATTGCTTCCGTATGTTACCCGTCCCGTTTCCGGCAAGTCTTTGGCGAGCGATACGATTTCCTTCTTTATCGTTTCATCACTTGCCATTACCGCCCGAATACCTAAAAGCTGTTTAAGCTCGGCTATCGCTTTATCTCGGCTTTTATAAACTCTGTCTTTCCTTTCGCCCAAAAACAAACCGAGCCGGACGAACATATTATCTATGCTCTTTTTGTCTATCTTGCCGTGTCTGCGGTAGCGCGGCGTTCCGTCTTTATTTTTGAACTTCGGCTCTTTTTCCCAAAAGACAAAGTGAATATGTAAGTGATGCGGTCTGTCCAGGTGCAACGCGCACATCAAGTCCACGTTGTCTTTATGGAATTTCGCGTCCGCAAGGAATTGGGGAAACGTCCGCTTGATAAGCTCAATACATTTTTCGGGGGTATCTATCTTATAGGACTGCTCCTCGTTAATTGATATAAAGCCGTGATAAATATGTCCCTTATTGCCTTTCAGCCGCGTCTTCATCTCGTCCACTTGCTCCTGCGGTATCATACCCTTATCGTTAAACACACCCGTGTTCTTTTGCAGGTATTCAAGCGCGGTAAATTTGCCTGTGCGTTTGCCCTCAGTAGTGATATATTTAAAAATGTTGTCCGCGCCCGTCATATCGTAGAACGCCCGCTCTCCCGCGTGTTTTGCTATTTCGTCCGCGCTTGCACCTTTCGGCAATTTGTACGGCGTGTACTGTACGTTGAATACTACGGGTTGATTGCTTATTTTTTATTACCTCCGCATTTTTTTAAGCCGCTTATTTCGTAATCGTTCAGGTAGTCCGGCGTATCGCTTATAACGCCGCTCTCGAAGTTTTCCGCATCCACTTTACAGCCTTTATATTCAAGGCACTTACCGTGAAAAAGCGACGATAGGATTGACTTGTTAATCGTTACATTCAACACCGTTTCTTTCATAAGCCGTACAAGCACGTTAAAGCTCTTTTCGTCCAAACCGCCAAAGCTCTGCCTTTGCGAAGGCGGCGCAGTTTCTTCCGATAACTCCGCTTCCCCGAACAGCTTTTCACAGAGAATGGGTAAACCGTAGAACAGCGCATCGTTTACTACCTGATTAAAGCTCTTGTATTCGGGCAATTTCAATACGCGATCTATCTGCCTGTTCGTTTCTTCATCCGTAATACGGATATGCTTTTCTACGCCGATTTTCGCTTCCTTTTCTGCCAAGTTATAACCTCCCAAGGTCGCAGACACGCAAAAGTGGGTTTCCCACCTTTTGCCGCTCGAAGGCGGGATTTATCCCACCTTCCTTATCCTGCTTACCTTTTTTCGTGAAATCGTCCCACTCCCACCTACTGTCCCTTTCATTAAGTTACGGCTTCTCTATGCTATTTCGGGGATAACTTTATCTATGCGCTCTTTCGCTTTTTCAAGGTATCGCGCGTTCAGGTCTATCCCGATAAAATCTCTGCCGAAACGCTTGGCAACTGCGCCCGTCGTGCCGCTACCGAAGAACGGATCCAAGACAACGCCGCCGACCTTGCTCCCTGCAAGTATGCACGGCTCTATAAGTCGTTCAGGAAACATAGCAAAGTGTTCGTCCATTTTATAGGTGTTCGTGCTGACTTCCCACACGTCGCGCTTACGGCGGTATTGTTGGTCAAAGTCCGAAAAATCTTCCCTTACCTGCGTTATACCCTGATGCCCGACGTACTTACTGTTCGCGCTTCTTCCGCGCTTGTAACGCTCTTTGCTTACCTCTTTGATAGGCTCTTGTATAGCTCGATAATCGAAGTAATACTGCCGCGATTTCGCAAGCAAAAAGATATGCTCGTAGGTCTTTGTAGGGCGGTCTTTCGCGCTTTCCGGCAGACAGTTTTTCTTGTACCAAATGATGTCCGAGCGCAAGTACCAGCCGCGCGCCCGAAGCGCAAACGCAAGCATCCACGGTATGCCGATTAAGTCTTTCGGCTTTATTCCTTCCCACTTTTTAGGCACATCGTAAATACGACTATCTTTCTGATAAAGCTCTCTATTTTTACCGTTCCCCGCAACAGCCAAACTCATCGGGCCTTTTCCGCTACCCGCAAAGCTATCCCCGATATTCAGCCATAGTGTTCCGTCCTTTGCAAGAACGCGGTAAACCTCGTCAAACACGGCTACAAGCCGAGCTATGTATTCATCCGGCGTTTGCTCTATTCCGATTTGCCCCTGTTCGCCGTAGTCCCTAAGCCCGTAATAAGGCGGCGATGTAACGCACATATTTACGCACTCCTGCGGCAGAGTTTTTAACTGCTCTGCCGCATCGCCGCATAGAATTTTACTCACGCTTATCGCTTTCCTTTTTCGTCGAGCCTGACACCATAACGCTTCCGACAATTACGCCGATTGCTTTGTTTCTGCGTTTATTTTCCGCAAGTTTATCCGCGCCCTTTTTCCCGTTTACGCTGTTCATTTCCGAAACGTCCAATTCGCGTTTTACATAAACAAACAAGCCTTTTAGATACTCGTCTTTCGTAATGAACGGCTTACTCTCGTAAACGTAGGCGCACACGCCTTTGATAAACTCGCCCGCCTGTTTGTCTGTACGCTCTTTAATAAGCTCGTAATATTCTTTCTTGAACTTAAATCTTTTTATCTTCACACAAAAACTCCTTTTATCTTAAACTTCGTTTCCCCAACAATCCCACCCATCCGCTTGTTCTCTTGCGAACAACTCTATTCTCGGTAGATCTCCAAATAGTTCTACAATCCTTTCTCGCACCTCATCCGGCTTTTGACTATGCCTTCGACGCGGAGTAATTACGCAGCTTGACACTTTATTGCTAATAGGTTTCATCCTGCCTTTAATTCCCATAAGGCACACCTCGCAATTACTCTTTGCGTAAAATCCTATCCCGAAAAACGGCTTACCGTTTTTTGCATTGGTCTTTATCCAACTGAAACCCAAAGTCTTATATGCAAATCCCCAACGCTCAAATATTTTCAACTGTTCGTTCAGATACGGAAACGTAACCCATAAAAACAAAACGCTGTTTTTGTTTGCTATTTTCCCAATAGGTAGTTTCGCTATTTGCTCATTAGACATAAGACTGTAATGCCCGCTTGCTCCGCCGCCGAATTTTGTACCGTGATTATTTCTCAAATTATAAAGCCACGGCGGATCAGCGTATATGATGCTGTACTTTTTATCTGTACTGTAAATATCCGTTACCATACCGGCTCCGCTATTCTGCGTTCGGCTATACTGCAATATTCGCTTTCAAGCTCATAACCGATATAGTTCCTTTTAGTCTTTATACAGGCTATCGCCGTGCTTCCGCTTCCCAAGAATGAGTCCAAAACCGTTTCGCTCTCCCGCGAATACGTTTTTATCAGATATTCAAGCAATGCTATCGGTTTTTCCGTAGGATGCAAACGGTTTTTACGCTGCGAACTAAATTGAAGAAGATTTGTAGGGTAATATTCATCGCTGTAATTCTGAAACCCTGCATTAAATCCTTTACCCATCGCTTTATTCGTTGCTTTTGCGCCGCCGCGCTTTCGGTACTCGCCTTTACGCATTTGCGGATAATAATTGACCTTCTCTCCGTTGCTTGTAAATACTAATATATCTTCCGTTATTTGCAACGGCATATATTTAGCTAACTGAAAACTTCCGCTCTGCCGTTTATCCCACACCCACTTATGCTTAAAACAACTCTTGTTGCTCATTATGAGTTCACTCGTAAAAGGTTCTTTGCCGAAAATTACTATCGCGCCGTGTTTTTTGATAATCCGTCTATACTCCTGCCATAACCTCGTTAGCGAAACAGGTTTATCCCACTTACATGCGGTTAAGCCATACGGCGGGTCGGTCAATATCAAATCAATGCTTTCATCGGGAAGCTCGCGCATTAATTCAAGGCAATCACCCTGCTTTATGTAATTATTTTCTATATTCCTGCTCCTTTAAGATTTCATATTTGAAAAACGGCTGCCCGACTTAGCGGCGGTTACGGCAGGTTTAGGTTGTTTCAAGCCCGAAACGAATTTCATTTCTTCCCTTGCCATTTTCTCGTAATAAGCATTCGGCTTGTCCTCGCGGAACTGTCCCGAAGCGCGGAATATACGCAGAAGCTGTTCCGTATTTTCCGCCGTGTACATTGCAAGCCGAGCCATTAAAGACCGCTCGTTTTGTTCTTCCGTCGCAAGTATTGATTCGCCGTTGAACAGCGCAAGGAATTTTTCGCTATGTTTAGTCTTGCTTGCCTTATCCACTACGTCCCTATCGTCCATACGGGTAAGGCTTTCAATTCCTCTACCCGCCAATTCAACTTTGGTTATCGTTCCGATAGCTGCAGTTTCTTCCGGCACTGCCGCCACTATTTCACTTGGCGGTATAAATATTTCCGATTTTTCTTCTTCGATTTGACTTAACCGTTCAACCTTTGCGTTCTGTTCTTCGGCGCGTTTACGGCTCTCGGTTTCCAACTCGTCAACCGTTACCTCTTTAAACTCCTTATCCGCCCAAAACGGTAATTCCTGCATTTTACCAAACTCTGACATCAGCGATTCCTTGCTCCTGAACGGATAACCGCTCAAAGCGTAAGTTGTCTGTCCATATTCCGCGCACATTTGCACGTTGTAAATTTTCTCACCGTACTCGTCCTCATCTTCGATTATCGCATACGGCTCGATGTCCTTTTGAATTTGCTTTTCTTTATCCATTATGAACTTGCAAATCCTTTCTGCGTCGGCTATTGCTCTGAACAATACGTTAGGATCATCTTTAATCTGTTCGCGCCAACTCCTAATATAAGAACTGTTGTTGCGTAAGTGATTTTCACTCGTTTCTATACCCAAATCCTGTTCCAAAAAAGTAGAAGCAAATTCCGCCCTCAACTCCTCTATCGCATATTCGGGTGTATTTATGCCTGCACCCAAATCTCTGTTCATTCGCTTCACATGCCCTGTACTATGCGCCACCTCATGCAACGCAGTAGAATAGAACTCTGACAAACTTTCAAAAGCATTACGTTCGGGTAAATGAATCTCATCGGTTATGCGCCTATAAAATGCATTATCACCCTCATAAATTATCTTTGATTCGTTGTCGCTCCAATACTGTAAAATACCTTCGGCACGGCTATTCTTTCCGTTTGCATCAAGTTTGTACTTCTCGCGTTCGGGAATACCGTCTATTATGTCACCGTTGAATACACAATAGTATTTGCGAAGCGCGATTACATTCTCATCCATATAATCATCTCGCTCGGATTCCGTCATTCCATCAAGCGCATT
Organism: uncultured Christensenellaceae bacterium; assembly: GCA_910587625.1. Taxonomy (GTDB): domain Bacteria; phylum Bacillota; class Clostridia; order Christensenellales; family Borkfalkiaceae; genus Coproplasma. The sequence goes on from CAJUMW010000019.1 coordinate 9,609, forward strand.
CCTGTCAAATGGTTTCTTCGTTTCCTTGTCATAAAGCGAAAAATACTCGATAGGTACTCCTGCATTTTTACCAAGACTGTTCCCTTCTTCATCGCGCTTAAATTCCCAACCTTTCTCTTTCATTTGGTTGTATGTAAGCCAACGATTATCGCTGTAACCACGCTCCATTGTAGCCGCCGTAAGAAAAAGCCTGTTTACACCGTTATACCTTTTACCCGATATTGCTGATACGGGTGCGCCCTTAACACGCCAACCCTGCCGCCAAATACTGTTGTCGTTTTCCATATTTGACATCAATGTATCATAGAGTTTTCTACGTTGCGGCGTGAGTTTATCATAGACGCTCTTTTTATCGTTATCACTCAAATTTTATCTTTACCTCCTCCTGTAAAATAGGCGATTCGTCCCCCAAAGTGCTCTCATCCATATCCAAGATTTCGTCTATCTCGTAACCTTTGGGTATTACGATTTCGAGATTACCGTTCTTTTTCTTTTTCAATTATTTTCTCCTTTAGATTTTGTTGATTAATATTTTTAAATATGTAATAATTCAATTATGAGCCTAATTAAATTTACCAAAGATAACCTTAAATTCTATGATTTCGATGCAGAACAGCCTTATGCTGCAGGAAGCTTTAATCAAAAATATAAAACTATAATTAATGACAAAATTGAAATTCTACCTACTCAAACCAATTTACCTAAAACTATTAAGGACAGTTTCCTTAATAGTGAATATAAAACAGTTAAAACTACTAAACCTTTTTATGTGTATCGTATATATGGTCAATTTAGTAATAAAGACGGAACCAAAATTAACGGAGCAGCTAAAATAGGTGCTTTTGCATCAACAGAATTTGCAGAATCACTTATTGAGGTTAAACTACGTCTTGCCCTTGATCCTCAATGGTTAAGCACAAGAATGTATGAAGCTAAAATTCTTATTCCTGTCGGGACTATTCTCAACTATGGTATCGTCGCACCGGTTATTACACGCGGCGGTACAGTTTTACCGGGCGGAGCAGAACAGGTTTTGATGCCAATTGATTGGTCTGAATCTTGGATTAGAGGCTATCGTAGAATAACTTTTAGTCAAATTCATTCGGAACCAGAATTCTCTATGGATATTGTTTCAGTAATTAATAATAAATCCACATTATATCCTCACAATTGTCCTATTTGTGGTAGTCTTGATGTAACCTATTTTAAGGATGAAGAGGCTCTGCAATTTACCGGTTCAAAAGGCTGTACATATCGCGCTCATTATAAATGTAATGCTTGTTCATTATATTGGTAAATTTTTCTTGTGGCTGTCTGCTTTACGCAGACAGCCGTTTCTCTTTTCGCATTTACTTACCGTCTTTGCCGTTGCCGCTCGGTTTATTGTTCATAACCTTTCGGTATTACAAATTCAGAAACATAGTTATTTTTCTTTTTCAATCTGTATCCTCTAATAAAATTTGTTTTAATAAATGGGTTGATATTTTATCAGTATTGATATATAATAGCTGTAAAGGAGCGTGCAATGAGTAAAGAAATAAAAAACCGAATAGCTTACACCGTTATGTGCATTAGCGAATTTGCTCAGAAATACTCTATGCAAACAAAACAGGCATACCTTTATCTGAAACAGCACGGTGGTATATCATTTTTGAAAGATTGTTACGATGCTGAGCATTTATTGTCTATTGATGATGCCATCGACGACCTTGCTTTGATATGCCGCAAAAACGGAGGTAATGTAGCGTGATTCTTTACCACGGAACTAATCTCAACTTCGACAAGTTAGATTTATCGCTCTGTGAACCTTACAAAGATTTCGGCAGCGGATTTTATACCACTACACTTTTCGATCAAGCAAAAGCTATGGCAATTCGCAAAAGCAGACTTTTCGGCGGCGAGCCTTGCGTTATAACTTATGAAGCCCCTGACAACCTACTCAAACTCGATACGTTAAAAATAAAAAGTTTCCCCACCACATCCAAAGAATGGGCGGTGTTTATCATCAACAACCGTAACCGCGATTTTACGGACATTCATTCGCCCGACTGTAATTCGGATAATAAGTATGAAATCGTGTACGGTCCCGTTGCCAACGATACTTTAACAACCCTTATTCGGCAATATCAGCGCGGCTTTATTGACAGCGAAATTTTATTAAAAGAAATGAAATACGCCGCACCTAACAATCAATACTCCTTCCATTCACAAAATGCAATTTCTTTTTTGAAAAAGGTAGGTGTGCAATGGATAAAGTAAAATTCCTTACAGACCAAAACGTTCAAGATATTATTGCGTTTATCGTTGATGATAATAAAGTTGAATACGATGAAGCATTAGATCTTTTTTATCAATCGCAAACTTTTGAAAAATTGCACGATGAGGCAACAGGACTATACCGCGAAAGCGCCGCATACATTTACGAACTTTTCAAAACTGAGCAAAAAACAGGCAATTTTATCTCAACCGAACAATAACCTACAACCCATAGGCTGTCTGCTCTTCGCAGACAGCCTTTTTTTTCTACACTTACTTGCTGTCCTTACCGCTGTCGCTACCGCTTGCGTTACCGCTCGGTTTATTGTTACTTGCTTTTGGCGGCGTGTAACAAGGCGTACCTTTTACCGCCTTAATCGCCGTATGCTCGTAATAGCTCTGCGGCTTATCGGCGCGGTATAATCCACTCGTAGAAAATACGCGAAGCATCTGGTCTATATCGTGGTTGCTCCAAAACGCAAGATAATTCATAAGCGACATATCGCTATTGCTGTGATTTCCACGCAAGTCCTCGCCGTTATAAAGTCTTTTCACGGTATCGCCGTTCTTTGCCTTAAACGCTTTTTCAAGCATTTCTCTGTCGGCCATAGACGACAAGCCCTCTATGCCCGCGCTCGTATTCTGCCACTCGGTACGCTTTTCGAGCTTGCCTGTAAGTATGCTCTGCATTTCAGGTGTATCGAAGCTCTTTAACTCGGAACTGCCGTAATAATCGCCCGTCATTGCAATAAAATGACCGCCCTGATAATATTCCATTGTTCTGTCTTTACTGAAAGAGCGTAAATCTGCACCCTTCGTCTTGCCGAAAATATGCAAGCCTTTTCCGCTCACGGACCTTTCGCAATAACTTCCTTTTGCCGCATTAAATGTTTGCCCTGCGATTTCCGAAAAATCACCGTTCTCATGCATACAGCCGTCAAGGTCAATACAAGCAATATCGCTATCCCACTCCAACGCATAGGCAAGACATACGCCGCCGTTTTCTTTTGCGTACTTGCAAGCTGTATCGAAGTCAGACCACGTTTCGGGGCTATCGCTCTCTGCAAATTTGCCTGTATGCGGATTGATAAGAAATTTGTCAAGTCTGCCCGTTTCGTTATTCTCGCGTGTTCTGACCACGACCCAATTCGGCTTTTTCAGCATTTCTGCGGGTACGTTCCTGCGAAGCTGCCCCTCTATCTTTTCAAACTGCTTTACGGCTTCTTCGCTCGGCTTACGATAAACGCTTTCGTAGTCCTCGTCCGTCTTTCCCTCGATTGCCGCAATAAACTCCTGCGCCGTAAGGTCTTTCTTTTCGTCACCACCTTTTAAATGCGCGACAAAATCTTCGGGTACGCGCAAATACAGTCCGTCATCTTCCTTGCGTACCATACCGCTTGGTATGTAATAGACAAAGCCCGCGTAATCACCCTTCGGCATCTTGAACAGCGTAGTTTCTTTGTAGTTGGCAATAACGGCGTTTTCACTTATCTTAACCGTATTCCACTTTTTATCATCCTCGTTCTGCTGCTGCCGATATTCGTCCAATTCAGAATTCTCGCGCTTGTACTTATCGGCTTTTTTATTGCCTACAAGTTCCAAATACTCTTTTGCCGTAAGCTCTACCTTTTCTTCACTCTTGCGTAAAGTAACCTTAAAGCTCTCTCCTATATTAGCAATAAGAGTTCCGTTATCACTGCGCTTATCTTCTGAAATTACTGAACTCGGTAAATAATAAACATAACCTTTATATTTTGTATCGTTTGGCATAGCCAAAAGTATTGAAGAATCATATTCCTTTATAACCGCTTCGGGCGGAAAACCTATCGTATATCGCTGTTCACGCTCATACTTGTCCGACGTCGTTCCGTTTACCAAACTGATAAACTCGTGCGGCTCTATTTCGACGGTCTTGCCGTTACCGCTCAATTCCACATTCTGATTATCCGGAATACGAATAACCAACGCTCTTTCGCGGGTGTCGCTTTTCAAATCCGTTGTTATAGTTCCCTCTTTAATACGGTCATTAAAAATGCTGTAAGCATAACCCTCATAGCCGCTGCCTTGCGGCATCATAAAGCGCGAATTGAACTGATACTTTTTTATAAGTGCTTCGGGACTGACTTTGCAAGTAAGCCATTTCTTTTCGATAGTGTCCGACGTGTTCTCAAACCCGTATTTTTCCTGCCTGTACTTCTCGGCTTCTTCGAGCGTAGTAAAATCGTATTTTGCCGCTCCCCACGTTCCGTCCGTCGTGTCGTAACGTGCCGCCACAACGTAATCGCCTATTTTCTCTCTCTGTATAATGGCGATATTTCTATCGTCCCTGTCTTTTACAATGCTCAACACCTTATCGCCCCTTGCGGTAAAGTGTAAATATTTGTCCTGTGCCAATTCTGTACTTTCCTCCTTTTTTATGGTTTGACTTAAACTCAGTAATTCCTCATAACTTTTTTTCACAAACGTGTAATCTCTGCGATTTTTCTCATCATGATTAACTTTATAAACAAGAGCATCAATGTCGTTTTCCGTTCTGAGGTTTTTACCTAACAAAGTTTTTATTTCGCCGCTTTCATTGTCTAAATAAACAGCCAAATATGATTTATCTTCTATTCCGTCCTTCTCAGATTTGATGGCGTAAAACACGGCTGGTCTTTCATATGCCGAAAGATACTTTTCCCTTATTCTATTCGTAAAACCGTCCAACACTGCAGGGTGTATGTTCAATATACAATCATTACGCTCGTTCTCGCTTGCCGATACTCGCATAGAATTAGCCCATTCCTTATTTGCGTGGCTATACCTGCCGTCGTAATCATGCGCTCTGATAGTCGTTGCGATAAGATACGCTATGCGCTCTATTCCATATTTTTGGATAAGTACGTCTTCAAAACCACTTTTTAAGTGCATACCGTCAAAATTGTTACGGATTGCTTCGTCTATGGCGTGTTTACATTCTTCACTCAATGTATGAGAGTTACGGTAATCTTCTAACTCGCCGTGTTTTTCGGCATAACCCCAAGTTTCCAAATATACGGGTTGTGCCGCTTTGTTTTCGGTAGTTTCTACTTTCGTATCTGCCTCCTCCTTTTCATAAATTTCTTTATGATTTTCCCTGCAATAGCTTTTAATGCAATTTACGGTATCGTCGTAGCTGTCTAAATTTGTAGGCTCATTGCTTTCAAGCAAATTAGGTAAGATAAAACCATCATAAATCTTATCTAACATCTTCCCTCTGTCCTCATACAACGCCTTGTAATCTTCGTCCGAAAAATATTCTGTATCTTCCTCTATGACACTGCTTAATCTTTCAAAGCAATGTACTTTATAGTGATTATTTAAAATCTCTTGCGGAGTACTTTTCAGCATTTCTTTAATAAATGCGTCGAACTCTAAACCAACACTACTGATGACCGCTTCTCTGTAATTCATGTTTAACTCTTTATTATTTTGATAATCTTCGCAATAGCTTTTAATAAATGCCATTGCTTTGTCAACATTTATTGATGTTACATTGTTCTCTGAATTGGTTTTTTCGTAGTACGCTTTTTGCAGACTTTCAAGAATATGTCCGTTTTCATTTTTCAAAACAGCATAGTCATAGGGCGTTAGATTGTTTTTTATTTCTTCATCGGCTATAACCGATTTGAATAAGTAAAAGCACATAAATTTCTTTTTTGCTGTCGGCGATACGTTTTTATCACGTTGCAACATATCAATAAAAGTGCCATATTCTTTCCTTACACTTGCCTTTACATCACTTTCTAAATCAAATTCAACACTCAATATTTGCCCCGCGTATTTTTTCAATTCTTCGTCAGCAATATGCGCCGCTATTGATTTAGGAATATCATCTTTCGTCCAACCATACATGTTGAGTTCTTTTCTCCATATACGTTCAGTAATTTCATCTATTACAGCTGATATATACGGCTTAATTCTGTTGTTCTCAGGTTGTCCAGTATACGGTAAGAAATCTTCTAAGTTTGCACGTTCTCTGAAATTCTGCTCTTTAAACTCGCCTATGAACTTGTCATCTATACTACCCATTTCGTCCGAAATCATATTGCCTGTCGCGCTTACAACGTGCAATCTTGCCATTAAGTACGGAGCTGTTTTTTCATTTTCTATAAATCTTTTCCATACCGGCTTTTCTATACCGTATATCGTTGTAGCGACGCCGTTAAAATCACTGTAATCGTCTATCTCGGTATGGTCGTCGTCATTGCCGAGTTTGCAAACAGCTAAACCCATTCCCCACAGTTTCAAGGCTGTTCTACGGTTCAACGGCAGCATACCGTCCCAAATGTAGCCGTATTCGTGCATTTCGTCTTGCGTTATAGAATAGTCTGGTAACACCTCGATTTTCATAGCCGCAACTTTATCTTCTTCGTCTATTATCTTTTCCTCCCTGTACTTTCCCTGCGTGGGCAACATTTTATAATTATCTCCGTCGTCCGAATCGCTTCCGTCATCTACTACTGCACTTTCTTCTCTTTTATCAAGGTTAAGTTCGGCGTTCAGCTCGGTTTGCTCGCTCAACAATTCGGACAGATGTTCCTTATGCTCAAACGGCTTTTGAACCTGTTCTTTCGCTATTTCCAAATCGTCTTTTAGTTGTTTCAGTCTGTTTTCAAGACGTTCTTTACGTTTCGGAAAATCCTCTAAGAAGTTGTCCAATCTCGTTAAATTGCCGCTCGAACTCTCACCCACACCGATTATGTATTGTCCGTTAGCTGCAAGAGTTATTTCTCTTTCACCCGTCAATGATTTCATAGGATTCATACTTATTTTGAATCCGCAATACTCAGCAACAACCGTTTCGGGTTTGCTGGCATAAATTGCGTCTGTAAGAGCTTTGCCGCCCTCTTTTTTGTCCGTATAAACTTTGCCATTTACGCTTATTTCAAATGCTTCGGGGTCTAATGGTTTACTTGACTGTAAGTGCATTAAGTCAAGCGTTACTCTTTCAATTAACAGCTCTTGTTTTCGTATATCTTCGGGAAAGTCCTTACGGATTTTGTCCTGCAAAGTATATAAATTCTTTTTATACTGCCCTTCCAATACACGAAGCCGCGCAATTTCGGCGTCAACTTCCATTTTGCGCTTTATTCTCGGATTAGCCGCCGTTATTGCCTTTATCTCGGCATAAGAAAGCGTAGTTTCGTCTATATCTTCCATTTCGCGGATAGTTAAATCGCCACTATCAATCTGCGAAATATAGCGTTGTTTTGTTTCAAGTATCTGATAGCTGTAACTGTCAAATGTGCGCTCTTTTACAAATGTGAAGATTTTAATAACGTCATAGATATTGCCCTGTCTTACCCCTCTGCCTATCCTTTGCATTAAATCACTGGGACGATATGGCGTATCCAAATTATGTAAAGCCGCAAGCCGCTCTTGTACGTTAGTTCCCGCACCGCACTTCTCCGTACTGCCTATTAAAACACGCACCTTGCCGATGTTGACGTTATCAAATAAAGTCTGCTTCTGCTCATCCGTATTAGCATCGTGAATGAACGCTATTTCTTTTGCGGGTATGCCCTTTTGCACGAGCTTATATTTAAGGTCGTTGTACACGTCGAAATCTTTTCCGTATTCATAATCTTCAAATTTCTTCTTTGGCGTGGATATATCGCAGAATACTAACTGCGTACCGCGAAGCGGTTCGGTTTCTTGCCACATATCAAATATGTAGTCCGCACAAACATTAATTTTACTGCCTTCCTCATCCTCCGAATCAGGCACAAAACAGCGCGGGTCAAGCGCGAGCTTCTTTCCGTCCGAAGTTACTTTCAGCATATTATCTTCCGACGGATCTACTAATCCGCTATGTATTTTTTCAGCACGTTCAGCAATTCTTTCCGCAAGCTCTATTACAGTATCGGACGGTTTAAGATTTATAACGTGCTTTTCTGCTTTTGGTACGTTCAGCTTAACCATATCCGCTGTTTGCACGTCTGAAAAACTGCGATACATTATCAGAAGTTCGGGTAAGTTCGTAAACTTGGCAAACCTCGTTCTCGCCTGATAGCCTTTACCGCTCGGCGCAAGCTCCATGCTCGTTATCGTTTCGCCGAAATTCGCCGCCCAACCGTCAAAAAAATCTATTCCGCTTTCCTTTAATGCCGTAGGCTGTAAGTAGCTCTGCATCGTGTACATTTCCGCCATTGAGTTAGAAATAGGCGTACCCGTCGCAAATACTACACCCTTATCGTTGCCGTGAATCTCTTGTAAATATTCGCATTTTAATTTCAGGTCGCTCGCTCTCTGACTTGCCGCGTTTGATATTCCCGCCACGTTATTCATTTTCGTATAAAGGAATAAATTTTTATAATAATGCGCTTCGTCTACGTACAGATAATCCACGCCGAGATTTTCAAAAGTCAGGACGTCGTCTTTGTTCTTGTCGTCCATTAACTTTTTGAGCTGCGCTTGCTTGGTCTTTTTAATTCGCTCCAAGTTCTTTACCGCGCCGCGCGGCATACCTTGGTCTTGCCAAGTGTAGAGTATTGTTTCCTCTACGCTCGCTATCTCATCGTTTAGCTTTTTAATCTGCCGTTCTTTCGACACGGGAATTTTCGCAAAGCTCGACTGCGCTATGATTATTCCGTCCCAATCCCCGAGCGCAACCTTCAATACGAATTTCTGTCTGTTGCTCTTTTCTAAATCTTCCTTTGTCGCAACGAGAATTTTAGCATTAGGATATAGCTTCCGCCACTCGCTTGCCCACTGCTGTACAAGGTGGTTAGGCACGGCCACCATAGCTTTTTTACATAAGCCGAGCTGACGCATTTTCATAATCGAAGCCGCCATAGTATAGGTCTTTCCGCTACCTACAACGTGGTGTAAAAGCGTGCTTTGGTCGCTTGTAATTATTCGGTGTATGGCGTTCTTCTGGTGCGGTCTTAATTCAATAGCCGGATTCATTTCGGGAAATTTCAAATAACTTCCGTCATAGTTCGGTAAACGTATCTGATTAAAAAGCCTGTTATAAGTTGCTTCCAATTCCTCGCGGCGTTCGGGTTTAGCAAATATCCAGTTTGCAAATTCTTCTTTAATCTTATTCTGCTTTTCCCTTGCCGCGATTGTTTCCGCCTGATTTAATACGCGCCGTTCTTTTCCGTCTGCATCCAATACAGTATCGTAAATGGTTGTTGCCTTTAAGTTCATACAGTCCATAAAAAGCCTGTATGCAGGCGCACGTTTTGTTCCGTAAACCTCCTTTTGTTTCATTTGAGTATTAAGTTTTACGCTATCTTTTTGGTCTAACCGCCAACTGCTATCATGAGGGTTGTAAAATAGTTCAACATAACCGCGATCCCACCAATTTACGCCGACAAGCTCTATATAGAATTGCTTGTAAATCTCTTTGTCAATCCACGTCTGTCCGAGCCTTACCGAAATCTCGCTTGCCGTTAATGGCGTTGGCTGTACTTTTTCCAACGCTTCGACGTTGCTACGATATTCGGGGTATTGCTCAGCGTACCGCCGAGCCGTGTTCAGCTTTGCAACCACTTTCCCCGATAAATATTCCTCGCTCGTTTCAAAGCCAGAATACTTGTCCGTCCTGTCCGTCGTTTCTGGGTTGCGAAATACCGCATCGCCAAGCTCGAATAATACGTCGTCATAGCTTTTGCCCGTAAGCTCCTCTATGTAAGAAATATCTACTCTGCCGCGCTCGTTCTTGCTTATCTGCAACGCTTCAAAACAGTCGTCCGTGCTTGTAGGTACAATATACGGTCTAATCGTGCGCTTAAAGAAAATGTCCGCTTTGCTTATCTTGCCGTTTTCTTTATCTACTTCCTCGCAAGCAAGCAATAACGCGCTGTCCCCGTCCTCACTGAAAAGCCGTGTATTCGTCTGACCATTAAGCTCGCCGTACCGCTTTACAAATAAATCGTACTGAACGTTCAGACGTTTCTGTTCTTCCTCCAATACTTCGTCCGAGCAACCCTGTATCTGCAAGTCCAAAATATGATGTAATTCTTCGCGCAAAGCTATCATTCCGCAAATGCGTTGATATGCGTCTTTCGGAAAGCTCGGTATGCGCTGTTCCTGCATCTCGTCCCCGATGCGCATATACAGTCTGCCGTTTATTGCCTGATAACAGTTTGGCTTAACGTCAAAAACAGGCATTTCCTGCTCTGCTGCGGGCGAAGTTTCGGGAACGGTATAAAAGTTCTGCGGTAAATTCTTTACGGCTTCATTCAACGCTTCGGACAATTCGCGCCCGTTCGGTATAACGGTTACGTCCTTGCCGCCGTACAATCCGACTTCTTCGGCAAGCGTACCAAGTACCATTTCAGGGTGTTTGATGAAATAGTTGTTTATCTCATACCCTTCATCCGTCTTGCCCGTACCAAGCCACTCCACGCTTGACAAATCCGTTAGTTTTTCTTCGCGCTTGCGAAAAAACAATATGTCCGCTACGGCTTCCGTTCCTGCCGTCTGCTTGAACGCTGTATTGGGAAGTCTTATTGCGCCCAAAAGCTCGGCGCGTTCCGCAACGTATTTTCTCGCGCTCGGATTGAGCTTGTCCATTGTGCCTTTGCTTGTAACGATTGCTACAATGCCGTTCGGCTTTACCTTGTCTATGCTTTTTGCAAGAAAATAATCGTGGACTTTGAAGTTGTAACGGTTGTACGCGCTGTCCGCGACTCCGTAACCGCCGAAAGGCACGTTACCCACTACAATATCAAACTTGTCATTGGGGAAGCTCGTATCCTCGAAGCCTTTAATCTGTACGTTAGCTTGCGGATATAATTTCGCCGCTATTCTGCCCGTGAGATTATCCAACTCCACGCCGTACAGTCTGCTACCGTCCGCTATTTCTTTCGACATATAACCGAAAAAGTTCCCCGTTCCCATAGACGGCTCTAAAATACGGTTGTTGCCTTTTACGCCGAAACGGTTGAGCGCCGCATAAATGGCTGCTATGACTATTTTCGGAGTATAATATGCGTTAAGGGTACTACTTCGCGCTTGTTCGTAATCTTCGTTAGATAACAAGCCTTTTAGCTCGTTATACTCGCGCCGCCACTGCTTATTGTTTTCATCAAAGGCTTGTGATAATCCTCCCCAACCCACAAACTGAGATAATACTTTTTTCTCTGCTTCTGTTGCTTGACGGTTTTCTGAATACAGTTTATTTACAAGTTTAATTGCCGCTATATTATTTCTAAACCTTGTTTTTGCTCCACCAAGTTCGTTTTGGTCTAATATCCCGTTTAAATCAGTATTTTCCTCTTGTTCACTTGATTCTTCAATTTGCTCATGAGCTTGCCAATAGTTTTTTTTATAAAGCGATAATGTCTTGTTAATACATTTATTCCAATACTTGATAAACTCGGTCTTTTCTTCTTCTGTTGCATTAGCGTACAAAACATTGCCACTATTCGCTTCTATGCGTTCTGACTTTACATAATAATCTGCAAAATATTTGCTTGTATTTGTTAAAATACCTTTATCATATAATTCTCGTAAAGCAACACAAGCATCTAAATCTTCTTCAAAACAATAGCAACCATATTCCTTAAAGCACTCCTCTAATGCTTCAGGCGATAAAATATTTTTAGCAAGTTGTGTGTCAATCATTATTCCACCATGACCTGCCGTAGAAACTTCGTAAATACCTTTTGCTATGGTTTTACATTTCTGAGCACTGCCCCAAGGCGAACCATAAGGTTGTCTGGTAAATCTTTTTTGATATTCGTTGAAAAATTCTTTACCTTCTGACGTAAGATTTATAAAGCGATTACCTGTTTTTTCAAATCTATCGTTAGGTACAACTTCGCTCTTCGCTTCGTCTAATATGTTCGTTGCAACTACTTCATCAGACGGTAACTCCAATTCAGGTTGTTCAATATATTTATCATTTTCAATTAAAGTACATACTTTGTCCGCAAATTCTTCCCATTTAAGATAAATTTTATTGGGATAATCTTGATTTTTGTCTTTATATATCCATATCCCTTGAGAATTGTACGTCACAAAATAACCTTCACCTTGCTCATTACAATTGCCATATTCGTTTTTCAGAAATTCCGAAAAGTCAACGAGCTTTGTTGTGTTCGCATATGCATCTAAAATATGCTGTTTTCTATTGTCTTGAGCAGAATATATAACTTTGTTTATGAGATCATTCTTCTGCCGTTCTTCCTCCGCCCTTAATTCCTTTTGACGGTTTTGCTCGACTTTATATTCGACGTACTTTTGCTTTTCCTGTTCAGATAGATAGTTATCATCGTCTATTAAATCGGCTATGCGATTAGCTACTTCGGGCCATTTCAAAAAAGTCTGTACAAGATACTCACCTTCTTCACTTTGTAAATAAATCTTGATTCCTTTTTTGCTGTGCTCTTGACTCGTACCACCCCAACTGCCGTGTCCGCCACAACCGTATTCTTTTTTAAGAAATTCAATAAACGCATTTATCGTTGGATTTTCGTTATATTTATCAAAAACGCGGAATTTACCGTGTTCTACGCCGCTACCGTATTTCAACTCTTTTTCTATTACTTGCTCCAACCGTGATTTCTCTTGCGGTTTAAACAAGTCAAACATCGACAATTGCGGCTTTTCTTTGCGCTTGCGGTCTTTTATGCCCTTTTCTTTTTTCTGCGGTGTGGTTTTGACTTTATTTTTCGGCTGTTCGCTTATACTTTCGGGCTGTTCATCCGTTTCGTTAAAATCGTCCAAATCTTCCGGTTCATCGTCATCGTCAAGCTCGACATTTTCTTCCGATTGTTCGTCATCCATATCGCCAAGCTCGGCTAAAAGCTCACTACGCCAATCGTCGTCTGCGTCCGGCTGTTCATCATCAAACGATGTAGGCTCGTTTCTTACTAATTGTGCTATAAAAGCACTTCGCTTTTCTTTCATCTCTTGAAGCTGTCGAAGATATTCCTCGCGGAAAAGCATATAAATAGGCTCTTTACCTTCCTCTAACAATACCACGTCGCGCTGTTCAAGTATTTTGTACAAATACCTATCTATTGCGTGATAAGGTATGCCGCACATAGCCACTCTTTCGGGTAACCCCACGTCGCGCCCCGTAAGCGTAAGGTCTAATTGTTTCGACACTATGACCGCGCTATCGCCAAGCATCTCGTAGAAATCGCCCAAGCGCACCATTACAATAGCTTGCGGTTTCTCTTTCTGCGCTTCCATATACCGTTTGTACAACGGATACATAGGGTGTTTCGGCTCATCCTGCCAATCAGGGTATCTGAACGGCACGCCACTGTTCGCATTTCCCGTTTTTACTCCGAATTTCAGGTCGGCACGGGTAAGAATATCTTTTAATTCGCCATCTTTAAGTCTGTTATACTCCGCGTAATCTTCTGCCGTAAAAGTGCCGTCGTCTATAAGCTCCTGCTGTGTTTGCGGATAGGATTTACCATATAACAGATACGGCATCTGCGGTCTGTCTGTAACGTAAATAATGCTGTTGTCCGAATTATCGTACTCGTTTGTTTCAACATCTAAATTCTCTGTTTTGCCTATGTAAATATGCGTTTCTTCCGCTTCGTCCGTGCGCTTATAATCCGTTAAAATAACGTAATTTTGCGCGTACAATTCTATTGCGCTTGAAAAGACTATTTTATTTTCTTTCGGCTGTTCAACGGTTATTATAGGCTCGTCCGATACCGTTTCTTCGTCCGCATCGTCTATAACATTAACTTCGTACTGCTTTTCGCGGTAGGCTTCTTCTATGTCTTGTACAAACATATCCGTCCGCACATAGACTTCTTTCACGAAATCCGCATTTTCCGAATAGGAATATGGAAGCCCGCTTAATCTTATACCCGCGCTTTTCGGGAAACCCGTTTTTGAGTAAAGCGAATAGGCAATAC
>CAJUMW010000019.1:23732-33919 GCA_910587625.1 uncultured Christensenellaceae bacterium
CCGTCTATCAGTAATCTATCCCGTTCCCCGTCGCCCGTAAGTTCGTCTTGTTCCTGTAAATAACGCTGTACGCCGCTCTGAATCTTGTCGAAATCATTCTGCTCGCTGTCCGCAAGCTCCGTATCGTTCAGCTCGTCCAAGCCGCCGAGCAACCGTTTCATAGGAAGTATCGGGCGGGAATAACGGTTATCGCCGTGCGTGTCGTTCGCATCGAAAACGAACTGCTTATATCCGTCGTTGTCGTAATACGCTATACCCTTTCTGCCTTTCGTAATTCGCCTGTCCATTGCCGCCCATTCGTTAAAAGAATAGCAAACCGTAGCGTTCGGACGTTCAATGACTATCTGACAAGAGTCGTGAAGATTGATGTGCGGATTTTGCGCTATAAAACGGTAAAAGTTTTTGAGTTTTTCGCCGTCCGACAGCATTTCCGAAATCGCTTCATTACGTTCCGTTAATCTGCCGTTAGCCATTTCGCCTCCGCATAAACCTACGGCTCGGAAGCTCGTCCGAATCAAAGATTAAATTTTCAAATTCTTCGCTTTGCTCCCAATCTTCGCTGTACTCTTTTTCCTGTTCCGCAATTCTGCGAGCTTTCTTTTCTATAGGTGTTTCAAGGCTTTGCTCTGTGCCCGAATTAAATTTGCAACTCATTTGCCCCTCCCATACATATTTTTGTATTCGTCTTTTTTCCTGTAAGCTCGGAAACCAAATAACAGATATTGACGCTCTTGCCCCAAGCAAACGTACAAACGCCTTAATTTCGGATTTATTAAATCGACAATGTTTATACAATTTGCGTCTGAATTTACGCTTATCCATTCCGAGTCGCGTCGCAACAAAACTTTGTGTAAACCGTTTGCGTTTTAGCCAACGTTTCAGTACACGGCTTTTTAAAGTTAAGCCGTTTTTGTAATACTCAGTAAAATTTGTTTCCGACAAGAACGTATTTGCTTTTAAAGCCATTCAGCGTTTCCTCCTCAAAATCGATGAGCTTCACAACCGCTTTTTCGCCGTGCTTGTTGTAAATGTCTTTTACTGCGTCATAACCAATTTGTTTGCCCTGTTCAAGCAATCTGACAACTTCTACGCTTAAACCTAAACTGTTCGCAAGCTCTACATAATCTGTAATACCGTGTTTCTTACAAAAACTACGGCAACCGTTAATATTCAGTTTCATTCCCTGCTCCTTTCTTCGTGGATTTGTTCAATCCCTCTCAAGTGGTAGGCAAGTATGAAGCCTAAAAGTTTACATCTTGCAGAAAATTTTTTAAAAATTCTTTTAATCGACCGATTTTTCTTGACATTGCCGCCTTTTTTACGCCTCTTTGTTCAGCTATATCTTTTTGTTTCATTCCGTCATACAAAAGCATTGTTAATATTTCTTTGTCTGAATCAGACAAAGATGTTATCGCAATATACAAGTCTTTATTTCCGATTTGCTCTATCCAACCGAAACGATCGGTTTCAAAGTGCTTATCCTCTATCGAAAAATTATGTAAGAATTTCTTTAATAACGGGTTCTTTGCGTCGCTGTCGAAGTCATCCTCATCAAACGCCGTAATATCCAAACTTTGCGTATGACGAGCTTCGCGCCGCCTGCCCCTATACCAATCTTCGTCACAACTTCGCAAGATTTGAATTTGTTCCTCCGTCATTCCCGACGCAAGTAATTCCTTGCTTAGCTTCGCTTGTTCTCTTTCAAACAGTGCCCTTTCTTTTCCGTCGTTCCATTTCATTTTTTAAATCCTCCGATTTTTGATTTTTTTACTTAATCGCAATCAGACGATTTTGGCTTAAAACAAAAAAGCCCGACTGCTTGGACGATAAAATCCTTGCAATCGGGCAAATAAAAAAATCCGGCATACAGACTAAACCCAAAATAGGATTTTATCTGCTTGCCGGATTGTTTACATTTCCGCTTTGGCACGTTGCCGTGCTTTACAAACTCTTATGTATGTTCTTGTCGTGGGATTTACCTGTTACACTCTTTCAATAACGACCCGCGAATCGGTGTACATACACGATAATATTCAGTTTTTATTTAATCAATTTACTGTTTTAAGTCTTATATCTATCACCTTTGAAGATTTTTGTTTGCTGAATATCTTTACCCTACATCTTGGACAGCTTATACGCACCGCTCCATCATAGCCCTTAAAACCAGATACTCTTACTCCGCAATTAGCACAATACATTTGTATAAAACCACTGTTGACTATTTCACCCAAAATTTTCCCTCCTCTTCTAATTTAGCGAACATATGTTTATTTACGTTTAAAGTATAAGACTTTTAGGGATGTTTGTCAACCGTATTTACGCAACTTTTTTTATTTAAAAACTTTTAGATTTTAAATTTTATTTATGACTATATATGCCATGTTTATTATGCCATAAATGATTTTTAAATAATCCGATAAACGTATATTGTTTATCGGATTAGATATGACTAAATAGATTTTGCGTTCTGCGTGTTAATAGTTGTGTTATTTATTATCTTACCGTTTGTATTTACTTTTTTAGTAAGACTGACAAGTTCCTCTATTTTTGCACTTACAGCGGCGCAATCAAACTTGATTTTATTGTCTATTGCAAATTGATTTGCCTTAGTCATTACATATTGTTTCTTTTCTTCACCTGTAAAATGCAAAAATGTTTCGGCTTCTTCAATATAAGGTAAAATCATATTACCAATCTGCGTTAAGTGTTCGGTAAATTTTTTTGCTTTCGCGCTTTTTATAAACTTACTTAAAAATGTAAGCGTTGTTATCAATAAACCCAATGCCGTACCGGCTATAGAAAGAATTATATTCAAATTCTCCATTTACTTTATCTCCTGTTTAAAATTTGACCATTCTTGTATTTCTCTTTTACTGTTTGTATTTATAAAAAACTTTTTGTATCTTTGAGTTAAATCGCAATTTGCACAGAATGGAACCGGACCTCTGAATTTTTCAATCTTTTCCCGTGTAAGCCGCTCGTCTATCACTAAGTAATCTTCAGTGCCGAGCTTAATATCAAAATCGAAATAACCATTGAATAAATCCACAAATTCCGCCGAAGGACAGTTAAATATCCTACCGTTGCGGATATTTATTTTACTTCGCTCCCACCCGCATTTTTGGTACTTATCCAATGACACAGACTGATTGCACGAATAATTAGTCAGATTGAAGAACCGTTTGCCGTTATGAACATATACAAGATTATTAAAGCAATCGTTTTCTTTAAAAACTGCGTCTATGTATTCAGATTTGTAATCATAATTGGTTATAGCCCAAACAATACCGTTATCTTTTACAAATTCCCAAAAACTTTTATCGTCTCTATATTTTTCTAAAAACTGACCGTTAGAATATATTCCGATATAGCAATTTTGAAAAACATATCTCAAAATAAAAAGCAAGTCTAAAAATTTCGGGTGCAGCGTCGGTTCACCGCCCGTAAGCCAAAACGTATGCACGTCCGACAATACTTTTCGCAAAATATTTATTTCTTTAGTAAAATCTTTGATATTTACAAAATTCGGTTTTTTAGCCAGCGGCGCCAAATGCGAACACGAGACGCAATTCCTATTACAAATATCAGTAATGCAATATTCGATATGATATGAATCGTTAAATTGGATACGCATAAAATCAAAATTATAACGTTCGTTAAGAATGTAATTCATATATTCAGTTATTTGCGCTTTTGCGGTTTAAATTCGTCAAACACATATACAGGCGGTAAGCCCTGCTCTTTTCTCTCGCGTGAAATTTGCAAAACCTTAACTATCCTATCTGCCATACGTTCAAAATCGTAGTTATAAAAGTATAAAGGAGTGTTAATTTGGTTTTCATTATATTCAGCTTTATCTCTGACTCTTTTGACAAACTCATAATCTTCGTTGATCATAAGTTCTTCCCTAAACCTCGTTTCTCCTATTAATTCTTTTGAGAAAAAATGAAGCCACAATGTCAACCGTTCAGAAAAGTTACCTCTTTGGTCGTTGACGATATGCGTCATAACGCGGACGGCGTTAAAGCCCTGAATAGCATTGTATAAAAGGGTTAAGGCGGAGTTATTTATAAGATAATCGTCTCCGTCGACAAAAGCTATATACTGTCCCGTGGCGTTATCGAGCCCAACGTTTCGCGCACCTCCGGCACTGCGACAGTTTGTAATAAGCAATTTAAGGTTTAAATCTTTATGATTTTCCGACCACTTGTTGATTACCGATTCCGTATTGTCAGTTATAGAATCGAGAACCAATAATATTTCGTATTCGCTTTTTTCAAAGTCCTGATTGTATAAACTGTATAGGCAATTCGATATTTCTTTTTCTAAATTATGTATGGGAATAATTACTGAAATTTTCATATTTTTCTCCTGATTTCTTTTATCACAACCTTAGTAGGAGTTGTTAAAGTTTTAATTCCCTTAAAATCATAAATATGATAATTAAAAGTAAAATTAAGCCTACCATTACTAACTGAAAAATATACGTTTGCTTGGTTAAAATCAACAGTTGTCGGTAAAAGCCAAGTATTTATTGGATTACTGAAATAATTAGGGCTACCTCCCTCTACGCATTCCGAAAACGTAATATCGGCAGTTAAATAAATTTTATCATTGGCATTATGACCTTCAAAATCCAAACCTCCCGACCAATTAAATTCCGCAGAACCAGAGAACAATATTTCCCAGCCGTCAGCATTTTTACGCCAGGCATCGTTGCCATACATTTTCAGTGCATCCGTATCGGTATATACTTTTACTTTACTATCTCCCGAAACAGTGTTGTTGTATATCTTTAATGACATAATCCCCTCCGATTACTGTACTAAGGAAACTTTATCGGAAACACTTGTAACCGTTGTACTGACTCTTTCAATTATACCGTTACCGGAGGAATAACCGAAATACATACCGTGTAAAGTAATGCTTGACGGACTAACCCACGCTTCTGTGCATAAAACCGTATGATTGCTTCCGTTTTCGGCACAACCCGAAACCGGTACTAATTCCATATTACCGGTAATGCCAAGCGCCGCCGCAACGCCTGCAACCGTTGTTATCGGTTGAGAGGATTTTGTATATACTTCGATTAGACCCAAAGTAAACGCATTTGATACAGACGTATTTGAACCTGAAAGTAGTATCCTATGACGGTATAAAGCGATACCGCCCTCGTTTAATATATTTTTTACCCAAGCCGTATTTGCAACAGTATTATCGTTTGACGACTGCGACGGGGTAGGAACCTTAGGCGAACCCGTAAACGTAGGAGAATCAAGGGTCGCAAGTTCTTTTTGACCTTCGTCAACGTATACCTTTCCGTCTACCACTATTGACAGCTTACCATTTGCAGGGCAATTTTTCCTAAAACCTATTGAACCTCCGTTTGCTTCATTCCAAACTCTTAACGGACTTCCGATATTTACGCCCCAACTGAAATCATTGTCCGCCGAAGCAAAACCCAAAGGATAAGGTTGCATATTCTGCGCCGAATACTGTCTTTCATTTGCAACATTACCAAGACCTACTTCGCTTTTTGAAGTATTGTGCGGATTCCCCCGAACCTGACTGTGATCGTAAGCAATTTTACCCCTATCTCCGCGATAAGCCGTTCCCGAAGTTTCGCCGAGCGCAAGACTTGCGCTTATCTCTACATAACTACTTCCCGACCAACGATAAGTTTTATTTGTATCAAGCGTTACGTATATCTTCCCCTTTTCGCCGGCTACAGGGAATGCATTCAAAGTTGCAAATTCCAAAACGTCGTCTACATAAGATGGAAGAACAGCCTCGCTTATACGTCCGGTGTCATCCAAAACCACCATTTTATTAAGGTTGCTTTTATCAGTAGCAGACATTAATCCGTTTGAAGTCGTCGTAGCAATAGGTATATTTGCAGAAATATTTTCTACATTACCCGTTTTAAGATTCTTGCTTGCAAAATTAAGGCTAATTCCGTTACCGCTTACACATTCGACATCAGTAATAACTTTATATCCCAATTTGTTGGTTAAATCATTTGTACTATTCAGTTTTTCAAGCATTTCAGGCGTCATATCGCCGTTTTTATTGTTTGAAACTGCGCTCAGCCGAACTTGCTTATTTGTATCAATTTCTGTAGAAGGCTCTTTACCGTCAAATTGAATATAACGATCTTTTCCGCTATAAACTTCGGTAAAAGACTGCGGTATAAAATTCAGCAAATCTTTTTTTATAGTTTTTTCATCTAAACGCTCAGCATAATCGTATGCGCTTTCTGCTTTTTCTTGCAAATACTGCAACAAATCGTGGTCTGCGGGAAGATTCAATTCATATGTAACAGGCGCATCTAAAACGGTTATGTAGAAAGTTTTCCATTTAACCAACATTTCTGTATTCACATCCGAACTGTCGTTACTTGCGGCTACATTTATACCTAACGCGCCCCCTTTGTTTATTGCGGACGGTAAAAGAAAATAATATGTTTTTGTTCCGTCTGCTTTTGCTGCTTCCTTATTTTCTATCATTACCATACGGTAATTTTTATCTCCGAAATTTAAATAAGCAGATTTAGCAAAATCTTTATATTCTTTAGGGAAAACAACTTCAACCGCAAACGCATTGCTTTCCCCTGCAACAGGGAACCCTACATAAGATTCTGTCTCGCTGCCGTTCAACATACAACTTCCATTGTTTCCAAGAATAAGCTTTAAATATTTTTCGCAATTATAAATTGCCATAATTATTTCCTCCGTTTATTATTGTGCATTGCACACCTTGCCATTTAACATATTTTGTAATTTTGTCCTGCTCTTCCAAATAAGCACAAAAGCCAAGTTTAACCGTGTCTTTCTTTACTTCGGGTAAAATAAATTTTACTACTCCTTTTTCATTTATACCCGATAATATAAATTGTTTGTCCCAACCGTCTGCACAGCACGAATACTTATAGCCTTTTCTGAATTTTTCAGGAAAAGTCACATTGAATACAGTTGAACTTAATTCTTTGTAGATTAAAATAGGAGCTTCTCCTTTCTTAAAATTTGTTACAGTACTTGTGCCGTCTATGTTAAGAGTAATATCCACTTGTTTAGCTATCATTTTAATTCCCTCAATCACATAAACTGCCAGCCCTGTGCATAAAATCTACCATTCGGTAAATCGTCTCTTACTGTGGTTTCTATTACTATCTGTCGACCCGAGGCATCCACGCTTACTTTTGCCGATCCGTGTGAATTATCGTTGCTACCATACGCCGACCAACTGTGCCACTCCGGATCAGCCGCGATCCACTTCGCCGACTCTGCGTTATAGTAAAAAAAGTAAGTTCTCAATAAATGAACACCGTGGGTCGATTTTTCATTTTTATTGTCGACGCCGTAATACAAGAACAACATAAATTTATTTTTAAATTTACCCGACACGTTGCTCGGTAAAGAAATATTTTGTGTTCCTGTGAATTCTCCCGAATCAATAAAATTATTGTCAATTCCCAAACAACTGATTTTATTTTCAGTTACTGCTCCGTCTACAATTTTATTTGTTGTGACCGCACCGTCAGCAATTTTACTTTCATTAATGGCGGCATTAAGAATTTTGTCTGTGGCTACCGCACCATTCGCTAAGCCGGCTGTTCCTATCGCACCAGCGTCCACTGTATATTTTTCACTTAAAGCATCTTCTACAGCTTTTTTCGTCATAATTGAAACGTAATCGTTTCCACTTTCTTCCGAACCGTAAACAAGCCTGTCCTCCTGCAACAGAGTATTCATTTTTTCGGCGGTAAGAGCTTCCCCCGCCTTAAATGCGTTTTTAGGCATTTATTTTTCTCCTTTTGTTTTATTTTTTATTTATTGTTGACTTTGTAATGAATTTAGAATAAAATATAGTTAATCAAATAATTGATTGAGGTTTGTTATGAATAAGTTTTTTAAAAGAATTTTACCTGCCACAATACTTGCAACTTGCTGCACTGTTTCGGTTTTTTCAATGACTGCGTGCAATGAGGGTAAAGATTACTCGGACGATCTTGCTAAACTGCAACAGCAGATTGACGATCAGAAAAATCAAATTAATGATTTACAAAACGAAAACAATTCTTTAAAAGACCAGATTTCAAACATCACGCCCGGCGGCACAGATTACACCGAAGAGATTGAAGCATTACAACAGCAAATTGAAACTTTGAAATCTCAGAATGAAAGCAATTTATCTGAGATAAGTAAACTTGAAACTCTGCTTGCAACTTTAAAAACAAGCAATGATAGTAATTTGTCCGAAATTAAGAAGCTTGAGCAACAAATAGATACTTTAAAAGCTCAAAACACGCAACTTACTGAACAAGCAAGTAACCAACAGAAACTTATTGAAAGTTTGCAAAGTGCTGTTAATACCGAACCGAAGATATATAAAGTCGGTGAAACTTTTACTTATTCGTATCAAGGCATTGACTACTTTTCTTTAAAAGTAGATATTAATCCCGAAAATAATTGGTGGCGATTAACGGTAAAAAATATCCAAATGTACGGGGGGGGAGACGTTGATTATATCGGTGGACATTTTATTTATAATACTGGCATAACCGGTACAACATTTATTATTAATTCAGAAATTATGGAAAACACTGAATATGTTACCGATATAACTTCACTTGATAATAGATATCTAAAATTAGTTCTTGGTTTCCCTCTAAAAGGCAAAAATATAATTCCTTATGCAATATTTGATGTATCTTCATTTTCTTCCTTAAATTAAATACAATCACCTTTAAAATCTTTATGGATAATTTCAAAAGCCTCTCTACCTTTTACCTTTTGCTTGAACCGAGAATCGTAAATTATTTCGCTTGAAATACATTCATATACTTCTTCTATTCCATCTTCATCATACTGACTCTTTGCCTGAAATTTTGTATCCAAAGAAAGGTCATAATCTCCTGTCCATTCGGCGTCAACGAAAGTTACGCCGAATTTATATTTTTCAAGAATTTTACTTGCTATTTGGGAACAGTCAAACAGTTGCAAGGAGTTATTTGAAGAAGCGCTTAATAGATTTTTACAAATCTGATTTTTGGAATTCATCAAAAGATTTCCCGCTTTATAAGCAAACTCACGCAAGCCAAATTTATCTATTGTTTCTGCCTGTTCAATATTATTCTTTTTTACTAATTCAAAATAATTTGTATAATCTATATCTACAATCAATTCAGTGATTTTTTTATTATCATTTACTTGTATTGTAATATTCTCATAATTTGCATCTACGATATAAAAATTACTAACATTACAATTTATTGAGAATGATTCATATAGATTATCTAGCTTTACTTTTGCTAAAACTTTATTTCCATCAAATACAAATTCTTTTATTGTTGTTGAAAATTTTTCGGTCTTTTCTTTTTTCTCCAAATCATAATATTCCGTATTAACCGAATTTACAACGGTCTGGCTTATAACAGGCAAACTGTAAGAAAATGAATTGGACGGATTAATGCTTGTAAGCATTTTTGTATCGTCGTGAGTCATTGTCGGTTCGGAAAAATCGTCGCACTTAACTATTACGGTGCCCGTTCTGTCGCAATAGATATATGAACAAGTTAAGTTTGCCAAATCCTGCAAAACGTCCCAAGCGGATTTTTCCTCGATTAAAACAAGCGGTATTACTTTATCCCCGATTTCACCAAGCTGTAAGTCGTACGCAATATCGGAAAAAATACCTGCCTCACGCCGTTTTGCGTTTATAAGCATAAATACCCTATCAAATATTTCTTTTACGCTCTGGCATTTATAAGGACCGTAAACGGTTATTTTATTTCCGTCGGATTGCTCTATTTCGGATTCCTGCATTCCATAATTGATAGTTAAGTCCTGCAAGGGATATAAAACGTCGTAGGCTTTACAAGAAACGTAAGGATTGCCGTCCTCTATCTTCCACTCGTCGGAATAAAATACGCCGAGCGGTTTAGAAAACTCTCCCTTGCCGCAGCGGATATAGGGATACACACGCCTGTTTTTGCGGAGCAGGTTATAATCCTTGTTGTAATAAAACCGCTTATTTTCGTTCAAGAACTCGAAGTTGCAAGAATTACTGCTTATACCATAGGAAAGCTTGTCCGTATCGCCCGTCTTTTCTTCCACAATACTTATAGATTTAAGCTTATCGCCGAGATAACATTCGATATGTTCGCTTGCAAAGTAATTTATTTTGGG
>CAJUMW010000020.1 GCA_910587625.1 uncultured Christensenellaceae bacterium
GGCACAAAAAAACAAAGCCGACTTTCCATAAATGTGAAAAGTTCGACTTTGTTACTGATTGGTGACCCTGCCGGGAATCGAACCCGGGATTGAGCCTTGAGAGGGCTCCGTCTTAACCGCTTGACCACAGGGCCTTATGTCGTTTTGCTTAGTGATTATATCACAATTATTTCAGCTTTGCAAGCGAAATTGCGCAGGAATTTACAATTTAATAAATAAAAAAATCCGCCTGTGCCGTGATATGAAAAAGTGTTAACCCGCTTCTCGCAGGTGGGTGCAGCGAAGCGAAACATCGTACTTTCCGTAAAACAGACCTTGACTATTTTCGCGAACGAACTGCTCCCTAAAAAACTTTGTGGATTACGAATTCTTCATACCACGAACACCGCAGACCCTATATATATTATATATATTTTGATAAAAAAATGCAACAAGAAAATTTTAACAATACAAATTAGGGAAAATTTTTCTACCCGATTTAATTTACTTGCTTTTTAACTGTAAAAGCCGTAAAATTAATAAAAAACATTTAAGAGGAATTTTATGGAAGAAATTACGGGCGTTGTTCTCACAACCTCCACTCCCTATTCGGAATTTAAAAATAATCTTGATAAAGTAGTTGCCATAAAGGGCACTATACACAATATAAGGGATATGTCTGACTTTGCCTTTATTTTAGTCAGAACCGCGCGCGAGCTTATACAATGTGTTTACTCGCCTGAATTTTCGGATTATAGACTTAATGAAACGGTTGTTGAACAGGCTGCGGCAAAAATTACGGGCAAAGTGGTTAAAAGCGAAACGCGCGACGGCAGCGAGAGATACGAGCTGCAAATTCACAATATCGAAATTTTATCCTCCCCTGCGGCAATTCCACCCGTAGTTATTTCAAAAAAGCAGGTCACTTGCGAGCTTTCGGTAAATCTTGACAACCGACCCGTGACGTTGCGCAACCCCAAAGAGCGCGCGATTTTTAAAATTCAAGAGGGTATTCAGCGCGGTTTCAGAGAGTATTTACAGAGCCAGAATTTTACCGAAATTCATTCACCGAAAATTAATTTTGCAGGCGCGGAAGGCGGTACAAACGTATTTAAACTTGACTATTTCGGAAAGACCGTATATCTTGCACAAAGTCCCCAGCTCTATAAGCAAGCTCTCGTACCCGTATATGAACGCGTGTTTGAAATTGCTCCCGTATTCCGTGCAGAGCACCACGACACCTCTCGCCACCTCAACGAGTATATTTCAATGGACTTTGAAATGGGCTTTATCGACAGCTTTACCGACATTATGAATATGGAAACGGGCGCGCTTAAATATATTATGAACCTGTTAAAGACGGAATACGCTCCCGAAGTTGAACTGTTGAAAGTCGATATACCCGAAATTAACACCATACCCTGCGTTAAATTTAAGGACGCAAAGGCGCTTTGCGTTAAAAAACTTAAAAACATTACCGATATGAAGGACTTTGAACCCGAAGAGGAAGCATTCCTCG
Source organism: uncultured Christensenellaceae bacterium (assembly GCA_910587625.1). Classification (GTDB taxonomy): domain Bacteria; phylum Bacillota; class Clostridia; order Christensenellales; family Borkfalkiaceae; genus Coproplasma. The sequence continues at coordinate 1,499 of CAJUMW010000020.1, forward strand.
GAAAATGGGCTAAACAGCAATTCAACTCGGACTTTCTTTTCGTTACGCACTACCTATCCAAAAAACGTCCGTTCTATACGATGGACGACCCCGAGGACCCCGAAGTCACGCTTTCGTTCGACCTGTTATTCCGCGGTATAGAGATTACCTCGGGCGGACAAAGAATTCACGACTATAACGAGCAAGTCGAAAAGATGAAAAAAATGGGTATGAACCCCGATGAGTTTGAAACGTATCTTATGCTTCACAAGTACGGCGCACCCCCTCACGGCGGTTTGGGATTAGGGCTTGAACGCCTTACAATGCACCTTTTAGGCTTTAAAAATGTAAGATATGCTACAATGTTTCCGAGAGATATTAACAGAGTTTCTCCATAATATAGGAAAAAAGCACGGCAGACGCCGTGCTTTCTATTTTTTAAAAGAAAAACCCGACGAATTAATACGTCGGGCTACCTTTTCCCCTATTGATTGTTCAGCTTTACCGCCGTTCAATATAGCGCCCTCTTATTGAGGAATTAAAGAATATCACATTTTAAGTGAGTTGTCAACACTTTTAACTCATTTTTATGCAAATTGCACAAAAATTAGGGATTGTACAATATTCTGTGGCAATTTTCGCACTCGGTTACTTTGCTTGAAGATATTCTTTCCTTGCCTGCAAGCGAAAGTTCGCTACCGCATTTTGAACACCTGCCGCCTTGAACTTCGCACAGAATGGGGAACACTCGCTCGCTGCGCTTTTCCCTGTATTTTTCCATTACGTCCTTATCAATTTCCTTTGCTAGAGAATCAAGCTCTTTTTGAACCTCGATAGCCTCTTGCTGCTTTTTTGCCTTAAACGTTTTATAAGCTGTCTGTAACTCCAACGCCTGTTCTTTTACTTGCATATATTTTCTTTTTCTCGCTTTATAGTCCTCGTCAGCTTCTTTTATCGTTTTGGTCAAAGTATTGATTTCGGCGCGAATAGATTTGAGTTTTTCGGTAATTTGCATAACGTTCTTTTTATAGAAAGTTATATCTGCGCCGCCCTCGACAAGCTCGTCAATGTGGTCAAAATCGCTGAGAGTTTCAACAATTTCAGCATACTTTTTTTCGAGTTTTTCTAAAAGTTCGCGCATTTCCGCCGCCTTAGCGTCGAGATTTTCAAACTTTTGGGGCGCATTGTCGAGATAAGATTTAGCCTGTAAAAAGTTTTTTCTTTCCTCTGAATTAGCCGTTTCACGTTCGATTTTCAATAACTTTTCGTCAGTTGACTGGTACTTTAGAAGCTTCTCTACCTGTGACATATTATTCTCCTTGAATTAAAGTAAATTTTCGAAGGTCAAATATTCCGATTTAACTTTAATATCATCTTTGATTTTTTGATAAATTTTATTTAACCCGTAATTTTCCGAAGCGTAATGGGTCAATACAATGACTGCTATACCTCTTTGCGTCAACGCGAGTATTTCGTGATGCTTCATATCGGCAGAAACAAACACGTCCGCACCGTTATCCGCGGCAAACGACATATTGTAATCGTCGCAGCCGGCGCCGCAGAACGACGCAACTTTTGAAACCTGATTATTTTTATCTCCGTAGACAATTATTTTTGAAGTATTAAAAGCTTTCGACACTTGTTGTACAAAACTTTCAAGTGTTTGCGGTTTAATATCATAGACTCTGCCGTAGCCGCCGTTGTCGATTTGTGCGGCAATTTTACAATTTTCCTCGAAGCCGCCAAGTCCGCGCATAAGCCAATAGTCTATACCCTCGGGCGCTGCGTCAAAATTAAGGTGCATGGAAATTACGGATATTTCGTATTTCATACACCGTGAAAGTGCGCTCGCCTGGGGATTATTAACAGTATCGAAGCGAGATATTCCGCCGTAAATTGCAGGATGGTGCGTAACAATCAAATTATATCCGCTTTTTTTTGCGCGTTCCACCGCCTCAACTGTCAAATCAAGAGTAAAAAGTACGCCGTTTATATCCTCTCCGCAGTCTATTATTATACCGCTGTTATCGTACATTTTAAATTTTTTACAGAACTCGTCCGACAAAGCGACGGGCGCTACGCCCTGTAAAATTTCAAATATTTCGCAAAGTTTCACTGTTCAAAATACCTTCTATTTTCTTAATTTGTATTAAAATCTCCTCTCGGGAACTTTCAGAAAGCGGTCTTTCAAGATAGCCGCGTTTTTTTGTCAACTCTGACAAAAGATATTTTTGCATATCTTTGCTATGTAAATTTAAACCGTAATCGAGCTGTAAATCGCAATATGCTTGTCCGTTGCCGCCACAAATACCTTTAATTACAAAGTAAAATTTTCCGCCGCTCAAAAACACTTCGTCACAGGTTATGCCTGCTCCGCTGTTCAAAAGAAATTCCCTTACGGTGCGCACGTTTTTCATCGGTTGCAACACAAAGCTTTTGGGTATAAAAGATTTTTTTAAAATTGCAACTATCTCTTCTCCGCCCATTCCGGCTATCAAAACCTGGTCGGTATTGCTATCTATCTTTTCAAGTCCCGAACAGCATACCGAAACAACGCGACCGCTTTTACAATAATCTTTTAGCAAGGTTTCGGCTTTTTTTAAGCATTTTTCGCTTATGTCCGATATTTGCGCAGTTGAACACATATTATTTTTCAACATATAACTTGTGCAATAGCCGTGGTCGCAACCGACGTCGGCAAAGGTTACGCATTTATCGAGATACGAGCAAAGTTTTTTAATTCTGTCCATTTCAGGTATCGAGGAAATCTTTTAGATGCTTACTGCGCGAAGGATGACGAAGCTTTCTCAAAGCCTTTGCCTCTATCTGCCTTATTCTTTCACGCGTAACGTTAAATTCCCTGCCGACCTCTTCAAGAGTTCTCGGTCTTCCGTCGTCCACACCGTACCTAAGCCTCAATACCTTTTCCTCGCGAGGTGTAAGGCTGTTGAGCACGCCGAGCAAGGTTTCTTTCAGCATTGTCGTAGAAACACTGTCCGACGGAGTTGCGGTAGTTACGTCCTCTATAAAGTCACCCAAGTGACTGTCCTCTTCTTCTCCGATAGGCGTTTCAAGCGAAACGGGATCCTGCGCGATTTTTTGAATTTCACAAACGCGCTCTTCGCTTATTCCCATTTCACGCGCTATCTCTTCGGGCGTCGGTTCTCTGCCGAGCTTCTGTAACAAAATACGAGAAACGCGGGTAAGCTTGTTTATTGTTTCAACCATATGCACGGGGATACGGATTGTGCGAGCCTGATCTGCAATCGCCCTTGTTATTGCCTGCCTTATCCACCAAGTTGCGTAAGTTGAAAATTTAAAGCCCTTTTGATAGTCGAACTTTTCAACGGCTTTCATAAGTCCCAAGTTACCCTCTTGAATCAAATCGAGAAACAACATTCCGCGCCCGACGTAGCGCTTAGCAATTGATACCACAAGCCTCAAATTTGCCTCGGACAACTTCTTTTTCGCTTCTTCGTCGCCCTCTTCCTGCATTCTTCTTGCAAGCTCTATTTCGTCGTCGCCCGACAAAAGAGGAACTCTGCCGATATCTTTCAGATACATCTTTACGGGGTCGTCAAGCCCTATATCGGAGAGAGCCTGTTCATAAAGCTCCCTGTCGCGCTCCGCCTCGTCTATAATCTGAATACTTGCCTCCGCAATAGACTTGTATACAAAATCAATCTGCGACGGCGTAGTTTCGTACTTTTCCATTATATCGCAGAGCGTATTGGTTGTAATAGAACCTTTTGCGCCGTAAGTGTCGATAATATGTTTTAAAATTTCAGCAAGTTTCTGCTCAGATAAATTCATTTTCTCTCTCCGCTTTTGATTTTTTTCTCTTGAATAATTAAAGATTGCAATGTCGCGGCAAGATTTTTCCTAATTTCCACGTCACTTTCAAGCTCTATTCTGCCCTTCACGTCGGCTATTCTGGATTTGATTTCTGCAAGTCTCAACGTCTTTAAACAGTCGAAAAAATATTTTGCGGCAACTTCTCCTTTGAGTTGGTCGCCCTCCGAATAGTCCAATACGCGCGAAAGCTCTGAAAACTCTTGACTGCCGTCCTCAAAAAACTCCAACAGCTCCCCGGGACGAACCTTTTCTTCAAGCGTGTTTTGCGTAATGATATATTTTGCAATAATCCTGTGTACGCCGTTTAAAAATTTTATTGCGCTTAAATCTTCGTCAACGGTATATCTTGCACCGAAAAGGTATGAAGCTATTACAAACCTCGACGCCTTGTCGTACATAGTGGAATTATCCTTACGTTCAACCGTAATCGGCTTTTGAGACTGTATTTCGGGTTGAGTATTTAAGTCGCGCTTCAAAGCCTCGAAAGTAATTCCCGAAATACTTCTTAACTGTTTTAACAAATCCTCTTGCTCTGCCGCACTGTCGGCGGTTTTGATTATTTTTATTGCCTCGGAAACGTATTTGCGCTTATCGTCGGGTTTATTTAAGTCAAAGCCCGATTGCGCTACCCGAAGCTTATAATCTATGAGCGGCACTGCGTTTTCGCATCTTTTGCGATATTCTTCCGCACCCATCTGTTTAACTACGTCGTCAGGGTCAAGCCCGTCGGGAAGAAGCACAACTTTTACGTTCAGTCCGTTATTTTTAAAGATATCGAGTCCGCGTAAATTTGCCTTCTGCCCTGCGCCGTCTCCGTCATAGCTGCTTAAAATATTGTCGGTGTATCGCTTAATAAGCCGAGCCTGGTCCTGAGTGAGCGACGTGCCCATACTTGCGACAACGTTTGTGAACCCTGCCTGATACAATGACAGAGCGTCCATATAGCCCTCAACAAAAATTACATTACTTATAGTTTGTTCTTTTTTGAGCTTTTTTAAAAGGTTTATATTGTAAAGTGACTTGCTTTTGTTAAAAACTATGGTGTCGCGAGTGTTTTTATACTTTCCGAAATCAACTTTTTCAACTTTTCTGCCGCCGAAAGCTATAACTTCGTCCATAGCGTTTATTATGGGAAAGATAAGCCTGTCGGCTTGCGTATCTATCAGCCTACCGTTGGCTTCGCTTACAACGCCGCTTTCCAGCATATCGGCCCTTGAAAAGCCTTTGTCTAACAGATAGCGCGGCAGGTCGGTAAAATTCAGGCTCGCGCCCAAGCCAAACTTTCGCACCATATTCGAAGGTATTTTGCGAAGCAATATGTAATCGATAAATTTATCGGCTTTGCCCGAGTTTAAAGTATTTAAATAGAAATGCGCCGTTTCGTTGAGTATCTTTAATACGGCGTCTTTTTTTCTCTTTGCCTCGATTGTCTGTTGATTGTCGAAGTTTGTTTTCGGCATAGGCAAATTGGCGCGTTCGGCAAGAATTTTTACTGCGTCCATAAACTCGACGTTTTCCATATTTTGAACGAGTTTTACAACGTCGCCCGATTCGCCGCACCCAAAACAGTGGTAATATTGGTCGCTTTCATTGAGCGCAAACGAAGGGGTTTTTTCGTGGTGGAACGGGCAACAAGCCCAATATGTTGCGCCGCGCCTGTCCAAAGTGAGATAACTGCCTGCAACGTCTATTATATTAAGCTTTTCTTTAAGAGTTGACAAAAACTCCCTTAATTCGTTTGCCATATCAATTTGTTTCGTCTATAAATGTCCAGCCGCGCGGTACAAAAATTTTATTGAAAGTGTACACGGCGTACCTGTCCGTCATCGATGAAAGATAGTCGCATACGACCTGTTCTTTGCCGTATTTGTCAATTAAATTAATAAAACTTGGCGGCAATTTTTCGCAATTGTCTATAAAATATGAATACATTGCCGTAAGCATACGTTCAGCCTTTTGCTCTTCCCCCTTAGCCGAGTCGGAAAAGTAAACCTTGTCGAACATAAACTTTCTTAGCTGCTCGCTCGCTTTTTCTACGACGGGGTCCATTTCCACAAAATTTTTGCCGTGGGATTGAGCGTAAATCGAGGATATTGCGGTGTTAATGCGCTCTTTAGAGCTTTTGCCAAGTATTTCGGTTATGTCCTTAGGAACGTCGTCCGACGTCAAAATACCAGCCCTTATCGCGTCTTCGAGGTCGTGATTTATGTAAGCTATTCTGTCGGCAAACGAAACGCATCTGCCTTCAAGAGTCTTGGGAGAGCCGCTCTTGGGGTGGTTCAAAATTCCGTCGCGTACTTCAACCGTCAAATTTAGGCCCCTGCCGTCCTTTTCGAGAACTTCGACAACACGCACAGACTGCACATTGTGCTTAAAACCGTTTGGCGCAAGCTTGTCCAATATTCTTTCTCCGCTGTGTCCAAACGGCGTGTGCCCCAAGTCGTGACCGAGTGCGATTGCCTCTGCCAAATCTTCATTTAAAGAAAGCGTGCGCGCTATACTTCGCGCAATTTGAGAAACGTCGAGCGTGTGCGTGAGCCTTGTTATGTAATGATCTCCCTCCGGAGAAAAAAAGACCTGCGTCTTGTTTTTAAGACGCATAAAGGCCTTGCAATATATTATCCTATCTCTGTCGCGCTGAAATTCGGTACGCATTGCGCAGGGCTCTTCCTCCCTGTCACGCCCCAAAGTATTTTGTGATTTGCAGGCATAGGCAGATAAAAACTCGCGTTCAATGGCAAAAGTCCGTTCTTTTAAAGATTGCATCACATTTCTCCGCTATTTAAATACGAAAAAATTTTAAATATATCTTTTTTTTGCTTAATTTTGCCGCAAATATTTTATTGACTGTTATTTTCCGAACCCGCCGCCAACCGAAAGTATTTCCCCCGTTATATATTCGCTTCCCGCAAGATAAGCGCACGCTTCCCCTACGTCGGACGGCATACCCACCCTGCCCATAGGTATAGCGGAAATAAGCTCTTCCATTTCCTCACCCGATAGATGCGAGTTCATATCCGTGGCTATTACGCCGGGGGAAATGCAGTTGACCCTTACAAGCGAGGGAGCAAGCTCTTTTGCAAGCGCCTTTGTAAACGAGATAAGCGCGCCTTTCGAGGCGGAATATGCCACCTCGCAACTTGCGCCGACTTCTCCCCATATTGAAGCTATGTTTATAATCGAACCTCCGCCCGAAAAAATCATTTTGTTTACGACTTGTTTACTGCAAAGAAACGCACCCTTTACGTTGACGTCGAAAATTTTGTTCCAATCGGAAAGAGTAGTGTCCTGAATGACTTTGATGACGGAAACGCCGGCGTTATTTACAAGTACGTCCAACCTGTCGTAAATAGAAAAAAACTCGTTGAACATAGTTTTTACTTGTTCTTCGTCGGATACGTCCGCGCGAAGAAGTATCGGGCAGAAACCGAGCATATTGAACTCTTCCTGCGTGGCAAGCGCCGCCTGTTGATTTTCGTTATAGTTGAGAACAACCTCATATCCGCGCTGTAAAAACGCGAGCGCAATAGCTTTGCCTATGCCCCTTGTACCGCCTGTAATAAGCGCAGTTTTCATATACTCTGCTCCAAATCAAAATTTTAAAGTTTCAAATATTATTTGCGCGACTTGTGCTGCGCTTAATTTATCCGTATCGACGCAAATATCCGCCGCACTTTGATATAAATTTGCCCTATCTTTATAAAGCATTTCAAGCCGTTCCGCCGTTTTTCCTTTTAAAAGAGGGCGCGAGGTATCGCCTTCGACGCGTAAGATTAGCGTTTGAAGCCCCGCACGAAGATAGACTATTTTACCGCTCGATTTAAAAAGACTTACATTTTCGTTTTTCAAAATACAGCCGCCGCCCGTGGAAATTACAACGTTTTGCATGCTTGCAACTTTTTTTACGGCTTGGGTTTCAAGATTTCTGAAATGCTCTTCTCCGTAAGTTTGAAATATATCCGAAATTTTACCGTGTTCTTTTTCCACAAGCTCATCCGTGTCATATACAGGCATTTTTAGAAGTTTGCCCAAAATGCGCGAAACCGTGGTCTTGCCGCTACCCGGCATACCTACGAGAACTACGTTCATAATTTAAAGCTATCTCCGGCTAAGATATAACTGTTTTCTCCAAAGCCGAGTATAACCCCCCTGCAAACCTCCGACAAAACGGAGTTATGCCTAAACTCTTCACGTGCGTGCACGTTGGACATATGCACCTCGACGACGGGGATATTTATTGCCGCTATTGCGTCGCGTATGGCATAACTGTAATGAGTGAAGGCACCTGCGTTTAAAATTATTCCGTCGCACACTGCATTTTGAAGTTTTGTGCAGATATCTCCCTCGCAATTACTTTGATAAAACTCGCACTCGTCGGACGCAAAATGCGCGGCTATAGCTTTATTTATCTCGTCCAAAGTTTTACTGCCGTAGACGCCTGTTTCGCGCTTGCCTGTAAGGTTTAAGTTTACACCGTTGATAAATAACAATTTCATATTTTCTACCTTCGTTTAAATTTTGTCGGTACGCTTTAAAACGCCTATTCTGACTATTCCGTCATATTCCTTAAAAAACTGTTCCGCCTGAGCTTGATCGGGCTGAATATCAAAGAAAATACACTCCGCAAAATATGCCTGATAAAACAGCATTGCCTTGCCGTTTATAATTTTTTTACCAAGCTTTTCGGCGTTGCACAAAAATTGGCTTTTAGCGGGATTGTAAATCAAATCTATCGCAACTTGCGTTTGGGAAATGATATCTTCCGCCACGGGAGATTTTCCGACAGTATCGTGCATACCCACGCCGGTTGCGTTTATAATTGCATAATAGGGCTGTGCCGTCAAAGCGTCAAGTGCGGCAACTCCCGAAAATTCGTTTTGAATTTTTTTCGCACTATCGAAGTTTTTATCATAAACAAAAACTTTTGCGCCGCCTTCCGCAAGCTTTTTGGCACAGCTTCTTCCGGCACCGCCGCCGCCGAGAAGCAAAAATGTTTTGCCCTCCACCTCGATTCCGCCGTTTTTAAGCATCAACATAAAGCCCAATCCGTCGGTATTGTTTCCCGTAAGCGATTTACAGTTTACCGTGTTTACCGCGCCGAAAACCTGCGCGTCCCCCTCGATTTTTTCAAGATGAGGAATGATTGAAAGCTTATATGGAATTGTTACGTTTAATCCGTCGTACTCCGAAATTAATTTACCGACGCTTTCTTCAAATTCTTGTTCACAAACCGAAACTCTGTCATAAATTATTTTTTTACCGAGCTTTTTTGCGATAAATGTGTGCATACGCGGACTTACCGACTTCGAAACGTCTTTGCCAACTACGGCAAGTTTTAAATCAATCATTATTACCTCGCGTTATCAAAACAATCCTTTAAAAATTTTTTATATTCCAAGAGCGGAAGTTTAAGCTCCGCACACTTGCCCTCGCGTTCGGGAACAATCAAAACAATATTGTCGTCGTCGTTTTTCTTGTCGTGCAAAGCGACGTTTGCCGCGCTCTGTATATCTTTGAATTGCGGTAATTGTTCAAGAACCTTTAAAACGAGCATTTCAATGTTTTTTGCGTATTGCCCCCCACATATGCCGTACTTTCGCGCCAATTGAAGCTCGCAATACATACCTATTAAAACGTATTCGCCATGGGATTTATTACCGTAAAACAGCTCTAACGCGTGCCCCGTTGTATGACCGAGATTGAGCGTTTTTCTTGCGCCGTTTTCGTCGCGCTCGTCCGATTCGACAACCTGCGCCTTATGTCTTATACAGTCAAATACTATTTCTGAAAGAAAGCTTTCGCAATTCAGCCCTTCGACATTTTCAATTAATTTTAAATATATATTACCGTCAAGCGCGCCGTATTTTATTATTTCTCCAAGACCGCACTTTACTTCGCGCTCGGGCAAAGTTGCAAAGAACATCGTGTCGGCAATTACTCTTTCGGGCTGATAGAACGTGCCGATTACGTTTTTTACGCCGCACATATCCACCGCGGTTTTACCGCCAACCGAGCTGTCAACCTGTGCCAGAATAGTAGTAGGTACCTGTACGAGGTGTACGCCGCGCATATATAGCGCCGCGGCAAGACCGGCTATATCCCCAACTACGCCGCCGCCAAAGGCTATTACGGTGCAATTTCTGCGCATTCCCGACGAAAGCATCAAGTTCAATATTCTAAATAGTGTTTGCGGATTTTTACTCTGTTCTCCGGCTTCAAAGACGCACTTAGGACAATTGCTCCCGAAAGAATCGTCAATAAGCTTACTGTAAATTGCATACACGTTGGTATCGGTAACAAGAAAAATTTGTTTATTTTTATACTCGGATATATAACTTTTAAACACGTTGGCGCCGCAATATACCTTACTTTCGGACGTAGGAGTTTTTAAAGTAATTTCTTTCACTTTTTATTTAAGCGCGTTGTAACGCTCTATAACCTCCCTCATATTATCTCCGCCGAGCCTTGACGAAACCACTTCGGCAAGCGCGCTTGCCGCAACGCTTTCCAAAATTATTTCCGCCGCGCATATTGCTATAACGTCGCTGCGCTCCCCGGCAGCCGTTACCTGCTGCTTAGTTACAATATCGATTGTTTTAAGCCCGCTCATTAATGTGGGTATAGGTTTCATCGCGGCGCGAAGCACAATTTCCTCTCCGTTTGACATTCCGCCCTCTATGCCTCCGGCGTTGTTTGTCTTGCGGAAATACCCTTCGTTGTAATAAATTTCGTCGTGAACAAGGCTTCCCTTTAAACTTGCGCTTTTAAAGCCCTGCCCTACTTCGACCCCCTTTATTGCCTGAACGCTCATAAGCGCACCGCACAGTATCGAGTCGAGTTTAGTCGAGTATTGCATACAACTGCCGAAGCCGCTTTTTAAACCCGAAATTCTTATTTCTATAATGCCGCCGAGCGTATCCCCGTTAGCTTTAGCCTCGTCAATAAGCGCGCAGGCTTTTTGCTCTTTATAACTATCAAGCATAAAAAGTTTATTGCATTTTGCACGTTCGAGCATAGAAAATCCGTACTCATTTTCGTCGGTTATTCCACCCACACTCTTGACATAGCCTGAAATTTTAACGCCTAATTTATCTAAATATTGCCTTGCAATGCTGCCGCCGACAACCCGTACCGCAGTTTCCCTTGCGCTTGCACGCTCTAAAATATTGCGAGCGTCAGTTTGGTCGTACTTCAAAATTCCCGTCAAATCGGCGTGTCCCGGTCTTACTTTTGTCAACGTTCTCTTTGCAGTGTCGCATCCCTCGGGAGCCATATACTCCCTCCAATTTTCATAATCGCTGTTTTTCACCGCAAACGCAATGGGGCTACCGAGAGTAATTCTGTTACGCACTCCGCTTAAAATTTCAACGCGGTCACACTCGATTTTTTGCCTGCCGCCGCGCCCGTAACCGCTTTGCCTTAAAGCAAGATATCTGTCAATTTCATCCAAATCTATTTCAAGATTGGAGGGAACGCCCTCAAGTATGCCCAAAAGCATTTTACCGTGAGATTCTCCAGCTGTTGTCAGTTTCATTTTTTCTCCTTATTGAGATTAATAGTGCCGTCAGACTTTACCGTAACGGTAATTGTTCCGTCGAAATCGGTGCGAAAAAAGTTTTCTCCCACAACGTTTTGTGCCGTGGATATTGCCGAGGGAGAAGGTAAGTTTTTTGCGTTTTCTCCCACGGAAAGCACTGCATAGCGAGGTGAAAGCGACTGCATAAGCGTATTTAAACCGCTTACACCCGAACCGTGATTGGGCAAGGTTATAATTTTACAATTTTTCAAATCGATTGTTCGACCGTTAATTTCGACTCCTGTTTGGCAAAATGTATTGAGCTTGTCCAAAACCTCCGTACCGCCGTTGCCACACAACAAAGCGCCGAAACCCTTATAATCTATATAAATTACAGCAGAAGCGTTGTTAATATTTTTCTCGGACGGGTCGTTTAGAAAATCGGATATTTCTCCGTTTTCAAGTAGATGATTAGAGGGTGACAGAACACTAAACCCAAAGTCCGACTCGTCGTCATAGACTTCTACTCCGTATTCCAAAGTTTGCGCTTCGATATCCGTTTTATCGAGTTCGAGAATAAACGAACGGTATTCTTCTGTAACATAAGTGAAAGGGCAATAAGGGATAAATACCCTTTCAACGTCTTTATAGCGCAAAATATCCGAAAGTCCGCCGCACCTTTCCGCGCTGACGGACGTACAAACGAGATAGTCGATTTTATCAATACCGCGGCTGTTTAGTTCGCTTAAAACCTTTAGATTGTTTGAATAGCTTCCGTTACCGCCGTCGACAAGCAAAGTTTTGCCGTCAGGAAACTCTGCAACAACGCAGTCACCGTATCCGACGTTCAAAAAACTTAAACGAAACTCTCCGTCTTTATTTGAGTTCGCGATAGTAAAATACGCAAATAAATATTTTACCGGCACAAAAATATTAGTTATTAAAAGCGCCACAACAACCGCCGCAACTACGCTTACGACAGTAATAAAAAATATTTTACCCGCTTTGTGAACACTTTTCTTTTGCATAGTATTTAACTAAGACGCTTTACCGAAAAACTCGCAATATATAGCTCTTATGCACTTTTCGTAATCGTCATTTTTAACGGCTACTATAATGTTGAGTTCGCTTGAACCCTGATCGATCATTTTTATATTTATGTCCGCCGCGGCTATGGCATTGAAAAGCCGCGCGCTTGTGCCGACCGAGGAGGACATACCGTGCCCCACTGTCGCAATTAAAGCAATATTTTCTATTACGCGTATTATGTCAGGAGCGACAGCCTGTTTAATTCTTTCAAGCACACGATTTAGCTTTAAATCTGGCAAAAGCGCGCTGTCTATTACAAGCGACATTGTATCTATACCAGAAGGAATGTGCTCGACGGCTACACCCTCTTCGGAAAGAACGTCGAGAACGTCTGCCATAAAACCGACCTCCTCGTTCATATGCGACTTCTCTATAAAAATTACGGTAAAATTCTTTTTGCCGGCTACTCCCGTAACAATATTTCCGCTGGGAACGTATCTGAAAGTGGGCAGGATAAGCGTTCCTTCGTCGTCGGGACGGAAAGTGTTTTTTATCTGTATAGGGATATTGACTTTTCTTACAGGGAAAATACTTTCGCTATGCAGAACGTTTGCGCCCATATAGCTAAGCTCGCGCAGTTCCTTATACGATATATTTTTTATTGTTTTGGGGCACTCGACAATACGGGGGTCGCAAGCAAGAAAGCCCGAAACATCAGTCCAATTTTCATAGACGGTTGCACTGACTGCGCGTGCCACTATCGCGCCCGAAATGTCGGAGCCGCCGCGAGAAAAGGTTTTAACTTTTCCGTCTGCGCCCTTACCGTAGAAACCGGGAAGCACCGCACGGGTCACGCCGTTCAACGCTTCAGCTACCGCCCTATATGACTTTTCCCCGTCGAGAGAGCCGTTTTCTTTAAAGAATATTACGTCCTCGGCGTCAATGAACTTTGCGTCGAGAACTTCGGCAACTATTCTTGCGCACAAATATTCTCCGCGCGAAGCGGTAAAATCTTCGCTTTGCTCGCGCTCGATACGCGCCATCGTTTCGTCAAGTACGGCAGAAAAATCTGATTTTAAGTTCAACTCTTTTGCAATCAACGTAAAGCGTTCGCGGATTTTACCGAAACCTTGCTCTATATCCCCCTCGCTCATCATCTGCTCGTGGCAACGATATAATAAATCGGTTATTTTCACATCCCCCGAATAGCGTTTGCCGGGAGCGGAAACAACAATAAATTTGCGCTCGATATCGCTGTCTATAATGCGCTTTACCTTGGAAATTATGTTGCCGTCCGCCATTGACGTTCCGCCGAATTTACAAACCTTGACTGACATCTATGTATCCTTTTTTTGTTTATTTTGCGACTTTTCGGGCCTCGATATAATATCGCTTTTCATTGCCTTCGCCCATAGAAAAAGTCTTTTTAGGCAGGTTTCCGCCCTGTAATATAAGTCCGAAAAAATCACCTTTGTCTATCTTAGGCAAAACTATGCCGACGCCGCCGAAAGTCAGATTTATAAGCTCGTTCTCTCCGTGAATATAGTCGACTTCCGCACCCAGCTCGGCACAAAATTCGGAAATATATGTATCGAGGCGTCTTATGCCCTCGGGGACGTCAGCGTCGAATGGTATTTTCGTTTTAACTCCCCCCACTACAATATACGCGCAACACTTGCCCGAGGTTTTCAAACCCGAAATAAACTTTTCGACTTTATCCGTCTTTACAAACCTGTGTATTGGCTCGAAACTTAGAGCGGCATCATACAGATTGACAACCTCAACGAGCGCAAATCTTGAAGGGTGAGCCTCTTTTTCCTCTTCGCTCAATTTAGATTTTAGGTTTTCCCAACAGGTTTTGGCTGTGGCAAGAGAATGGTTGCCGTCCCCAACCGCAAAGAGTAATTTATCGCTGGTTCCGTAATTGTTTGTTTCGGCAAGCATATTAAAAGCCGAAACAACCTCACCCGCGTTTTCTATTAGCGTACCCTTAACTTTGCCGCCGTCCTTCATTAAAGTGAAATCGTACAGCACTTTGCCGCGTTTTATGCAATTAATTACAGAATTTTGCCTGTCGTCATAGAGCAACATAACATGCGGTAACTCCAAAGGTGCGTTTTTGCGTATTTCAACTCGCGGCGGAATGCGCTGTAAAATTGTCGCTTCAGTCGAGCGTATCAAGCTTTTATCTTGTGGTATGTATGAATATTGCTCCAAATCGACAGCGAGGACTATACCGCGTCGAGTGCCCGAAAGGGTTGTACGCTCGACAAGAATTATACCTTCTGTCATTGTGAAAATTCCGCCCGAAAGATACTCGCGCATTGTACTATTTATACGCGCAATACGTTCTTCGGGGCGGTCTTTTAAATATACTTCCGGAAAAATTAAGTTGTAAGCCGAAGGACAGCCGCGCGCAATGCGCTCTACGTCCTGCCAATACCCGACGTCGGAAGTGTATTGGTCGCAGGCGTTTACCGCCCATTTTGACATATCTATGTCTTCCGCCGGCAACAATATTTGCGGAATTTGAATTATGCTCATATGTCTATATGTTGATAATAATTACCGAAAAAACAGCGAGAACTATCGCAAGAATTTTAAGCGGTATATTTTTTGTGAATGCGTTCTTTAAAAACACTAAAAACTTGTTCATAACTTGCCCTCCGCCGTCAAATCGGTCCAATAATACTCTGAAAGCGCCTTTTTCAAATCCTTTGCGTCGGCATATTTTTTAAAAATTACGCCGTTTTTAGCTATTGAAATTATGCCCGTTTCTTCGGAAACGACTATAGCGGTTACGCTTGCAACGGAAGTTACGCCGAGCGCCGCTCTGTGACGGCTGCCCATATCCTTTGGAAGATTTTCATTTTGCGGCAGCGGCAAAAAGCAACCGGCGGCAAAAATTTTATTACCTTCTATTATCATTGCTCCGTCGTGCAGCGGCGCCTTGGGATAGAATATTGCCTCTATCATCTGTGAAGTGATTTGCGCGTTTACGACAGTGCCGCTTTCTATAATGCCTTCGGGCAAATTTTCGTTTGAGAGAACTATCAGAGCGCCTATGTCCTTTTTAGACATATTTTGTACGGCGCGAATTGTTTCGTCAATGATAAGCTCGATACCCGAAACGGTCAAATTTTCGTTTTTATTCTTTTTTATGTTTGAATCAAGCAAGCTGCGCTTTATTTCTGTATGGAACATTGTAAACACAAGCAGACAAGTCATTAAAAGCGCTATAATAATAATTCCGCTGTCGATTTGTGAAAAAGCAAATGTTACGCTTGCCAAAACAATAAACAAAACTATTACGACAATAAATTTATTGGCTTTATTGTCCTTTAAAATTTTAAAGACGTAGTAAAACAAGCATGAGAATAAAATTATCTGCAAAATGTAGTCGATATAGTTAATGCCTAAATTTTCGAAAAATGCTTTAAATCTATTACCTATGCTTGCCCAGTCCATAACGTCCTCTGAAAAAGTTATATATATCTATTATATAATTTATTATGCGAAAAATAAAGCGTTTGAAAGCAATTAATTGCCCTAGTTTGAGAAAAAAATAAAATTTTCGGCGTTTTGAAGCGCGCTTTTAGGCGTCAGTCTTCCGCTTTTTACTTCCGACACAACCGAATACAGATAACTTAACGTTTCGTTAATAATTTTTTCACCTATGGCGTCGGCTTGCTCCATACTTTTTTTAACCGCGTACTCCTTCATTTTCATCATAACGGCAAGGCTTGACACACTGTCTTTTGAACACACTATGACCGATAAATTCTTAAAGTACGAAAACAGTCCCGAAAGTATAGTCATTTCATCCCCGCTCTTTATCAAAAGCTCGGCGGCAATTTCGCAAAACTTACAATAATTTTTTCGTGATATTGCGTTTGTAAGCTCGTATATCCTATAATCGGCGTCCCTAAAAACAAGCTCGTCAACCTCGTTTTGCATTAGCGTGCCGCCGCCCTTATACGCAATTATTTTTTCCACTTCGACCGATACCCTTGCCATATTGTGCAGGCAATATTCCGCCACGCTCTCGCAAACCGCCGCCGAAGCCGCAATTCCTGCGCGCTTTAGAGTGATATATACCCATTTTGAAACGGCGTCGGGCTCCGTCTTTGAACAGTCGACGTAAGCGACGCTTTTTTTGCGCTTTAAATCGACACCTTTTTTTGCGCCCGTATTGACTATAATAAGTATCGATGAGGACGGAAAATCGTCGAAAAGACTCTTTAAATAAGTTTCATACTCGCTTTCGGAAGGGTAAAATTCGGTAACCTTGATTATACGTTTTTCTGCCATAAACGGATAATTTTTTATTGCCGCCACAAGCGAACTTAGCGCGCCGCCTTTAAGCGTTTCTCCGTCGAACGAGCTATAATTTAATTCGGGCATTTGAAGAAAGGCAAGTTTAATTTGCTCTTCCCCTTTCATTCTGAAATACGCGTCGTCCCCCTCTAACAGGTATATAGAATTTGCGCCCTCTGAAATGCTGTTTTTTAATTGAGTGTATTTCATTGCAACTTATTCCCCGACTGCTTCTGATTTCTCTTCTTTTGGTCTGTAGACGTATTTGATATACTCGCAATTACTCAATTTGGAGCGATTGCACATTGCCTCGTAAACCTCGTCGCGCAGTTTTTGCACGGCTTGTTTATAAGGCAGCGTTTCATCAGCAAAAAAAGGCCCGTCAATGTGCACTTCACGGCGCGGATAAGGAGAGCGTTTACGTTTTTTATAAACCATTGTATATGAGAAAACAGGTGTTTTTAACTTAACGGGATACGCAAACGAAACGTTTGAAAACGAGCGAATTTTCGTATAATAGTGCCAGATATGCGCCTCGGGATAAATTGCTATCCAATGCTTTCTTTTGATAGCCTCCGCGATAGCGGCATTGAACTTTTTCATACCAGAAAAACTGTCTGCAATCGGCAGACCGCCCAAATCTTTTACAAGCCAGCCTATTCCCTTAATCGACACCGCATCGGCATTGGCTATGACGTCGGCAGGACGGGGATATGCGATATACGACGGGTTAAATGCATCCAAAATCATTGCTGTATGATTGCCGTACATAAAACAGCCCTGCTTTTTATATGGCTTCATTACCTTTTTGTTGACGTATTTTACGCGCTTGATAAGTTTATTGTAGACCCAAATCAAAGGTCTGACTATACAAAAATAGATAATTCCGCGGCGTAATTTTAACCAAAAACCCTTATGCAGATATTGATAATTCTCAGGAAGTTTTTTCTTTTCTATATCCGTGCCGGCAAAGTCGTCGTTTACTTCGTCGGAATAGTAATAAATTTTTTGTTCTTTCATTATTTATCCTCGATTAAACATTGCAAGAAACTCTTTCATTGCAAAAGAAAGCGACAAATGCCTGGATATAGCTATGCCTATTCCGCGAACAGGCAGCGAAGGCGTTGTTTTTAACTCGAATATTTCTCCGTTGTCAAGTTCGTCGCGGCAATACTCACGGGGGATAAGACCTATCCCCATACCCTTTATCACAAGTTTTTTCATCAAGTCCCAATTTGCCACTTCAATATCGGGGTTCATGTTTAACCCGAGGGAATCGACAAAAGACGCGAATGCTCGGCGAGATACGGTATTCTCCTCTATCGTCATAAGCGGAAATTCCTGTAAGCGCTTTAAAGGTATTTCAATGCCGTCAAGCTCGGTATATTTTTTACCGGCAACAAACACTTCGTTTAAATGTGTTACCGTGCCGTAAAATCTTACCTCGTCATCTTCAAGCGGCAAATTTATGAATGCAATGTCGCACTTTCCCTCTTTTAATTGACTTAACGTATATGGAGAAGTCGATGATTTAAGTTCGAGTTTTACGGAGGGATATTTTTCGTTGAACTCGGCAAGCTTGTCCGCTATGACGTGAGAAAATATCGAGTCCGTTGCGCCTATTCTTATTTTGCCCGTGGCAACTGTCTTTAATTCGGTAAGCTTTTTTTCGGCTTCGCTAAGCAACGTCAACGCCTCTTCTACCTGTGAATAAATTATTTTTCCGCCGACAGCCGACAGCTCCATTCCCTTGTGCGTTCGGTTGAAGAGCGAAGCGCCGAGTTGTCCCTCAAGCTGTTTTATTGCCTGCGATACGGCAGGTTGAGAAATATAAAGCTCCTGCGCGGCTTTTGTTAAACTGCCGCACTTGGCAACTGTATAAAATACCTTGTAAAGTTCAAGATTAACCATTGTTTTCCCCTCTATTTTCCAACGCAGAATTTGGCAAATACCGTTGAAATAATTTCCTCGGAAGCCGTTTCTCCCGTAATTTCCCCAAGCGCGTCCCACGCGTCCTTCAAATCGACCGAAATAATATCGAGCGTGTTTATATTTATTGCGTTTTCGGCGCTTTCAAGTGCATAAAGCGCCTTTTTGAGCGCGGCAAAGTGCCGCTCTTCGATTATAAATGCTTTATCCGCCGCGTTTTCACCCACGCAACTGTTTGAAATAAGTTTTTTAAGCTCCGAAAGCCCCTTACCCGTTGCAGCGGATACGGCGATATCGCAGCCTTCCGGAATTTGTTTTATATCGCATTTATTAAAAACCTTAATTTCTTTTCCTCGAACGTTATCCGGCAAAGGCAGTTTCTCGTCCTCGTAAACGGAAAGCACAACGTCGGCGCAGGCAATTATAGCTTTGGCGCGGTTTATTCCTATGCTCTCTACCGCGCCTGCGCGCTCGCGTATGCCGGCAGTGTCGATTAAATTGTAAATTACGCCGTCAAGCTCGATAGCTCCCTCAACCGCGTCACGAGTTGTGCCTTCCTCGTCGGAAACGATAGCTTTATCATAGCCCAAAAGCGCATTTAAAAGGCTGCTTTTACCCGTATTTGGCTTACCGCAGATTGCGACGGTTACGCCCTCTTTTATCTTTTTACCCGTGTCGTAGCTTAATACAAGCTTTGCCGCCTCGTCTTTTAAGCTGCTCAACCGCTCGGCTATGCCTCTTAAATCCGCGCCGTCGGAGTCCTCTTCGGGATAGTCGATTTCAACCGCAACTTCGGCAAGAATATCTTTAAGCCTGTTCTGCAAAATACGGACGCTGTCAGTAAGTTTTTCACTGTAAAGCATACTTCCGGCGCGAAGCAAAGCGTCGCTTTCGGCATTAATCATATCTGCCATACCCTCCGCAGACGCGAGGGAAAGCTTGCCGTTTAAAAAAGCACGCTTTGTAAATTCCCCCCTGTCGGCAAGCCGTGCACCGAGAGAGATACATTTTTTTAAAACGCTTTGAGCTATGCGAACGCCGCCGTGACAGTGAAACTCTACCACGTCCTCGCCCGTAAAAGATTTGGGAGCTTTAAACCAGACCAAAAACCCGTAATCTTCAAACCCGTCCAAAATAATATTTCCGCTATACATATAGTTTGGCCGTATGTCTTGAACTTTGTTTGAAAACATATTTATCGCAATTTCAAGCGATTTGTCGCCGCTAAGCCTGATTATCGCAACTCCGCCTCTGCCGGAGGCCGTGGCAATTGCCGCTATAGTTTCGCCCATAATTTTATCGAAACGCTCCGTTCCATAATTTTAACTTATATTTTACAGTTTGATTATAACATACGCGCCCGACATTGTAAAGAAAAAGCGCGCTTGTATAAGCACGCTTTATAATGTTTTTGATTAATTAAAAGGGTCGTCGCTGTTTTTGCCGTTACCGAAATCTGAAAACGGGTCGTCCGGTGCAGATTGAACATTTCCGTTTTGATTGTTGAAATTATTGTTTTGATAGGGATCGTTGTAATTATTTTGGCGCGGCGGCTGACTGTTATACGGGTCGAAACCGCCGTTTTGCTGGTAGTACTGTTGATACATTCTGTACTGCCTTTCCTGTTGGACGCGCATATAGTCGCGATATCCCATTCCCAAATTTTTTCTGACCGCAAAAATGAAAATGCCTTGTATAGGAAACAGCACGCTGACAAGCGTAAAAAGAAAGTAACGGCGCGCCGCATAGGTCTGGAAAAACGCAGATAAAACCATAATCTGCAAGAAAAGAAATATAAGATACAGCCAGCTCAGAATATAGTCGTAGAGCATCTCATAGCACCACGCCGCCCAACCGAGTTCAGGAGGAACGTATTTTAAAACAAAGTGAGAAACCGGACCGTAATGCCCGTCTTCGATTACTTCAAACACGCAACCGGCGTTAATAAGTTTAAATTGCGCAATGTAATAGAGAAGAAACCCACCGAAAAGCACGCACTCCAATAAGGCTGCGGCAAGCGCAAATTTTTGTGTATCGACCTTGCCGAACACCCTGTTTTTTTTAGCAAGAACTCCTATAAAGTAAGTGTTCGCAAAAGGTACAAAAGCCATCCATTTGTGCCTTATTCCCTCTCTTGCGGCAATGACGTATAGCCCTATGCCCTGAAAAATAAATACCAAAGCAAAACAAATTCCGCCGACAAGCAACGAAACCCACAGTTGCTGAGTATCAACCCATTGCAGAGCATATAACGCGTATTTGAAAAAATCCATTAACCTTTCAATTCCCCCTTACAGCTACTCTATTATATATGCGCAAATTGTAAAAAATAAAATGAATTTGTGAAAATCTTGTAAAATTAGCCCTGCCCTTCAAACAGATTAAAGCCGTAATCAACGCTTTCAAGCGTCAACCCCTTTGCGCATAAAGTTTTACCCACACTCTCTCTATCGCACTCGGTAAACGATTTTTTTACGTCGTCTTCGGTAAGCGAGCCAAAAGCGTAATCAAGCATAGTTCCGACTATCGTACGCACCATATTGTACAGAAAGCCTGACCCCGTTATACGCACCTCAACATCGGTAGACCCCATACTATACCCCGTTGAAACATCTACGGCGTAAATTTCACGCACGGTCGTTTTTACGGCAGAGCCGCTTTTACAATAAGCTTTAAAATCGCGCTCTCCGACGAAAGCCCCCGATATATGCCTTAGTTTCGAGGGTTCCGCAGTGTTTTTGACCCAAAGCGAAAACCGGTCTTTAAGCGCGTTTCTGCGAGGAGAGAAATAAAGTTTATAACAATATGTCTTCCTTTTTGCATTTCGGTTGGCATCGAAATTCTCAGGTGCGGCAACCGACTTTAACACGCTTATGTCCCGAGGCAGGCGCAGGTTTAAAACGTCGGCAATTTTTTCGGGCGGAATTGTGGTATCCGCATCAAAGTGACAGACCTGCCCTATTGCGTGAACACCGCTGTCCGTCCGTCCGCTTGCCGTGACGTTTGTCTTTGTTCCGAATGTTTCAAGACAAGCTTTTTCCAGCACTTCCTGTACTGTTATTGAGTTTTTTTGAATTTGCCAGCCACCGTATTGTGTTCCGTCGTAGGCAAGTAAAATTGCATATCTCATCAGTAAACTTTTATATACTCGTAAATTTGAGGGCAGATATCATAACAATAAATATTGAAAAGCACGACTCCGGCAATAAATGCAGCAAATATAAAGAACGTAAAAAGGTCGCGCAAACCGAACTTCAATTTTTTGTACTTTGTCCTCTTTTTCGAGTCGGTATAGCATCTTGCGTCCATTGCGTCGCCAAGCTCGTCTGCACGTCTGAATGCGCTTATCAACAGCGGAATAAGTATGGGCACGATTGCCGCTATTCTTTTAAATATGTTACCGCTTTCAAAGTCGGCGCCACGCGCCTTCTGAGCGGAAATTATTCTGTTTGTTTCATCTATAAGCGTGGGAATAAAGCGCAGCGCGATTGACATTATAAGCGCGAGAACGTGAACGGGAAACCTTATCAGAGTTAACGGTTTCAAAAGACTTTCTATCCCGTCGGTAAGTGCGACGGGAGTTGTAGTCAGCGTTAAAACCGACGAAGCCATTACAAGGAAAAACAGTCTGCAAATTAAAAATACCGTAAAAATTATGCCTTCCAAAGTGATATGGATTACGCCGTATTCAAAGAAAACGTGTTCTCCCCTATGGAAAAATATATTTAAAATTGCAGTAAAAATAAGTATAAAAATTATGGCTTTTACAGAGCGCAACACGCTTTTAAACGGCACTCGCGAAGCTATTATTGCGCTAAAAATAACAACTGCGCACAATGCGAGCGAATAAAAGTTATTAGCTACAAATAATAAAACTATTATCGCTATCAAGGAAAGCAGCTTTATGCGGGGGTCGAGCCTGTGAACAACCGACTTTGCTGGATAAAACTGACCGAAAGTTACGTCATTGAGCATTTGTCTTACCCCCGGAATATACCTCTATTACTTTATCGGCAAAGTCGGATATTGTACAGTCGCTTTCTATAATATAGCCCTGCTGTTCAAGCTGTGCCGCAATTTTTGAAGTCAACGGCACGTCAAGACCGAGCGCATTAAGCTCGCTTGAGCGGGCAAATATTTTATAAGGCGCGTCGCAAGCAAAGACGCTTCCGTTTGAAATTACGGCGGCTTTCGTGCAGTTTTCCGCGACCTCGTCCATATCGTGAGAAACTATTATAACAGTTTTACACCACTCGCGATGAAGTTTATGCAAAAGCTCCATAATCTCGTTTTTTCCCTTTGGGTCAAGCCCTGCCGCAGGCTCGTCGAGAATTAGTATGTGCGGCTTTGTAACTATTACGCCGGCAATTGCCACGCGGCGTTTTTGTCCACCCGATAAATCAAACGGGGACTTGTCCTTTATTTCGTTATAGTCGAGCCCGACTACTTCGATACTCTCCCTAACAGCCTGTTCAAGCTCTTCCGCCGAAATGTCCTTTTTAAAGTTTTTAAGCCCGAACGCCACGTCGGCAAATACGCTTTCGGCAAACAGTTGATACTCCGGATATTGGAACACCATACCCACTTGCGAACGAAGAGCGCGCCAATCGCATTTTTTGTTTCCCAAATCAAATTGCCCCACGGATATGCTTGAAATAACGGGGTTTAACTGTCCCTTTTTAGGTTTTTTAGCCTTATATTTCTTTTCGGCTTGCGGCAATTTTATAAGGGCGTTAAAGTGTTGAACGAGCGTAGATTTGCCGCTGCCAGTATGCCCTATAATACCGAAAAACTCTCCCTCTGAAATATGCAGATTTATGCCGTTCAACGCCTTTGTCGCAAAGGGAGATTTTTTTGAATAGGTAAACACAAGGTCCTTTACGTCAATATCCCATTCATCATTTTCATTAATGGCAATTTTATCGGGTTTTGACGATTGCCCCCCATATATGCCTTTGTTTTGCATATTTTTAACAATTTGGCTTGAAAGCTTTTCTGTTTGCAGAACGTTATCTATCCGCATACCCGCGCCGCGCAATTTTTGAGATAAAATGCTTATGCGCGGCAGAGAAAGATTATATGTTTCAAGTATTTCTCCGCTTTCGAAAATTTCTTCGGGAGTGCCCTCTATTGCGATTTCTCCCCTGTTCATTACAATAGCTCTGTCGGCAAGCAGCGCCTCTTCCATAAAATGGGTAATCAAAATTATTGTCATGCCCTCTTCTTTGTTCAAGCGCTTGACAACCTCGATAACTTCGCGCCTGCCCTTGGGGTCGAGCATTGCGGTAGACTCGTCCAAAATCAAAACGTCGGGTTTTATGGCAAGAACACCGGCAACTGCAATTCTCTGTTTTTGTCCGCCAGAAAGGCGTGTGGGCGTTGACTCGCGGTATTTTTCCATACCGACGGCTTTAAGCGCCCAATCTATACGTCTGCCTATCTCCTCGCGCTCGACGCCGATATTTTCGGGGCCGAACGCTATATCGTCCTCGACAATCGACGCAACCATTTGATTGTCGGGATTTTGAAAGACTATGCCGACATGTTTACGTATTTCGACGACGTTTTTACTGTCGGAAACATCTAACCCGAGAACGGTAATTTTACCTTCGTCAGCTTCAAGCAGTCCGTTAAGAAGTCTTGCAAAAGTCGATTTGCCGCTTCCGTTGTGCCCTATCACAGACAAAAACTCGCCGCGCCTGACTTTAAGACTTACGCCGTTTAACGCATAAGCCTGACTTCCGGCATATGAAAATTTTACGTTTTCGCACTCAATTATAAAGTCTTGGGACATTTTTTACCAATTTATAAATTTATTCAAATAAAATTATATCAAATTCTATTGCAATATACAACGATTTGAAGGTTAAAATACAGTGAAATACGCAAGAAATTTAATAAAATTGCAAGAAAAATCGAGCTTAGTATTGACATTCGCGCGCGTAAGGTTTATAATAATTTAAGTGTGTGAGCACATAGAACTTTGTTTTGTTAATCGCACGCATATTAAAAATCAATAAAAAATTTTATTTAATAAACGGAGGTTTTTTAATGAAAAAGTTGACTATCGACGGCAATACCGCCGCGAGCCACGTTGCGTATGCCTTTTCGGAAGTAGCCGCAATTTATCCCATTACCCCCTCTTCTCCCATGGCAGAGGTTGCGGACGAGTGGGCTACCGCAGGCAGAACAAACATGTGGGGTCAGAAAGTCAGGATTGCGGAAATGCAATCGGAAGGCGGCGCGGCAGGCGCCGTACACGGCTCGCTTTGCGCAGGCGCGTTGACAAGTACTTATACGGCGTCACAGGGCTTATTGCTTATGATTCCCAATATGTACAAAATTTCGGGCGAACTTATGCCTATGGTAATGCATGTTTCCGCCCGTGCGCTTGCAGCTCATTCGCTTAACATCTTCGGCGATCATGCCGACGTTATGGCGTGCCGCCAGACGGGTTTTGCAATGATTTGCGACGGTTCGGTTCAGGAAGTTATGGATTTGGCGCTGGTTGCGCACCTTTCCACCCTTCGCTCGCGCGTTCCCTTTATCAATTTCTTCGACGGTTTCAGGACAAGCCACGAGGTTGCTAAAATCGACGTTTGGGACGATACCGACGACTATGCCGAAATAAGAGCTATCTGCGACGAAGTCGGTATTGCTGAAGATATCAAGGATTTCAAATCACGCTCGCTCAACCCCGAACACCCCATCCAAAAGGGTACCGCGCAGAACGGCGACACATATTTCCAGAACAGAGAAACGGCAAACGGCTATTATGCCGCTACCCCCGCCATCGTTCAGAAGATGATGGACGTTGTTTCGGCTAAGTGCGGAAGGTCATACCACTTGTTTGACTATGTGGGCGCAAAAGACGCCGAAGAAGTTATCGTTTGTATGGGCTCGGGCTGCGAGACAATAGAAGAGTCAATCAATAAACTCAATGCAAGCGGCAAAAAATACGGCTTGGTTAAAGTACGCCTTTACCGCCCCTTCGTTGCGGAAGCGTTTGTTGCGGCTCTTCCTAAAAAGGTTAAAAAGCTTGCAGTTCTCGACAGAACTAAGGAACCCGGCTCGCTCGGCGAACCCTTGTACCTCGACGTTTGCTCCGCACTTATGGAAATGGGCAAGACCGACATTAAGGTATACGGCGGAAGATACGGCTTGGGCTCGAAAGAGTTTACTCCTTCTATGGTACTTGCCGTTTACAAAAACCTTGAAAGCAAACAACCCAAAAACCATTTCACAATCGGTATTTACGAGGACGTTACAAACTCGTCACTCGATTTCTCGGAAAAGTTTGACGCCGCTCCCGAAGGCTCGACGAGCTGCAAGTTCTACGGCTTGGGTTCGGACGGTACGGTCGGTGCAAACAAGAACTCCATTAAAATTATCGGTGACCACACGGAAAAGCACGCTCAGGCATACTTCTTCTACGATTCCAAAAAGTCGGGCGGTATAACCGTTTCACACCTCCGTTTCGGAGATACCCCCATTCAGTCGGAATACCTTATTGACAGCGCCGACTTTGTACAGTGCTCCAATCCCTCATATGTTACGCGTTACGACATGACGGGAGATATTAAGGTAGGCGGCACACTGCTTATCAACACCAACGCGACGACGGTTGAAGCTTTGGAAGAGTTCCTTCCCGCAAAAGTTAAGCGCGATATCGCTACCAAAAAAATCAACCTTTACGTCATCGACGCAATTAAAATTGCAGGGGAGCTGGGGCTTAAAGGCAGAACAAATACCATTTTGCAATCTGCGTTCTTCCGTGTAAATCCCCAGATTATGCCCTATGACAAAGCCATCGAGTTTATGAAGTATATGGCTAAAAAGTCTTTCGGCAGAAAGGGTGACGCCGTTGTTCAGATGAACTATAACGCCATTGACTCTGCGGCAGGAGACAATCTTGTTAAAATAAACGTTCCCTCGGCTTGGGCTACGGCTACAACCGGCGCGGAAATGGTTAAAGGTCACGACAATCCCTATTATCAGGAGATTATCAAGCCTATCCTCTATCTCGAAGGAGATAAGCTTAAGTCTTCGCAGTTCAACGCGGACGGACACGTCCCCACAGGCACCACTAAGTTTGAAAAACGCGGCGTTGCCGTGCTTGTTCCCGAAATTATAGTAGACAAATGCGTACAGTGCGGCACTTGCTCGTTTGTGTGCCCCCACGCATGTTTAAGACCCGCGCTTATTAAGAGCGGAGAATCCAAGCCCGAGACGCTTAAAACCAAAGCTGCTATCGGCTTACCCGGATATGAATACGCAATGCAGGTTTCACCACTCGACTGTATGGGCTGCGGAGTTTGCGCAACAGTCTGCCCCGTAAAGGACGGCGGAGCTATAAAGATGGTTCCCCTTGCGGAATCGCTTGAAAAGGGTGAGGATAAAAATTGGGAATATGCCGTTGAACTTCCCGAAGCGGATACTTCCAAATTTAAGAAAACAACGGTTAAAGGCTGCCAATTTGCAACACCGCTCTTTGAGTTCTCGGGCGCTTGCGCAGGTTGCGGAGAAACGCCCTATGTTAAGGTTATAACCCAGCTCTTCGGAGAAGATATGGTTATTGCAAACGCAACGGGTTGCTCGTCGATTTACGGCGGCTCTTCCCCCACCTGCCCCTACACAACCAACAAAAAAGGTCACGGACCGGCTTGGGCTAACTCACTTTTCGAAGACAACGCAGAGTTCGGTTACGGTATGAACCTTGCTTACTCGACGAGAAGAAACGCCGTAAAAGCAAAGATAGAAAAGCTTGCGACGCTTTGGTCGGGAGAAGGCAAAAAACTTTGCGACGATTATCTTGCGGCATTCGAGGACAGAGAGCCTTCGAAAGTTGCTTCGGCTGCACTTATCGAGGCGCTTGAAGGCTGTAACGGCTGCGGTTGCGAGAGCGACGAGCTTGTTGCTGAAATTCTTGAATCGAAGGACTGCCTTGCAAAGAAATCCATTTGGATTTTCGGCGGAGACGGTTGGGCTTATGATATAGGCTACGGCGGTCTTGACCATGTTCTTGCTTCGGGAGAGGACGTAAACGTGCTTGTTCTCGATACCGAGGTTTACTCGAACACGGGCGGTCAGGCTTCGAAGGCAACCAATATCGGTGCTGTAGCTAAGTTTGCTTCCGCAGGTAAGAGAATTAAGAAAAAGGATTTGGGCATGATTGCCAAGTCGTACGGCTACGTCTATGTTGCACAGTGCGCTATGGGTTCGGACCCTGCTCAGTTCCTTAAAGCTATCTCGGAAGCAGAAGCTTACCACGGTCCTTCCATTATCATTTGCTATGCGCCCTGCATCAACCACGGCATCAATATGACAAAGAGCCAGCTTGAAGAAAAAGCTGCCGTGGACTGCGGATATTGGCAGCTTTACAGATACAACCCCGATGGAGAGGTATTCACACTTGACTCGAAAGAGCCCAAGGGAGATTATCAGGCTTTCCTTGCAGGAGAAACGCGTTACGCTTCGCTTGTAAAGACTCAGGGAGAAGAAGTTGCAAACGCACTTTTCAAGCAGACAGAGCAATCTGCAAAAGAAAGATTTGAAGGCTATAAAAAGCTTGCAGGAAAAGAATAAGAAATAACTTTTAAAAATAACCCCCTTGCGGCAAAGCGTACTTCCCATAGGGAATTAAAAAACTAAATTATTAAGAGTTATACTTTCAAGCAAGGACAAAAGCTCTCGAACGATATGTTCGAGAGCTTTTTACTACAAACCTTTTATAAATATAAATTGAAATTTATCGTTACTATGATAATTTGTTATTCAAGCACTGAATGTATTGTGCGACTAAAAAATAATTTTTTATATCTGTTTCGTCTAATCCTCTGAACAGAAAAAGGTCATCGTAAATTTCCGCCACTCTATTAATATCTTTTCCTTCAATATGGAAAAACCCCGTAACTAAATCAATCCCGACTAAAACAGATGAATCTTTAGCTTTATATGCAACAATTTGCGGTACTGCACCTTGCGGTAATTTCTCTCTATTAGATTCATTTTTCATAATGTTGAATTCTACGACATCATGAAAAGATAAAGAATCTAATTTTTCAAAACGATATTTGTTGCAAAAATAATCATTTATTTCTGCTCCGCTTTTCCGATTCGGTTTCAACTTATCACGATTTTCGTTATATATGCATTTCCACTCCTGAATCATTTCAATAGTTGGCTCTGTTGTAAGCATATTAAAATCTCCGCTAAATTACTGTTTATCGTACAATCATTATATCACGAAAAATGAAAGAGCGCAACCCATTGAATTTTGAATTTTTTTGCGTGCTATATAAAACATATCTATATTCTCACTAGGCTACGAGTAGCCAAGTTTGTCCACGCTTAAAATACAATAGAAAAGGTATGGCTTTATGCCATACCTTTTCTATTGCCTGCGACTTGCCTAAAATTCCTATGTGAATTACTGTAATGCCGCAAGGGGGTTATTTTTTACTTAAAATTTTTATACAACTTTGAAATATCCCTTTTTGGGTTTATGCGCGGCAAAAATTCTGTACCTGAACACATAAATTAATATTGCCGCCACTATAACCAATATAACTGCCGCCACAATACCGATTGTTACGGGAGATATGTCAACTATATCGAGGCACCTTACATTTATCCACATTTGATTAATTTGAGCGAGTCTATCGCCGAAATCAAGCATTACTACGCTTCTGTCAATTACGTTTTGCGGCGGATACTGCGTAAACAGTTGTCTGCCGCGATTGATAACCGTGCGTTCCTCGTCGTCAAATTCAAACTCGCTTGCGTTTGCGGTTATCGTTGCGCCGTCCCCGAAAAAGTAACTTAAATCATATTCGAAGGTATCTTCCGCATCCTCTTCAGCGCCGTAGTTATAATCCATATATTTCAAAACGGTACCCCCCGCAATCGAGGAAGTATAACCTATATAGTACATATTTCTCACCGCGTTATCCGGACGGGAAACAAAATTTACAAAAGCTTCCGCCGCCGTGTGGCGCTGTTCGCTCCACTCCACACCGTTTTTAAGCTTAATCCAGCCGTCAAACCAGATGTCCGTGCATTCCTCGGGTACAGAATACCAAAGCTCGGTTGCATTTTCTTCGTCGCTTTCCGACTCGTCCATAATGTATACGGCGTCACCCGACCATTGCTCGTTGGCTATAACCTTGCCGGTTACCATATCCGCCTTGCCGCTATCTGTTTCAAAGGAATATACGTTTTCCTTTATTTCCTTTAAAATGTCCTCCGCTTTTGCGATAGTTTGACTGTCGGTGGCGTTCATAAGCAAACTTAGCTCTTCAAGGCTTACGTCATTTTGCAAAATATACTCGCTGTTGAGCATTCCGAGTGCGGCAAAATACGCGTCGCGTACGTTATCTTTTATTGTAACCTGCTTTTTGTAGTCGGGATTTGCAAGCATATTCCAGCTTTTTACGTCGT
Source organism: uncultured Christensenellaceae bacterium (assembly GCA_910587625.1). GTDB lineage: Bacteria > Bacillota > Clostridia > Christensenellales > Borkfalkiaceae > Coproplasma. The sequence goes on from CAJUMW010000020.1 coordinate 31,563, forward strand.
CGGCGTTTACAAGGCTATCGGGGTTATATACAAGCCCGAGCGTACCCCACA
>CAJUMW010000021.1:0-11993 GCA_910587625.1 uncultured Christensenellaceae bacterium
CCCTTTCAGGAACGGGCTGTTTCTTTCGGCGGCGGCAAGCGTGGCGCTGTCGCACGGGTGCGAAATTATATATTACGGCGCGCACGGAGACGATGCGGCGGGCAACGCCTATCCCGATTGCAGCGAAAAGTTCAATTCCGCGATGGGCGAAGCTATAAATACGGGCAGCGGAGGCCAGGTTAAAATTTTTGCGCCTTTTGTGAGTTTAAACAAATATCAGGTTGTAAAAAAGGGGCTTGAACTCGGCGTTCCGTATAAATATACTTGGAGCTGCTATTCGGGCGGCGAAAAACCCTGCGGCGTATGCGGTACCTGCCGCGACCGCGCCGCCGCTTTTAAAGCCAACGGAATAGATGACCCTGCAATATAAGGAGAATAATATGCCTAGAGAAAAAAATAACGAAGGTATTACCCTGCTCGGTAACAACAACACTAAATATCCGCAGACTTACGACCCGTCAGTTTTGGAAACTTTTGTAAACAAACACCCCGGAAGGGACTATTTCGTAAAGTTTAACTGTCCCGAATTCACAAGTCTTTGCCCCATCACGGGTCAGCCTGATTTTGCCACGGTCTATATTTCGTACGTTCCGCGCGAAAAAATGGTTGAAAGCAAGTCTTTAAAGCTGTATCTTTTCGGGTTCAGAAACCGCGGCGATTTTCACGAAGACTGCGTTAATATAATAATGAACGACCTTATTGATTTGATGGATCCCGCATATATCGAAGTATGGGGCAAATTTATGCCTCGCGGCGGAATTTCAATAGACCCTTATTGCAATTACGGCAAAAAAGGGACCAAGTGGGAACAGGTAGCCTGGGAAAGGCTTTCGCAACATGATATGTATCCCGAAAAAATCGACAACAGATAATAAAAGCGGACGTAAGTCCGCTTTTATTATCTATTTAAAGCACGCTCCTTTTGCGTGTGTCTTGGTGGTGCTGACAACAGGACTTGAACCTGCACCCTTGCGGACAGGATTCTAAGTCCTGCGCGTCTGCCAATTCCGCCATGTCAGCAAGCAAATTTTAAATGTAAACCAAAAGTATTTTAAATTAAAAACAAAAAAAAGTCAATTTAATTTGAAAGTTTAGTGATAAATAATCGTATTTTAAAAAAAACATTGTTTTATTTCAAAACTTGTGTTAAAATAATATATAAAAAAGGAGGGATAAGATTATGAGTTTTCTTACACTTTCCGAGGTGGGCAAAGAATATAAGACGGGTAGCGTAAGCGTGCATGCGTTAAAAGACGTATCTTTCGAACTTGAAGACGGAGAATTTGTCGTAGTTTTAGGCAGTTCGGGTGCAGGAAAAACCACGCTTTTAAACCTTTTAGGCGGTATGGATAACGCAACTTCGGGGACAATTACGCTTGACGGCAAAAATGTAACCGCTCTCGATAAGCGCGGGCTTACCGAATACCGCCGCGGGGACGTAGGGTTTGTGTTTCAGTTCTATAATCTTATGCCCAATCTTACCGCACTTGAAAACGTGGAAATTGCCGTAGAAATCTGTAAAGACCATCTCGACCCTAAGGATGTTTTGACGGAAGTCGGTCTTGACGAAAGGTTAAATAATTTTCCCGCGCAGCTTTCCGGCGGAGAACAACAGCGGGTATCTATAGCGAGAGCTATTGCAAAAAATCCCAAACTTTTGCTTTGCGACGAGCCGACGGGCGCGCTTGACTATAACACGGGCAAAAAAATTTTAAAGCTTTTGCACGACACCTGTAAACAGCGCAAGCGGCTTGTAATTATAGTTACCCACAATTCCGCGCTCAAAGATATGGCGGATAAAGTTATCCATATAAAAAACGGAATGATAGAGGATATCCAAATGAATAAATCGCCCCGACCGATAGAGGAGATTGAGTGGTAATGAAAACTTACTTGAAAACTCTGTCGAGAATGTTCAAAAAACATTTCACGCGGTTTATTTCCATAATACTTATCGTACTTGTCGCGGTGGGCTTTATTTCGGGTATAGGTTCGTCGGCGGACAAGTTGGAGTATTCTCTTACAGACCACTATACAAACAGAAATGTAAGCGATTTGATTTTAAAGACAGAGAGTGAGGACGGTTTTTCCATTGAGCAAATTGCGGCGCTCAAAGATATATACGGGGCGAACAACGTTGAAACGGGTATGTCGCTCGACGCTTATATAAACATTGACGGGGAAAACAGGCTTACTCGCCTTTATTTTCTCGATAATCTCGAAGGCGGCAAAGTCAACGTTTTGGAGGATATCGAGTGCGCGGAAATTACACAAACGGACTGTGTTTTGGCATATACCGAAGTTTCCGACAACAAAATTAAGCACATTTCCACCAAAACAGAGATAGAATTAGATTTTAAAGACATATTGACCCAGACAGCCGAACGCGAGGGTAAAGAACTCGACAAGATGACGGCTATGGCGTTAGACGCGCTCGACGGCGTCAAACAGACGACAATTATACAGCGCATAGTGTCAAGCCCTCTCACTTTTGCCAAAGAGGGGGAGCCGAGCTATCATAATCCCGAGGGTACTCAAATCCCCGACGATATAAACGGCATTAATTCGCTTATTACACTTGATAACATTTTATATCTGCCGTCGTCTATTATTCCCACAATACCTGCTTATCCTCCTTTCATTCCAGACGAGAAAAAAATTTTGCAGACGGGCGATATTTATCTTTCTTTTGAAAACAAGGGTAAATTCAATGCGTTCGGGCTCGGCTATGACAATTATGTAAAAGAGCAGCAGAAAATAATTAATTCCGTACTTGGCTCCGATGCAGAAAACGTAAGATTTATCGATTTAAATCATAATGCAAGCTTTATAATGTTAATTGGCTATTCCGACAGCGTACGCGAAATAGGTTATGTTTTAATGGTCGCGTTCCTGTTCGTTACTGCGCTAGTCGTTCTGTCCACAATGACGAGGCTTATGGAAGAAGAACGCGGACAGATTGCCTGTTTAAGAACGCTCGGTTATTCGGGGTTTAAGATAGTTTTCAAATATATACTCTTTGCAATGATTGCAACGGGAATAGGAGGAGTCGGTTCTTACTTTGTCGGGCTGGGACTTGCATATTTAATTTGCTATGTATTTAATTACAGTTTTGCAATGCCGCCCATATCCTCGCAAATTGCACTTGTTTTTTATCTTATAGTTTTTTCGGTAATTGTTGTTACTACGCTCGGTGCAACTTTTTTTGCCGGATTTAAAATGACCCTTGAAACACCTGCCGATTTATTGAGACCAAAGCCTCCAAAAGCAGGTAAAAAGTCCTTTCTCGAAAGAATTCCGCTTATCTGGAACAGGCTCTCTTTCAAGTATAAATCGACTACGCGCAATGTGTTAAGGTATTTGCCTCGGTTTATTATGACCGTTGTTTCGGTCGCCGTTTCCACCGCGCTTGTTATGGCGGGGCTTGCGCTTTTAGATACCTGCATTTTCGGAGGTATCGATTCGCTCTCGGTTATGGCAATAGCGTTGGTGGTAATAGTTTTTGCCGCGCTATTGACGGCGGTTGTAATTTACACGCTTACAAACATAAACGTCAGCGAACGCAACCGCGAGCTTGCAACTCTAAAAGTTTTGGGCTATCACGATAAAGAGGTTGCCGGGTATATTTACCGCGAAGTTTATATCGATACGGCGGTAGGCATATTGTTCGGTTATGTACTTTCGACGGGTATAATGCAGCTTTTGTTCAACATACTCGGAATGGGAACAATAGGCGGAGTAAGCTGGTATTGGTGGCTTGTCGCACCCGTTTTCGTGTTTTTTGCCACATTTTTGGTAACTATATTGCTTATGCCGAAGATAGTTAAAATAGATATGAACGAGAGCTTGAAGGCAATAGAATAAAAGAACATTTTATTGAAAAATGTTGACTTAAATCAGTTGACAGCAAACGCCGTATTTGCTATACTTTTAAAGGTTGTAAACCAAATTAAAGCACAGGCAAGGGCAGGTGAAAGAGATGTCAACTATAAAAGTGGGAGAAAACGAGTCTGTTGAAAGCGCGCTTCGTCGTTTTAAAAGAAAGTGTTCGAGAGACGGCATAATAGGCGATCTTCGCAAGAAAGAGTTTTACGAGTCACCTTCCGTAAAGCGCCGCAAAAAAGCTGAAGCAGCGAGAAAAAGAAATAAAAACTAATATTGAAAGCTTATCGGATATAGCTTATCCGATAAGCTTTTTTCATAAAGAAATTTGTCGTTAAAAGGAGAATTTTGTTGTATGGAAGATATCAAGATTTTGGCGCGCGCCGCAAAATCAAGACTCAAAACCAACTATTGGGAAGACTGTAAAAAGAGTATCGAAGAAAATACTACCGAAGCCAAACTCAAAGGCATAAACGAACAAAAGTATAAATCCTCGCTATGCGACAAAGTGAAAAGCGAAATCAAGGGAGAAAAGTGCGACGAGTTCTATTTGAAAGTCAAAGAACTGCTCGATACCGAGGGTGAGGTTTCCGACGCTATAGGCAGGCTTTGCGACAGGGAAGTTTACAACAAACTCTCATACGAAGAAAAACAGCGCTATAACCTCGAGCTTTCGAATAAATACCTATTTGCGCTTGCGCGTTACCGCAAGGAGAAGGAGCTGGGGCTTTAACAAAAAATTTTTTTCCTTCTGCAAAGCGATATTTGCCTTTTGTTTATATTTGTGATAAAATAATTGCGATGGACAATTTAAACGAAGAACAAATTAAACCCGTACTCGATACCGAGGGACCCGTGTTGGTGCTTGCAGGCGCAGGCAGCGGAAAAACACGCGTATTGACCTCGCGCATTGCATACATATTACGGGAAAATAAGGCAACTTTATCGCAGATACTTGCAATAACTTTTACAAATAAAGCCGCCGCCGAAATGAATGTGCGCCTTGAAAAAATGATAGGCGTCAGCGGTAGTAAGTGGATATGCACAATTCACTCTATGTGCGTTAAAATTTTGCGCGAGTTTGCCGATAAAGCCGGAATTAAGTCCAACTTTTCGATTTACAGTGAAACCGAGCGCGGAAACGTAATTAAAAAGGCTGTTCAAGAGCTTGAAATCGATGACGAGAAGTTTATAAAGGATGCAAAATATCATATCGGCAACGGAAAAATGCTCGGGCTCGACCCCGACCAATACGGGCGCAGATATCAAAACGAGCGCAAAATTAAAAATATAGTTGCCGTTTACGAGCTGTACAACAGGCATATGCGCGAAAACAACGCGCTCGACTTCGACGATTTACTGCTTGAAACGCTGCGGCTTTTAAAAAAGGACGAGGAAACGCGCGAATATCTTTCGGACAAGTTCAAATACATACTTTTAGACGAATTTCAGGATACCAACTCCGTACAATACAATATTATAAGGTTGCTTGCGGCAAAGCATAGGAATTTATTTGCCGTCGGTGACGACGACCAATCGATATACGGTTGGCGCGGCGCGGAAATAGAGAATATTTTAAAGTTTGACAAGGACTATCCGGACGCGAAAATATATAAGCTGGAGCGCAATTATCGTTCCACGAAATCAATTTTATCGCTTGCAAACTGCATAATTAAAAATAATACCAGAAGGCACGCCAAGCAGCTTTGGACTCAAGCGGAAGAGGGGGAAAACCCCGTCTATTATCAAGCCGACGAGGAAGCGGGCGAGGCGTTATTTACGGCTCGCACTATCAACGAGGCGGTTATCAACGGCGGCAGATATTCCGATTTTGCCGTGCTTATGCGTATAAACGCCCTTACCCGTTCATACGAGCAGGAGTTTACAAAATACGGCATACCTTATAAAGTTTTCGGCGGCTTCAAATTCTATGAACGGCGCGAAATAAAGGACATTTTAGCCTATTTGCGGCTAATTTCCAACCCTGACGACAACGAGGCAATGGAGCGCATAATAAACGTTCCAAAGCGCGGTATAGGCGGTAAAACCGTGCAGACAATGTACGAATATTCACAAAGTCTGGGCTTTACCCTGTACGACGCGGTAATCGACAGCGACGAGTTACCTCTTTCACAGGGCACAAAAAACAAAATAAACGCCTTTGCCGCGCTTATTAAGGATTTTGTGTTTTTGTCCTTACAGTTGCCTGTAAACGAGCTTGTAAGAAGAATCATCTCTGTAACCAACTTGCGCGCAGAGTATGACGACGGCTCGGACGAGGGAGATGGCAAGCTTGCCAACCTTGACGAGTTTATTGCCTCTGTGGACGATTATGTGCGATTAAATCCCAATTCGAATTTAAACGACTACCTAAACCAAATTACGCTGTTTTCCGATACCGACGAAATGGACGAGGGCAATTACGTTACACTTGCAACCATTCACTCGGTCAAGGGACTTGAATTTCCAACCGTGTTTATCTGCGGTTTGGAGGACGGGATTATGCCATCTACGCGCTCCTCTGAAGAGGGGAGGGACGACGAAGAGGAGCGGCGGCTTATGTACGTTGCTATTACCCGTGCAAAGACTAGGCTGTATTTGACGCGTTCCAAATCTCGCTATCTGTACGGCCGCAGGGAAATGACAGTGCCCTCGCGATTTGTAAAGGAACTGCGCCCTATTTTGGGCAACGCGGTCTGTTCCGACGGCGGCTATGGCGGGTACTCTTATAGAAATCAAGGGCGCAATTTCGGCGGATACGGCAGTGAAAAAAGCTATCGGGAAAAGTCTGAAGGGCGCGCGCTTTACTCGGCTTCAGACGACAACAGCTACTCGAATTATTCCTCAAACGGCTTTAAAGCTTCGTCAACTTTCGGCGGCGCGAAAAAGCAAACTGCGGCAACGGGCAAAAACTACACCGTAGGCATGCGCGTTCGTCACCCCAAATTTGGCGTTGGAATGGTTGTTGCCGTAAAGAACGGCGGAAGCATTATAAACGTTGCCTTCGACGGTCAGGGCGTAAAGGAGCTTTCTGCGGCACTGGCGCCTTTAACCGTAATTTAAGTGGGTTTAAATATGAAAGAAAGAATACGGCAGTTAATCGACCAACTTAATATTTGGGCGCACGAGTACTATGTGCTTGACAATCCTTCCGTTTCAGACAGCGAGTACGACAGGCTGTATGACGAGCTGAAATCGCTCGAACAGCAGACGGGGGTAGTTGAACCCGACAGCCCCACTCGAAGGGTTGGCGGAGAACCCATAAAGGGATTTGAACGCCACACGCATATTTCAAGACTTTACAGCCTTGATAAATGCGTTACCTACGACGAGCTCGACGCATTTTTTACGCGCATAAAAAAAGTTGTGAAAAACCCCGAATATACCGTTGAATATAAGTTTGACGGGTTGACCGTGTGTCTTACTTACGACGGCGGAAAATTTGTACGGGCAACCACTCGCGGTAACGGAGTGGAAGGAGAGGACGTAACGGCGCAGTGTCTAACCATAAAATCATTTCCTCTGACAATTGACTATAATGGTTTAGTCGAAGTGCAGGGGGAGGCGGTAATGCGTTTAAGCGTCTTGGAGGAGTACAATAAGACCGCGAAAGAGCAACTTAAAAACGCGCGGAACGCCGTTGCGGGAGCAATACGTAACCTCGACCCCAAAATTACTGCGGAACGCAAGCCCGAAATATTGTTTTATAATATAAATTATATGAGCGAGGGACATATTCCCACGCAGGAGCAATATTTCGATTTTTTGAAGAGGCAGGGTTTTAAAGTTTATCCGTTTTTGCGCGTTTGCAAGAGTGAAGATGAGGTAAAAACCGCGATAGAAGAAATTCAAGTCGAGCGCAAAAAAATAGACGTTTTAACCGACGGCGCAGTTATAAAGTTGAATGCGACGCTTCCGCGCGACGGCATCGGCTATACCGACAAGTTTCCGCGTTGGGCAATGGCGTATAAATTCGAAGCGGAAGAGAGCTTAACGGTTGTAAAGGAAGTAAAATGGCAGGTAGGCAGAACGGGTAAACTTACTCCGCTTGCGATAGTCGAACCCGTTGAGCTGGGCGGAGCAACCGTGAGGCGCGCAACCTTAAACAATTTCGGCGACTTAAAGCGTAAAGACGTAAAAATCGGCAGTAAGGTTTTGATACGGCGCTCTAACGAGGTTATTCCCGAAATACTTAGGGCGGTTGAACATATAGAGGGTAGCAATGAAGTTGAAAAGCCCGAAGTGTGCCCTTTTTGCGGCAGCAATGTGGTTGAAGCGGGGGCAAATATTTTCTGCCCGAACAAGTATTGTAAACCGCGCGTCGTTGCAAAAATAGTGCATTTTGCTTGCAAAGACGCTATGGATATCGAGGGGCTTTCCGAAAAGACGGCGGAACAGTTTTACGACGTTTTAAAGCTCAGGGAATGCTCTGACTTATTCTATATTTCCGCCGAGGATTTAAAGCGTTTGGAGGGCTTTAAAGACAGGAAAGTAGGCAATATATTGGGGTCTATCAAAAAAAGTAAGGATGTTTCGCTCGATAAATTTTTGCTTGCCCTCGGCATTGACGGGGTGGGCAAGGTTGCCGCAAAGGACTTGGCTAAGGCGTTTAAAAGTTTAGACGGGCTTGCCGCCGCCTCTCGCGAACAGCTTTTAGAGCTTGAAAATGTGGGGGAAATAACAGCCGACGGCATTTTAAGCTGGTTTGCCGACGAAAAAAACATTGAAGAAATTTCAAAATTCAAGGCTTTGGGCGTCGACCCTAAAATTACTCAAAACGCAGTTAAATCGGGCATATTCACGGGTCAATTTGTTGTTTTGACCGGAACACTGCAAACTTTTAAACGCAGCGAGGCGCAAAAAATCATAGAAGAACAGGGCGGAGAATGTCAAAGCTCGGTCACGGGAAAAACTACCCTTGTAATTGCCGGGGAGTCTGCCGGAAGCAAGCTTGAAAAGGCAAAGAAGCTCGGCATTAAAATAATAGACGAAGCTAATTTTAAAAATATGTTGAACTAAATAAAATTAAAAAACAGGCGAGAATAATTACTTTCGTCTGTTTTTTTAAAAATTCTTTACAAACTTCACAATATGTGGTATAATAAGTCGATAAGATTACATATATAGGGTATTTTATGGCAGCAAAGAGTTACAATGCAGACGACTTAAAAATTTTAGAGGGGCTTGAAGCCGTGCGTGTTCGTCCGGGAATGTATATAGGTTCCACGGGCGTCAAGGGTTTGCACCATATTTTGTGGGAAATCGTTGATAACTCCATTGACGAGGCTGCAAACGGTTACGCAGATGAAATTACCGTCAAACTGCACGCCGACGGTAAGTTCGACAACGCCAATTATGCGTTTTCAGGCGGACTTCACGGCGTTGGCGCTTCCGTAACCAACGCACTTTCCGAATGGCTGAAAGTAGAAGTTTACCGCGACTATATCTATAAAATGGACTTTAAAAGCACCTACGATAAAGAGCTTAAAAAATGGCACTGCGGCGTACCTTGCGCCCCCCTTGCAAACACTCGGCAAAAGACCGGGGAAAAGGGAACTTTTGTACGGTTTATGCCCGACAAGGAAGTTTTCGAAACTGTCGAGTGGAACTATGACACAATTTTTAAACGGTTAAAGGAGCTTGCGTTTTTAAACAAGGGCATTAAAATAAATTTTATGGACGAGCGTGAAAAGTTCGAGTTTGAAGAGGACGAGGACGAAAACGGTGACGTCACCGCAAAAAAGGTGTTGTTGCCTCAAACCCCGCCCGTAACTTTCAAATACGACGGCGGACTTATTGATTTTGTCAAATATCTTAACGGGGACAAGTCCGCACTGTATCCCAATCCGCTATATTATTGCGCCATTCAAGACATTAAATTAAAGGGCGCGCCCATCGGCAAAATCAAGGTCGAGTTTGCACTGTCGCACACTAAGGACGACAACGAAAATCTGTTTTCGTTCGTCAACAATATTTCCACGGTCGAGGGCGGCTATCACGAAACTGGTTTTCACAGCGGCATTTTAAAGGCAGTAAACGACTACGCCCGCTCGAATAACATTTTAAAGGCAAAGGATCAGAATTTTGTTGCCGACGATATCAAAGAGGGACTTAGTGCCGTTTTAACGGTAAAAATGGCTAACGTGCAGTTCGAGGGGCAGACCAAGACAAAGCTCGGAAACCCAGAAGTAAAGCAGTGCGTCGAACAGGTCGTAATAGAGGGAATGCAAAAGCTTATGGCAGAGCGCGGCAGTAAACCCGTGTTCGACAGTATAGCGCAAAAAGCCAAATTTGCCGCAGATGACAGAATTAAACACCGCGCCGAGCGCGACGTCGCAAAAGCCGCCTCCGAAAACGACGGGCTAAACCTCGTCGGCAAACTTGCGGCGTGTTCGGGCAGAAATCCCGAAATAAACGAGCTGTTTATCGTCGAGGGTGATTCTGCGGGCGGCACCGCAAAACAGGCGCGAGTAAGACAGTATCAATCGATATTGCCCCTTCGCGGCAAACCTTTGAACGTGCAAAAAAAGACCGCGCTTCAAGCCCTTCAAAACGAGGAGATTAAGACGCTTATTTCCGCGATAGGCGCAGGTTTCAACCGTAATTTCGACGTCGAAAAGTCGCGCTACAAAAAAGTTATAATTTTGTCGGACGCCGATCAGGACGGAATGCATATACGCTGCATACTTTTGACGTTTTTCTTTAAATATATGCGCGATTTGGTCAACGCCGGCTGCGTTTATATCGGTATGCCGCCACTCTATAAAGTATAAAAAAAAGATATCGTAGAGTACGCCTACGACGACGCCGAGCTCGACCAAAAGATAAAAAAGGTGGGCAAGGGTTACCAGATTCAGCGCTATAAGGGGCTTGGTGAAATGTCCGCCGAACAACTTTGGGAAACAACTATGAATCCCGAAACGCGCAATTTAATTCAGGTTACAATAGAAAACGCCGCCGATGCCGCCGACGTAATAGATATGCTTATGGGTGACAAGGTGGACGGCAGAAAGGACTTTTTGAACAAGAACGCCAATTTCAACAAGGTGGACGGTTTTATAGAGAAAGTTCACTTTGTCAAAAAAGACGGCTCGGAGGTTGACTGATGGCTAAAAAGACAAACGGCGTACAGACTTCCATTCCTCAGGGGAATATTTTTGTTCAGCCGATCGAAGAGGTTATGCCAGGCTCGATGTTGCCTTACGCCGAGTTTGTAATTCTCGATAGGGCGCTGCCGAGGGTAGAGGACGGGCTTAAACCCGTTCAACGCAGAATTTTATACACTATGTACGAAATGGGCTTGACCCCCGATAAGCCGCACAAAAAATCTGCGCGCATAGTCGGTGACTGCATGGGTAAATATCACCCTCACGGGGACAGTTCGGTCTACGACGCAATGGTAAGAATGGCTCAACCCTTCAATATGCGCCGAACGCTTGTCAACGGTCACGGCAACTTCGGCTCGGTCGACGGGGATCCCGCGGCGGCTATGCGTTATACCGAGGCGCGGTTAGAGCCGCTTGCAATGGAACTTTTGAAGGATCTGGAAAAGGAAACCGTACCATTTTCTTTTAACTTCGACGACTCGCTTTTAGAGCCCGATTTATTGCCGGGCAGGTTTCCCAACCTTCTTGTAAACGGAGCGAACGGCATTGCGGTAGGGCTTGCAACCAACATTCCCACGCACAACCTTGCGGAGGTTATAGACGGCTGCTGCGCGTTTATCGACAAACCAACTATTTCGCTCAACGAAATGATGAAAATAATCCCCGGCCCCGATTTTTCCACGGGCGCCTACATTATTGCAAACGAGCTTAAAAAGGCTTATGAAACGGGCAGGGGCAGAATTACGCTCCGCGCAAAATATGCTGTTGAGCAGGGAGAGGGCGGTAAAAAACTTATTGTTATAACCGAGTTGCCCTATCAAACAAACAAGGCGGATCTACTGCGTAAAATAATGCTGCTGCGCGAAGATAAAAAGGATTTGCTTTCGGGCATTCTCGACATCGTGGACGAGAGCGACAGAACGGGTATGCGCGCCGTCATTACGCTGAAAAAGGACGCCGACGTGGACGCGGTGCTCGCGCTGCTGTTTAAGTACACTGATTTGG
>CAJUMW010000021.1:12003-19639 GCA_910587625.1 uncultured Christensenellaceae bacterium
AGTGCACTTTCGGCATAAATATGGTGGCAATCGCAGGCGGAAAGCCCAAACAGCTCGGCTTGCTCGATATAATTCACCACTACGTCGTGTATCAAAAGCAGGTGGTAATCCGCCGCTGCAAATACGAGCTGAAAGAGGCTCAGGCACGTTGCCATATTTTAGAGGGGCTTATTATCGGCGTGCACAACGTCGACGAGGTGGTTAAAATTATTAAAACCGCCGATAATACTTCCGACGCAAGAAAAAAATTGATGGAAAGGTTTAATCTTTCCGAAAAGCAGGCTCAGGCAATACTTGATTTGCGGCTTGCGCGGCTTGCAAAGCTCGAAGTAAAAAAACTCGAAGCCGAGCTTGTCGAACTTAAAAAGCGCATAGCCTGGCTGGAAAAGGTGCTTACCGACAAGGACTTGCAGTGGAAAATCGTCAAAGACGAAATGTGCGAGATAAAAGAAAAATACAAGACGGACAGAAAGTCGAAAATTTTCGACAGTGCCGATAAAATAGTGGTCCGCCGCTCGGATATAAAAATTACCGTCGACAGGTGGGTTGCGTGCATTACGGCAAACGACAATCTTAAATTTCTTGTCGAGGAGGACTTTGACTCCAACTATAAAAAGAAGCTTGCTTCCGGCTCGGGGAATTCTATAGTTTACAAACAGGTTGTGCGCTGTTTCAACTCCGACGAGCTGTACGCGTTCACTAATTTCGGAAACTGCATAAAGATAAGCCTTGACGACTGCGAGCCCGTCGATTGGCGCGCTTCGGGTATAAAAATAGATAAAACCTTTGACGGCTTGCAAAGCGGAGAATACCCCGTTAAACTATTGTCCAAGCACGGCAGGTCGGACGGGGAGCTTATAATGTTCACAAAGCAGGGCGCGGTGAAGCGCACGCTATGGAGCGAATTCGAACAGATACGAAAGGTCGCGCCTGCCATAAAACTAAAACAGGGCGACGAGCTTTTGAACGTCGAAGTTTTTGACGACGACGAGTTTTCCACAATGCTGTTTGTCACAAGGCGCGCAATGTGTCTTTCCGCGGCAAAGGACGACGTTCCCGTTCAGGGACGCGTTGCCGGCGGAGTAAAGGGCGTCGGGTTAAACACCGACGACGAAGTAATGTTTGCAACTCAACAAAACGGAGAGGGGGAAATTATTGTAGTTACTACTCTCGGCGGCTTCAAGCGCGTAATTTCTTCGCTTTTCGAAACATATAACCGCGGCGCAAAGGGCGTAATGATTGCGGATATAAAGGGTAAGGGAGAGGTGTTGTTTGCAAACTATGTGACAATGCCGTACAAGCTTGCGGTATTCAGCGAAAATAAGACCGTCACCGAAATCGATTCCGAGGACATTACAATTGAAAGCAGAGTGTTTAAGGGTAAGCCCGTAAAGGGGCTTTCGGGTATAGTAAAAGTTGTGGCAATGAAGCATAAATCAGACTATTCCGAAGCGAGCGGAATACAGATAATGTTTTAAAGATGCGCCTTTCGATTTGTGTCGAAAGGCGCTTCTTTTTTGTGTCTTAATTTTAAATGATAAAATGAATATTGTCATAAAAAGTGTGAATTTGTCATTAAATTTAACAAAACTACCATATTTTTAGGATATTAAATTACCGTTTATGTCAAAAAATGAACAAATGATGAAAAACTACTTTATTTTTTTAAAATAGTGTGATAAAATTTTGTTTACAAACGGCGTTTTAGCTGTTATACTTATATAAATAAAATAATATCTATTTAGCGGAGGAAAATGTGGATATTGAAAGCATAATCAGTCAACTTACGTTGCGCCAAAAGGCAGACCTTCTTACAGGTAAAGATTTCTGGCAGACGCGCGACATTCCAGAACTCGGCATACCGTCGATGTTTCTTTCGGACGGCCCTCACGGACTTAGAAAACAGGCTGCGGCGGCAGACCACCTCGGTCTTAACGCAAGTATTCCCGCAACATGTTTCCCCACGGCTGCAACTATGGCAAACAGCTGGAACGAGGAGCTCGGCGAAGAGATGGGGCGCGCGCTCGGCAACGAGGCGGCTTCGATGAATGTAAACGTTCTTTTGGGCCCCGGCACATGTATGAAACGCAATCCCCGTTGCGGCAGAAACTTCGAGTATTTCTCCGAGGACCCCTATCTTGCGGGTAAAATGTCCGCGGCTTACATAAGGGGTATTCAGGAAAGCGGCACTTCGGCGTGCGTAAAGCACTATGCCGCAAACAACCAGGAAGAAAGGCGTATGGCTACCGATTCTGTAATCGACGAACGTACCCTGCGCGAAATATACCTTATGGCTTTTGAAATGGCGGTTAAAGAGGGCGGCACAAAGTCCATAATGTCCTCTTACAATATGGTTAACGGTGAGTACGCAGATGAAAGTATTCACCTGCTTCGCGATATTCTCCGCGGCGAGTGGGGTTTTGACGGAGCGGTAATTTCCGACTGGGCAGGCTGTAACAACAAGGTCGCTTCCACCGTTGCAGGCAGTAATATCGAAATGCCGGCTTGCCGTTACGGCGCCGACGATGTGGTAAAAGCCGTCGAAAACGGAACGCTCGACATTAAATACGTCGATGAGAGCGTCAAAATAGTTTTAAAATTAATCGAGCAGACTTCGGCTCACAAAATGGGTGAAAAGTTCGATGTCGATAAGCATAACGCGCTGGCGAGAAAGTGCGCCGAGGAGAGCATAGTTCTTCTTAAAAACGAGGGCATTCTTCCCCTTGTAAACAACGAAAAGGTCGCTATAATAGGTGACTTTGCAAATAAGCCCCGTTATCAGGGCGCAGGCTCGTCGATAGTTAACCCCACAAAGCTCACTTCGTTGTTAGAGCACAAGTCGGCTTTCAATTTCGTCGGATACGAACAGGGCTTTAACCGTTACGGCAAAAAGAAAAACGGACTTGTCAAAAAGGCTGTCAAGCTTGCAAAAAAAGCCGAAGTGGCTATACTTTGCCTCGGACTTGACGAAGTTTCCGAAGCTGAGGGACTCGACAGAGAACATATCAAAATTCCTCAAAACCAAATTACGCTTTACAATCAAGTCAGACAGGCTTGCAAAAAGGTAATAGTCGTGCTCTTCTGCGGCAGCTCGGTGGAAACTACCTGGTGCGAGAGCGCAGACGCTATAGTTTATCCCTGCCTTTCCGGTCAGGCAGGTGCAGAAGCTATTGCCGACGTTCTTGTCGGAAAAGTCAATCCTTCGGGTAAACTTGCCGAAACTTTCCCCGTCAAGTATGAGGACTGCGCTTCGGCTTCGCATTTCCCCGGTAAGCAGATGACTGTGGAATACCGCGAGGGTCTGTATATTGGCTATCGCTATTTCGATACGGCAGGCGTCAAGGTTTCTTACCCGTTCGGCTACGGACTTTCTTATACGACGTTCGGTTATTCGGATATTTCCGTCGACGATAAGGGCGTTAGCTTCAGTATAACAAATACGGGCAGCGTAGACGGCGCCGAGGTCGCTCAGCTCTACGTTGGCAAAAAGGACGGCAAAATTTTCCGTCCCAAGAAGGAGCTTAAAGGCTTTAAAAAGGTCTTTGTAAAGGTCGGAGAAAGCGTAAAGGTTACTATTCCTTTCGACGATAAAACGTTCCGTTACTTCAACGTAAAGACAAATAAGTGGGAAGTCGAAGGCGGAGAGTATCAGCTTTACATAGGCGCAAGTATCGAGGACATAAGGCTTGAAGCAGTCGTTGAACAAAAGGGCACGACTGACGATTGCCCCTATGATATGGCGCAGTTACAGTCCTATTACAGCGGAAAAGTGGCTAACGTCGGCGACGAAGAGTTTAAGACGTTGCTCGGCCGTGAAATTCCTCAGGCAGGCTATAAGTTCTATAACAAGAGAAAGACGAGAATGGTCATTCACGAGAACTGCACTATCTCCGACTTGAGATATTCAAGGGGATGGACGGGCAGGTTCTTCTCGTGGGCTATCCGCTTTGCGATAGGGTTCTTTAAAGCGTTCGGCAACCGCACAATGGCAAATACCTTGGTTATGGGTATGTTGCACCAGCCCGTGCGCGGTATGTCCAAATTCGCAGGTTTTTCAAGGCGTCAGATGGAGGGACTTCTTTTGATGTTCAACGGACATTTCTTTAAGGGATTGGGAACATTCCTCTCCAAAGAAAAGGTCAAAAAACAAAAAACCGACAAAAAAACTAAAAAAGCAAAAAAATAAAAAATAATTACGGTTCATGCTTGCACGGAATTGTCCGTGCAAGCCGTTTGCCGTGATATTTATAAATTTAAAAATTTTTAAGGAGCAGGAAAATGGAAAAAACAAAAAAGAGCATTTTCGAAACGCCGCTTTTATCCACAAAGATTAAATCGGCAAACACAAAGTTGTTCCCCGAAGGAGCGTTGGGCTACTTCATAGGACCGACTTTGGCACTTTTGGCTAACTCGATTTTATCGGGTAACTTCAACAGGTACATGTCCGACGTCCTCGGCATTACCACTTGGGCAAGCTGGTTCTTCAATTGGCTGCCGCTCATTTCGGTATTATTCGTAGTTCTCGGCAACATTCTTGTCGGAAGACTTATGGACCACAGCAGAACTAAAGCCGGCAAGGCAAGGCCTATTATCTTATTGTCTATCCCCGTCAGCATTATAGCGCTGTTGTTCCTGTTCGTGTTTACACCCTTCCCCGAAAGTATGGAAGCCGGCGCAAACAACGTGGCGCTTCTTGTGTTGATTGCAATAGGTTATAACCTCTGGTTTGCAGTGGCTTATCCTCTCTATTTCACACCGCACTCCGCGCTTGTAAACCTTTCAACGCGCAGCAGTAAAGACAGGTCGCTTCTTGCAACCATATCCAATGCCACGGCTCTTGCTGCAATGGGTCTTTGCTCGATGGTTCTTCCGTTCTTCCTCAGCTTGTTGTTTGTAAACCAGGTTGACCCTGCAAAAATTGCGGAGTTACAGGGATATGTAATGAATGCCGCAGTTGACGGTCAGGCGGAAATTTTGGTCGGCGGCGTTGTTGTCGCTATTGCAACCGTAAATGCAGACGGCGCAATTACCCAGATAGTAAACAAGTTGACAAACGTTGCTTACCTTGACTCGCAGAAATCTTTCAACAACTGGAAGATATTCGTTATCGCTCTTATTATCATAACTTTCTTGGGCGCAGTAATCGAGTATTTCTTTACTCGTGAGCGCGTAACCGAAGAATCCTTGAACAACGGCTCGCTTGAAGAAAAGAAAGCGGCTCCCATTTCCAGACAGGCTAAAGCTTGCTTAAAAGATAAGTTCTGGTGGATAATTTTAATTTTCTTCTTCCTGTATCAGCTCGGCGGTATGCTTAAAAACGTATCGCAGACATATTACTGCTACACAATGTTCGCCGACGCAAACGGTCAATACTCGGTTGCATACGGCGGCGCACTGCAGGGTACGCTTTCGATTATCGGCGCAATACCCACAGCTATCGGTATGGTAATCGCTTGGCCGCTTTCAAATAAAATCGGTAAGGGCAAAGCAATTCTCTTCGGTGCAATTTTATCAACAATCGGCGGTGCAATTGGCTTCATCGCTCCCAACGACTTTATGGTTGTTACCGCGTCGTTCGTGGTTAAAGCTCTCGGCTCGACCCCTGCAATGTATCTTTCTCTCGCATTGCTTGCAGATATTCTCGACCATCAGGAAGCAATTCACGGTATCCGTACAGACGGTTTGACTATGACTGTCTACGGCGCTATTATGGCAGGTATGACGGGTATCGCAACAACGGTTTTGAACGTTGCTCTTACCGGAACTGGTTACGACGCAGCAGCCGGACACATTTCCAGCCCCGAAATTCAGACGGCAATGCTCTGGATATTCATCGGCGGCGAAACCGTATGCTATGCGCTCATCGCATTGATATTCGTATTTATGGGCGTTGAAAAGTTCTCCGGACTTGACCATAAGGCAATTATAGTCGACCAGAAAGCTGCGGCAGAGGCAGAGGGCAGAGAGTTTGTAGACCCTGCTACAAGGCTTGCCGAAGAAGAGGCGGAAGCTGACCGCGTTGCAGAACAAGCTAAGCTTGACGAACTTAAAAAGAAGTGCGAGAAGAAGGGACTTGACTATGACGCGGAAGTTGCCAAGATAGAGAAAGCCGAGGCAGAAAAGCAAGCCAAAGCCGACGCTAAAAAGGCTGAATCCGACGCCAAGAAAGCCGAAAAAGAAAAGGAAAAACAAGCTAAATACGACGCGTTGAGCCCCGAAGAAAAGGCTAAGCTTGAAGAAAAAGCCAAAGCTAAACAGGAAAAGCTTGACAAGAGAAATGCAGCCGTCCTCGTTGAATTCAACAAGATAAGAGAAGCAAACGGTAAGTCTGCACTCTAATAAATTTTAATTTGAACTTTACAAAAGGGTTTGTATGTGATATAATGCATACAAACCCGATTGTAAGGAATAATAATGTAATGAAACTGATAAGCTTTACTGTGCCTTGCTACAACTCGCAGGCGTATATGAAAAACTGTATAGACAGCATTCTTACGGGCGGTGACGACGTTGAAATAATTATTGTCAACGACGGCTCTAAGGATGAAACTATCAATATTGCAAACGATTATAAAGCGCGCTATCCCGAAATTGTCAAAGTCGTCGACAAAGAAAACGGCGGTCACGGTTCGGGCGTAAATGCCGGACTTCAAACTGCAACGGGTCTTTATTATAAAGTTGTAGACTCGGACGATTGGCTGGATACCGATGCGCTCAAAATATTGCTTGATACTATCAAACGTCATCTGGCGGAAAATACTTTGCCCGATTTGTACGTTACAAACTTTATTTACGACAAGGTAAGCGACGGAACCAAACACGTTTCAAGCTATGAAAAGAAAATGCCGCAAAACGTCATTTTCGGTTGGGAAAAGGTTAAAAAATTCAAATATTCCCATATGATGCTTATGCATGCGCTGCTGTATAAGCGTGAAAAGGTTTTGGAAAGCGACACGGTTTTGCCCGAACACACTTTCTACGTCGACGAGCTTTACGCTTACAGACCTCTGCCGTATATGAAGTCCATATGCTATTTGAATATTGATTTGTACCATTATTTTATAGGCAGAGCGGATCAATCGGTAAATATCAATAATATTGTCAAACGCTATGAAATGCAGCTTCTCGTTATGCGTTGCCTCGTAGACTCGTACACTTGGGACGAAATTAAAAAGATGCCCAAGGGATTAAAGAGGTATATGTGGCATTCATTGCAGGCTATACTTATGACCGCAATGTTCTTTACATGTGCAGTGTGCTCTAAAGAGAGGAAAATTGCGCTTAAAGAGCTGTGGAAATATATAAAACAACACGATAAAAAACTTTACAAAAAACTTAGATACCGTTCATACGCGACTGCGGTCAATTTTCTTCCCTTCCGTGTGCGCGGCTGGATAATGACTATAGGATATAATATTCTTTGCAAAAGGATAAAGTTAGGCTGATATGATTAATGATTTGAGAAATATAGTAAAAAAGTTTATTGGCATAGATATAGGCGGCACGGGCATCAAAGGGGTAATTATCAACGGCTTGGGTAACGTTCTTGCCGAGGGTAGTGTGCCTACCGACGCAGATAAAGGTGAAGAGGCTATGATGAGCAATATCGTAGACCTTATAAACAGTATGCTTTCGT
>CAJUMW010000021.1:19762-26792 GCA_910587625.1 uncultured Christensenellaceae bacterium
ACGCGTGGGGTTGCCCGTAAAAATCACCAACGACGCGAACGCTGCGGCGCTCGGTGAAGCGAAGTTCGGCGCGGGTAAAAAGTTTGAAGACAGCGTGCTTGTAACGCTCGGCACGGGCGTCGGCGGCGGTATAGTAATCGGCGGTAAACTGTTCGAGGGCGGCAATTCGGCAGGTACGGAAATAGGTCACATGGTAATTGTCGAGGGCGGAGATAAATGTACTTGCGGCCGTAGTGGCTGTTACGAACGCTATGCTTCGGCGCGCGCACTTATTGCTCAGACGCGTGAAGCTATGTCCGAACATAGAGAGAGCAAGATGTGGGAAACATATACTCTCGAAACGGTTTCGGGCAAAACGCCTTTCGACTATATGGATACAGATGAAACGGCTAAAAATGTTGTTGATAAATACATAAAGCATCTTGCTTGCGGAATTATTAATATCGTAAATATTTTTCGTCCGCAGGTCGTCATGCTTGGCGGCGGCGTAAGCGAGCAGGGGGAGCGGCTTACAATTCCAGTTCAGGAATATCTCGACAACGAGATTTTTGCGGGAATGACTTATGCGCCCGTTAAAGTGGTAAAAGCCACGCTCGGCAATAAAGCCGGAGTTTTCGGTGCAGCCGCGCTTTTAATGTAAAATATAATAATATACGGCGGAGTTTGATTATTCAAACTCCGCCGTTTGTTTTTTTAGTTACTTACTCAACCTTATGGAAAGCTTTTGAACCCAATCGGGGATATTAAAAAGCGGTTTACCTTTGTCAAGCGCGTCGATTTTTTGTATGTCGCTCGGTTCAAGTGTAAAAGAAAATATATCTAAGTTTTCACGCATATGCGCCGTGCTGCAAGTTTTGGGAAATATAACGTTTCCGCTGCATATGTGCCAACGTAAAATTATTTGCGACGGCGTTTTCTTATACTTTTCGGCAAGCTCGCATATGATTTTATCGCCAAGTAACTTTTTGTTGCCGTGTCCAAGGGGATACCAGGCTTCAACGGCTATATTTTTTTGATTTAGGTAGCTTTTAAGTTTTTTTTGCGCAAAGTAAGGGTGCAGCTCAATTTGGTTTACGCAAGGTACCTTCTTTGCAATATTTAAAATTTCCTCGGTTTGAGCTATCGTAAAATTGCTTAAACCTATCGATTTTATTTTGCCGTCGGCTTGCGCCCTTTCAAGCGCCTTCCAAGCGCCCTTATAATCAAAATAAGGGCGATGTAACAGCATTAAGTCTATATAGTCGGTTTTTAGTTTTTTTAGCGACTCGTCAATACTTTTTTGCGCTTTATCGAAGCCGTAGTTCTTAACCCAAATTTTAGAGGTAATAAATAGGTCGCTTCGTGCTAAGTTACACCCGGCAATAGCTCGTCCGACGCCGCATTCGTTACCGTAAATCTGAGCGGTATCAAAGTGGCGGTAGCCGCATTCAAGCGCGTTTAATACATGCTTGGTGCATTCATTGTCGGGAATTTCAAACACCCCGTAACCGAGCATCGGCAATTTATTTCCGTCGTTGAGCTTTAATTTTTCCACTAACAATACCTTTTAATCAATAGTTTTCGGGTTTTACCTGAAAATAGCTTTGGGGATGCGCGCAAACAGGGCATACTTCGGGCGCTTTTTTGCCTACGCAAATGTGTCCGCAGTTAGCGCACTGCCAAACCACGTCACCGTCCTTAGAAAATACCAAATCTCCCTCTATATTTGCAAGCAGCTTTTTATAGCGTTCCTCGTGCTCTTTCTCTATTTCGGCAACGCCCTCAAAGAGCTTTGCTATATCTTCAAAGCCTTCTTCGCGCGCTTCTTTTGCAAAAGTTGCATACATATCTGTCCATTCATAGTTTTCACCGCCGGCAGCTTCTTTAAGGTTATCAACTGTCGAGCCGATACCGTCGTTTAAAAGCTTGTACCAGATTTTTGCGTGTTCTTTTTCGTTGTTTGCGGTTTCTTCGAAAATAGCCGCTATCTGAACATAACCGTCTTTTTTTGCCTTTGAAGCAAAATAAGTGTACTTATTTCTTGCCTGTGATTCGCCTGCAAATGCGGTTTTAAGGTTAGCTTCTGTTTTTGTGCCTTTAATATTCATAATTATACTCCTTTGATTTTTCCATATGGAAAATTATGGTAATTATATCATATAACCGTAATTTTGTCAATAGCAATTGTATTCACTGTCTTTTGCCTTCTCGGTGTATATTCGAGGTTTTTTTGTCTAATAACCATATACAACATAGCAAGCACACGATTTGTTCGTGAAATTAAAAAATTTTTATAAAATCAAAAAACCGTAAGCGCCGTCGAGATAATTTTCTTTTGCGACTGACTAAATCTTTTATTTTTATGATGAACTAAATAGTAATATCTTTCAAAACTGTTATCGTCAACTTCTATTACTTTTAATCTGTTATTTTCGATAGGATCGTCAACAAGCCTTTGCGGTAATACGGCAATGCCGATATTATGTTCCGCACAAGCTATCAACGCATGATTGCTTGCAGACTCTATAACGGGAGTTATCGTCATACCGTTTGCGGATAGTACGCTATCCAATAAATTTCTCGATGCGCTTCCGTGTTCTCGCAGTAGAATAGGATATTCCGTAAACTCTTTTAACGAAATGCGTTGCGGAATAGAAAAAGTTGCTCCGCAAACTACGGTTAAATTATCGCGGGAAATAATCTGCTTTTTAAGGCTGTCCGAGTGTACAACGCCTTCAACGAATGCGAAATCGAGATTGCCGTTTGTGAGCTGTTCTTCTATGACCGCCGTGCTGTCTATTACGACGGACACTTGGATTTGCGGATAATTATCCTTTATCAGTGCAACGATTTTCGGTATATATTCTTTGCCTATTGTAAGCGACGAACCTATGCGAATTCTCGCATTGAGATTATTTTCATTTGCAAGGCTCTCGAAATCATCAAAGGAAGCAACGGTTTCTTTCGCTTTAACGAGCAACTGTTTTCCGTAGTACGTCAATATAAGCCGTTGGTTTATTCTGTCGAACAGAATTACGTTGTAATATTTTTCTATTTCGGCAATCGTTTGACTTACCGCAGGTTGCGCTATATGCAGAGCGTCTGCGGCTTTTGTAATTCCGCCGTGTTCGCATACGGCTATAAAAGTTTTAAGATGTCGTAACGTCATAGTATAACCTTTTGCTTATTATTGTTATAATATTATACTATTTTACTTATGTTTGGTCAAGTGTTATAATAAACAATGAGCTACTTTGATTATAAAAGGCGGTAAATTGTGTTCCCCGACGCTATATGCGTCTTTAATATTTGAACGGTAGAAAATATGAAAAAGTACCTTAAACTACTTCTTATTATGCTGAAAATCGGATTATTTACTTTCGGCGGCGGGTACGCTATGATTGCTCTTCTCGAAAATGAGTTCGTAATAAAGCGCAAATGGATAAATAACGACGAGTTTACGGATATGGTTGCAATAGCCGAAAGCACACCCGGCCCTATAGCCATAAACGCCGCAACGTATATAGGCTTTAAGATGGGTGGCGTGTTAGGCTCTATACTTTGCACGGTAGCGGTATGTATTCCGTCGTTTTTAATAATCTATCTCATTTCGCTCTTCTTTAACGCCTTTATTGGGATACAATGGGTTGCCGCCGCTTTCAAGGGCATTCAGATATGCGTAATATTTCTGATACTTTCGGCGGGAATTAAAATGCTGATAAAGATAAAAAAGACCGTTTTCAATATTATCGCTATGGTGGCAACGGTTGTCAGTATGGTTCTGCTGTCCGTGTTTGCCGTTGACTTTTCATCTATATTCTATATACTGATTAGCGGCGTTCTCGGACTTTCGATATATTTTATTAAGCTATTGATAAGCAAAAAGAGAAAGGGAAAAGACGATGATATTTCTTGAATTGTTTTTAACCTTTTTGAAAATAGGCGCGGTTTCTTTCGGCGGCGGGTACGGTATGATTTCTCTCATACGCGAAGAAGTGTTGTCGTTTGGTTGGCTGACGGAAGAAGAACTTATTAACTTTATTGCGGTGTCGGAATCCACGCCCGGACCGATAGCCGTAAATATGGCTACTTTTATAGGTTCGTCGCAAGGCGGTATTTTGGGCGCGTTTATCGCTACGCTCGGCGTCTTATTGCCATCGTTTATTATTACACTTGTTATTGCCGCCGCGTTAAAAAATCTTTTGAAATATGCGGGCGTAAAGGCAACGCTCGGCGGAATACGTCCCGCGATTACAGGGCTTATTCTCGGTACGGCAATAATAATGTCGCTCGGTTCGGTATTCGGAATAAAGACGACGGAAAGCACTTTTTTATTCGATTGGAAAGGACTTATAATTTTAGGTGTGCTGACGGCCGTTTATCTCATCTATTACAGAGTGCGCAAAAAAGCTTTTTCGCCGATTTTGCTTATAATCTTTTCGGGAGTTATGGGTGTGCTATTTTATAGGTTGTAACTGATATTTTTGATATGAATCTATCGAAACGGCAAAGCGTTAAAACATCTTTTTATATGTTTGATATGTTGTCTATATTATTATAAGAAACTAATTCAGAGGAGAAAAACAAAATGACTGCGACAGAAATTGTAACTTCGGTACTTTCATTGATTGCAGGTGTAGGCATATTTTTAATCGCCTGTACAATGATGAGTTCCAACCTTGAAGCTCTCGGAAGCAGGAAATTAAAATCACTTTTTACAAAAGCGTCAAAAAGTAAATTATTGGGCGTGGGCGTAGGTGCTGCGACTACTGCCGTAATACAAAGCTCAAGCGCAACTTCTGTCATGGTAATCGGCTTTGTCAATGCGGGAATTATGACGCTAACGCAAGCCGCAACCGTCATTTTCGGTGCGAATATCGGAACTACTATTACGGGACAACTTGTCGCGCTCGGTATGTTCGGTTCGAATACCATTTCCACTTCGGTCATTTTTGCTACGTTCGCGGGTATCGGGGCATTTATACTTGCTTTTGCAAAAAAAGACCGTTTACAAAAGTTAGGCGGCATTATAGCGGGATTTGGTATGCTGTTTGTCGGACTTTCGATGATGAGTGGAGCTATGTCGGATTTTTCAGAACTCGATTCGGTAAAATCCTTTCTTGCCAAATTTGAAAATCCATTATTGCTCGTAATGATAGGCGCGATACTTACAGCCGTAATACAAAGCTCGTCGGTAATGACTTCTATGGCAATAACTATGGTGGTTACAGGGCTGATATCGCTGAATCAAGGCATTTATATTACAATGGGTGCAAACATAGGCACCTGCGTAACCGCACTTATTGCAGGAATAACAAGTACGAAGAACGCAAAACGCACCGCGCTCATCCACCTTATTTTTAACGTCAGCGGCGTAGTTGTTTTCTTGCTTATAGGTTTAATTATGAATATGTGCGGCATAAATTACGGGCTTTTGTTCGACGAAATATTTCCCCACACCCCGCAAATTCAACTTTCTATGTTCCATACAATATTCAATATAATTACTGTTATTATCGTTTTACCGCTCACAAATCTATTGGTAAAACTTGTTAATAAATTTATTCCGGACAAGAAAGATAAACGCCAAAAAGTGACCGAACCGAGCTTCCGCTTTTTCGAGGAACATATGCTGCGCACACCGCCAATCGCCGTTCAGCAGATAAAAAATGAAATTATAGAAATGGCGAATACCGCCGTAAGTAATTTTGATACGGCTTGTAGTATAATATGCGACTTAAATTATGAAAACATAGAAACGTTCCGTTTTCGCGAAAAACAATTGAATTTTCTCCAAAACAAGCTTGCTCAGATTATAGGGAAACTGCTTAAAGAAGATTTGGCGGAAAAGGATAGAATTTATTTGATAACGGCATTAAGAACAATTATTGATTTAGAACGCGTAGGGGATTATGCGGAAAATATCATCGAATATGCCGATAAACTATACGACGCCAATACTAAATTTTCCGATCAGGCAATAAATGAAATCAATGAGTTGAAAAAACTTTTGATGGCATTATACGATCAAGTAATGACGGCGTACAGAGATACCGATAAAAAAGCTTTCCAAAATGCTTGTGATATCGAAGAAAAAATAGACGTCGTTACGGAACAAATGGCGCAAAATCACATCAGGCGATTAAGCGACGGCGAATGTACGGCAGAAGTGGGAATGCAATATATCTCTCTTTCCGCCAACGCGGAAAGAATTGCCGATCACTTTATGAACGTTGCAAAAACAATTAATTCTTATAGTTAAAAGAGTAAGACTTAAAAACAGCCGATAGAGCAATTAAGCTCTATCGGCTGTTGCCGTTGTTTATACCGTTCTGCGCCGTTTTGCAGAAGGGCAGCACGCATAAAATAAACTTTTATTTTCTTTGCTTATTTCTTTCATTAAAAGCTAATAGCAAAGTTTCCATAATAATTCTTATAACCTTGCTTGTCTTTTCAAATAAACCTATCCATAAGTTTTTGCTTAAAACTTCGCTTAATGCTTGCAACCAAGTATTTATCATTCTATCCACCGGAATTCTCTAAATATCTGCTCAATTTGTTCCTTGAACACGTAACTCCGCTTGAAATCCCTGCCATTGTAAAGCCCATAAATATAGGTATTGACGAACAAGAGCAGTTCTTTCGGCAGGAAAGTAACTTTGAATATATGATACCATAAAGATTAATAGGCACAACAAAACCATTATTTTGATAGTATCTTAAATAAAGAATTGTATTGCGCCGCCCCAAAGGGTTGACATAAATTCCTCGTCGAACATACCTGTAAACGCCATTCCTACAAACATATTCAGCCATAATATTAACATAAAAATAAAGCCGAACAGGTTATGCACCCATTCGGCCCTGACTGATATTATGAAATTTTAATCAATAATTTTTTTCGTTGACTTGCGATTTTCTTTGTGCTACGACCGACTGCCGAAAGGCAAAAATTAGGGGGATTATTTTAATTTGGCAATAAAAAAACTACCCGAACCCATTTGTCTGAAACAAAGGTGTTCGGATAGTTACCGGTTGGTGACCCTGCACC
>CAJUMW010000022.1 GCA_910587625.1 uncultured Christensenellaceae bacterium
AGGGGGCTCACAACAAAGATTCATTTGGCTTCCGCGTCTGCCGAATTTGCGTTAGCGTTTCATCTTTCTCCGGGAAATAATCATGATGCTCCAGAAGGGCGAGTTTTGATCGGGAATATAGTTTCGCACGATAAACATCCGCTTCTTATGGACCGCGCTTACGAGGATGAAGCAACGCGGCAAGCTGCATTGGACAGTGGGTTTATTCCTGTTGTTCCGCCAAAGAAAAACCGCAAATCTCCATGGAAATATGATAAAGAACTGTACAAACGCAGAAATGAAATTGAAAGATATTTTCTCCGCTTGAAGCGTTTTCGCAAGGTGTTTACCCGCTATGATAAACTTGATATTATCTTTCTTGCGATTATTTCTTTTGCCATGATTTTAGATGCTATTTTAATGTGAACAGGCTCTAGCACTTTATTTTTTGGGTTTGTTGTCAAATTCCATTGCAAAGCCGACACGCGGCTCTCCGTTCTTGTCGGTGCGGTCTTTG
Organism: uncultured Christensenellaceae bacterium; assembly: GCA_910587625.1. Taxonomy (GTDB): domain Bacteria; phylum Bacillota; class Clostridia; order Christensenellales; family Borkfalkiaceae; genus Coproplasma. The sequence continues at coordinate 497 of CAJUMW010000022.1, forward strand.
AACGAAATCGTCGCGTCGTAGGTTTTGCCTGTTTTCTCCGACTTAAAGCCGCTTATTTTGGCTTTGCCGCGCGTCAAAAGCGTTTTCATAATGCTTTCGGTCAGCTTTTTCCCCTTGCTTGTGAAGAAAAAATCGTCCTCGTAAATGCGGAAAAAACACGTTTTCGGCGAGTTTTCACAGTAGAAAACCGACTTTCCGTCCTTTGTGAACTTGAAAACGTTCCCGCTGCATTTCGGGCATTTCCCAAGCGGCTCACGAGGCGGCGCAAGGGAAGTGTGTTTCCTGCTGTTTTCAAGTGCTATAATGGAACTGATTTTAGCGGTAATACCGTTCACAACCTCATTTGCAGAAATCGTTCCGTTTTCGACCGCCGTTAATTGCAACTCCATAGCGGCGGTCATTTCCACGCTTTTGACCTCATCGGGGAGCAAGGAAATAACCTTTTTGCCCTTGTCGGTGGAGATAAGCTGCTTTCCCTTGCGTTCCACATAGCCGACCTTGATAATTCGCTCAATTATCGCGGCTCTTGTCGCGGGAGTACCCAAGCCGCGCTCGGAAACGTATTCGGACAACTCCTTATCTTCAATTCTGCGGTCAATGTTCTCCATAGCTTTTAGGAGCGTACTTTCCGTAAAGCGCTTCGGCGGCTGTGTTTCACATTCGGCTATTTTAATATTCCTCGCCGTAAAGGTATCGCCCTCGGAGAGCAAAATGTTCCGCGCGTTGTCAGCGCTGTCAATGTAGAATTTCTTCCAACCGAGATTTGTCGGCTGTCTGTTTTTCAGCTTGAATTTTTCTCCCGACACCTCAAAGATATATTCCGTTTCCGAATACTCATACTGCGGCGAAAGCGCGGCGAGAAAGCGCGTTATAACCATTTCCAAAATCGCCTTTTCATCTTTTGAGAGTTCCGCGTTCGCCGCGCCGCTGATATATTCCGTCGGAATAATCGCGTGGTGGTCGGATACCTTATCGTTGTTGATGATACGGCTGTCGATGTTGAGTTCCGAGGGCATAAGCTCGTTTATATCCTCGTCAAGTATCGCAAGCTGCGCTACGCGTTCCGTTAAAATCGAAGCCATATCCTCCGTCAAGTAATTGCTGTCGGTGCGCGGGTAAGTAAGCAGCTTTTTCTCATAAAGCGACTGCATAACGATAAGCGTTGTAGCCGCCGAAAAACCCAACTTGTCATTCGCTTCAGCTTGCAGAGAGGTGAGCGAGAACAGCAGCGGGCGGTTTTCCTTTTTCCGATTTGACTTTACGGATGTCACCTTGCAAGGCTGATTTTCGCACTTATTTTTTACATTTTCCGCTTCGGCATAAGTGGTAAAATAATCGCCGCTATCATTGAACCATTCCGCCCCATTAGCGAGTTTTAACTTAAAATACGGCTTTTTCGTGAAATGCTCAATTTCGTTGTCGCGACTTGCTATCATATTCACAACTGCGGTCTGGACGCGACCGATTGAGCATATCGCGCCGAGGTGCTTCGTGTAGAGCCTTGTTAAATTCATACCCCACAGCCAATCAATTTTGGCGCGGGTGATACCCGCCGCATACATCTTGTCATAATCTGCGGCGGGACGTAAATTCGCAAAGCCGTTTCGTATACTCTCGGCGGTCAATGACGAAATCCACAGCCGCTTTACGGGCTTTGTGCAGCCGATACAATCGTAGATGTATCGGAAAATACACTCACCCTCGCGACCCGCGTCCGTAGCACAGATTATTTCCGTGACCTCCTTGCCGTTCATAAGACTTGTGAGCCGTTCAAGAACATCAGCCACGTCCTCAATCGGCAAAAACTCAAAATCGGGAATAATCGGCAAGTCCGACAAATCCCACTTGTTGTAGCGTTCGTCATACTCCTGCGGTTCTTTCAGCCGAACCAAATGACCTCGCGCGGACGTTACTATGTAGCCGTTGCCGCACAGAATACCGTCAGACTGTTTGTCCGCGCCGATTACCGCCGCAATATCCCTCGCCACCGAAGGCTTCTCGGCAACCACCAAAACCGAATTATTCATTGTCTAAATCCTCCTTATCATCAGCAACGCTGTTTTCAGCGTCTATATTCTCGGTACTACATATAGCACCGTTGTCTTTTGTTTCGGGTTCTTTTTCCGACTTGTCGGGCGGCTTTTCGGGAACGGAACGGTCAAACAAACCCGCTTCAATCGCCGCCGCTACCTCGGAAATGTTAATACCCTTTTTGTGGAGGGCTTTTGCAAGCATATCCGCTTCGAGAGCCGAGATTTGTTTCCCGTAGCCCTCAATCGCCTTATTCGCCGCGTCAATATTCTTCTGCGTGTTTGCAAGCGTTACGTTGTATCCCTCAATAGTCGCCTGTTTCTTTGCGATTTTCTCCCGCAAAGCCGCTATTCGTTCATCAGGACTTTTTGCCACCTTACAACCTCCCTTGCTTTTTCTTTTCGCGTATCTTGTGAACGGAATACGCGCCTATAACGCCGAGCAAAATTCCCGCGTCAATCAAGCTGATGTGAAATTCGGGCGGCTTATACTCCTCTGTTTCGGCAGACTCCGATGTGGTTGTCGGCGCGGTCGGCTTGTCAATGAAATTCGCCTTGACCGTGAAAAACAGGAGCGTAAGCAATGCCGTAAGCGCGATACAGATGTAAATGCGCTGTTTAAGGCTCTTGCCGTTCCAATAGGCTTTTAGTTTTTTTATCATTCGTTGTCCTCCCAGTATTCGAGCAGCCCTTGAATAATCGCTTTTGACGCTTCATATCGGGTTTTCTCGTTGTCGGTAAAGTTGTAGATTTCGGGATAATCCTTGCCGTAGTAGTCCTTGACCGTATACAGCTTAACCGTGAGCTTTGTATGATTTACGGGGCAATACGGATGACCGCCGCAATAGTGATGTATCTTGCCCTCGCTGTCTGTATAAGATGAACAGCGGCAGCCCGATATGGTTTTTCTTTTGCAATTCTGTCCCGGACAAGCGTGGGGAGAGGTTTCGACTGCCGTCTTTATAACAAAGGTATCGCCCCAGCGGCAGGAGTTTTCGTTGACGGATTTCATAAATTCCTCAAAATCCTCTTTCTTAAAGTCGAAATCATAAATCTCATCGTCCGCTGCTCCGTCAGCCTGTTGCTTTTCCCTCGTCATAAGGACGAACAGCAGCGACATATAGTCCGCGTAATCGTCCGTTCCGAATTGCTCTATGAGTGCGTTTATCGTTGCGTCAGCTCCCGCCGCGGGATAAAAGGTACGCGTGTTTTTTTGTCGCGATACTCGATTATCTTTCGCGGGGCGGCTGTGTCGCTTGAACAAAAAGACGAAACCTCGCTTTGTAATGCGTCCTTTGCCTGCGTTTCCATAACGTCTTTGGCTTGTTCCACGAACTCCTTATATCCCTCGTAGATTTCTTCGGGGGTCTGGTTTTTATCGTCATCAACAAGCCAAGCGCCGCCGCCCGCGACCGAGCCGCCCGCGCCGCTTACGAGAGAGCCGAACATCAGCGCTATCAGGACGATTAGAACAATTGCGGCGATAACGATTAAACTCCAAGGCATTGTTTCCGCGATAAGAGCCGCGACCTTTGCGACCGCACTCGCAATAGCCTTAGCCGCCGCCTGTGCCGCCTTAAATGCCGCCTGTGCCGTTTTCTTCGCGACATTAACAGCGGCTTTTCCCACCGCTTTCGCGCCCTTTTTTACCGCTTGCTTCGCCATATAATTGACCTGTGTTTTCAGCTTGTTGCGGATAACGCGTTTTCGGATTGAGCGCCTTAACTCCGCCGATGTGGTCTTGTGCAGCTTATGGTAAACGCGCTTCGTTATTTTAGAGCCTTGCTTTACGGTTTTAACTCCTGTTCTCACGGCGGTTTTTACCGCGCGTGTGCCGTTTTCCGAAATCTGCATACCGAGTTTTACGGATTTAACTCCGTCGTCGCCGGATTTGTCCGCTTGCTTGTAGAACTCGCCTTTAATGACGCTCAAAGGCTTTTTCGCAAGATTAACGGCTTTTCCCGCTCCCGCAGCAGCTTTCGGGATATGCGGCTTTCCTCCCGCCGACATACCGCCGCCCATTGCCATACCGATTATTTCCGCTTCGTTGCGGCTGATTTTCCTCGGCTTCGCGTTTTGTAATTTCGGGGATACTTGACGGTAAATCGTCCGAGATTTTTTCTTGGTAATTTCCCCCGTATTCACAACGCCGTTTTCAAGCACCTTATAGTTCTTCCGAGGAGCGAATTTCAGCCGTTTGTTCTTGAATTTTTTCCTGCGCCGTTCCATTGCTTCGGGGGAGAGCAAACGTTTCTTGTCAATCGCCGATTTGTCGAGTTTTCCGACCGTTCGGGACTGCTCTTGAAGCATACCGCCGCTTGGCTTTGCGTGTGCGCTTTTGCCCGATACCTCGTGATGAACCTCCGACATCGTTTCCGCGCGGCGGGGAGTTTGCCTTGAAAAATGCTCCGCTTTTTGCTGTGCCTTTGTTGGAACACCATTCGCTGTTTTCTCTGTTTCGGATGTGGAATTGCTCACATTTGCAGACTTAACATCGGTGTTTCCTCTATGCGCCTGTTGCTTCGAGAAATGCTCCGCTTTATGTTGTGCCTCTGTGGGAACACCGTTCGCCGCCTGTTGCTTTGAAAAGTGCGCGGCTTTTCGCTGTCCCGCCGTGGGAGAACCTCGTGTCGTATTTGCTTTGGCGGTATCTCCGACCGTTCGCTCCCGACGCTTTTCAAGCGCACCGCCTCGCTTTTTGTCAAGCGAGGTTTTCTTCTCGATTTCGTGAGAAATCTGCGCCTTATCGTTGACGGTATGCGTTTTCGCGCCGCCGTTATCCATAATAACCTTCAAGGCTCATTCACTCCTTTCCCCATTGTTCAGCCATAGCCCTTGCCACTCCCATAAAGGTTTTTGACCGCTTTTTTGCGCGTTCCGCTTGATTTTTGCCGCCGACTGTCATACACCAGTCCACATACTTTGTTTTCCCGTGGATATTCGTATATGACCGTATAGGCTTTGGGCGCGGAAGATTGTTTGTAGGCTTCAGCTTCGGCAAGCCCTTTAACCACAGGCAAGTACGCTTTGTAACGTAGTTTTCCTTATCGTCAACGCTTTCCGCGAAATAATAAGGCTCGATAATCTGTGTAGGCGGCTTATAATGCTTACTCATATACCCGACAGGATTTTCAATAGCGATTTTCTCACAATCCGCGTTTGCAAAACGGAGAAAAAAATCCGCCGCCTGTTTGCGTAGCTTTTCGCGCTCCGCTATTTTTTCGGGAGTGTTGCATTTCGGAGAGAAATGCCGCGTTCCCGCTATCGTGAGGTAGGTGCAGGGCGGGAACGCGATTATCATATCCCATTTTCCGCTTATTTCGTGCGCCTGTCCGTCCATTGTCGTAAACACGCAATCGCCATTGATAAGCGGAAGTACGTCCGCTTGTATATGCCATTCGGGGTGATTTCCCGAACACGAAAAAAGGTCACAGCTAAACGCTTCGTGACCCAATTTTCGTAATTCGATTGTTACCCGCTGACTTTCCTCACAGGCAAGTAATATCCGCATATCACTCACCAAATTTCGTGGTCATCAGCTTATAGAGCTTGGTATCCGTCGGAAAATCGTCCTTAAAGGGAAGTGAACCGTTAAGTCCGCAATAGATGAGTCCGGATCCCGCGGGCGCGCCCGTCACGAATTTCATCATCGCTTCGGGGATTTTCAGTATTCTCGCAAGCTGTTCGCGGTCAGACGCGGCTTGATTTAACATCAAGATAAACTCCGAGTTTGAAAGCATTGAACGCGCCGTGTCGGACTTTAACAAATCCTCGACATTCTGCGTGATACCCGTCGGTATGCCGCCCCATTTTCTCGCGCGCTTGTACAGTTCAAACAAGAAATTCGCGCTTTCTTCATTTCTGAAAAGCAGATAAATCTCGTCAATGTAAATGCGCGTTCTGATACCTCGCTCTCTGTTGCGGACTATCTTATCCCAGAGATTTTCAAGCACAACCATCATTCCAAGCGGCTTTAGCTGCTTTCCCAAATCCTTAATATCGTAAACCACCACACGGTTATTCACGTCCACGTTTGACGGATAGGAGAATGTTTTCATAGAGCCGTTGACGTACAGTTCAAGCGACATATACAGCGGCTTCGCTTCTTCTGACTGCTGTTTGCTCAGGATTTCATAGTAATCCTTGAGCGTGGGCATTTCGGTCGTATTTCCGAGCAGAAAATCGCGGTACACTTCGTGCAGACAGTTGTCGATTATGGTTTTCTGCTCGGGCGAAATACCCGATTTTCCCATAATCGTCTCAAAAAATGAGAGGAAGAAGTCATATTTTGATGATACTACATCTTCACCCTTGTTGTATTCCTCAATTGAGATTTCAAGCGGGTTCAGATGTGTGTCGGAACTCTCGGAAATATAGAGCAGCTCGCCGCCGAGAGCCTTAACGAGGTTTGTGTACTCGCGTTCGGGGTCAACGATGATAATCTCGTCATTCGTGGAGAGGAAAACGCTCACCATTTCGCGCTTTGCCGAGAAAGATTTGCCCGCGCCCGGACAGCCGAGTATAAAGCCGTTTCCGTTGATAAGGCTTGCGCGGTTAAACACGATGAGGTTTCCCGTGGTCTGATTTAAGCCGTAATACACGCCGCCGTCCTGCGACAATTCTTTTGAATTAAACGGCATAAACACACAGGCGCTTTCCGTTGTGAGCGTTCTGCGCACCTTTAAACGGCAATTTCCGAGGGGCAAGCAGCTTGCAAGCGCGTCCTCTTGCTGATAGTTGGCGCGGGAAGTGGTGCAGACCTTTGTACGGAATACCGCTTCGATTTTCTCCGTATTGTTATCGAGTTCCTCATAGCTTGCAGCCGTAACCATTACGATTAAATTCAGCAGATACATCTTCTGATTTTTCGACTGCAAATCGTTAAGGAGTTCCTCACCTTCCTCTAATGACTGCTTCAAATCGTCTGAGATAACGTCCGTAAAAATGCCGTTTTGCGCCGCTTTTTTCTCTTTCTGCATTTTGTTCGAGCGCATAGCCGTAAGCTGTCGTTTTACCACCTTGATAGCTTCGGCGGGTTCAACGGGCGCGATATTTACTGTCACGACTATCGGCAAAGACGTTTCGCAAAGCTCTTTCAGCAAATCGTCCACCAAAGACGAGGGCAGATGTTTCAGATAGACCATTCTCGCAAACTTATCGTTGTACATAAAATAGTCTTTCTTAAACTCAAAGTAATCGGGGCAGCACAGCGATTTTTCCGCGCCGCGCATAAATTGACTTGATGTAATCGGGCGTATCTCTTGATTAACGCCGCGAAAAATATCCGCTATGATACGGATACGCTCATTCGCTTTCAGCTTCTCGATTTGAGAGCCGATTTTCTGAAAATACGTCCGCAAAGCCAGCTCGTTGGACGCTAATTTCTGCTGTGCGAGTTCGAGCGTTGCCGCCGTCACCGTCACGGTAAAATATTTCTTGGTTGATATGCCGTTCTGTCCCTGCTGCATTTTGTCAAGGAGCATTTCGTTGTACTCCTGCCGATATTCGTCAAATCCGTCGTTTGCGGGTTTGAGCAAAATTTTTCCCGCAAATTCCTTGTGATTGATGATGTTATTGTGCAGCGTAATCTGAATATCATCTGTGGTGTCAAAGCTGTTCAACAAATCCCCGTAGGCGAGGAAGATACGCTCCTGTTCGGCAGCGTCAGCCGCGTCATACGTCACGTCCGTAAAGGAATAGGTGACGGAATAGTGATTAGGACTGACCTCAAAAATGTACTTGCCGCAGACGTGTTCATACGGTATGGTATCCTGCACCGAACGGGCGACCTTTCGCACCTCGTTCTTGCTCTTTACCTTTTTGGGCTTCTTCTGCTTCGCCACGCGCACCTTGTCTATGTCCTTTGCCGTATGCGGCGCGGCGGGTTTCTTCTTTGTCGTGAGCATTTCACACACGCTCCTTTCGCTTGTTTTTCTTGTTGCTGTGCTTGATTTGCGCAAGCTGATGTATAATTTTGTCCTCGATGATTTCCTCGCGGCAATCCCAAAAGACGGGCAATTCCTCATACCGCCGTTTTTGCGGCTCTTTCCATTTCTGCCGGAACAGCAAGCCGAGGAATTTTTCAAAAGCCATACCGTCATACTTGAAAAAACCAAAGGCAAAAATGGGAACGGCAATAAAAATAATAAGCCAGCCGACCACATCTTCACCGAGAAAATCTTTTCCGAAAATAAACAGCGGTATGCAGACCGCAAGAGCCGCCACCGCCGACACCAACTGCCGCACCGTAAGCCCGAACAGAAATTTTTCCTTGTAATCGGTTATCTCTTTCGGTATTTTAATTTCAATCAAATGTTCACACCTCCATATTTTAAAAGTAAATCCCGAACCGCCCGAACATTCGCTTCGCGAATATTCGGTCTATCCAAGCCGCGCAAGCTCCGTTCGCTTCGCTCTCTGCACTTATGCGGCTGATTTCGGGATTTACATAGCGCCGCAAATTTTCTTTGACCACGCGCCCGACTGCATTACGCCCATAGCGAGGGTAAGCGTTGTCACCAATCCCATAATGCCGTTCAGCTGCAAACTTGTACTTCCTATGTGACCGCTTATCAGCGCGGTGTTGACAGCGGAATAGGCTATGAACATAATCGCCAGAACGATAGCCTGTATGCTTACCGCCGCGTAGGATTTCAGGAAACCCTTTCCCACGTCCGAAAGACTGTCACAGGCGAACGTTGACAGCGGAACGGGAGCGATGAGCGTATAGACCGTCAATTCAAACAGACGCGCGATAACCACAACATTTGCGATTATCATTATGATTTTCATAATCAAGCCTTGAATGGATATTTGTAAATTCAGCAGAAGCGGCTGAAAATTCAAAAATCCCGCGTCAACGTCGTCTACGATAAGCCTTGCGTCCGACGCAGACACGAAAAACTGCGCCTTTGTCAAATCATCTCCCGATATAAAGCTGTACTGCGTAATCGTACCGCTTATCGCGTTTACAAAGCCGTTGAAGCCGCGATACAGCATTGTCGTAAACAGCTCCGCGTTATCCACACAAACCTTTGCAACAATCAGCTTGATAAAAAGCATTAGTACGTTTTCCCAAGTTACCCATTGCAAGTGAAGTGATTTCGTGAAAAAATCTATCACGAAAAACATAACGCATAAGGTAAGCGCCGTTGCTTTTATCGCGGATATAAGGCTTGGAACGGACGCGGTTGCGGTCTGGAGCAAGCTGTCGTTTGTAAGCAGCTCGATAAGCATAGAAAACATTGTGTTGAGTTCAAGAATGATATTCTTAATGTTGTCCATACATTGACCGTAGTGAAACATAGAACCTCCTTTCCAAAAAAGGAAAACAGCGGCATTTCGCGATTAAAATGCCGCCGAAATCCGAGAGCCGAGTTTGGATCTGCGCCGCGATTATCCCGTAATGCCAAACAGATTAAGCGAAAGCGTAAGCGCGAACACCACGAAGCCGCTTGCAAGGGTCATCAAACCTCTTGTTTTCGCTTCTGCGTCATCGTTCTTGATAGCGAGTGCAAACATTATGCCGCCGACAAACGCGACCACAAGACCAATTCTGCCAATCCAATCGGCGAAGAACCCGATAACCGAGTTAAACGCGGCTTCTCCGTCAACCGTTCCGCCGCCACCGCTGTCTGCGGGTGCGGCGAAAGCGGTAGCCGTACTCATCATACTCATAGTTACCATAGTGGTAAGGGTGAGCATAATCTTCTTGCGCTTTGCGTTTACCGCCGAGAAAAAGCGGGATACGGGGTTTTTCTTCTGCTCCTTGCCCTGAACAGTAAGGGTTGTGTTGTTGTTTTCCATAACAGAAAACCTCCTTTGAAAAAATGTATATTTATAACCGCCGTATGCGGCTATATCCTTAAAATTCAAGCATTGCTTGATAGTCCTGTTCTCCGATTATCTTGTGTTCGGACATATCCATAGGAATTAAATCCGCCGCGTTCGGTAAATCCGTATCGGAGAAATCCAGCCTGTCGTTGGGATTATAGACGGTCTGCGTGGCTGACGCGGTTTCTTCCGCTTCGTGCCTTGCAATAGCCGCCGCGACTTCATTCTCGTCCTCGACAAATTCATTTTCAACGCTGTCATTCGCCATTTCATAACCTCCTGTATCTTCGGGAATATCCACATCGATAATCGGCTTTTCATCGTCTGCGGGCTTTGAAGCCGCTTTCGGCGGGATTTTCTCTGTGTAATTCGCACTCATATCGGGCGTTTTTTCAGTGTGCAGGTCGTCGATAAGATACGCGTATTTCTTGTTGCTGTCCTCTAAATAACGGTAGTTCGGGTGCTTCTCAATATCAAATTTGTGGCAGAAAAACGGGTACAGAGCGCGGACAATTAAAACACACTCGTTGGTCTTCATAACCTTTAATTCGTCGGGGGTCATAAGCTCGCGTCCCAAAATGGAATTATTCTCGGAAGTCGACGGAGATTTGTGGGAGCGAGTTCTGTTTTGCGAAACAACGTCAATCGTTTCTTTGCCGAGTGATTTTGAAATTACCTCAAGCGTGCTGTCCTCTTTACCGCCCAAAAACAAAAGACTGTCACAGTTTCCCGTAACAATCTCCCAAGACTTATCATACATTTTCTTTAACTGCGCCAAGTTCTGAATGATGATATTCGCCGATATTTCCATTGAACGCATTGTCGCAAGCAGCTTGTCAAAATCGGGTATCGTACCGATATTCGCAAACTCGTCAAGCAGACAGCGAACGTGTACAGGCAACCGACCGCCGTACTTGAAATTCGCCGTATCATACAGCGTATCGAAAAGCTGTGTATACATCATCGCCGCCAAGAAATTGAACGTAGCGTCCGAGGACGGTATGATAACGAACAGCGCGGTTTTCTTATCGCCCAATGTGTCAAGATGAATGTTGTCCGTGTGCGTCAAGTCCGCGACTTCGGGCAGATTAAAGGCGGCAAATCTTACAGCCGCCGAAATAAGTATTGATTTAGCCGTTTCCGCAGGAGCCTTTTTGAAATCCGCGTAGTAGGACACCGCCATACTCATCGGGTTTTCCTCACGCAGCTCGTCCATTAAGTCATCGAGCGGGGAACGGTGGTTTTCGTCCTGCTCCGAAATCTCCGCTAATCTCATCAGCTTCATAACTGTGCTGAAATTGCGGTCAAGCGAATTTCCGTTCGGGTCTTTCGCGTCATTCTTTTCAAGAAGATAAAAGGCGATTGCAAGCGTGAGAGCCTTTGTACTATCGTCCCAAAACTGATCTCCGCCCGACGCGCCCTCCTGTTTGGTGTTTTTCATAAGACAATTCACCATTTTCATAACATACGTTTTATTCATATTCCCGTCCTTATCGTAGACGTAATTGAACGGATTGTAGTTATTGCTGTGGCTCATATCTATCAGGTTAAACACACGAATTTCGTAGCCCGCTTTTTGTAACAGCTTTCCGCAGGAACGAAGCAGTTCGCCTTTCGGGTCGGTCACAACGTAGCTTGTGTTCAACTGCATTAAATTCGGCTTGACGTAAAACCTCGACTTGCCCGAACCCGAACCGCCGATAACCAACACATTCAAATTTTCGCGGTGCTGCCGCGTATTCAGCGACATTCGCACTTCCTGTGTGAGCAGAATATTGTTGTCGGTTTCAAACTGCTTGCGGACACATTTCTTGACCTTATCGCATATTTTTCTCGCCGTTTTATGCGGAATACCGAAACCGGCGGCTATCTTATCCTCATTGTCGGCAGCTCCTATGCGGTAGGTTTGCGATTGCTTTCCGAGCGTTACAATAAAGGTGTTTTCGCTTTTCGCGCTGAATTTAGCCGTGTGCTTTTTCCCGTCTTCATCGGTAAAGGTTTCGGTCGGATTGATTTTTTCGGGCTTGTCGGCGAGAAATTTTTCTTCTTTCTCATTTGCCCACCGCGCCGAGCCGTGTTCCACGCCCTTGCGGTGCAGCCGCTTTTTTGACGTGTATTTCATCAGCGCGTAAATTCCGAGCGCGATACCCACAATCACGGTTATTTTCGCCGAGTACCCCGAAAAATCCGTGAAATGCTCCATTATAACATCGGGCTTTGTCAGAACCGTTTCAAATTGCGACATAAGCAGGGAAAAGTCCAAAACTCCCTCATCGTCAACCGATAAGTCCATTGCCGCGCCGAGAGCCGCCGAAACGTACAGAACAGCAAACACGATTACAGCGTACAAGACAAGGGTCAGCGGGTCTGCTTTTTTCTTTTTCATTTGCGCTTCAACCCCTTACTTGTGTTGATTTTCGGAGTTTCCGCGGTCGGCGCGGCTTTCGCCTTTTTCTTTGCGGCATTGTGAATTTTATTCTGCAGGACGCTCTGTTTCTGCGCCTTTCCGATAATGTTCTTCGCGTTCTCACGAGGAATGTTAAAGTCCTCCGCTATTTTAGCGTCAAGATTTATTGTCGTGAAATTTTAGGCTTTGACTTTCTCGCCGAGTTTTACGCTGAATGTATTTTCCGCGTGGCGTTCGATTTGTATCTCCCGCGACATTCCGTCCTTGCCGACCGTGCGTTCCTCAATTTGTGACCGCACCTGCCCCTCGATTTTCACCGCCTTTGCGACCGCCTTATCCGCTTGATATTCGCTTAATCCCAATTCGTTTACGCATAAGTCTTTCATTTCCGCTTCGGTCATTTTCGCGGGCGTAAGACCGACCGCCTTATCACCGTTTTGGAGGATTAAATGCGTATCCTCTCCGTCCTTGAAATTCACAGCGTCATAGCGAACATCCCGTATCGTCAAATCATCACTCTCATAGCGGATATTTGTTTTTAGAGCGTCAAGGTTGTCTATCTGCGAGGGCTTTTTGTAGTATTTCGCCTTGTCCAAATCCAACTCATAGCACAGCTTGTTAGCCGCCAAATCCGCTTTTGCTGGGGAGTAATCAAGCTGTTCCTGTAAGGTCTGCGAAACGCTGTCCTTTGTCGCTCCGTCAAGGTCGATTGTGACGCTCTTTCCGCTGATACCGTCCGAAACAGCAACCTCCTTTTTATCCGACAAAACAAATGCGTTTGCTTTTTCGGCGGCATACTCGTTCTGCAATCGTTCAATATCCGCGTCAATCGCTTTTTCGTAAGCGTTTGTTTCGGAAATATCGTAAACGGTCGTTGTGGTAAAGCGCTGTTTGCCGTTTTCGTCAAGCACGGGATTTCCTTTATCGTCCGTTTCGGGCGCGATAATCTCAATGCCTATCGCGTTCTCGTTCAGCTTAAAGCCTTGACTTTCCCAGAACGCTTTTCCCGCCGCCTGTTTTGCTTCGGGCATTTCACGCTCAATAATGCGGTTGTTATTTTCGCTGTATTCGGGAAACTTTACGCCCTTTTCACGCATTTCGGAAAGCGCGTTGTCGTAGGCTTCGGAACGCAAATCCGAGCCGATTTCCGCGTTTTTCAGTTCCTCAATCTGCGCTTTGATTTCCGCCATTTTTTCCGTTTCGGGAATGTCGGCGGCTATTTGACAATGCTCCGAGACCTCATTGTGCATTTTCTTGTAATCTTCCTTGATGATTGCCACCTGTTCCGCGTTTTCGGCGGGATAAATGCAAGTGATTTTCCCGTCTTTACCGTCCATAAACTGACATTCAATTCCGTTTTCCTCAAACGCGGCTTTCATAGCGGCTGCATTGTTTTCCCCGACCGAGAAGCACTTGACCGATTGCGGTGCGCCGTTGATACGCTCCTGCATAACCTCGCTGAAAATCTGCTCCATAACCGCCTTGTCGCGGTCAAGGAACTCAATCGTTTGCTTTTCTCCGTTGCCGATAATTGCAACGGGTATTTTGTATTGTTTCGCTTTTTCCGCAATCTGCTCCGCGTCACGCGCAAGAAAATTACTCGTTGATGAAATAGGCGAATTTGCCTTTTGTGCTTCTGTAATCAACGCCTTGTTTGATACCGTTCCAGCAGCTCTCGCGTTTGTTATCTTACCACCAACGAAATTTACTCCGTCCACCGACTTGTGATACATTTCCGAAAGCAGCTTCTCGGCAAGCGGGGCAAGCATTTTAATAAGTTCAAGTGCAACCTCGATAGCCTTTTGGCTCGTTTGCAAAGTTGCGGACGCAACCTCATCTGACATAGAAAATTACCTCCTTTTAGTTACGGCGGTGCAACACGATGTTGCATAGCGTTTGCCAAAAGCGGCGCACGGACGCGCCGCACTAAAGCAAACGCAATGCTACATATAGCACCGCCCACCTGATACTAAATCCTGTCCTCGTCCGAATAGGGCACGCGGTCAATATAACGCGCTTTTTCCAATTCGCGCAAATAACCGCCTATGGTTTCCGCGTCCTCATAGGTAAACTCCGCTAAATCAACGGCGGTAAATCCCGTTTCGAGCGGAAACCAACTCTTTACCAATGCGATAATGCCTTTGTGTTCCAACCGCAGCGCCTTATCTGTGCAGAACATATCATCGAACGCCTTAAGCCGAAGTTTGTATCTTACGTTCATTAAAATACCTCTCATTCCGTTTCTATTCTTTTTCGCATTTCCGCGAAAAAAGCCTTGTTATGTATGGGTAAGCCGAGCCTTATGCGCTCGTCCTCAAAATCAAACCGCTTTTCAAGCTGTTCGACCGAAAAATCCGCGCGGAAATTTCTCCAAGTTCGTTTATCCCATTCTTTCAGCTTCGCCCACAGGTCGGGGAAGTGCCTGTAAAGCTGTCGTAATTCCTCCAACGACTGCAAAGGACAGCACCAACAGGAAACGCGCTTGAAATGCCCGTACAGACTGTCCCAATCGTAGCCGCGCTCATTACAGAAGTTCAGGCAGTCTCGCTCTGTCATACCCCAATCAACAAGCGGGTGAACGTGGTTCTCGCTTTGGTTTCGTTTCCGTTCAAGACGGAATTGCTCATCGGCGGCAATGCCGACATACTCCACCACGTCATACTCTTTGCGAAGCGGGCGCAGAAATTTCTCGCGCGGTTCGTCTTTCAGTCTTGACGTACACCACCTCATACGCACTCCCGCCCAACTAAATCCGATTTTAGTTGCACCGTTTCTGCAAGCGATGTTGTGTTCAAGCATTAAATACTCAAAGCTGTATTCGGACTTAACGCGGGTAATCTTTATTCCCGTATTTTCCTCAACCCTGTCGATGTGGTCGTACATAGCGGGAAATTCAATCCCCGTATCGCAGAACAGCACGCAGTCAATCGGCATTTTCCGCTCAAGCATTCCGAGCAGCAATGCCGTGCTGTCTTTACCGCCAGAAAAGGAAACAACGTGAAATTTTGGCTTATCTATCGTAATTCCCCCACTAAAATTGTAATTTACGCTTTTTGCGGCTGTTTTTCCACATCTCGGCTCGTTGACCGCAAAGCACGTCTTCCGCTTTTTTCGCTTCTGCGTCCTTGAAAAAGGGGCAGCCGCGCTTGAAATGTGTATCGGTAAGAACTCTGCACCCTCCGTCCGCATAGGCAAAGCAAGCTGCTCTATTGCAGGGCGGAGCGTTTTCCGAAAATCCCATATTCATCACCTCCGTTCTGAAAAAGAAAAAGCCGATTGCTTTTCCGTAATCGGCTTAATTCAAATATTTATTTTTTGGTGCTACATATAGCACTGAAACCTCCGCTATGTAATAAGCCCCCTTTCTTTCGCGTATTCGTTCCAAGAAACCGAACGGAATTTGCCGCTGTAAACGTACCGCTGACAGAACTCCTTCTGCAAAGCGTTCGGCTTGCTTTCCCCGTCCAATTTCCGCTCCGCTTGCGCATAAATCGTTATCCCGCGCAGCTTTTTAAGCTGTTCAACGCGGTATTCGGCATTATCCAAGTCCTCGGTAACGAGAAGATAAACAAACAGTCTGTACGGCTTTATACCGCGCTTTCCGAGCATTTCCGCAGTCTTTTGTATATGCTCGATTTGCGCCGTTGTATCGCAGGAAAAGCGGAGATATTTTATCCATTTCAGCTTTGAAAGAATTTCCGCAATTTCTCCTGTTACTAATCTCGCGTCCATTCCTTGATTTAGGTCAATGCGATAACCGCTGTCTATCAGACTTTCAAGCTGCTTGATACCGTATTCGCAAGCCAAAATGTTATTATCCATAAGCACTAATTTATCGTTGTCGGGTCGCACAAGCTGTTCCCACGTTCGGTACGGCTTTATCGCTCCCTCTTTGCGCGGAACTACACACCAACGGCAATGATTTGGACAGCCGCGTGTTATGTAACCTATCGCGTAATCGCAATCGGGGTAGAGCGAGTAGTCGGGGAACATCTCGTCAATTTCGGGCGGCAAATCCGAAAATATGCCGTAGCCCGTGCCGCCCTTGATAACGTCTGCCGGAAGATACGGATTTTCGGGAGTGAAGCTGAACACCTTGCTCGAATACACTAAATCGTAGTCTTTGGATTTATCCCACCACTCAACCGTATTGCCAAGCGATTTATGATACGCGGAAATCTTCATCAGCGCATAGTTCGGAAATGTTTTCTGCCGCCGTCTGGTGTTCAAATGCTCCATATCCGCGTCGTGAACTGCAATTCTCATATCACACCCTCCCTTATGTCGCTATAAGCCATTATCGAATACTTGTTTGCTTTCGTAGCGTAGGCGTTGTACAGAACGGTTATCAGGTAGTTGCGTGTATTAGCTGTTGCGCTTGATTTGTTTTTCAGGCTGTCAAGAACGCAGTCAATATCATCGCTTGTGAAATCCAGAAAACGCGCTCTCACCAGCTCCCGCGACATAGCTTCTCCGTTTACGCGGACGGTAGGGGAGCTGGAGCAAACAACATCGGTCATAATCTTGATAAATTCCTCGACCTGTTCTCTCGCTCCCACATTGTGGGCGTAAATCGTGTCAAAATCTATGTTATCGCTGATAACATCATAGCAGCGCCGCCATTCATCAAGAGAACAAATATGCTGTTTTTCGGAAATTCCCTCATTCAATCCCGTCCTTTTCCGCGCTTGCGCGGAAGTGAATGAATTGATTGATTTTTCAGTAATAAATAAATTTTTATTTAATTTATTTATAGATACCGCTCCGTGATTTACCGCTGACGGATTTCCCGACAACGGTTTTCCCGCCGACGGTTTAGACGAAAAAACTGCTGATTTTGCCTTTTTCGAAGAAGAATTTTCAACAGACTTTTCAACCGTTTCAACGATGTTTTCCTCGACGGAAACGCCGCCGACAAAAGAGTCCGCAAAGTTCTCATCGGGAACATAGTCGGGGTTTTCCCGCGGGTTTTCGTAAACGAGATACTCATTCACGCTCATTCTGCCGCGCTCATCACGCGTTTGGCGGCGGCTGACATAGCCGTATTTCTCCAATTCCTTAACTGTGGACTTAACGCTTTCCACGCCGTCAGCAGCGATTTTTGCAAAGCCCGTGAGCGTATATTTCCAATCGGGCGGCAAGCTGAAAATAACGGACAGCAGTCCTTTTGACTTGAAAGAAAGCCGCCTGTCTTTAAGGTGCATATTTGACATAACGGTAAAATTACCCGTTCGTTCTACTCTGAAAATCGTTGACATATCAATACCTCTTTCTCATAATTGATTTTGGCAATAAAAAAAGCCGATTACTTTTTTACGGTAATCGGCTTATGTATTCAATTTTCGGCTTGCATTACGCTGTTACAAGCCTGTCCGTGATACCCTTGATGATGTCGTAGTCCTCGTCACGAACGGCAAGGAGTATCGCCTTGACGTATTTTGCAAGTGCGATTGTTTCCGTTTCCGAAAGGATAAGCGGTTCACAACTTGCGGGGGTTTCCTCAATCGTTGCCGGTTCGGAGATTTCCTCGCCGCCGTCTTTCTCCGCGTTCTCGGTCATTACCTCGTCCTCATCAACGGGCGGTGGAGCGACCTTTTCAGGCTCCTTATTTTTCGGCTTTGGCGGCTTGGGAGAGGATTTCTGTATCTCTTTAACCTCTTTGTGCGTTATATCGGGCTTGTTCTCTATGATTTCTTTCTGCTGTTCGGGGGCAAGCTTCGCGACCTCATTCGCGGTCGATATTGACATATCTCCCGACTTTACCGCCTGTTCCACATCGGGGATAGCGTTGTGCTTGATGTTGTCGATTTTCCCGATTTGCGCGGGCGAAACATTCAGCACCCGCGCGATGTTGTTGCGTATCTTGCCCTTAACGGGCTTTCCCGCTTGCTCCATAGTCTTGAAGATACGCTCCAATTCCTCATATTCGCGCATTGTATCGCTGTCCGAATACTTACGCTGTGTAGCGTTCAGCATAATCAAGTCAAGCTGTGTTTCGTCCGCCGATTTCGCGCTCTTTATGTAACAGGGAACTGTGGTTGACTTTCGCCGCCCCTCGTCAATCAGCAGCTTGACCGCCGCTAACCGTCTGTGACCGCTGATAAGATGAAATTCGCCGTTATCCTCCGTGACCACAAGGACGCTCATCAGTCCTTGCCGCTCTATATCCTCCGCGAGTTCCTCAATCTCCGTCATCTCATAGAAATTGCTTTCGTTCGGGATAATCTGCCCTACCTCAAGCATTTTCAGGCTGTCGATGAAGCTGTCCGAAGCGGCGGCTTTCAAATCGTCCATAATCGCGCTGTTTAACTTCAATTTCGCCATAATCTCACACCCTTTCCTTGATTTCTTCCGCCAAAGCCGCGTAGGACTTGGCGGGAGCAGTCCAACCCATATATTCACTTGCGGTAAGACCACCGCTGATTGAATTTTTTATGACACGGCTGAAAGGAATTTTGCTGTTCAGCGTCTTGTTGCCGAGGATTTCTTTCAGTTGCTTTAAAAGCTGTTCATCAGCCGAGTTCTTCCTGTCGAATTTCGTCACAAAGCACCCGCCGAATTTCGCGCCGCACCTGCTCACAATACTTGTGACGGTCGGTATTCCTTGTATGGAGAACGTACCCAACTCAATCGGGATAAACACCACGTCACAAGCGCTTACGAGCTTTTCCGTCATTTGAGAGAGCGCGGGCGGCATATCGAGCAGAACGTAGTCGTATTCAGAGCCGAAAGAAATGATATTCCTCGCGATTTCTTCCTGTTCCTCGTCCGAGAGCTTTTCAAACCTTACCGTTGCGCGGTTAAGAGCCGCCGTAGCCGTTATGATGTCGATGTTTTCATATCTTGTCTTGCACAGCGCCTTTTCGGGAGTGACCTCAACGTTCGTCAAAGCCTTGTCCAATCCCGCTTTCGGCTTGTCTGTAAAGAAGCGTGAGCAATTCGCCTGTCCGTCCGTATCTATAATCAGGACCTTGCTTTCGTGTGCCAGCTCATAACCGAGATTGATTACCGATGTGGTCTTTGCCACGCCGCCTTTGTTATTGTAGAACGCTATTGATTTCATAGTAATATCCTCTTTCTACCTCTTATACTTATTATATAACGCGGCGGGGCAGGGCAAGAGGTAAACCCCGCCCGCAAGGAGCGACCTTTGCCGCGCTGTTAAATCCCGTTCGGGAGTTTAACCGATGTTGCAGACCCAACGAACCTTTTTCTCGGCGGGTACGCCGTTATCCCGCCGCCGTTCGCCCGTCCATATTGTACCGCCCGCTTCGCCCTCGCTTATAAAGTTGCTTGCTTTCAGGCTTGCTCCTGTTTCCGACGCCAATGTATAGGTTATTACTTTCTTATAGCCTAACGCTTTGGCGGCTCGAATACAAGCCCCATAGAGCATTGAGCAGACGTTTCTTGTGCCGTTGGTGCAAAGCCTGTTTATTTCAAGCGTAGTGCCGTTGTCAAGATAGCGGCTCACGGGTCTGCCGCATATCGCGACACCGCAGCATTCGCCGTTTTCATTCTCGACCGATACACAGAATTTACAACCGCGCACGGGTTTATGATGTCGGTGATGAGCCGCAACGTACTCATTAGCGGCTTTCATTCCAATGGGTACGATTTTCATAGCGGCTCTCCTTATGCCTTATTCGGCGGTGTATTCGGGAAACCTCAGCTTAACAGCTTCAAAGAAGTACGGCGCGTAGCCACAGCAGAAGATTTCTTCGGGAGTGTAGTAGCACCTTGTTTCCTCATAGACGCTTTCGCTCTTGTCAAGGTCGATTGAAACTCCGCTCCACAGATTGAACATAAGCCGCGTAGTCTTGACGCTCGTTCCCGTCTGCCAAGGAAGATAGAGTGTGCCAAACGGTTTGATTACGTCCTTTTCAAAGTCGAAAAGGTCATCGATGTGTTTCCTGCACACCTCATCAAGCGTGAGCAGATAGGCAACCGCCTTGTGGTAGCAGTCCTTCGATTTCATTTTTGAGAGCAAAGCGTGGAAGTCGTGTTCGTGCCTCTCGCTTTGGAATTTGATTGTCATAAGCGTATCCTCCTTTATTCGGTAGTTAGCGTAGGCTAACTTGCCTTGTATTTGTATTGTAACACATTCGATTGTGATTGTCAGGTACTTTTTTGAAAAATACCGCCGATTTTGACGAATTTTGTATACTTTCATAATTTACCGCGTGAAATTATGGCGTTTTCGTCAGGAACCTACACTCGGTGATGTTTCAAGCGAAAAAACTATTTTTGTCTAATTCAACAAACCTTAAAGTCAAAATTCGTTCAATTAAACAAAAAAAGCGGAGAGTTTTTGTCGAAAACTCTCCGCTAAAGGCATTTGGGCATAATTCACCCGTTGCCTTTTAAACAGATATTCAATTGTAAAACGATAAGGCGCACCCGAGCTTAAATCGTGTATGCGCCTTTTCGCATTTTCGGGGAATTTCACCCCGATTTTTTGTCGTGTTCGTAACAGCCCCCTTTATTCGACTTTTTTCTAACCGTGTATTTTCGTTGGAAAAAGAATTGAAAAGTAACGGCAAACGTCCACAATCCCCTTTGTTATGGGATTTTTCCGTTTGTCTTTATTATACCATAAGGGCACACATTCGCGACCATGGCTCTTGAAAACGGCATGGATATTAAATCACTCTCGGCTATGCTCGGACACATTTCTTCTGAAACCACGATAGATATTTACAGCCATATAACCGACATCATGAGACAACAGGCAGCGGTAAAAATAGACCGCAAAATAAGCGGCACAGAAGCCAAAATTCAAAGAGTTGAAGTGCAGTCAAGGGTAGATACCACGCCTCCCGATTTCGAGCCGTATAAGCCAAAATGTCGCAAATCCGGAACAGGCTGTGTGACGATGATAAACGACCGCCTGTATGAGGGAAGATACACACCAACCAACGCTTATGGAAAACGAGAAGCACATAATATCTATGCAAAAACCCGAGAGGAATGCGAAGAAAGATTAGCGGTGATGATTGCAAAGGTCAAGACTGAAATTAAGGCAGAGAAAAAGCGACTGAAAGCAATGGAAGAATCGTCGCCAATCATGTTCAAAAATTGAGCCGTATTAAACAAAGAATACAGCAGAATGAAAATGCCCCTTAAAATTACCATTTTAAGGGGTATTTCGTGTAAGTGGTCAAATATGTGGTCATCGGGCGTTTTGCGGCTATTTCTGCATCGACGAAAAAGCCGTGACAGTGTAGTATCAAGAGATGTTTGCGGAATCGAGTTCTAGAATATGCTCCTGCGCGTCTATGCTCCAGAACGCAGCGCTCTACCAAGCTGAGCCACGCCTCGATTATAGATTTTTCACCCCGAATTTAGTGAAAGTGGTCAAGTATGTGGTCAAAGAGATTTTTGACCAAGATCATCGCCCAACGAAATCGCCGTAACAGTGTAGTGTCAAAGGCAATGTGCCGTAAACGGCTCTGCGACGCGCTCCAACGGTTCTATGCTCCCGAAGAGAGATGAGATTATCCTCTCCACCACAAATGGCTTTTTATAGCTGTTTCCACTCCGCGACAAATCCTCTTAAGCGGTCTTATATCCGTTGTTTCCGTGTGCTCCGGAACTGTCTATGGTCAGACATGTGGTCATTTTTCCGCGCCCACCAACAAGAAACTATTAAATCTAACGTTATTATAGCATAGAAAAGAGGAAAAATCAAGTCAAAATTTGAGCCGCTGTAAACAAAGAATACAACCGGCAAAAAAACACTGCAGCTATATCTTCAAAACCACATCGACGAAAAACTCAGTACCGCTGTTGTACACACGTGCCGAGCCTCCGTATTTTTCGGCGACGGCGGCGATAGAAGCAAGTCCCGTACCCTGTCCCCCGTGCTTGGTAGAGCGGTATGCGCCGTCACCACTTTTCAGAGCGTTTCCGTCAAAACCGTTGGTGGAGACCACATACAGACTGTTTCCGTGACGTATCTCTGTTGTCAGATTAAAATAACGTTTACCCTCGGGCAGCCCGATACAGGCTTGTATCGCGTTTTCCATAATATTTCCGAAAAGTGCCGCCATGTCCAATTCGGAAAACGTAAGGGGTTCTGGAAGCTCTATTTTCCATTCCGTTCTTATTCCATCGGCTTCCGCCAATTCATGATAATGCCCGAACAGCGCGTTTAGCGCGGCGTTTGCGCAGTAGCTCGGGGGGACACTTTTGTTAAGCCGCTGTTCATACTCGGAAAGGTGTGCCCGTACGCCGTCGATATCGTTCTTTTCGGCAAGCGCTGATAAAATATGTACAGATTGCCGAAAATCGTGCCTTAACCTTTGTGATTGCTTCATATACTCCTGTAATTCTCGGTATTGGTGCGACTGCATTTCAAGCAGCTGCGAGCGCTTTTCAAGCTCCGTGCGCTCCAACAGTACAATCGCTCCATGATAAAAAAACACATAGATTATTATAAGCACCGTCATCATTAAGAATTCAAACAGCGGAAACAGATAGTACATTCGTCCCACAAGGATATTTTCGTATGAAATAGGGGCAGCCAATATATTGAACAAAAAGAATATAAACGACAGTGCGCTGACTGAGTACCAGATTTTTGCCGAATCAAGTCTATCCAGCATTTTAGAAGCATACTTGCAGGAGGGGTAAAAAGCAAGCAGCGCCATAAGGCAGGAAAGACCTAACTGGAACAGCTGTGCCTCCGTTGAAAAGTCCGTGGCGCCGGAAGACGGGTTAATATGAGCGTCAAAGGCATAAGCGAACTGTGCGGGAAAGCTTTGCGCCGCGCAGACGCCCACATAAACGGCAAGCGCTCTCGGGAAATCGGTAGTTATTGTAAGGCGGTACAGAAAGAAAGATATTATAATAAAAGGGACAAGTATTATGTTCGCGTCGATTTTCAGCGCCGACGTCGCCAGCGAACCTAAGACCGCAAACGGAATTATAACGCATGCGCAAAGAGCTGCCGTTTTCGGCAAAGAGTATCTCATATGATTTTTTACGGGATAATAACAGGAGAGCACCGTGGGGATCAGAATAAAAAACTGCGGCATCTCGGAAAGCCAGTCAAGTACATTTACTGTCATACGCTCACCCCTTTCCTCTTCTTTGAACGCCGCGTATTTTGGCGAAATTATAGTCCCGCGCCGCCTGTTCGATCTTAAGCCGGTCGCGTACCCGTATGGGGAGCCGCGCGCCGTTTTCAAGTATGCAGCAGCTGTTTTCAAAATCGGTAATATAATCGGCGTTTACGGTAATGCCCTTGTTTATGGGAATAAACCTCGCGTCTCCGTTGGTCTGCTCAATAAACTGCGGCATGGTCATGCGGCTGCGAAGCTCCGTGCCGTCCGTAAGTGTGATATCCAGATAGTGCGCGTCGGTTATGACCGAAACGATATTTTCAAACGGCACGCGGACAGTCCGTCTTTCGCTGTAAAACTCAATGTAATTATGCTTGGGCAGAAGCGCAAGCGCGTCCCTCAGGACGTTCTCGACGCGCTCCTCCGCAAAGGGCTTGATGATGTATTCAAACGCGTGACAGGAGAACGCTTCGGGCATGCACTCTCCGCAGGAGGTCAGGAAGACTAACAGACAAGCGCCGTCGTTTTCGCGGAGCTTTTTCGCCGCCGAAACGCCGTCGATACCGTTCATGAAAATATCCATAAAAACAACATCGTATCCGCGCTCATCAAGAGAGACGAGAAAGCTCTCCCCGTCCGAAAACGCGGATATTTCCGTTTCCACGCCGTATTCACGTCCAAAGCAGCGGCATATCTCCGTCATCTCATTGATATAAATTCGCTCGTCGTCTACCAAAGCTATATGCATATTCCTCACCTCTTTTTTCATAATTATTAGCCATGAGCAAAACCCACAAATCCGTATAGAAAGCGAATTTGAAGCCCCACT
>CAJUMW010000023.1 GCA_910587625.1 uncultured Christensenellaceae bacterium
TTGGAATAAGCTAATAGCTTATTCTTGGTCTATTATTATAAAAAAAAATATGCAAACAAAATTTATATAGTTGCGAGAAAAAATACAAATTTTCGCATAAAATTCACTTTATGTTGAATAATTGCATAAAAAATGCCCGACCGCAGTCGGGCATTTAACAAAGAGGTTACTTTTTGCGCGAAGCAAATTTTTCACTTGTAAGCTTGATTAGTTTTGAAAGCGGTTTGTAGATGATAAACACCACCGCCGAAATTATAACAGACTTTACAAAGTTGAACAAAAGCGCCCAATACCAAAGCTTTATAAAGAGCTGTTGACCTGCCTCCCAAGTACCCTTGAAAGCTACCGAAAACGCAGGGAAAGTTAAAAAATAGTTTACGGGCATAGATAAAGCACACTGTGCAAGGCAACCCACAGCCACCGTCCATATTACAGTTTTAATGCCCTTGTGTTTTTTGTAAATTATCGACGGGATAAGCATATAGGGCAAAACCATTAGAATATTTGCAAGTTCTCCGACAAACGCCGTGTGTCCGACGGTAATTGCGTGAAGCAGTTCCTTTAAAACAGCTATTATAGAGCCTGCAACGGGCCCCAGCGAAAAGCCGCCGATAAGCACGAAGACATTTGAAAAATCAAGCTTTAAAAAGTCGACGGGCGTGCCGGGCAAAAGCGAAAAGTCAAACAGTCCCAAAACGTATGAAAGCGCCGTAAAAATTGCCATATACGCAATTCTTGTTGCGGTAAAGTAGCTTTTTAATACTTCTTTAGCGGCTTTTTTTGGCTTTTCCGTTTGGTTTTCCTGTGCCTGATAGGCATTTTCGTTTGCAGCCGTATGCTCGGTTACGGCAGAGGCAGCCGCAGTTTCGACGGTCGACTGATCGGTTGACGCGCAATCAGCGGTGGATTGTGTTGTTTCTGACATACAAAAAACTCCTAAAAAATAATTATTTTTTAAAGTCGTTCTTTGCATTAAAAAACGCTCCGAAAAAAATCGGAGCGAAAAAAACGGTTAAACGCTTTAATTCTTTTATCATCCGGACTATACCGTCGGTTTCGGAATTTCACCGAATCGGGAATGCAAAATTATTGCACTCTTCGCAGACTTTACTGCCGGTGAGGAATTACACCTCGCCCCAAAGAATAACTTTAAACTATATAAATTATATACTGTCATTTTTTTGCTGTCAAGCGTTTTAAATAATTTTATTCATAAAAGAACAAAACGCCGAGCGTATTTTTACCGCAGTGCGAAGTTACAACGCAGCCTGCCGTTGTTTCGTTTATTTCTTTGAAATCGAATAGGGATTTTACCTGCTCTTTTATCTTTTCCACAACCTCGGGCTCGCAGTTTGAATGAGTTATAAAACAGCGCGTTTTATCGTAATTGCGATAGTTGTCGGCAAGGTCGTTTACATATGTTTTAAGGCATCTCTCTATATTGCCCATATATTTCTTTTTGGCGTACATCTGCCCGTCCTTCATATCTATCATAGGATGAAGCTTCAACACCTTCGCGCCTATAAGCGCCGCAAGCGAACATCTGCCGCCCTTGTGAAGATAGTCAAGCGCGTCGGGAACAAACGAAGTGTTGGTTTTGGGAATAAGCGCCGTCAAAACATTCAAAATCTGTTCGGGCGATTTGCCCTCTGCCGCCAGGTCGCAAGCCTTCAATACGAAAAGTCCCTGACCCGTAGAAAGCGCGTAAGTGTCGAACGCAAACACTTTCCCGCCAAACGCCTTCGAAGCGGAAACGGCGTTCTGGTGCGACGACGAAGCTTTCGACGAGATATTGAAGTGTATAAGCGCGTCATACCCGTCGAGCTGCGACTTGAAAAACTGCGAGTACTCTTCAACCGACGGCGCGCTGGTTTTGGGCAAAACGCCCGTCTTTGCCACAAAATTAAAAATATCCTGCGGGGTTACGTCCACGCCGTCGCGAAAAGCTTGCTCTCCCAAAATTACTGTAAGAGGCAATATCCCCACATTGTATTTTTCAACAAGCTCTTCGCTTAAATCGCAGGTTGAATCCGAAGTGATTTTAATTTTCATAAATGTATCCTTTACTTTACGTCGTTTTTATACAGAGGATATTTTTGACAGAGCTTTGCGACAGCCGCATTTACAAAGTCGGCGACATTTTCGCGCTCAACAATAACCTTTGCAATGAGTTGTGCGATAATGCGAGCGTCGTCCTCTTTCATTCCCCTTGTGGTAATTGCCGGAGTGCCTATCCTTATACCCGAGGTTACGGAGGGCTTTTGAGTTTCGAAAGGTATGGTGTTCTTATTTACGGTAATGTGCATACTGTCGAGAAGCTCGGTAAGCTCCTTGCCCGTAATATTTTTGTCGGTAAGATCGAGAAGAATCAAATGATTGTCTGTACCGCCCGAAACCATTTTAATCCCGAGCTTTTTAAACTCGTCCGCCATTGCCGCGGCGTTTTTGACTATCTGCATTTGATAATCTTTAAATTCGGGGCTCAACGCCTCCTTGAAAGCAACCGCCTTTGCCGCGATAATGTGCATAAGCGGCCCGCCCTGCAATCCGGGGAACACTGCTTTATCGATAGCTTTACCCCACTTCTCTTTGCACATTATCACGCCGCCGCGAGGTCCGCGAAGAGTCTTGTGCGTGGTTGTCGTAACAAAGTCGGCATAGGGAACGGGGGAAGGATGAAGTCCGGCGGCAACCAGACCTGCAATATGCGCGATATCGACGAACATAAGCGCGCCTGCCTTATCGCAAATTTCGCGTATACGCTTAAAATCGATAATTCTCGGATAAGCGCTCGCACCCGAAATTATAACCTTCGGCTTGCATTCGAGCGCAATTTCCAGCATACGGTCATAGTCGATAACTTCGCTGCCCTGTTCGACGCCGTATGAAACGATATTGAAATATTTTCCCGATATGTTTACGGGGGAGCCGTGCGAGAGATGTCCGCCGTGCGACAGGTTCATGCCCATAACGGTATCCCCGGGCTGACATGTTGCAAACAAAACCGCAAGATTTGCACTCGCGCCCGAGTGGGGCTGAACGTTGCAGTATTCACAGCCGAACAATTCTTTAAGACGGTTGCGCGCCAAGTCCTCGGCAATATCAACGCACTGACAACCGCCGTAATAGCGGCTTGAGGGGTACCCCTCGGCATACTTATTAGTCAAATGGCTGCCTGCCGCGGCAAGAACCGCCGTCGAAACAAAATTTTCGCTTGCGATAAGCTCGATATTGTTCTGTTGACGGTACAGTTCGAGCTTTAACGCTTCGGCAAGCTCGGGGTCGGTCTGCGCAATTAAAGAAATATCTATCATAAAAACTCCAAAAAGATTTGTTCGCAATTATATTAAAATTATAAAACATTTTAACAAAATTGTCAATAGTAAATAAAAATTAGAAGCTCGGAGTTTTTAACTCTGAGCTTCTGATATAAGTTAAAGATTTTCTTTAATAAACTCGTCCGCTTCGGATTTTGACATATAGCCGACCGTCTTTGCCGCCTCCTCACCGTTTTTAAAAACAGCTACAAGCGGAATTGACATAATGCCGAAACGCGCAGCAAGCTCGGGGTTCTTGTCGATATCGACCTTTACGAACTCGGCTTTATCACCGTATTTCTCGCTAACTTCGTCCATTACGGGCGCGAGCATTCTGCAAGGCGCGCACCAGGTTGCGAAAAAGTCGCATACAACCGGCTTGTCCCCCTTCAAAAGCTCGTCGAACTCCACAGTTTCAATTTGTTTCATTTTTACTTTCCTCCGTTTATATTATGTGAAAAATTTATTTTTATAAGACGTATTTTTTCAAATCGCGGTTGCGCGTTATGTTTTCGAGATGCTCTTCAACGTATTTCGCGTTGACTTCGACGGGGATTACGGGATAATCGTTTCCGCCCGCGTTGAACGAAATATCTTCAAGCAGATACTCGACAACGGTATGCAGCCGCCTTGCGCCGATATCCTCGGAGGTATTGTTTATATCCTCGGAAATTTCGGCAATTTTCTCTATTGCGTCGGGCGTAAAATGCAAATCGATATTATCGACAGCAAGCAAAGCCGCGTACTGCGACGTAATTGCGTTTTGAGGTTGAGTCAAAATATTTATAAAGTCGGCTTTGGTAAGACTTTTAAGCTCGACCTGAATGGGAAACCTGCCCTGAAGCTCGGGAATTAAATCCTCCACCTTGGAAACGTGGAAAGCACCTGCCGCCACAAAAAGAATGTAGTCCGTTTTAACGGGACCGTATTTCGTCATTACAGTGCAGCCCTCGACTATCGGAAGTATGTCGCGCTGAACCCCCTCGCGAGAGACGTCCGCACTCTGATTGCCCTTACCTGCGATTTTATCAATTTCGTCGATAAAGATTATGCCGTCGTTTTCGGCGCGACGAAGCGCCTCTGCCGTTACCGCGTCGTTGTCTATAAGCTTATCCGCCTCTTCCGAAATTATAAGATTTCTTGCCTCTTTTACGGTAATTTTTCTCTTCTTTTTTCTGCCGGGCAAACCCATTCCGCCGAAGATTGAGCCCAAATCTATAGCAGTGCCGCTGCCGGGAGTAAGCTCCAATGGCTTGGGCATATCGTTTACCTCTATCTCGACAAGCGTGTTGTCGTATTTGCCGGCATGAATATCTTCGACCAGCTTATCTTCAAACAGCGCCTTGGGCGTTTCTCCGCGCTCGTCCTTCTTCATTTCGGCAAGCACCTTTGCTATGCGACGCTCGGCAAAAGAAGCAGCCTTGTAGCTCACTTCCGCCGTCTTTTCTTCCTTGACAAGCCTAATGGCGCATTCGGTCAAATCGCGCACCATTGACTCGACGTCGCGCCCGACGTAACCGACCTCGGTATATTTTGTAGCTTCCACCTTTATAAAGGGAGCTTTAACAAGCTTTGCAAGCCGCCTTGCAATTTCCGTTTTTCCCACGCCCGTGGGTCCCTTTAAAATTATATTTTTGGGCGTAATTTCCTCTTGCAGGGCGGGGGAAAGGCAGCTTCTGCGGTATCTGTTTCTAAGCGCAATGGCTACGGCTTTTTTAGCCTCGTCCTGACCTATGATATATTTATTGAGTTCGTGTACTATTTGTTTGGGCGTCAAATCCATAATTTACTCCGATTAATTTGTTTTAAATTGTTTCGCACTTGATATTGTCGTTCGTAAACACGCATATCTCGCTTGCTATTTTAAGCGACTTTTGAGCTATTTCCGCCGCGGTATATTGAGTGTTTTGGTAAAGCGCGCGCGCTGCCGCCAACGCATAGTTTCCCCCGCTGCCTATAGCCGCAATACCGTCGTCCGGCTCGATAACCTCGCCCGTGCCCGAAACTATAAGCATGGTATCTTTGTCCGCGACAATCATCAATGCTTCAAGCTTTCTGACCGCCTTGTCGCTGCGCCAAAGCTCGGCAAGCTCGACCGCGGAACGCATCAAGTTGCCCGAAAATTTATTCAGCATACCCTCGAATTTTTCGCTCAAAGAAAACGCGTCGGAAACAGAACCGGCAAAGCCCAAGATAACCTTACCGCCGTAAATTCTTCTTACCTTTTGAGCGGAGTTTTTAAAAATTACGCTCTCGCCCATAGTGACCTGACCGTCGCCGGCAATTGCCGTTTCTCCTTCCCTTTTAACTGCGCAAATTGTAGTTGCGTGAAATTCCGTCATAATATTTATCCTCTAATTTTTATTTTAAATTCTATAACCTAAAATAACTTTGCATAAAAGTCTTTTTTCTTTGGCAATCCAGGAGAAGGCTTTTTTGTCCCACTCTTTGTAGTTTATATCGAATCCGTACTTATTCAAAAAATTGTACAGCGCTCCGTCCAAACTGTAAATTGCCTGTAATTTGTTATCGTCCTTCTCAGCCAAAGCAATACAGTAACATATTTCAGACAGCGAAGCGTATGCGTAAAATAAAAACTGCATTCTATCAAACGGAACAACCTTGTTGCCGAAAATATCCTCTTTCAAGATAAAGCCGCTTTCGTTTATAACGCCTTTATCCTTTAAAATTTGAGTCGCTTGTTCAAGCGGCATGTCCTCAAACTCTTTTTCGATTTCGGCGCATTTTTCGTCCACTAACCGTTTTCTCAAACGGCTAGCAAGAACAACAAAAATTAACATACCCACGGCAAATATCGAAAAACTTACTATCATCGTAATATATGTTATTATTGCTTCACCGTAAATAATTCCGATAACCGCCATAAGCGGCAGACATAGCGCCAACCAAGCTATTAAAAAAGTAATAAGCGCTACGTTATAAAAAAATATGTAAGGCGGAAGATTTTTCTTGTCAAAGCTGATTTTGCCCTTTAAGACCAACTCAATTCTCCTTTGTACTTTCTCACGTTTTGCAAAGCACGTTCGGCAAGCGCCGCATAGCGCTGTTTTTTGTCTCGTATGATTTTATCAAGCGGTTTTAATATGCCGAAGTTTGCGTTCATGGGTTGAAAATTTTCATTTGCCCCCGATATATGCGCCGATAAAGCGCCTATTACGGTTGTTTTATCGGGAATTACGGGTTGATTCCCACACAGCTTTTCATAGAGGTGGCAGGCGGCTAAAATTCCGCTTGCCGCGCTTTCGACGTATCCTTCAACTCCCGTAATTTGCCCGGCAAAGAATACCGTAGAGTTACTTTTTAACGAAAAATCAACGTTCAAACAATCGGGAGAATTTAAAAAAGTGTTTCTGTGCATTACGCCGTATCGCAAAAATTCGGCGTTTTTTAATGCGGGAATGAGCGTAAAGACCCGCTTTTGTTCCCTCCATTTTAAGTTAGTCTGACAACCGACGAGATTATAAGCCGTACCTTCGGCATTCTCTTTCCTGAGCTGTAAAACGGCGTAAAAGCGGTTTCCGTCTTTATCCTTTAACCCAACGGGCTTAAAATTTGCAAACCTCAGGCTGTCAACCCCGCGCGAAGCCATCACCTCAACAGGCATACAGCCTTCGAAGATTTCTCGCTTTTCAAAGTCGTGCAAGACGGCTCTTTCAGCGGACAACAGCTCGGATACAAATCTTTCGTATTGCTCCTTATTCAACGGACAGTTGACGTAGTCGTCGCCGCCCTTGCCGTATCTGTCCCCGAAAAAAGCGCTGCCAAAATCTATACTTTCCCTTGAAACAATGGGGGCGGAAGCGTCATAAAAGTGTAATTGCCCCCCACATATGCCCGAAATACTTGCGGAAAGCTTATCCGAAGTGAGCGGTCCCGTGGCAATAATGCTCCAACTGTCGGGCAGTTTTTCAACCTCTTGACAAATTATTTTAATGCGCTTGTTATCGGTTATTTTGTCGGTTACATACTTTGCAAATTGCTCTCTCTCGACAGCAAGCGCGCCCCCCGCGGGAACGGCGGTTTTTTCAGCCGCCTCCATTGTAACAGAGCCGAGAATGCGCATTTCCTCTTTCAAAAGTCCGCAAGCGTTTGAATAGGGGTCCTTGCCTTTAAGCGAGTTCGAACAGACGAGTTCGCAAAAATTTTTATCCGAATGTGCCGGTGTAAACGATTTCGGCTTTATGTCGTAAAGCTCTACTTCCACGCCGCGGCTTGCAAGAAAATTAGCCGCCTCGCAACCGGCAAGTCCGGCTCCGATTACTTTAATTTTCATTTTCGGGAATTTCCACAGAGTAGTTGCAATTTTTGTCAGAGCACTTTATTTTGTTGCCCTTTTTAATAAGATAGCTGTTGCAAGTCGGGCACTTCTCACCCGTAGCTACGTCCCAGCTCAAAAATTTACAGTCGGGATAGCCCGTACAGCCGAAATAAATTTTACCCGTCTTTGAACGCATACGCCGCATAGGCTTTCCGCACTCGGGACATACTCCGTCGACGTGCACGCTTTCATCCTTCTTTTGCTCGGAAACATAGGGGCGCTTAGCCGAGCAGTTGGGGCATTCTATATACTTGCCGTACCTGCCCTTTTTAAGCAGCATTACCGTTCCGCAGTCGCGGCAAGTTTCATTGGTAACTTCGGCGTCTATGGGCAGAATCGACGAGCAGGCGGGATAGTTGGGGCAAGCAAGAAATTTGCCGTATTTGCCGCTTTTAACCACCATATTCGCGCCGCACTTGGGGCAGCGCATAGCCGAAATTTCCGCCTCTCCTTCGCTTACTATATTCGAGCAGGCGGGATAGTTCGAGCAAGCAAGATACTTGCCGTATTTGCCTATGCGCCTTATCATTTTACTGCCGCATTTCTCGCAGACAACGTCGGTTTCCTCGTCCCCGTCGGTGGAGGCGTTTTTCAAATGTTCTGCAAACGACGGATAAAAATCGGCTATAATTTTGCGCCAATCGCAGCCGCCGTCCTCTATTCTGTCCAAATCATCCTCCATACGCGCCGTAAACCCGACGTCCATAATGTCGGTAAAATACTTTAAAAGCATATCGGTTATCTGATACGCAACGTCGGTCGGCAGCATATACTTTCCTTCTTTTTTGACGTATTTGCGCTTATTGAGTACAGAAATAATGGAAGCGTAAGTCGAAGGTCTGCCTATCCCCTTCTCTTCCATAGCCTTTACAAGCGACGCGTCGGTGTACCTGTAAGGCGGCTTTGTGTACTTCAATTCCTTTTTAAAGTCCTTTAAATCAAGCTCGTCCCCTTCGTTTAAAGGCGGCAATAAATTGACGCTCTCTTCCTCGTCGTCCTTTTCCTTAGCCGCGTCCTGATACGCCGCGGTGTAACCTGCAAACAACATAGCTTTACCGCTGGCTTTAAAAGTATAGCCTGCGCTCTGCGCCTCTATCTGCATTGAGTTGTACTGCGCCTCCGCCATTTGCGAGGCAATAAACCTGTCGTAGACAAGCTTATAAATATTGTAGTGCTTTTTATCGAGAAAGCTCTTTACGCTTGCAGGGGTAACGGCAAGATTTATGGGGCGTATAGCCTCGTGCGCGTCCTGCGCACCCTTTTTTGTGGCATAAATATTGGGCTTCTGCGGAACGTAGTCTGTTCCGTAATGCTCCCTTATAAAGCCCAGCGCATTGTCCTGCGCGTCCTTGGAAATTCGAACCGAGTCCGTTCTTATATACGTTATAAGCGCAATGTGGTCTCCGCCGACGTCCATACCTTCATAGAGGTGCTGAGCGATAAGCATTGTTTCGGGGGAAGTCATATTGAACTTGTTCGAAGCGTCCTGTTGTAGCGACGAGGTTGTAAAAGGCGCCGGAGCGTGCTGTTTGGTTATACCTTTTTTGACCTTTGAAACAACAAATTTACCGCTTTTTACCTTTGCTTCAACTTCGTTTGCAAGCTCTTCGGAGATACTTTCCCCGTTCTTTTTAAATTGATACACCGCCTTGAAGGGCGCGTGCTTGCCTTCGATGTCGCGCAAAAACGCGTTCATAACCCAATAACCTTCTGGAACAAACGCCGAAATTTCGCGCTCTCTGTCAACAATAAGTCTTAACGCAACCGACTGAACCCTGCCGGCAGAAAGTCCGTTTTGAATGCGCTTGTTGAGCAGCGGAGAAAGCTTATAGCCCACAAGCCTGTCGAGAACGCGGCGCGCCTGCTGTGCGTCGACGAGATTATAGTTTATTTTTCTCGGGTTGTCGAGCGCATTTTGCACGGCTGTGGGAGAAATTTCATTGAACTCTATTCTGTTTTCGGCATTTTCGTCGAGCCCCAGAACGGACTGCAAGTGCCAGCTTATAGCCTCTCCTTCGCGGTCGGGGTCGGTTGCAAGAAATACTCTGTCAGCCTTTTTTGCTTCGGTGCACAGCCTTTTAATGACCTCTTTTTTGTTGGGAGTAATTTCGTATTTAGGCTCGAAATTGGCGGAAATTTTGACGCCCAGCGTGCGTTCGGGCAAATCGCGGACGTGACCGCCGGACGCGTCCACCTTATACTTACCCTTTAAATATTTGGAAATTGTCTTTGCCTTTGAAGGCGACTCAACTATAATCAAATCCATATCAACACCTCTTATTTTTGTACCGCCGAAAATCTGTTGCCGCCCAATCTTACAATCAAGCCCTTCATTTCAAGCGAAGTCAACGTCGGAATTATTAGGTAGGGAAGTTTACCTATTTTGTCCGCAATCTGCGCGACAAACGCGTCACCGAGTTGAGAAACCACGTCGTAAACGGCGAGCTCTTCCTCGGACATTTCACATTTTTCTTCCCTTTTAAAAGTTATATTGAAATCATAAAAAATATCGTCGGCGCACTCGACAAGTTTTGCCCTGTCGGTCTTTATCAGGTTGTTGCAGCCGACGCCCGAGCTTACGCCCGGCCCGTAAGGGAAAGCATAGACCAGCCTGTCCGCATCGTTTGCATAGCCTGCGGTTATCAACGCGCCGCTCTTTTTACCTGCCGAAACAATTAAAGTCCCCTCGGCAAGCCCTGCAATTATTCGGTTTCGCACGGGAAAGTTATAGGGCTTAGGCTGTATTTGCGGAGTATATTCCGTAATTACAAGCCCGCGCTCCTCAATCTTTTTGAGAAGCGGCTCGTTCATAGCAGGGTAAACGTGGTCAAACCCGTTTGCAAGTACGGAAATTACCTGTCCCGATCCTATTGCGCCCTCGATAGCCGCGGTATCCGCCCCGTCGGCAAGCCCCGTAACAACGGTAAACGCCCTTGACAGCTCCGCGGAAATTTTACTGCATTCCTTTAAGACGTTCGGAAGCGTCCTGCGAGAGCCGACTATTGCAAACATACGCGTTTTCAATAGGTCTGTATTGCCCTTGCAGTACAGCACAAGCGGCGGACATACCGCGTGCTTCAACGGTTCGGGGTATAGCTCAGAAAAATATGTAACGCATTTTATGCCGCGTTCGTCAAGTTTTTGCAAAAGCTTTTGTCTGTATGACGCGCTGTAAAATTTTCCCTTCAATTTATTATATACGCCGTCTTTGAAGCTTTTAATCAATAAATTCCGATATTTCTCGAAATCGGGCGCAAAGCTTTGAAAATCCGAGAGTAAAATTACCGCGTTTTTATAGCTTAACTCTTCAAACGAACTCAGCGTTATAAGGTTTATCTCTTGTTCGGAATACATCTCAATTGACGTCCTGCTGCCTGTACGACGCCGCCTCCAATATATGTTCGGGTTTTATGTCGTCCGAAAACGCGAGGTCTGCAATAGTTCTTGCAACCTTGATTATTCTCGAACGCGCGCGGACTGACAAATGCAGTGAAACAAAAACGTTCTTTAAAACTTCCTCGCACTCGGCGGAAAGACGGCAATACTTTTTAATGTGCTTTTCCCCCATGTTCGAGTTTAAAGAAATTCCCTCGTCCGCAAATCTTTGCCTTTGAATTTCCCGCGCCTTTTCCACTCGCGCCTTCACCGCAGACGACGGCTCTTCATTGCTCTCCCCTGCCAAGTCGTCATACTTTACCCCGTCCACTTCGACCTGCAAATCTATTCTGTCGAGCAGGGGACCCGAGATTTTACTTCTGTACTTATGTATCTGCGACGGAGTACAGGTGCAGGTTTGGTATGCCGAACCGTAGTTGCCGCAGGGGCAGGGATTCATACTTGCACACAGTATAAAATCGGCAGGAAAGGTTACCGAACCGCCGGCGCGAGCAACGGTAATTACTCTGTCTTCAAGCGGCTGGCGTAAAGACTCTATTGAATGGCGCGTATATTCGGGCAACTCGTCCAAAAATAACACGCCCTTATGCGCCATTGAAATTTCTCCGGGGTGAATTTTGGTATTGCCGCCGCCGCACAGCGAAACGGTGCTTGCGGTATGGTGCGGCGTTCTGAACGGGCGCATAGAGACAATGCCTTCGTCCCCGAGCGCGCCGGCAACAGAGTGTATTTTTGTGACTTCGAGCGCCTCGTCAAAGGTCATATCGGGCATAACCGTGGGAATGCAGCGTGCAAGCATAGTTTTGCCCGTGCCCGGAGGGCCCGACAATAAAATATTGTGACCGCCGGCAACGGCTATTTCGAGGGCGCGCTTTGCTACTTTCTGTCCGCGCACAAGCGACATATCGTAATTGTACTTTACAAGGTTTTGCACGGCTTGAAAGCTCTTTGCCTGAACGGGCTCGAAGCTCTTTTCCCCTGTCAGAAAGCCGACGACGTCGGCAAGATTATTGAGTGCGTAAACTTCCGTTCCCTCGATATAGCTTGCCTCGTTGGCATTGCAAAACGGCACCACAAACTTTTTAAAGCCGCAGCTTTTTGCCGAAATTAAAATAGGCAAAATGCCCTGCACGGCGCGAAGCGTGCCGTCAAGCGCAAGTTCCCCCAAAAACACAGTGCCGTCGGTATCGGCAACAAGCTGGTCGCTCGCTTTCAATATGCTTATTGCAATGGGCAAATCGTAGTGCGAGCCCTCTTTTTTAATGTCTGCCGGAGCAAGGTTTATTGTAATTTTATTTATAGGGAACTTCAATACGCTGTTTTTGATAGCCGAACGAACGCGCTCTTTACTCTCTTTTACAGCCGCGTCGGGCAAGCCGACAAGGTCGTACGAAACCATTCCCTTATTTATATCCGTTTCCACCTCGACGGCAACTCCTTCAAGTCCGTTCAAGGCAAAGCAAGTAATTTTAGAAAGCATAATTTTCCTTTAAAACTAAAGCTCCCGCACAGAGCGAGAGCTTTTTTTATTATTTAATTTCCTTTATCTTAGCAGCCTTACCCGTCAATCCGCGCAGATAGTAGAGCTTAGCCCTTCTTACCTTGCCGCGTTTAACGACAGCGATAGACGCAATTTTCGGAGAATGAAGAGGGAACGTTCTTTCAACGCCCACGCCGAACGAAAGACGACGAACGGTAAAACTTTCTCTTATACCGCCGTGCTTTTTAGCGATTACTACGCCTTCGAAGTTCTGAATTCTCTCTTTCGTACCTTCTATGACCTTGAAACCTACCTTTACGGTATCTCCCACGTTGAACACGGGAACCTCGGCTTTCATACCTTCCTTTTCAATGGCTTCTACCAAACCTTTCATAACTTACCTCCAATTTACTTGACATTCTTGCTTTTCTGCAGAGGACTGTCCGAAGTCGTTTTTAATATTATCATCTATTTTTGAAAAACGCAACTCATTTTCAGGGGGTGTATCGCAATTTTCACAAATAATTTTTAAAACCCGACACTTATATATCATTATATATAATGTGCTCGCTTTTTTAAATAATTTTGCTGTATCCGTACGAATTTACCACGGCGTCCACCTTTACGCCGCTGCGGCAAAGCGGACAGTCTGTCGGCGCAAACGACGAGTAGTCGGGCACGTTGTCAAGCCCGAACAGCTTCAACACGGGCACGCCGCAGTCGAAATTACTGCCGAAAACCGTTGCAACTCCTACGGGCATACCGCCGTAATACTTTATTCCCTCGACAACGCTGTTGGCGTCCTTACCGGTAGTGGCGGAAGCCGTTAATAAAAGCACGTTTTTATTTTTGACGTAGGATAAAAAATTGTCGCGCAGCAGCATTTTATCGTTGGAAATTTCGGGGGAAATTACGCCGATATTTACTCCGCTGTTTATGTGGGTGGTCGAAAGATATTCCGCCAAAAATGCGCCGACCATTTTCATTCTGTCAAGCGTGATTATGGTATCCACGGGCGTGGACGAAAACCCGTCGGCAAACAGCCGTGCGGCAAGTTTTGCGCTTGTCAAGTCCGATTTAACTTTAGTCATATCCACGCAATAGTTGACGTGGCTGTGCCTCGTTGCAAAGTGCCCGGGTATCACCCTTATCATCACTTCGCGGTTTGATTTGGAAAAAACGTCGTAAGCTCTCTTTTCCATTATGTACCCTCCTATCATCACGCGTAAAACGCGTTTTCTATGTGATTGATTTGCCCCTCGAACACCTCGATTATATCGAACCGAACGACAAAATCGTTGATTTTATTCCTCAAAAAATAGTTTGCCCCCGATATATACCGCAATTTACGCCGTTTGTCCACTGCCTCCGAGGGAGTACCGTACTCGTCGGAAACCCTTGTTTTGACTTCGACAAACGCCATAACTTCACCCTTCCGAACAATAATATCAATCTCTCCGAAGGGGGAAACATAGTTCTTTTTGATTATTTTCCAGCCGTGACGCTTCAAATACTTGCGAGCCGTTTTTTCTCCCTTAGCGCCAAGCTTTTTGTTGTGCATGTTGCTTTCTATTGCCATTTTTTCGTAAAGCTCCTGCGATGAATGGGGCATATTCCGTGGTCTACGATGGCCTGTATGTGTATTTTTGTGCCGTAACCCTTATGTTTTTCAAGGCGTATTCGGGATACTGCATAGCATAATCGCACATAAGCTTGTCCCTGAAATGCTTTGCAACAATAGAAGCAGCGCCAATCGTATAGCTCAGATAGTCCCCTTTTATTATACTTTTCTGCGGAATATCCACATCGAGCTTCATATTGCCGTCGACAAGCACAAATTGAGGCTTGATTTCAAGGCTTTCCACCGCGTTTTTCATACACAGTTTAGTAGCCTCCAATATGTTAATTTCGTCTATAATTGAGGATTCAACGCGGCATATTGCGTAGGCAACCGCATTTTTTTTGATTGTTTCCGCGAGAGTTTCTCTCTTTTTTTCGCAAAGCTTTTTACTGTCGTCCACTCCCTCGATAAGGTTGTCCGGCGGCATAATAACAGCCGCGCACACTACGGGACCTGCAAGCGGCCCCCTGCCCACTTCGTCCACGCCGCAAATATATTCTATTCCCTGCGCCCGCAGCTCTATTTCATATTTTAATTTATCAATCAAAATCCCACACCCTTAACGTCCTCGGCGCAGTCGAAAGTCACCCTGCCGAGCCTGCCTTTTCTCAAATCGTCTATTACGGCGCGCTCTCCGCGCTCGTAGTCATACTCTCCGCCGCGAAGCATAAACCCGCGTTTTGCGCACACCTTTTCGAGCATTTCAAGCGGAGTGCCGCCCTCTATAGCATAGCGCTCGAACAGGCGCTGAGGATATTTTTCCTGCAATTCTCCAAGCAGAGCAAGCGCTATATCGTCCAAATCGAGTATATCGTCGTTGATACTGCCAACATACGCCAGCCTTACGGCAAGCTTTTGATTTTCGAACGCAGGCGGCATTGTTCCCGGTGTATCCAGCAACTCGAACCCGTCGCAACGTATCCACTGCTTTCCGCGCGTCACTCCTGCTTTGTCTCCCGTTTCGGCGCGCTTCGAACCTGCAAGCAGGTTTATAAGCGTGGATTTGCCCGTGTTGGGAACACCCGCCACCATAAATCTGAATATCTTGGTCTGTCCGCGTTCAAGCGCTCTTTGTCGTTTTTCGGCAACCAATCTTTCGATTGCCCCCGTAATATCCCTTCGTGAAGCCGCATTCACCGCGTTTATCTTTACTGCTGCCGCGCCGCTTTCCCTTATAAGTTTTAATAAAAAATCCGCCCTTTCGTCGGCTAAATCACCCTTATTTAAAACGTATAAAACGGGTTTGTTTCCGGCAAGCTTTTTAAGTTTTGCATTGAACGAAGCCGCAGGGCAGCGCGCGTCAAGCACAAAAATAACCCCGTCCACAAGCGAAAGATGCTGCTCCATCATTCGCATTGCCTTGGTCATATGTCCCGGAAACCACTGTATAGTTTTCATTTTTCGTCCTCTTCGAATAAATCGGGGCGGCGCAATTTCGTAA
The DNA here is from genome assembly GCA_910587625.1 of uncultured Christensenellaceae bacterium. Taxonomy (GTDB): domain Bacteria; phylum Bacillota; class Clostridia; order Christensenellales; family Borkfalkiaceae; genus Coproplasma. The sequence continues at coordinate 15,595 of CAJUMW010000023.1, forward strand.
GCTTATGCCCCTCGCTTTGGCGCCACTCGTCAATCTTTTTGTGATCTCCCGACAGCAATACGTCGGGAACTTTTACGCCCCTGTACTCGGCAGGCCGAGTATATTGCGGATACTCGAGTAAACCGTTTGAAAAGCTTTCGTCAATAAGCGAGCCGTCCGAAATCACCCCGTCAACGTAGCGCGCAACGCAGTCGCAAATAACCATTGCAGGCAGCTCTCCGCCCGTAAGCACATAGTCGCCTATTGAAATTTCCTCGTCGATAAACAGGTCTATAACTCGCTGGTCGACCCCCTCGTAATGTCCGCAAAGCAGCACCAAATGCTCGAAATTCAAAAGCTCGAAAACCTTGCTCTGCTTTAATGTTTGCCCTTTGGGAGAGAGATAAATTCTGTGCGCCCTGTGTTCGGGGTCTATGCTATCCATTGCAGAACCTATTGGCTGGGGCATCATAACCATTCCGGCACCGCCCCCGAAAGGGTAGTCGTCGCATTTGAAATGCTTATTTTCGGCAAAGTCGCGTATGTCTACAATTTGCAAATCGAGCTTGCCCGTTTCAACCGCTCTGCCTATTATACTCTCCTTCAACGGCGCAAACATTTCGGGAAAGAGTGTTAAAACAGTAATTTTCAAACCGAAACTTCCTTAAATCTTTTCTTATTGACGGTAATTATCTTACTTTGAACGTCAACGCTTTCGATAACGCCGTCCGCAGCGGCAAAACTAATTTCGCCCTTGTCGCTTTGCAGGGTGTAAATATCGGTGTGTGCAGGCGTAACAGAAATTACCTTGCCGACGGCTTCACCCGAGCCCGTAACCACCTCACAACCGATTAAATCGGCAATATAGAAGGTATCGTCGGGCAGCTCGGGCAAATCACAGCGATATGCATCGATAAATTTACCGCGCAAAAGCTCGGCGGCGTTTCTGTCGAAAATGCCCTTCAACGCGAAATAGACAAACTCCCCCTGTCCGCGCATACCCAAAACCGCGTACTCGACTGAGTCGATAAGCACGCGTTTTAAGTCCTTCAATTGCTCTGCGCCGTCGCAAAGCACCTTTACTTTTATTTCACCGCGTATGCCCTGCGGCTTTAAAATTGCTGCAACTTGTAAAGTATCCGTTTCCATAATAACTTTTACAAATAGCCGAGCGCACGCGCCCGGCTATTTATTATACCTTTTCTTTAATCTCAACCGTGTAGCGTTTTGCTCCGCGAGGCGTGGTAGCGCCGACAAGCGTTCTTAAAGCCTTGGCAATTTTGCCCTGCTTGCCGATAACCTTGCCCATATCTCCCGAATCGAGATAAACGCAAATTTCAATTACGTTCTCCTTCTCTTCGGGAACGTACTCGATAACGTCCTTTTTCTCGGCAAACGTCTCTACAACGTATTTGACTAACTGCAAAATATTTTCTTCCATTTTTGCTCCCTCGGGCGCGTTAGTTAAGGGATATATGCGCCCCAATTATAATTATTCCTTCTTTTTCTTGTCGTTGGTCTTGGGTGCGGAGGGCTTAGAACTCTGCTCCATAGCGCCGACTTTAACAAGATAGCTCTTTACCGTTTCGGTAGGCTGAACGCCCTTAGAAAGCCAATTTTTAGCCTTTTCGACGTCGATATGAATATCCGCAGGGGTTTTGAGGGGGTCAACATAACCGACCTGGTCGATGTACTCGCCCGAACGCGCCTTTCTCGAATCGATAACCACTACACGGTAAAAGGGGCTTTTTTTGTCGCCCATTCTCGTAAGTCTCATTTTAACTGCCATTGTATTTTCTCCTTGTGCCTCTCGGCTATATAAATTTTATTTTTTTATCGTTAATTAAGCCATATATTGGGGTCTACGGTTAAAAAGGCAATCTTCTTTTGCCGCTTTTCAACTGCTTCATAAGCTGCTTGGTTTGGTCGAACTGCTTTAAAAGTTGATTTATTTCCTGTACGGTCGTACCCGATCCCTGGGCTATTCTCTTCTTTCTGGACGAGTTTATAATCGAAGGGTCGGTGCGCTCTTTCTTTGTCATGGAAAGTATTATTGCCTTGGTGCGCTCTATCCTGCTCTCGTCAATGTCCTCGGCTTTCACCTTGCCTCCCATACCGGGCATCATTGCAAGCAACGCCTGCGCGCCGCCCATCTTTTTCATACTCTCGAACTGAAAGAGATAGTCCTCCAAAGTGAAGCTGTTTTCAAGCATCTTTTTCTGCATCTGCTTTGCTTGTTCTTCACTTACGGCTTCCTGCGCCTTTTCGATAAGCGTCAATACGTCACCCATACCGAGAATGCGTGAAGCCATTCTGTCGGGGTAGAAGGGCTCTAAATCCCCCATTTTTTCACCGACGCCGATATATTTTATGGGCTTACCCGTAACCGCCTTAATAGAAAGGCACGCGCCGCCCCTTGTATCTCCGTCGAGTTTAGTTAAAATTACACCCGTTACCTCAAGCCGCTCGTTAAAAGTTTTTGCAACGTTTACGGCAACCTGACCCATCATACTGTCGACGGTAAGCAAAATTTCGGCAACGTCCACGCTTTTTTTAATGTTTTCCAGCTCCTGCATAAGCGGCTCGTCTATTTCAAGCCGACCGGCGGTGTCGATTATGACCGTGTCAAAGCCCATAGCCCGCGCGTATTCCACCGCTTCTTTTGCAGTTTTGACGGGGTTTTGAGTTCCCTTTTCAAATACTTCGGCAGCGGCGTTTTTACCCACTACTTTAAGCTGATTTATAGCCGCCGGACGATATATATCGCAGGCAACCAAAAGAGGTTTTTTGCCGCTCTTTTTAAGGTTTACGGCAAGCTTGCCGCACATAGTAGTCTTTCCTGCGCCCTGCAAACCGCACATCATTATAACCGTTGGCGGCTTGGGTGAGATGACGAGCTTTTGATTTGACGAGCCCATAAGCGCGATAAGCTCTTCATTAACTATCTTTATAACCTGCTGCGCAGGGTTCAAGCTTTGCAATATTTTTTGTCCGACAGCCTTTTCCGAAACGTCGGCACAGAATTTTTTGGCTACCTGAATGTTTACGTCCGCCTCTAAAAGCGCGACGCGCACTTCTCGCATAGCCGTCTTAATTTCAAGCTCGGTAAGCCTTCCGCGCTTCGTGAGCTTTGAAAATATATGATTTAATCTCTCCGATAACGATGAAAACGCTCCCATTAACTCCTCTTATCCTTTAAAGCCGCCAAAGCTTCCGCCGAGTAGTTTTTGTCAAGATAGCTTTCAAGCTTTATAAGCTCACCTTCAAGCTCGGGGCGTTCGGCTTTAAAATTTGCGGCCCATTTGCCTATTTCCGACAACAAATCGGAAAAGTGCAACTTTTCTTCATACTCTTCAAGCTGCCTTTTGCAGGTGTTTAAGCACTCCGAAACACCCTGACGCGAAATACCTTTCTGCTCGGCAATTTCCGACAAAGTCAAATCATAATTGAAATATAAGTCGGTAATTTCACGCTGTGTTGGGGTTAAAAGCCCCTTGTATATGTCCCAAAGCGTTATAAAAGGTATCTTGTCCATATAAGTATTAATATTTTACAACATAACAGCCTGCCTGTCAAGCATTTTTACTTGACAAATTTTAAATAAAACAAAACAGATATTCACACAAATATTTAATAATTAACAAAAAATTTATCCACCGCGAGGCAAAAAGTTTTAGTTTGACATAAAAATAACTATATGATAAAATTTTATCGATAGGGAGATAATTATGTGTAAAGAAATCGACAGCATTCTTTACGATACCGAAAACTCCACAATAGATAAAAAATTCACGTTTGGCAAACCGGGGGACCCCGACGGATACGAAGAGACTTTATACATAACGCGCGAAGGAAGATATTTTATCTATACCAATGGCGGAAGCCTTTCACGGTATCCTGAAGAAAATATAACTCCAATAGCAAGGGAAGACGTCAAAAATTGGATGCTTTCCCGTTAAAGTAACAAAAAACCTCGCATAGCGCGCTTCCCATAGGGAATTAAAAAACTAAATTTTAAGAGTTATACTTTCAAGCAAGGACAAAAGCTCTCGAACGATATGTTCGAGAGCTTTTTACTACAAACCTTTTAGAAAGATAAATTGAAATTTATCGTATCAAATAACTTTTCCATATCTCAAAATGTAGTGAGAGAAATTTTCGTCCACAACGACAAAGCCATTTCTTTGATAAAAATTCTTTGCAGGATTACTCTTAAAAGTATCCAAAAATATCGGTTTATTTAATTCATTTGCCTTTTTAATAAAGTCTTGCAAGATTAAAGAGCCTAATCCGTTGTTACGATATTCAGGCAACAATGTAAAAACATCTACTATAATTTTTGTACTTTCTTCTTTATAATAAACATATCCGGCAATTTGACTATTAACTGCAATTTTAAGAAGATTAGGTTTTAATTGTTTCAAATGATTTTCCATAATAGCCATATCGCAAACACCAAAGAACTCTAATATATACTTTTCAAAAGCGTCCATTTGGCACTTTATATAATTATCGTGGTCTGCGTCGGTATATGGCACTAATTCATAGATATTCATTATAGATCGTTTATAATTCTCCGTTAAATTGAAATTTATAGTTATAACCTGTTAAAAATTACTGTCCTTTCTTTCATTGATATTTTGCCGACTTCATAACCATATTCTTTTGCCTCTTTCTTATAAGTCAAAAACGAATGATTTATTTCAAACCCTAAAATGTTCTTGATTTCTTCATAAGATAATATATATTTTTCTTTATTATTATCCTCTAAATACTTCCATAACGGCTCATATTTACTCATTTTTTAACGCCTCGCAAAATTGTAATTTACCGTTCTAATCTATAATATTTGAAACCGTATTCTTCTCTGATAAACTTAAATCCAACTTTTTCAAGCACGTGTTGACTACGAGTATTTTTTATAATCGTATCAGCATTTACAGCAACCATATTCAACACTTCAAAGGCATATTGTATTGCCAACTGCTCTGCACGTGTGCCATATCCTTTACCTTTCACTGTATCATTTTGCAAATGGATGCTCAATGTACACTCCCGACTTGTTTGATTTATGTCTTTTAATTGCAACTCTCCAATCGGTTTTCCACTTTTCATTATTGCAAACAGAATGCGAGATGGATTTTGTTTTGTTTCAAAATATTTATTTACGGCGTTTTCATCATATTTGTATGCTGTAAACAAACTCATATCCATATAAATCGAAGGGTCGTTTCCCCAATCTCTGTATAACTGATGACAAAGCTCCCTTGTCATTATACGGAGAGAAATTTCGTCCATATACACCTCTAAATTACTGTTTATCGTACAATTATTATATC
>CAJUMW010000024.1:0-17717 GCA_910587625.1 uncultured Christensenellaceae bacterium
ACGGCATAAAAAAACTGACTGCAAATATATGTTGCAATCAGATTATATAAAAACACAAGTAAAAAGTCGTTTTTCACATTTGTATTGACTTATTGCATAAAGAATGCTAAAATAATATTATCAAATTATTTAGGATTAGATATTATGAGAAGCGACAAAAAAAATAATTCTGAAAAAAAACCGCAGGCAAACGGTGACCTTGATTCGAAAATGACTATTTACGAGTACGAGCAAAAGTACACAAAGCGCCAAAATGTGCGCGGTGCAAAATGGCTTGTCAGGCTTTTGGCAATGCTCATAGGCGTCTTTTTGTTTTTTTGTCTGTTTTCAATTGCAATGCGCGTATATGAAATCAACGAGTATGCCGGTTACGGCGCAGGAGGCTTATGTTTGATTTTATTTATAATCTTGTACATAGTTCCGCTTGTAAAGATATCAAAACTCGAATATTTTAACGTAAACGTAAACGCATATACCGCCCGAGAGGCAAAAAAACACAATAGAAAAGTCAGGCGCGAAATAGCCGATAAAATTATTGATTTTACGGGCAAGGTTGAAGGCGTGGGCTGGTATGATTCAAAAGTAGTGGGAGAGTTGGCAATAGCAGTCAAAACAAACAATGACGCGGGTATAATGCACTCTCTCGGAGAGTTATATTCGGGTTGTGTAAAAAAGAATGCAAGAGAAATAATTTTAAAAAGCTCTATGAAGTCTGCAATGTATTCGGCACTTTCGCAAACAAGTAAAGTTGACGCTGCATTGGTTGTTGTAATTAACTTGCAGCTTGTAAAAGATCTGGTATTTTTATACGGATTTAGACCTTCGGACGCTAAGCTTGTAAAAATTTTCGGTAGAGTTTTGCAAAATTCCCTTGTAGCATACGGCTTAGGAAGTATGAAAATAGGCAATAGTATAGTTAAAACTATGGGAGACGCCGTTAAGGGAATACCCATTCTCGGTACTGCTATTTCGGTGCTTGTCGACTCTTCCGTTCAGGGACTTACAAACGGCGTTTTGACCGCGGTAATAGGTTATCAGACGATAAGCTATCTCAACAGCGAGTATAAGTTGCAGGAAATTTTGGACGGTATTGAAATAGGCGTGGCACAGGAAGAGTTGGAAGAGACGTGTGCGGAGATTGAGAGCGAACTTAAAAAAGGCAAAAAGGGCGGCGCTCAGGTTGCATAAAGAGGTGTAAAATGAAAAAGAAGTTTAAAGAACAGGCGGAAGAGGTAAAAATGAAGGTTAAAAAGCTTGGCATTGTCAAATCAATAATACTGTTAATTATGATTGTTGCGACAGTTTGCGCGTTTGTGTTGTACGACTATATTTTCGGTTCGAAAAGCGTATTTGACCGTGAAATTTCTCAGTTTGGTTTTGTAAACAACATTTTTTGGATGATTCCTAAAATTATCCGCGCAATTCAGGCTGTTACTATAATTTTAGTAATAGCTACGATTCTATCGTTAATTATAAACAAGGTGTTTGTCAAAAACAAGCGCGAAGTTACGGTGGCAAACCTATTAAACAGCGTACTTAAATGGATAACAATTATAATATTAATTATAACTGTACTTGCGGTATGGGGCGTAGATACCACGGCGCTTATTACCGGAGCCGGAGTTGTTACGTTAATAGTCGGCCTTGGAATGCAAAGCCTTATAGCCGATGTAGTTGCAGGACTGTTTATAGTATTTGAAAACGAGTTCAACGTCGGGGACATTGTTACGGTAGACGGATTTCGAGGAGAAGTCGTTTCGATAGGTATAAGAACGACAAAACTTAAAGCTGTCGGCAATATAAAAATATTCAATAACAGCGATATAAGGGGTGTTTTAAATCAAACGGTAGAGCCCTCTACGGCAAAGGCGTTTATAAGCATTGAATACAGTGAATCGCTTGAACGCGTGGAACAAGTTATAAAAGATAATTTAAGTAAAATTGAAATAATCGGACTTGTCGAGCCCCTATGTTACGACGGCGTGAGCGAGCTCGGCGCTTCTGCAGTAACGCTTCAATTCAGTGCAAAATGTAATGAAAACGATATTTTTGACGTACAGAGAGCAATGAACAAACAGCTGAAATTAATGTTTGATGAGAACGGCATTAACATACCGTTCAATCAGATAGTAGTACACAATGCTTAAAATTTGAGGTAAAGAATGAGAAGCTTATTAAAAGTATTAAAAGAACAGTCCATATTGTGCGAAATATATGATATTGAAGACAAGTTGGAAAATTTTAATGTTGGATATATAGTAGATTTTGACGAAGAAAATTTTATTTTTGAAAGTGTTTCGTCAGATGGCAGACATGACGGGTTTCACTGTCTTGAAATTGATACAATAGCAATAATAGAATACAAAACAAACTATTTACAAAAAATTCAAAAGTTGATGACGGCAAATAACTTTACGAGAATACCGCTGAAATTGCCCGAAGGAAAGCTAATCGACGCATTTTTGAACTATGTAAAATCGCTCAACCGTATTTGCTACATCGAACTTTTGAGCGACAGCGACTGTTATTTGTACGGTTATTTAACCTCGTTGGGCGCCGATTTGTTCAATATAAACGTAATTGACAATTACGGAATGGCGGACGGTTGCGCTTTGGCCAGGATAGAAGATATTTCATATATTGCAGTGGATACGGAAAAAACTCTGCAACTGAAGCTTATCGAAGGCGGAGAATAAATTAAAAATATAAGTGTTAGGAAAAAACTGTATGTAAAAAGTTTAACACACTATACTTCTAAAATGAAGTATAGTGTGTTATTTTATTATTAATCAATAATTATTTAATTGTAGCTTACTGTATGATATGATAATTTTTAATTAATTGTTTGTAATATCAAAAAAAATCTCCCAATATGGAGATTTTTTAAAATTGGTGCCGGTGGTGGGGGTCGAACCCACACGGTATCGCTACCACGGGATTTTGAGTCCCGCGCGTCTGCCAATTCCACCACACCGGCTTGATGACTTTAATATTATATTATATTGTAAAGCAAAAATCAAGTGTTTTTTACTTTAATGTATTGATTTTATTTAAAAAAAGTGATAAACTAATATTTATGAAAAAGCTTGTACTTATTGACGGAAACAGCCTGTTGAACAGAGCGTTCTATGCGACGCCCGTGTTTACGACAAGTGGCGGAATGCCAACAAACGCAATATTCGGGTTTGTAAAACTGTTATTTAAAATTCAGTCGGATTTAAAGCCTGAGTATCTTGTGGTTGCGTTTGATATGAAGGCGCCGACTTTCAGGCATAAAATGTTCGAGGGCTACAAGGCTACGCGAAAATCTATGCCCGAAGAGCTTGCGGTTCAGGTAGAGCCTTTAAAAAATCTGTTACACGCAATGAAAATTGCAACTTGTCAGAAGGAAGGCATAGAGGCGGACGATATTCTCGGAACGCTCTCCAAAAAATTTAATAATGTGCACAGCTATGTTTATACGGGAGACAGGGACAGTTATCAACTTGTAGACGAGCACACCGACGTTTATTTTACAAAGCGCGGCGTTTCCGATTTGTTGAAACTTAGCATTGAAAACTTTAAAAGCGAAGTTGGTTTGGAGCCCTCTCAAATAATAGATTTAAAATCGCTTATGGGTGATAAATCCGACAATATTCCCGGTGTTCCCGGAATCGGAGAAAAAACTGCGCTGTCTCTCATTGAAAATTATGGCAATCTTGACGGAATTTTTGAACATATCGATGAAATAAAAGGCGCAACACTAAATAAGCTAAACGCAAATAAAGAGCTTGCATATCTCTCATATAAGCTTGCAACGATTGACAGAGATTGTGTAATACAAATTGATTTGGAAAACTGCGTATGTCCTAAACAATATGGCTATGAAGTTCGCAAGTTATTTGGGGAATTTGAATTTAAAAGTTTTATCGGCTTAAATATTTTTGAGGAAGAGGGTACAAACGCCGTATCTTCGGATATGAGTTATCCCGAAAAAATTATTTGCAAGTCGTATTCAGACGTGAAGGACGTTTTACAGCGAAACCGTGAATTTACCATAATATTAAAAATTGACAGCGCTGAAATTTATGTTGAAGAAAAAGAATATTTAATAGAACTTTCAAATGATTTGCTTGCTGTCGACAATATAAATTACGATGATTTTACGCAGATTCTTAGAGAAATTTTTTTGAAACCTGAAAATAAAATACTGTGCTATGACTGCAAAAAGTTGATGCACGAGCTTGATAATTTGGGAATAGACTTCTGCTGTGACTTCGACGACCTATCGCTCGTAAATTATATTTGCGACTACGATTTATCTGTAATGAATTTGAGTGATTTAATTGTTTATCACAACTATGACCTCAAATTTTCCGCATACGCAATAAATAAGTTATTTTCTTCGTCTTTTTCGCGCCTTCAATCGGAGGAGCTTACGTCGCTCTATTACGACATAGAAAAGCCGCTTGTTGCTGTTCTGTACAGTATGGAGCGCGAAGGGGTAAAAGTAAGCGTAAATATGCTTGACGAACTTTCAAAGCAGTTCCGCGAGCGCAGTGAAAATTTGCGCTTTAAGATATACGAGCTTTGCGGCTGTGAATTTAACCTTAATTCGCCGATGCAGCTCGGGGATGTGCTATATAATAAGCTCGGTATAACCGAAGTCAAGAAAAAGAAAACAGATAAATACACTACAAGTGCAGACGTACTTGAAAAATTGACGGATAAAAGCCCCGTAATAGGCTATATTTTAAAATATCGCTTCTATCAAAAACTCAATTCAACTTATCTTGACGGGTTTAGACCCTTGATAGATAAAAAAAGCGGACTTGTTCATACCACATTTCACCAAACTGCGACGACAACGGGCAGACTTTCAAGCTCGAATCCAAATTTACAGAATATTCCTATCCGCGATGCTGAAGGTAAAGATCTGAGAAAAGTATTTATCGCTCGCGAGGGCAATGTGTTTATCGATGCGGACTATTCGCAGATTGAGTTGCGTCTTTTGGCACATTTTTCGCGGTGTAAAGAGCTAGTCGAAGCGTACCAAACAGGCACGGATATTCACTCTGTGACGGCATCACAGGTTTTCGACGTTCCGCTTGAAGAAGTCACGGACAAAATGCGCAGAGAGGCAAAGGCTGTTAATTTCGGCATTATTTACGGTATAAGCGACTTCGGTTTGGCGCGCAACTTAAATATTTCCAATTCAAAAGCAAAGGAATATATAGAAAAATATTTTGCCACTTACAGCTCGGTTAAGGATTATATGAGCGCAAATGTCGCGTTTGCAAAACAGCACGGCTATGTTTCTACGCTTACGGGCAGAAAACGCGTAATTCCCGAGCTAAATTCAAACAATTATAATTTAAGGCAATTTGGCGAGCGTGCGGCAATGAATATGCCGTTGCAGGGTTCAAGTGCGGATATTATTAAAATTGCTATGATCAATACTTTTAAAGCTTTAAAGGCAGAGGGCTTAAAAGCTAAATTAATTTTACAGGTTCATGACGAGCTAGTAATTGAAGCACCTGAGTGCGAATCTGCTCGCGTAGCGGAAATTTTAAAAGAGTGTATGGAGCATGCTGTGCATTTAATAGTGCCGCTTACGGTCGACGTTCATATAGGTAAAAATTGGTATGACGCAAAATAATATAAAAATTGCAATAACAGGCGGAATAGGCAGCGGCAAATCTACGGTTGCTAAAATAATTAAAAGTAAGGGGTTTGCCGTGTATTCCTGCGATGAAATTTATGCCGAACTTTTAAAAAAAAGTCGTTTTATTGAAAAGATAGGCGGCGAGTTTGACGGCGTTATTATTAACGGCACGCTTGACAGAAAAAAACTTGCCGATATTGTATTTAACGATGCATTTGCGCTTAAAAAATTGAACGATTTGACTCACGTGGAAATTATGCGTGCAGCTTTCGCGCGTATGAATGATGAAAAATTAAGCTTTTTAGAAGTTCCTTTATTGTTTGAGAACGGTTATGAAAAATATTTTGATAGCGTCATAGTAATAATGCGTGACAAGGCTAAAAGAATAGAGTCAGTTGTAGAACGCGATAAAATTTCAGCAAATCAAGCACAATTGCGTATAAATAGACAGTATAATTACGATTCTGATAATTTTATGAAGTACTATGTCATACATAATAACGATAATTTGGCAATTCTCGAAGCTATGGTTAATGAAACTATCGATAAAATTATTAAAAAATTTTAAAATGTGCTTAATTTTGGCTTGACATTAATGTGAAAATATTATAGAATTTACCTTGCTTTGATAAGCGCTCGTGGCGGAATTGGCAGACGCGCAAGACTAAGGATCTTGTGGTTAACCCCATGCAGGTTCAACTCCTGTCGAGCGCACCATTTTATTAAATCCGAACTGATTGCTTTTAAAGTATTGGTTCGGATTTATTTTTTAAAAATAAAATTATAAAGGTATTAAGTTATGAATTTTAATGAATTTTTTTGGCTAAGAGAACCCAAAAGTTTTAAATTGGATAACGGTATGCTTGAAGTTGTTACAAATCCAAATACCGATTTATGGCAGAGAACTTATTATCGGTTTTGTAATGATAATGCACCGATGTTTCTTATTGAAACGGAAGAAAAGTTTTTTAGTTTTACGGTAAAAACAAATTTTTCGGATAGCAAAGTTAGGTTTGACCAATGCGGTATCGTAGTTTACTTAGACGCAGAAAATTGGCTTAAGGGTTCGGTTGAATACGAAAATGAAAAATTTCAGCATTTGGGCAGTGTGGTAACAAACGGAGGATATTCCGATTGGGCTACCACTGAAATTTCTCCGGAAATAAAAACTATGTGGTATAGGCTTAGCAGACGTAACGACGATTTTTGTATAGAATGTTCGTCCGATGGGAAAGAATTTGCACAAATGCGAATTTGTCATTTGCAAAAAGCTTTGGGGAAAATTAAGTTCGGCGTATATGCGTGTTCTCCTGAAAACTCATCGTTTAAAGCAAAATTTAGCCATTTTTCCTTTACAGACTGCATGTGGAAAGCTCACGACGGACAAAAGCCCGATAAGCAATAAAATTTATGTTGTTATATATAAAAAGAACCTCTTGTCTGGGGTTCTTTTTTTTTGTGTGTTCAAATACATTAAAGTATGGGTTTGTCCTTTTTGCCCGAAAACGTTAAACTTGCGCTTTCGCATTTGAATTTGAATTTTTTATCTGAAATACGCCTTCGTCGCGGACAACCTGTAATTATTGAGTACAGAGGGGAATATAAGTATCTTGGTAATATGGGACTTGCTTCAACCGAAAGCGACAGGGTTTTTTCGGAAGATATTGCTAGCGTACTAAATTCTGCCACGGGCGGCTGCATATATGGCTATACCGAGCAAATGAAAAGCGGTTTTATTACTGTTGAGCACGGGGTAAGGATAGGTATTGCAGGGGAATATGTTACCGAAAACGGCGGGGTGAACACAGTTAAAAATATAACTTCTCTAAATATAAGGGTGCCGCACGACATTATCGGTTGTTCGGATTTCATATTTAAAGCCCTGTTTTGCGGCGGACTGTATTCTACGCTTATTTTTTCAAAGCCGGGATTCGGTAAAACCACAATACTGAGAGATATTGCTCGCACGCTTTCCAAGCAATGCGGAAGAAACGTACTTATTTTTGACGAGCGCGGAGAAATTGCGGCAATGGATTGCTTTGGTGACGGCTTTGATTTGGGTGCGGTAGACGTCATACGTTCGCATAACAAGCTTTCGGCAATTCAAAGTGCGATACGGGCAATGAAGCCGGACGTAATAATTACCGACGAGCTATACGGAGAAAACGACGATAAAGCGGCAAAATATGCGGTAGATTGCGGTATTACTGTAATTGCATCTTCGCATATAATCGACAAAACTCGCCTTAAAGCAATGCCTTTTGAATACTTTGTCGAGCTTAAAAAGCTTAACGGCCAAATGGAAATATATGATAAAAATTTTAATTCTTATAGCATTAGTGGCATTAATAACGCTTGTGGGAGTGTTTTTGTCGGCAAATAAAAAGAAAAGAATGCAAGTTTTTGCCGAGCTTTACGAGTTTAACGAACAACTCATTTTAAACCTTAAATTTGCCAGAAATCCTATTTCAAAGGTTGCCGAGCCATTTACTTATATAGCGGAAATAATGAACGGCAAATGCGTTTTGGACGGAAAAGACGGTGAATTTATCTCGGAATATACCGTCAATATCGGCAAGAGCGACCCACTTTCACAGATTGACTATTTAAACGGCAGAAAACAGTCGCTGACCAAATACCGGGACGAGAGCGCAAGCGATTATAAGAGGTATAGTTCGCTGTACGTTAAAATATTTTTTATGATAGGCGTTTTGGCGGCGGTGCTGCTTGCGTAGTTGAGTTATTGATATATGGATATTAGCATAATATTTAAAATTGCCGCTATAGGCATTATAATCACGATTATTTGTCAGGTTTTAAAAAAATCCGACAGGGACGATATCGCCACGCTTGTAAGTTTGGTGGGGCTTATAATAGTTTTGACGGTAGTAATTACAATGATTGCCGACTTATTTTCGCAGATAAGACAGCTTTTTGATATGTTCTGATGTATGTTTTTCGTCTTTGCTGTATCGCAATAATAACTGCGGTCAGCGCATTTATTTTAAAAAGTCATAAATCCGAACTCGTTCCCCTATGCCTTACGGCAGGCGGAATAATAATATTTCTTTATGTCTTTGACTATTTAACGCAAAGCGTAGAATTTATTAAGAAGTTTACTCAGGGTACGGGCATAGATAATGAAATTATCCGCACGATTTTTAAAATTATGGGGATAGGGTTTATGGTAGAGCTTACGGCAAGTTCGGTTAAGGAGTTAGGGTTCGACGGAGTGGCGGACAAGTTGGTGTTATGCGGAAAAATAATCTTATTCGTAGTTTCTATTCCCATTCTTTCAAGCACTTACAATATAATCGTTTCGCTGATAAATCTTGTTTAAGAAAACTTGTAATTATTTTCTTTTTGCTTTTAATAGTTATTTTGCTTGCGTTTTGCGGAATAACCGCCGCTGCCGAAAATGAAGAGGAAAAGGACGGAAAAGATGAAATATATGATAATATAACCACTCTTTTGGAAGGACTTGATTTGTCCGAGCTTCAAAAATATCTAGACGAAAACGGGGATAGCTATCTTTTAAATTTCGGATCTACCGCAAAAGACATTGTCGAATATTTGATAGAGGGCAATCTTACCACCGACTATAACGGATATTTAAACGAACTTTTTTCTATTATATTTAAAAATGTAATAGCTTTGATACCGGCATTTGCCGCCGTTACCGCATTGGGGCTACTTTCCGCCGTTATGACTGCCGCAGAGGGCAGTATAATAGGTAAATCTACCTCAAAAATAGTGCATTTGGCGTGCTATTCATTGATTATTCTTATAGTCGCTTCAATGCTTGTAAAAATAGTCGGCGGCTGTACTGAATGTATCCTGAATATCAAGCGCCAGATAGAAATAATTACGCCCATTCTCGCAACATTGACCGTGCTTACGGGCGGCACAAGTTCGGCGGCAATATATCAACCTTCGGCAATATTTCTGTCCGGCGGCGCAGTCGAGATAGTAAGTAACTTTATTTTTCCTGCCACAATAGGCGTTGTCGTAATGAATTTTATGTCGCACTTGAATAGCCAGATGTCGTTTTCGGGTGTTACGGCGCTTATAAAAAGCATAATGAAGTGGGCTATCGGTATAACCGTAACCGTGTTCAGTATCTTCATTACTTCGCAAAGTTCGGCGTCCTCTCTGTTTGACGGAATAATTTTTAAGGCAACAAAATATTTTGTAAGCAATTCCGTGCCTATAGTCGGAAATTTTCTTTCAAGCGGCTTTGATATGCTGTCGTCTGCCGGATTGCTCATAAAAAGCTCGGTCGGCGTCTGCGGTATTATATTGCTGCTTTTTGAAATAATACAGCCGATAATTTTACTTGTTTCTTTCTCGATAATATTGAAAATAGTAGGAGCTATTGTTCAACCGATAGGGGAAAATTCTCTGTTTGGACTGCTTTCCGACCTATCTAAGGATATTGAATATTTTATAGCCGGATTATTGACCGTAGCGTTTATGTATGCGTTGGTAATAATGTTGATAATTAACTCGGCAAACAGCTTTGTATGAAAATTTATCTATTGACTGCCGCCGGGGTTATTTTTATTTCGGTTATCGTTTCGCTTTTAATACCTGAAGGCAAATTAAATAAAACGGTAACTTTTATAATGCGGCTTATTTGTATTTTAGTACTGATACAGCCAATTACGGGAATTTTCGGCATAAAAAACGAACAGCCAGTAAGCGATTTTATCGACTACGGGTATGTTGAAACGGCATATTCGGAAAACCAAAGCGCGCAACTTGAAAAACTTCTTTTAAAAGAGTTTGAAGTCGAAACAGACTGTGTTGTAAATATTTTCTTTGAAAACGGAGAATTTAAGGCAAAAAGCGTAGAAGTGGGGCTTGAAAAAAATAATGAGAAATTATTTAAAGAAATTTATTCATATTTGAGTGATTGCGGCTATATAAATATAACAGTATATGCGCAAAGTACTTAATTTTGTGAACGACAACAAAAAAATAATAATAGTCGTAATACTTATCATTATACTTGTCGGAACTATATATTTTATAAATAGTTACGGCGCAAAGGATAAAAGTGTTTCAAGCGTGCAGGATAAAAGTGCGACCGAAATCAAGCTTACCGGTATTTTAAGCTCAATAGACGGAGTGGGAAATACCGACGTTATGATTACGGAAAACAATGACGGAATACAGGGCGTAATAATCGTTTGTGAAGGCGCGAACAATATTATGACCAGAAATGTTATTTTAAACGCCGTGTCGACGGCTTTAAATATCGACAAAAAATTAATAGCAATATATTCAATGAATAATTAAGGAGAATATTATGTCAAAAAAGAAAAAAATCATCATTATGTCCTCACTCGTATTTTTACTTGCGCTTACCGCCGTGTTGAACGTGCTTCTTGCGACAAACGTAATCGCTTCGGGCGATTCAAACGCTATAACCACGTCCAACTACTTTACAACCTTCCGCACGGAAAGAACTACCACGAGAAGCGAAGAGCTTTTGCAACTTGACAGCGTGCTCGCGCTCTATGAAGAGGACAGCGAAAAGTATCAGGAAGCTGTCGACCTCAAACTCAAAATAGTTGCAATGATGGAAAGAGAACTTCTTTTGGAAACGCTTATCAAGTCGCGCGGTTTCTCGGACGCGGTTGTATCCATTGGTATGGAGTCTGAAAACGTAAACGTATTTATCAATTCTAACGAGCTTGATTACAACACCGCTCTTTCAATCTATACTATTTTGAAGGATGAAGCAAGCGTAGCTCCCGGAAATATAATAATTTTGCCTGTTTATTCGCAAGTTTGATAAAGTATAGTTGCAAATTTTTTAATAGTGTGTTATACTAATGTAAACTAAGATACATTTTGCTTATGTTGCGTCTTAGTCAAGGAGAAAAGTATGGCACATATCAGACACGACCCTACTTCTACTCAAAAGGGTAAAATAACTTATAATTCAGGCATAGTCAGCGGAATAGTTGCGCTTGCAATAAGCGAGGTTGAAGGGGTAAGCCTTTTGACAAACAAGAATAAAGGTATTAAACTCAACTTTGAAAAGCAAGGCATATCTGCGGATATAAGTGTTAAGGTGGACAGCAACAGCGCGGTTTCTTCGCTTGCGTTCAAAATACAGCAGTCCATAAAACACAACGTCGAGTCCATGACTAACTACAAAGTTACAAAGGTTGACGTTCACGTTCAGGACGTAAACTTTAGCGACTCAACAATATAACATAAAAGATATTCCCTTATTGCGATAAGGGAATATTTGTATATACACCATTTAGTCGGGAGGACTTGGGTAACATATGAGAACTAAGGCAAGAGAGGTTGCGTTCGAGCTTGTTTTTGCTTCGCAATTCGGCGGGGCGGACAACGGACTTAAAAGTGCGCTTTGCAAAAAAGAAAAGTTGACGCAGGACGATATTTCATATTGCGACAGGGTGCTGTCACTTATTGAGGAACACGGCGCAGAGTTTTCCGCCGTGATAGACTCGCGCTCTTTGGCGTTTCCGGAAGCGCGGCTTTTTCCTGCGGACAGAAGTATTTTATATGTCGCGCTTGCGGAAATACTCTATATGCCCGACATACCCAAAGCCGTTTCCGTCAATGAGGCGGCAAATATTGCTTCCAAATTCTCCTCCGAGAAGAGCGCAACTTTTGTATCGGGCATACTTTCCGAAGTTGAAAAGGGCTGAAAATGAGTATAATTATTGACGGAAAAGCTATTGCGGCGGAATTGCGCAAAGAAATAAAAGCCGAAGTCGAGCGGTTCGTTTCGGAGAAAGGCAGAAAAATTACTCTTGCGGTTGTTCTTGTAGGGGAAAATCCGGCTTCGCAAGTTTATGTCAGAAACAAGATAAAAGCGTGTGAAGAGGTCGGAATTTCTTCAAAAGCCATATATCTCGGCGCAGACGTTACTCAGTGTGAACTTGAGCTTAATATTAAAAATCTTGTCGATGATAAGAGCGTCGACGGCATACTTGTTCAGTTGCCTTTGCCCAAACAAATCGATGAAAACCGTATTTTAAAATTAATTCCAACAGAAAAGGATGTGGACGGCTTTTCAGAAGAAAATATCGGCAAACTGTGTATGAATGAAGACTGCCTTGTCGCTTGCACGCCTAACGGTGTAATGCGATTGCTTGAAGCCTATAACATAGAAATAAAAGGCAAGCGTGCCGTTGTGGTAGGTAGGTCGGACATAGTTGGAAAGCCTATGGCTATGTTGCTTTTAAACGCCGACGCAACCGTAACGGTTTGCCACAGCAAAACCAATAATTTAAAAGAAGAATGCCAAAACGCGGATATTTTGGTGTGTGCTATAGGCAAACCTAAATTTATAAGCGCGGATATGGTAAAGAATGGTGCCGTAGTGGTTGACGTAGGCATTAATCGCGATGAGAACGGTAAGTTGTGCGGAGACGTGGATTTTGAAGGCGTGCATAAAAAATGCGCATATATAACTCCCGTGCCGGGCGGCGTGGGGCCTATGACTATTACAATGCTTATGTATAACACGTTAAAAGCGGCATCAAGGAGATAATTTTGGATTTTAACGAGAAATACAGCGGATATCTCAATGAATTTAATCGAGCTTTAAGCTCGTTTTGCGACAATCTGAACTGTAAACCCGAAATACTTTGTGAAAGTTTGAAATACTCTCTCGCCTTGGGCGGAAAGCGCATACGCCCCGTTCTTATGCTCGCTGTGGGGGATTTGCTCGGTGTTGACAGAAGCAAGCTTATAAGTTTTGCGCTTGCTGTTGAATTAATTCACACTTATTCGCTTATACACGATGATTTACCTTCTATGGACGACGATGATTATAGGCGCGGTAAAGCTTCAAATCATAAAGTTTTTGGGGAAGGTAACGCAATTTTAGCCGGCGACGGATTGTTGAATACCGCGTATTCCATTCTTTTTAAAGAATGCAGAAAAGGTGCAGAATATGTTTCCGCTTCCGAGTTTATATGCGATTGCGCAGGTATATACGGTATGATTGCCGGGCAATCAGCCGACTTGTTGCACGAAAATGACAGCATTCATAACGAAAACACACTCAACTTCATATATGAGAATAAAACGGGTAAATTAATTACCGCTCCCGTCGTTGTTCCAAGCATTATTTGCGGCGGAAGATGTTTTTCGGAATTAAAGGCGTTTGGCAGGGATTTAGGATATTTATTTCAGGTTACCGACGATATTTTGGACGTTGAAGGCAGTTTTGACGACTTGGGTAAGAGTATAGGTAAAGACATAAAAGAGGGTAAATATACCTCGGTAGAACTTTATGGGCTTGACGGCAGTAAGCTTCGCGCAGACGTTGTGGCGGAACGATGCAAGACTATTCTCGAGGGAATTGACGGCGATAGGGAATTTTTGATTATGTTTGTCAATTACGTCCGAAACAGAAAGAAATAAAAAATTATTGACAATGAAACAAAATTATGCTATAATAACCATATTGATATAGTGGTGCAGTATTCTAGTCAGTTGACAATAATACGAAGACGGGGGTAAAATACCGTTAAAGGGCATATCGATGAAGTTTCTGGTTTTTGCTTGCTTTGCCAAAAGTGGGTGATTGCTGGGAGTAAAGGAATATGGGAGCTAGGTAACGGCATACCGCAGCCCACCCCATTTTCCGTGGAGGTTCGGGATATTCGGTCTCGGATAAAAACCTACTATCAGGCGAAAGCTTGGTATAGAGTAGCCTGCCTTGAGTGAAGACAGCGGATAATAGAACCACGGCAAATACCGTTCGGCCGGACGGAATTTACCTATTGCTATTTGAAATTGTCGTTTGCAAAAGAGGATTAGATTATTGAAAATTGTCAAGGAAAGCTTCTAGACTGTCTTTATATTAGAGATTACGGTGTGGACTAAGTGGTGATTCGGTTATGCTAAAGCGTTCGGGCTTTTAAAAGGAAACTGCTTTTACGGCGACGGAGAGTAAGCCCCGAGGGAAATCCTACCGAACCTAAGCCGCAAAGTTTATTTAATATAAACCACTATATTATTTTTTTATTGCGCACGCACAGTGCGTATTCTTTTTAAAATTATGGAAGAAGACATACAGGACATTAACACAAATCACACAGAAGAGCCTCCAAGTACAAAAAGTAAAGGCGGCTTTCAAAAAAAGAAAAAAAAGAAACACGGCGGCAAGTATTCATGGCTTACCTGGGGTATAAGCGTATTTTTTCTGTCTTTCGCTCTGACGGTTTTATTCAGCTTTTTGACTGAAGTCGCAGTAAAGGACAGCGCAGCTTTTATATGCGTTATAGTTCTTCTCGTACTTTTGGTGCTAAATATAGGCTGCGATATTCTTGCAAACGCAATTATGTCGTGCGACCCCGAGGCTTATCACGCAATGGCGTCGAAGAAGATTAAAGGAGCAAAACGCTCCGTTTCGCTTTGCAGAAACGCAAGTAAGCTAAGCAGTATTTTTGCCGACGTAATAGGCGATATATGCGGAATAGTCAGCGGTGCCGCAGGTGCCGCGCTTGTAGTGCATTTTGCGCAGTCGGGCACTGTTTGGGAGCTTGTAGCTTCAATTTTAATAAGTGCGGCTATCGGCGCTTTGACGGTAGGCGGAAAGGCGTTATTTAAACATTTTGCAGTAACATTTAATAAACAGATAGTATTCGGCTTTGCTAAGTTTACTACTTTCTTTAAAAAGGAAAGGTAATGCTCGAAAATATTACAAGTGCGCAACTCAAAACTATGACCTTAAAAGAGCTTTTGGCTCTTTGTGAAGAGATTCGTGAAGTCATTACGGCTACTGTTTTTAAAAACGGCGGTCATCTTTCTTCTAATCTCGGAATGGTCGAGCTTTCGGTTGCGCTTCATTATGTGTTCGATTTTCCCGATGATAAGCTTGTTTTTGACGTTGGGCATCAATGCTATACTCATAAACTGCTTTCGGGTAGATATCAGCAATTTAATACAATCCGTAAAAAGGGTGGGATATCGGGCTTTCCCAAGCGCGACGAAAGCGAGTACGACTGCTATAACGTCGGGCACGCCGGAACGTCCGTGTCCGCGGCGCTTGGCATTGCCAAAGCGCGCGACTTAATCGGTAAAGATTTTAACGTTATATCTGTTATAGGCGACGGCTCGTTCAATAACGGCTTGATTTACGAGGCATTTAACAGTTTAAGGTTGTTGAATACAAATATTCTTTTAATATTAAACGATAACGGTATGTCTATTGCGCCGACAGTGGGCAGTATGCACGAGTATCTTGAGCTGTTGAGTGAAAACGACGTGCAAAAATCCAAAATGGACCGCCACGCTAAAATTTTTGAAAGATTCGGGTTTGCGTACGACGGCGTTTATGACGGAAACGACCTTGAGCAGATGATAAATAAATTGTTTGAGGTAAAACAGCGTTTAAAGCACGAGTCTGTAATTTTGCATGTTTTAACTAAAAAGGGTAAAGGTTATGAGTTCTGCGAGGAGAATCCCGAAAGCACTCACGGAATTTCTGCAAACACCGCAGTTGTTCCCGTAGGAGAATATTCTGAAATGCTGGGTAAAACCCTCGTTCGGTTGGCGAAGGACGACGACAGAATTGTTGCCGTCACTGCGGCTATGACTTCAAGCCTTGGGCTGTCGAATTTTTTTATGAGCTATCCCAACCGTGCAATTGACGTAGGTATTTGCGAAGAGCACGCAACTATTTTGTGCGCGTCTATGGCTACAGAGGGATTAAAACCTTATTACGCGGTATATTCGACGTTTTTGCAGCGTTCTTTTGACGAAATAATAATCGATATATGCGGACAAAACTTGCCTGTAACAATATGTATCGACCGCGCAGGAATATCGGGTTCGGACGGGGAAACTCATCAGGGCGTATTTGATTTGTCGTTTTTGAGTTTTATACCTAATCTTACGTTAGCCGTGCCAAAAGATATAAAAGAGTTTGAAAGTATGCTTGAGTGGAGCGTAAATTTCAATGCGCCGTTAGCTATTCGTTATCCGCGTGAAAGTAAAAAAGTTTTTGGTGTTAAGGCGCCCATTGTACTCGGCAAGTGGGAAGTTTTGAGAGAAGGTAACAGTGATTTTGCAATTATCGCTTGCGGAGAAAGGGCAATAACGTTAGCTATGAATGCAGCGGATTCACTCAATTCAAGCGGAATTTCCGTGGACGTAATTAATGCTCGGTTTATAAAGCCGCTTGATACTCAAATGCTTGATGGTGTAAAGGCAAAGCATATCATTACGATTGAGGACAATATGTTGATTGGTGGACTTGGTTCGTTGATTGACGGTTATTTTAGTCAAGGTAACAAGCAAATAAAGAATTTTGCTTACAGCGATAAATTTGTGCCGCAGGGCGACGTTGGAGAGCTAATGAGCGACTTCGGTGTGTCGAGCGAAGAAATAGTAAATTTTATTAAATCAAATGAGAATAGATAAATATCTTGCAGAAAAACTTGGTTCGCGTACAAAAGCTGCAAATATGGTTTCAAAGGGCATTGTTCTTGTCAACGGTAAATCTGTCGACCCCTCGTATGATGTCAAGGCAAGCGACGAGATAGAGATAGTCGAGCAACGCGAAAACTATGTTTCCGCAGGCGGGTTTAAACTTGCAAAGGCTTTAAACGACTTTAATGCAAGCGTTTCGGATATGGTTTTTGCGGATATAGGCGCGAGCACGGGCGGATTTACGCATTGTCTTTTAAAAAACGGTGCGAAAAAAGTTTACTGCATTGACGTGGGCGAAAGTCAGCTCAATAAAAGTCTTTTGTCGGATAAGGTTATTGTCGTAGACAATTTCAACGCTCGTAATTTGACTTTGGAGCTGTTTTCCGAAAAACTTGACGGAGTGGTTGTCGACGTTAGTTTTATATCGTTGACGTATATTTTAGGCGTTGTTTCGCAAATTTTGGAAAGCGACAGAGTTGTTTACGCATTAATTAAACCGCAGTTTGAATGCGAAACGCACAAAGTAGGCAAAAACGGAATAGTACGCGAACGCAAAATTCACGAAAAAGTAATTAAAAAAATATATGAATTAATAGATAATGGAAAAATTAATCTAGCAAAAGCTAATTTATTAGGATAC
>CAJUMW010000024.1:17754-18033 GCA_910587625.1 uncultured Christensenellaceae bacterium
TTGGTTTGGCGCCGCAAAAAATATGCGATGCGCCGATAGTTAAAGGTAAAAACATAGAATATATGATTTGTTTAAAAAAGGGAGCCAAACCCGAAAATATAGAAAAACTGTTAAAAACTGTCACGCTTTGATTGACAGTTTTTTGTATATTTTTAAAAAATATTCATAAAAACCATTGCATTTTTGAATAATTTATTATATAATACATTTAGTATGAAGGTTGGTGTATATTTTAACGATAAATATTTTTCCGACGACAACCGTTTAATTGAAAAAATA
>CAJUMW010000025.1 GCA_910587625.1 uncultured Christensenellaceae bacterium
ACAGCTCCGTTTCCGTATCATAGTAGTAGCCGCGGTATCTGAACGGGTTTTTATTCCCGAGCGCTACGTTGCTTCCGCTCACCGTATGCCTGCCCCACGCGTCGTAGTTATATTCTACCACTACTCTACCGATATTGTCAATAGGCGTTTTATTTACCTAATTTTGATATGGTACTATACATATTAAACAGCGGTTCTTTTTCAAGAACCGCTGTTTAATTTAAGTTGGATTATTTTCAGTTGTTTTTAATATTTTGTCGAGCTCACTATAAAAATGCAAGAAATCCACTTCAAGTTTTTAAACTTTAATTTCATTCAAAATTTCACTAATGCTTTTTCCTTCTATTTTGGCATTTTTTAAAAAATCATGCTTATCTGTAAATGACTGTATAAATGTTCCATACTTATCATCCGATAAATATAAAGATATTCCTGCCCCTATCCCATACTCATCGCCATTCACTATTTCATATTTAACACCTTTATAAATAAATACAAACTCATCATGCCAATCTAATAACTCCAAAAAAGTAGGATTCTCTTCGCTCATATCATTCTCCTTAAAATAACCATCTAATTAAGTCCCAAAATGACCAATGCCCGTCAAGCTTAGTTCCATTTATCCAACCATGATAATGCGGAAATTTCAAATTTGCGCCACCGTGTCTAAAATCTTTATCAAACCAAGCATTACCTTTTGAATCAAAAAATCTATACTGTTTTACTCCTGCTTCATCAATAGTAGAATAGCGCGTAAGTGGTTTACCTTTTATTCCTGCTTTATTACCTTTAACATTAGCGTATTTCATGTACATATTACCTGCAATTGTTCCAATGTCAGATGCAATATTTAACCCAACATATATTCCATTATATAATCCATCACTCATTCCCGTCCAGCTTTGGATATAATTTGTGCCTGTCGCGCCTGCCACGATTTCGTTTACACCAAAAACCATTGTTCCTGCACCTAATAAAATCAAAGATCCACCTGTAATCCAACCAATAGGTCCAAAACTTAAAAGCCCTATACCAGTATAAAGAGCTGCTCCACCGTTTACGGTTGAGCTTATTCCTCCTGCAATTTGAGATCCAAAAATTTCGGACAAACTCCAACTAATTAATGTGCCAATCGCTAAACTTATTAAAAAAGTACTAATTGCAAAATGTCCACTCGGGTCGACAAACATTACAGGATTATTATTACAATAGGAAAAGAGATTAAGTCCGTTTATTCTTTCGGGCTCCGCATACTCTAAACTGTCCATATTTATAAATCGGCACAGCTTCGGGTCGTAGTATCGTGTCTGTAAATAGTACAGCTCCGTTTCCGTATCATAGTAGTAGCCGCGGTATCTGAACGGGTTTTTAAGTCCCTTGCAGCATTTCAAAAAAGCCTTGTTTTTACCGATTTTTTGCCCATTTTTGCCTAAAATAGCACCGTTTTAGGGCTATTTTTTGATTTGCACCCAAATTGCACCCAAAAATTTAAAAGCTTAAACAAAGCTTTAATCTGCAAGGGACCAACTTAGCTTTCCATAAAATGTCTTAATCTCTTTAACTGTTTCCGATATGCGAAAATGAGAGTAAATTAATTGTGTTTGAGTACAATAACTTTAATTAAAAAACTTAAAAAGATTATGGAAGCTTTTCTATTGTATCTATTGATACGAATTTACCGTTCTCGACCGTACAAACATTCCATAATTTGAATATTTCATTTCTACTGTACTCTTTTTTAAAAGCATTACATTCAACTTTAAGAGTAATTTCACCGCTGACTTCATCTTCGCCTGAAAAATTATCAACTTTTACAGAGTACTTTTTACCGCTCTCAACACGTAAAACCGTAATAATTTCAGGTCCGCATCCGTTGGTACAATCATGATTCAATACGGCATAAGGAAACGATGTTCCCGACCCCATGTTTTTATAACTTATTTCATGGCTATCCGCTACATTCTGACTGGTAATGTCGAGTATCAAATCAAGATCGACAGGACATTCTCCCCAACATAAAGTAATAGTCAACGGTTCATACAAATAAGATTTTAAAGCCTTGACAAAGCCATCGGAATTCTGAGGACGGACGCCTCCGAACGTTGCAAATCTGCTTTCATCTATTCCCTCGTCCATTACCTTTTTATTTACCGCATCTCCGACAGCACCGTAGTTAACCAAAAATATTTTTGCATTCGGTCTGTTGTTAGCATAATCGATAATCGCTTTGGAAAAATTGCCCGTATTGCTTTTTTTGTATTGTTTGCACTCCACTACCGCCACCGCATTACAAGGAGTTTTCGCTTCGTTATAAGCGATTGTATAGTCTGGCTGAATTCCGCTAATGCGCCCCTTACCTTTAACCCCAGCTATTGTCGCGCTTCTGCACTCGGCCCATATTTCCAAGGGTTTGTCTTGATTATAAGTGGCAAGATGTGAACCGCCGAACGAAAAAGACAGCGTATCACCATTGATTAACTCGTATTTAAGATTTGAATATTCGAACGCTTTGACAATCAAGGTAAAAACCCACGCCGAATAAATTTCATATCTGTGCTGCCAGTATGGCAAATTAAGAAACGAATTTATTTGCTTGATTTTTTCAACAACCTCTTCGTGTGTTACACTTTTAAAACCTTTAAAAACACTGTCAAAATTTGCTTTGAATTTTTCGATTAACAAATCGCGTTCATCCTCGTCAGAAGCGTAAAGATGTTCCACGAACATTGTAATAGTGACCATCATTGTACAAGTATAACGATCATGTTCATTCACAAACATTTTTCCTTTTGCTAACAATGTTTGTTTATTTTCACCACAAGGCGCTTCGTCCGCCAGTTGCCACAAACATTTCAGCTGTTTCTCTATCGACTCTTGAATGCCGGCTTCTTTTTTGTAGACTGACTTTATCGTTCTATATTTTTCGTGCAAATCGTTCCAGATTACACCTATACGGCTGTCAATTTCCTCATTGAATTTCGGTTGATCGGGAAAATAAGTAGGAAGCTTGTCATTTATATATGTAACAGCCCAATCTCTAATTTCATTGTTGCTGACTTTGGCAGCATTCATTGCCCTGCAACTGTTTGCTTCAAATTCAAATAACTTACGCAACCCCCAAGGGTCAGTTATAAAATAAGTCTTAACGGATTTACGTATTACTTCCGATATGGTTTCAACGTCTGTTCTGAAATTTTCAAGGTCTACTTTCAGCTCTCCGAAATCAACCGCAATTTTCAGATTTTTGTCGGTATACTTAGCGCCTGCTTTACTGAACACTTCAAGCAAATCGTTTAGCATCTCAGAAAACGGTTTAATATTTGTAAAAAGTGCATTAAGCAACTCCTCTACGGAAATACTTTTAAGTTCTTTCAAAAAGTCTGCTTTTTTATCTATCCCTAAATATGACTTTATATCTTCAAACAACGCGCTGTCATAATCTGTATCGTGAAAAGCCGCCGATTTACTAAACTCTTCCCATAATTCAACCGCACTTTTAATAACTTTATTCTGCTCCTTATCATTCATATTGTTTGTACCCCTTTTTTAATGTCATCGTAAAAACATTATATCACACCACAAAACAAAACGCAATATTCACTTTTAGCAAATTAGAATTATTATACCCGATCAGTCCTAATATAAAGCACACAACAAAATTTTGTACCAATCGGGTATAATATTATTAAAGCTGTTGACAAAAGCCCCGAAAGGGTATAGAATATAAACATGAGTACTTTAAGTGAATTTATTAAACAAAACAGAAAGCTATTAGGTCTTACTCAAGAAGAGTTTGCGCTCCGTTCAGGCTTGGGACTTCGTTTTGTTCGCGAGCTCGAACAGGGAAAAGAAACCGTCCGTTTGGACAAAGTAAACCAAGCGCTAGCAATGTTCGGCATGGAAGCTGTTCCGGGGAGAATAAAGAATGATTAATGAAAGCTACCGTACAGCATACATTTACGTATGCAATCGTTTCGCCGGCGCATTGAAAGAAACAGACGGCGGTTATTCTTTTACATATAACGCTAATTATTTAAACAGCGAAAATCCGACTGCGGTTAGTTTGACTCTTCCGCTTCAAACAGAGGAATACACTTCAAAAACTCTGTTTGCATTTTTTGACGGGCTGATTCCCGAAGGCTGGCTGTTGGGAATTGTTATGCACAATTGGAAAATTGACCCCAAAGACAGATTCGGACTTTTATTGACTGCGTGCAAAGACTGTATCGGAAATGTAAGCATAAGGAGTGAGCAAGTATGAATTGCCTTTGCTGCAATAAACCGCTGAACAAAACCGCATCCATATACGAGCTCAACGTTCAATGGCATAAAAAATGTATTAAGAATTTTTTTGGTACTACCTCTTTACCTGAGTTAGATATTTCCGACGATACTTTGAAACAGCTTGCCATTGAAAGCACTAATAAAGGTTATACCGTTCCAGGCGTGCAAAAAAAATTATCCCTCCACTTAACGGAGGGCAAAGATCCGAGATTAACTCTTGTCAACTGCCCCACTGGATACATTTTGAAACCGCAGACAGAAGAATACGAAAACCTTCCCGAAGCAGAATATCTTGTTATGCAAATGGCAAAGGCAACTGGAATAAAAACCGTACCCTTCGCCTTGATTAAAATGAACGAACAGTTTGCCTATATTACCAGAAGAGTTGACCGTATTAAGCAAAAAGACGATGTTAAAATGCTTGCAATGGAAGACTTCTGTCAGCTTGAAGAACGACTTACACAAGATAAATATAAAGGCTCCTATGAACGGTGCGCAAAGTTAATTACTCGCTATTCCTCTCGTTCTGGATTCGATTTATCGGAGTTGTTTTTAAGACTTGTCTTTTCTTTTGTCGTGGGTAATTCAGATATGCACTTAAAAAACTTTTCCTTGATTGAAACGTACGAAGGAGCCTGTGAATATGTCCTTTCCGACGCCTACGATATGTTGCCCGTAAACGCCGTTTTACCCGAAGACAACGAACAATTCGCTCTAACTTTGAACGGCAAGAAAAGCAATATCCGCAAAAAGGACTTCCTTGTCTTTGCCGAAAATATTAGAATTCAGAAAAATGTTGCCGAGAAGATTATTAAAGATATCGTTACAAGAGAAGAAAAATATTTTACAATGTGCGACGAGTCTTACCTGCCGCAAAAAATAAAACTTGTTTTAAAAGGAATTATTAAAGTAAGAATGGAAGTTTTAAAAATTTAGCAATTATTAAAAAAGCTTAAACTGCAAGACACATAAAGTAAAAGGAGTTGAAGAATTTAAAATGAAGAAAAAGAAGTTTTATAAAAATCTTTGGTTTTGGCTACTGATTACTAGTATATTATTTTTTGTTACAAATATTGTTTTTTCAATTATATTTAGAGGTTCTGATGGGTCTAATATTTTTACTGCAGTCAGTGGGTGGGTAAGTGGCATTGCAACAATCGCCTTAGGGTTTATTGCCGTTGTTCAAAATAGAAAATATAAAGAAGAAAATGACAGATTTTTAAGTGAACAACAAAAAATAAATAGTCAGCTTATGCAAGAACAAAATAATCTATCTTGGCGAAAAATTAATTATGATATTTATAATTCTTACAGACGCGAGTTTTTAGAATATGAAAAAGAATTTTCAAAATACAGTATATCTGAAATATCAGCTAAAACATTAGCTAATAACGATACAATAAGAGCCATAGGGGAATTATCAATTTTTGATAAACGAATTCGAAACAACCTTACAAGAAATATCGCATATTTAATTGAATGTAACTTTTATTGTGAGGCTAAGGCCAATTTATTTGATTTATTTACAAAATATTTAAAAATCCTAGATGCTTTTTATCCATTACTTCAAGATGCCATTAAAGATATAAATATTTTAGGCGATTTGAATGGCGAATATTTTAAAAAAGCACATGAGCTAATTGATATGGAGCAAAAAATTGTGCTTAGTTATTTAAATATTAATTCTGAAATTAGTAGTATTATACAAAAAATTTACGAGAAAGACATTTCTAGTGCTAAAGATTATATTGACAAAAACATAACACAACAGGTTGAGTGGGTTAAAAAAATTAGAGAAGGAGCAAAGTAATTGATACATTAGGAATAAAACCTATTACATATGTAGATGTTGTGTCTTAACTAAATTTTACGACATAAAAAATCCCCTACAAATTTGATTAGTAGGGGATTTTATCATATTGCTTGGTCCAAAAAGAGTAAAGCTTTTTTATTATAATTTTACGCCTTTTATCTCATTAATAATCTCATTTAAAACCTTATTGTGACTTAAATAATTAGGATGATAAGTCCAAAATGCCGGAATATATTCGGATTTGGTATTTGAAGTAAGCTTAGCTATATCCGTAATTGGAATTAACTTTTTATTGGAAGACGGCTTGACGCTATCTAATTCATCTTTCAATCCAAAAGCTACATTCATAGACACGTTATACTTTGGACCGGTTACAAATAGCACTAAATCAGGTTCGGCAAGTTTTATTTCTCTCTGCAGAAGCGATCTTTTTTCAACTTCACCTTCCTTTGCATAGCATTCGGATAATTTTTTCTCTGCTTCATATGTTAATTCTCCTGTTTCTACAAAATAGACTTTATCAAGATTATTCCAGCACAACACATATTCGTCTTTTAACAATCTGAAAATATTCCAAAATGGTGAACTGTTGTATTTTATTTTTTTATTGTAACACTCTGGCAAATATGCGTCTTCTCCATATAACTGCTTTATTAAATAAGCTATTGCCCATTGTTGCGAATTTTTACTCTCATTTGTATCCTTTTCACAGTCTTGGGCAGTACACGATTTTATAAAATCATACCTTGCCGTTCCGTCACAAATTGAACCGTACCCCATAGGCTCCTGCCCGACAATCATTATTCTCTTTTTACCGTCCAGACGTATAATATACTCGTCGGTTAAGCCCAAATAAAAAGGATGGGATAAAATTTTATCTTTATCGGCGCAAAGTTTTCCATTGCTTTCTTTTAAAATAGTATCGCACCAATACTCCTTCAATGTCTTCTTAACCCAGTATTCTTGCTCTTCTAAAAGTATTTCATTTGCTGTTTTATCCATACTTCACCTCTTTCCCATTCTATCAAAACGGAGCTTCTTCGTCAATAGGTTGAAGGGCAGTATCGTTTTTCCATTCCACAAGCGTTATAAAAAGCCTTGCAAATGCCAGCGCCCAGCTTAACGGGTCGTGTCTGCCCTTATCGAAATCCTCGCTATAAGGATTAAAAAATATATCGTAGTCGGCAAAAAGGTCAGCCCAATTCATTTTTTTACAGGCAAGCATCTGTGCAATTTGCAAAGTGCCTGCATTTTCAAACTTAACTTTGCTTTCCTCTATTGCGCTTTGTAATCTTGCCGCCGTAAGTATGTTGTTTAATGTTATTACGGGGTTGTTAAAGGCATATCCACAACTTTGCGCATAGTCCTTGAAAACTGTAAAAGGATTTTGCGTTACAGAATATAATGATTCAACGAGTAAAATACTGTCGCCGACATAACTACGTACTCTATCAATAACCTCTTTAAATGACGGTGCGCCAATAAGATGCTCTGCATTTAAATTATATGAAGAATAATTACCTTCTCCAAATTCAATATTCTCCGCATCATAACCATCTATTGAGACAAATGAATGGTAGTGCCCTTCAATTTTTCCATTACTAATTTTAACCGCCGCTACTTCAACGATAGCAGGTCTTTGAAGGCTTATGCTTTCAGTGTGTTTACCATCATACAAATCTTCAATTGTCGCGAATCCCAGAACAACAAAGGTTTGATTTTTTAAATCGTACATATTTACTCCTCATAAAGTTTTTGCATTTCTATGATGTCGTCTTTGATTTGGTCAACCATATGTTGGGGGGAAAGCACTTTTACGTATTTGCCGAACTGCAATATCCAAAACCGCATTGCCCGCGGACTAACCGTTAATGCAAACTTAAAATTTCCGTCCGCAAGCTCGCTTATCTGCACGTCTTTGCCGAACCAATCAATAACGTTATCAATCATTCCCTTTGCGTAGTTGAAAGTAACAAATTCTATCCTCGTCGGCTCGTCCTCGAAAAGATAAGGCATAGTATTATTGAGCCTTCCCAGATTAATTCCATTTTCATAGCCTTTAATATCCAAAATGGGCTTTATAGGCAATTCAGTAAGGGATATGTTGGAGATACGGTCAATTCTGCAATAAATTAAGTTATCGTATTTATCGTAATTGCATGCTAAATAATAGCGTCCGTTCTTTAAAAATAACTGATATGGATTGGCAAGCAATTTATCTTCTCTGCGACAGTGCAGTTTTTTATCCGCACCGTAGGAATTAATTAAAAACTCAACTTTGACCTTTTTTTCTATTGCTTCGCAAAGCAGCTCAATGTTATAAAAATAATCGCAGTTTTCGTCCTTTTGCCAATCGTCTAAATTAACGACGTGTTTTGCGTAGCTCTTAAAATATTTGCCACCCTCATGGATTAATTTTTCAATTAACTCCTTGGTATGCGCCTTGCAAACGTTACGGTTAGATAAAACGGAGTCAATCAGAAGACGAAGCTCTCCCGCCTCAAACTTCTTTTCCGCAAGGTAGCTACCCGAATTATCCGAAACAATATCGTACCCAGCCTGCTGTAAAAATTCTATATTACGGGCAACGGCTTTACGCTCGCACTCAATTCCGTATAACACCTTTAATAGCGAAATTATATCGCCCTGCCTTAACTTGTGGTCACAATCGGAATACTCCGTAAGTATTTCAAGTATTCTTAAAATCAATAATTTTTTAGGCTCGTAACTTTCCATTATTCTTTCTCCGTAAACGTTCCGGTTATTGCGTCGTAATCGTAAACAACATACCAACCTGCGTTTTCGCCGAACTCACACTCCAACCTTAATTCCGAAGCAAAATAATATAAATTAAAAAGTTGAACATCTTGCGCTTCGCTTTCAGGGATACGCAAGTAAAGCGAACGCAACAGCGCCGTAACATAATGCTTTTCACGATTCAAAAATTCAATAGGAAAAACACAGTTAGCGAACTTTCTTTTTATGCCGCTTATTTTGTTTGCTATCGCAAGTTTAAGCTCGGTCGTATTATTAGCACAGTTGTATTGCAATACATTTAGCACAGATAGTTCGACATCATTGCTCCCCGAAATATAATTTATAAAATCTTTAAAAATATTATCATTTTCGCTTGCTATAACAGCAACTTTCGCTGATTTTAAAAATTTAAGCGTTTTTATAATTTCCATTGTCTTTACCTTGATTAAATAATAGCATAAGGCTTGTACCAAAAAAGGTACAAGCCTATTATATCAAATAAATTTATTTTTGTCCTTTTTTTGGGACTTAGATTTTTATATAATGCAATTATGAAAAAGAATATTAAAGAAATTTTAGAAAATGTTACCCCCAATACACTGTTGAAAGAAGTTATCGCTTACTGCGACAATATGGAAGATGTTGAACTTATAATTGCCAATCTTCCAAAAACGAAAAGTAAGCCCGTTCAACTTTCTGACGAAATAAAGCAAGCCGCATTGAGTTTAGTTAAAACATATAAACTCCATATGGCTGAAATCACCACGTCATATATTCAAAGAAATTTGCCCGTAGCCTATCCCCAAGCTGCCGCACTGGTTGATTGGCTGAAATCTAATTAATTTCAACATCGAAAAATAATTTAAGCCTTTTTTTTGCGCATTTATTACCCCTTTTTGCTGAAATATTATACCATTTTAAGGCTTCGGCATAATCTTTTTTCAAATAACATACATCGGCAGCACAAAGCTCGAATGCTCCTGCAGAGTTAGATTCATCTGGCAAACAATTAATATTTCGCAAATCATTTCCGCAATTAGGACAAAAATTCGACGGTTCTTGTACCATACCGCATTTATTACAAATTTTTAATAGCATAACTTTGCAAGCTCCAACAATATTTTAGCCGTAGTTTCCGCATCATATAATGCGCGATGATGTGTGAAATTAATTTTAAAATAATTTGCCAAAGTTGAAAGCTTGTAATTTTCAACCTTTCCGTTCAAAATTTCTTTTGCTAAAGCAATTGTATCTAATTTTTGATTGTTGAAATAAATGCCGTGCCTTTCACCGTAGTAACAAATGAATCTGTAATCAAACGGTAAGTTGTGCGCAACCAATATACAGCCTTTACAAAATTCATAAAAATCTTTTAACACCTTATCAACGGTGGAAGCGTCATTTAAATCCTCATTTGTAATACCCGTGAGAGTTACAATATATTCCGCTAATTTTTCCGGACAGGAAACAAATGACGAAAACTTTTCAGTTGTCTTTCCACGTACAATTTTAACGGCCCCAACCTCTATTATGTAATCAAATTCACTTGTTATAATATCGTTTCTGAGTCCCGTTGTTTCTATATCAAAGACAACTATCGTATTTTTGTCAATAAGCTCTTTCAAATTTTCCATAATTAAATCTCCTTTACAAGACAATACTAACACAGCGAATGTACTTAAAAAGGGACAAGTAAAATGCTATTATGGTTACAAAGGAGAAACAGCATGCAAGATTTGATTAAACAGTTATGGCAACGTGCCGTTACCGAAAGGTCAAAAAAGATTTCTCATTTTACAAATGACGAAAAAATCAGACTTAAACATGAGCTTGATATCATAAAACAAACCAACACTTTCAAGCAGATTTTATCTTTTAGTGCCCAAGTGGACGAAGCACGCAATAAAGGTAATTTTTTTGTTAAAGGCGCGGCAAATTGCAGTTTTTTGCTATATTGCGTTGGAGCAACGACAATAAACCCGTTTTGGACAGGTTCGCAGTTTGAACGGTTTATCAATCCTCTTATGAACGGTACGCCGTACTATGAAATTGCATATTCAGATCCCACCGTTTTATCTTTCAAGGAAGAGGATATGCTTTTTAGCGAGCTGATTCTTAGTCGAGCCATAGAACGCAGATTTATAAAGAAAGAACAGCTTGAAAATACTTATGACCATCCGCCTGCTTCAAGATATCAATTCGTTGAAGATATTTTGTTTGAATCAAATGGGAACATAATATGGCAGGAACAAGTAATTGAACTTTTGTATCGAATGGGCGGATTCTCTTACGCAGAAGCGGATTTAATGCGCCGCAACAGTGCAAAGGGTCATCCGTTAAATGGAAAATGGTTTGCGCCGAAAAGAGAAAAATTTATAAAAAATGCAGTACATATCGGTTATGATTGGGATTATGCGGATAAGTATTTTCATTACATATTTGAAGCTAATATGCACGCATATTTAAAAGCTCATGTCGCTGCTGTTGTGTTGGGTTCTAATTAAAAACTTTCGACAAACAAAGATAAAAAATTTTATAAACAAATGTTTGTTTTCTCTTGACTTGCCACTTCCATTTTGATAGAATACGTACAGTACCAAGATAGAGTAACGAGTGGTACTGTACCCTTTTGAGGGTAAAGAGTCTGCGGTGGAGTACGGGGCATTGTCCATTAAGCGCAGAAAGTTTTATGAACGGAAAAAGACCGTTCCGGCCTTAGCTTGCGATTTTGAACGTGAGGTGTTTTTGTTGTATGCAAAAATCGTGAGCCGTGATAGGCTTTTATAAGTGTACAATTTTTTTGGAAAACGGCACTTAAATCAACTCTAAACTTCATAGAATGACCAACCATCATAGAGCAATAAGACGTTGCTAAACGCGGTTGAAGTCGGTGATTACGGTAAATGTATCAGCGGCTTTTTTCGCGCCTTTTTTACGGTATCTTTCCCACTCTTTCTTGCGTGGACGAAGATATAAAAACTAACATTTCGGAGGTAAAAACACTATGCGAAAGCAAACAATAAGACCGCCATAATCGGCAACCAAACGGTAAGCAAAAATTACGGGCAGACTTTATCTGTCGGTATGGCGAGGTACGCAAGTGGCAAGCCACTTGCCGCGCTTGCGCTTGCCTCGTTAGGGGAAATTCTTTCCCCTAATACCCCTTGACGGCATTGTCGGCAGAACAAGCGAACATTAAAATTTTGGAGGTAAAAACTATCGAAAAGAAAGTAAACAGAGCAAGACCATACGCCTATTCTTTCAGAGTTTCGGCGCAAGAAAAGGAACTCATTGACGGTAAAGTTAAAACAAGCGGACTGAACAGAACGGACTACCTTATACGGGCGTTATCGGATAAACCTATCGTCAGTATAACAAGCGGAAACGAGATTTTAGCGGAACTTAAACGGCAAGGAAATAATCTTAATCAAGCCGTTAAAAACAACTACTTCGGGGACATAACCGAGAGAGAATTGTTATCCGTTGTGGACGATTGCAAGCGCGTTTACCGCAAGTTATCTTCCGCTATAGGGTGTGATTGACTATGCCGCTATTCAAAGGACTATCAAGCAAGAGTACACCGAAAAAAGCAATAGCCTATATAACACGCGAGGACAAGGCGGCATTTGTTTCTGTACGCAACTTATTCGAGGGCGAAGATTATGCCGAACAGTTTGCGGACACTATGCGGCGGTTCGGGAAAGGCAAAAAGTTTGACGAGCGTAAGTATTATCACTTCAAATTGTCGTGCGCACGGAAAGATAACGTAAGTCCCGAACAAGCGCATTTATACGCAGAAGAACTTGCGGCTATTCTATTCCCCGACGACGAGTGTGTTATAGCAACCCACACCGACACAAAGACGGTACACAGTCATATTATCGTGAATGCCGTAAACCCTATCACGGGAAAGAAGTTAAGAATTACGGAAAGCGATTACACGAAAATGAAAGACGAAGCCAACCGTTTGGGCAGTGAGTTTGGGTACACTACTACCGACTTCCGCAAGAAAGCGCAGAACAAGCGAACGACGGAAGAAAGCCATATCATTATGAAAGGCGGTACGTCGTGGAAAGAAGATTTGCGAGAAGTCATAGAAGAAGCGAAACACAGTTCGTCCACGCAGGAAGAATTTATATCACACCTTGCGTTGTACGGCGTATCGGTTACGCGAAGCAAGACGGAATATTCCTACTTGCATCCGCAAAAGAAGAAAGCTATTCGAGGGCTGAAACTCGGAAACAATTATACGAAAAAGGAGATAGATATTGTCATTAAAACAAATAGGAACAGAAATAACGGCAAAGCCGTTGGCACAATTACAGGAAATGAACGAACAGAAGAAAATGGACTTGGAGAGTTCGCTACTGAAAGAAGCATTGGCTATCTCGAACGACAAATGCAACAGCTTGATAAACAAGCAGAATATGCTCATCGAGGACTTGACTACGAGCGTGAACAACTTAGAGAGCGCGAACGATTACAACGTGAACGAGCTGAAAAGGAGCGTATCGAACGCAGTCATCGCGATGAAAAACTTACAAGACGAAACCAAGAGATTCAACGACAGAATTTCAACAGAACTAAGTCAAACAGTAAAACGGACGGAAACTACGCTTCAAAGTAATTTGCGCAAGACCATACAGACACAGTCAGAAGAAGTGTTTACGGAAGTAAGAAAAGAACTTGACGAAAGCAAGAAACTTTTGGAGTTCACACGAGTAGAGCTGAAACTTCAAGGCAGAGTTCGCAAGTTCTTTTTTTGGGCAACCCCTATACTCTTGCTTGTGCAGACAATAGTAGTTATTGTTTCTGCATTTTAAATAAAACTGAATATTGAATATAAATGACCGTGAAGCAACGTCTATTAATAATATGAGAATGAGAAAAGGATTGAAGTAGTATTCACGTCATTGTAAATATGAATATCGCCATAGAGCGGATACGCAATTAACCTTGCGTTTAAGAATTACGCGCATAGAGTCGCGAAAGGAAAATTTAATATGATTTATTTTTTAAAATTCACTTGCAAACCGCAGAAAACTGTGGTAGTATTTTACGAACAAATACGAAGGAGGTTAATTGACCCAAGAAGAATTATTAAAAATTGTACATACTTTAAGGAGCAACGACAACTGTAGCGACGCCGATTTGTGCGAAGTGATTAAGGCTGCCAATCAAACGATTAACTTGCAGAACCTTGCCACTCTCATTAAGACGTCGCCTGAGCAAAAATCGAAAAACGAGGCTTTGAAATTCACTAAAATGGAGTTATCAAAAATGCCTCAGAAATTCAAAAAATTATTCACTTATAACAAAGCAATTGCACATGTCAGATTGACATCGAGAAACGTTTATGAAGTCCGCTGTATGATTGACAGAGTTTGCTATTTCGGCTCTTCCAAAGACTTGGAGGTTGCAAAAGCAAAATTTATCGAAAGTCTGAAAAACGGTCCCGCAAAGACAAAGCAAGACAAACGCAAATTACTTTTCAATGAGTACTTTATGCGTTGGCTTGATACCGTAAAAAAGCCCTATATCAAAGACAGCACCTACGACGGCTATATGCAGGTTTACAAATGCAATATTGAAAGTGTATTCAAGGAACTTGCTCTTGCCGAAATTGACAGCTTCTTTTTGCAGAATCTTATAAACGACTTTACGCAAAGCGAACATTACAGAACAGCTAAAAAAGTTTACAACCTTCTATCCCCTTGTTTCGATTATGCCGTAGCAGACGGATTACTTGACCGCAATCCTATGGCGAAGGTCGTAATACCAAAATACGAAATTAAGCAGGGTTGCCCCATAACTCACGAAGAAGAAATAATTCTTGTAAGTGCGTTAAAGAAAACGAAAAACATTTACGCACAAGCATTTGTCTTTCTCACTTATACAGGTTTAAGGGTTGGAGAACTTTCTTCCGTCAAACAGGACGGAGATTGGTTTGAAGCCGTTACGGAAAAGGAGCGAAAGGGGTTAAAGGCGAAAATTCGGAAAATACCCGTTTCACCTAATCTTAAACGATTATTGCCGCTAATAGACGTTGACGCCATAAAGAAGCTGAACAAGAACACTATAAGTCGGCATTTGAGTGATTTTATTGAAAATCACCATACGCACGATTTACGGCATACGTTTGTAACGCGGGCGCAGGAAGTCGGCATCAGACGTGAAATTGTTTCGCTTTGGGTAGGACACGCGGCGGACAGCAGTATTACCACTACCGTCTATACGCATCTCGACCAGAACAGAGAAATTCAGTTGCAGGAAATTAAAAAATTCGACTATGCCGTGTAAACGGCATTAAAAAAGGCGATATGCACCCAAAATTGCACCCAAAAGAAGGGTTTTCATCAAAAATCTAACAAAAATGAATGTTGAAAACGGTCAAATTAACAAACCCAAATTTTGGGTGCAAATCAAATTTTAAAGAAAAAAGGAAAGCACTATATCTTGTATTTAAAACTTAATAAATCACAAAATATAGTGCTTTTTTATTGGTGCCGCTGGCCGGACTTGAACCGGCACGGGTGTTATCCCGAGGGATTTTAAGTCCCTTGCGTCTGCCTATTCCACCACAGCGGCGCGTTAGTTGTATTCAATTGTTGTTGCGGAGTAACAAATTTTGCTGCGTTGGCGGTTTTTAAGTCCCTTGCGTCTGCCTATTCCACCACACAAGCGTGCGTTTTTGTTAAGTTTTCAGTTTTTATGTTAATTTTCTGTTAATTATTTTCTGCCAAAAATTTTAAGTCCCTTGCGTCTGCCTATTCCACCACTCGGGCATGGTTTTTTATTAAGTTTTCAGTTTTTATGTTATCTTTCTGTTAATTATTTTCTGCCAAAAATTTTATTACCAAGCGCTACGTTGCTTCCGCTCACCGTATGCCTGCCCCACGCGTCGTAGTTATATTCTACCACTACTCTCCCGATATTATAAATATCTTAAGAACATATTAATGTCTTATTTGTATTAAAAACCCTAAAAAAACATTCAATATGTAACCAAATTTCATATGAGTTTCTTGCAAATGTAATCATAATTAAATTACAAGTTCTTTCAATGTTACTATTTCCATTTTTTCAAATAAAGTTAATAATTCGAAATTACCATAAATGTCCTTTTTAATCAACTCAATCTTGTGTCATTTAAATTTATTGTTTATTTTGAATTATAAACCGTGTTGCGGAAAACTCATAATTAAATCCATTCCCTAAGCTATCATTTAAACTATCAAAAAGTTGATTCAAAAAATTTTTTTCATCAACCATTATTGGATTAAATTCTTCAAAAAACAACACAGGTCCATACTCGTCAGTAATGTAAATTTCTATCTCAAATACATCAAATTTAAAAATGCATTCTAATATTTCTTCAAAAAAACAATATTTCCTTAAAAATTCTTGTTGAATTTCAACTTTATTCGGTAATAACGAAATATCTAATTCTTCAACACTATTTACATTGCATATATGCATTATTAAATTGGGTATATCTAGAAAATCACAATTCTTATAGAGAAAACTATTTGATAAATGAAAGTAATCTCTCATACCTGTCGCTTGTATTATCTCTTTACCATAATCGTTACAATTAAAGAATATGCCTAACTGATTTTTTAATGCAATGCTAACCAACGCATTTGCCAAGTCATTTAAATTCTCAAAATTCAAATTATGTTTTTTTAAGTTAAAAAGGCAAAAACCACTCATAATTACTCCTTAAAATGGAAGAACTTTTCTTGCAATATTATAAATCCATTTACCAGCTTTAAATAACCAATGATAGACATGTGTATGAGGATTATATCCGCCATGTTCACTATAATCCTTCCTATACTTTAAATGTCCTTTATCATCATAATAGCCAACGGAATTGCCTATTCCTACCTCACTATATGGTTTACCCTCAGAAGGAAAATTATTATTTGGATTTCTCGAAAATAACACATTAGCGAGAGCAATACCGCCAACTACGCTGCCGGCTAAAATTGCACTTC
>CAJUMW010000026.1 GCA_910587625.1 uncultured Christensenellaceae bacterium
GAAACTGTGGGGCATAACGATTTTAAGGCTCAAAAAAGTAAGGGTTGATACCTACCACGAGGGAAGGGGTAAAATCGCTTAGGACGTAATCTACGCTGTTTTTCATTTTTATAAATAAGAAAATCAGTCGGTTTTTTCTAAAAACCGACTGATTTAGGTGTCAATGATGAATGATAAGTAGCGTAGTAAACAGCCGAAAAAGGGAGTGGGTAGTAGCAGGGGTTGAACCCGTTTTAATTGCAAAAATCTCATTAAAGTGATATAATAAATTAGTCATAGAATCGCAGGAGTAAAACAATGTCAAACGATAACCAATATTATGTCGGTGAATTTGAGATAGATAGCAGAAAATATGCAGGACAGATAACGATAATTTGCAAAACAGGTGAAATCTTTTTAACGCTTACAATTGCTACAGACGGTTTCGGAAAGCATTATAGCAAACTTGAAACCATAAAAGGTAGTGTGGGCGATGGTCGCGTACAAATAACTTTAATTAATTGCAATCATTATAATGGTCATATATATTTTGCATCGCATCAAAATATATGCTTTTCTGTTGAGCGAATGTTTTTTAGTGATAAGCCACTTGATAGTTTTCTTTTTGATGAATATGAGGCGGAACTTGAAAATGCTTTGAGATGGAGTGGGTTATCCTGCATCAACAGAGCAGAAGAAAAGTATATATTTTTCAATGAACATAAAAAAACTGAATTTGAATATGGAGATTACCAAATTACTTTTGTTAGTAAAGTTACACAAAATTTAAACTATGCTCCAGTCGATGAAGAAAATTCTGTTATAGAAAGACTGGTTATGAAAATTCGTTGTAGCACAAAAAGACCTTATGATGATTTTTTGAGAATTAGAGATCTGTTTATATCTATTATTTGTTTTTGTATAAAAAACAATGTTAATGTTTTGAAGCAGAAATTTTATAACTCTGATGTATGCTATTCGGTATCAAAAAGTATTTCGATTCCTTATAAAATTAGGTTTTATGAAGCTATAGGTAAAAAAACGATTTTTAAATTATGTCATGAATCTGAAATGAATTTTACGTTGAACATGCTTGGGCAAGATTTTTTTGCTCAAGCTCATAACATAGAAACAATAGAAAAACTCCGACCTATATTCAATTTGTATTTGTCTTTATTTAAATATCAAGATATGCCGATAGAAATGATTTTTTTGAATATCGTGCAAGCACTTGAAACCTATCATAGTAGATTCAAATATGATAAAAAGGATAAGTATAAAGCTCATATATTTACTTTAGAATCTAATACCGAGTTTGAGCGACTATTGAAACCATTATTATGGGATAGTAGTCAAAGTGATGAAAACTGTACGTTTATAACATTACATTCAAGATTAAATGATTTAATGATTTTCGCTGAAAATAATTTATTTCGAGTGCTATATGTACATGACGATTTTGCACAAAAAATTAGCAATACAAGAAACTACTTAACGCACTATGATGCAAAAAAAGAAGCAACTGCATTAAAAGGGGAGGATTTATCAAAAGCCATTTATTTACTTGAACTTATCCTTGAATATTATGTATGCTTGGAATTTGGTATAGATAGAGAAACATACATAAGAAATGAATTGATGCAAGTATTCTTATAACTTATAAATTAATTACATGGAAAGTTTTTTGAATTTATGAAAAGAGAAGAGTTAGTTAAATAATAGTCGTAAAAATTTTCTTGGGGAAATAATCAAATGGCAAAAGAAGGAATAGATTGTCATGTACAAATACCTTGCTCACTTTTGAAAGGCTTTTCTAAAAGATTGAATAAAGGCGAATGGGTGGTATTTAGAATGAATGACCAAGGTCACATAGATTTTCAAGTGCCAAAAAAATGTAATATAATAAGCAATTATTATTCTAATGAAGTAGAGAACGAAATTTTAATGACATTCGAATCAAATTTTGGTCAAATTAAAAAAAGATTTATAGATTATGTTAAAACGGGAAAGGATATTGGTTGGACAGTTAAAGATGAATCTATTATTCAAGATTTTATTTTAAGTTGTGTTGCAAGGCAGCCGAACATTGGTCAGGATATATTTTCTGAACCAATTATTAATTATTTTTGTAAAAGTATTAAGCCCCAAGATTTTACGGTTCAGTTTGCTGCGGCAAATAAACAGAATATTGTTAAAGAGATGTATCCTGATTATAGAATCGCTATAGTCATAAATAATACAGAAATCAATTTTATAATTCCACAAGACTGTGTATACCACGTAACATTAACTGGCAATGATTATCCAATGGCGTTACTGCCAATAACGTCCCGGATAGCTATTTGTTATGAAAAAGCACAATATAAAACGGCCGAGGCACATTCTCTTTGGAAAAGAACAATTATTGAAAAGCAATTAATAGATTCGTTAAATAAAATAGCTATTTTTCACGAATTTAGTTCGCCAAAGGAAAATAAATTCAAATTCGTTTATGCACAAAATAAAGAAGATTTAGAGAGATATAATATATCGGAAATTTTAGAGAAAACTTGATAGTAATTTAAAAAATATTCAAGTATCAATGAACAATTCAAGTCCCGACTATTGCACCAAAGAAGTCGGTGGAAAAGTCGTTTGATTTTTCCGCCGATTTTAGCATTTTTGGGGGTGTTTTCGCCCTTATAACGCAAGAATAAGACCTTGAAAGGCGATAGGCTTTTGACAAGGTCTTTATTTTTGAAGAAAAACGGACGATACTTTTCATATTACACAACACAAAAAAGTCGCTTAAAAAGTACCAACTGACAGGACTTGAATATAGATTTTAATTAAAAATCGCAATTTCACTGATAACGTTATTTGACATAGCTGACTGATTTTCGTATAATATGAAAGTCAAAAGAGGAGCGAAAATTATGCTATACACAGTAAAATGTCCGAAGTGCGGAGCGGAGCAGAAAGGACTTGATTTGAAAGAATCAAATGGCTCGGTAGTATGTTCTGAATGCGAAACACAGTTTGAAGTCAGAGTAGAAGAATTGAAAAAGGAAATAACGAATGAGAAAACGGTGGAGTGAATCCGCCGTTATTTTTGTTTAAAAACGTAAATACTAAACATATGATAAATTACGAAAAGGTTTACGTTGCGGTGTATTTGAAAATTAACACAGACGGGATAATGAAGCCTGTGGCAATCGAATGGAAGGACGGAGCGCGGTATGATATAGATAAAGTCATAGACGAACGCAACGCTCCGCCGGAACATACAGGAGGAGTGCTCACACGAAAGTATAGGGTGATAATTAAGGGCAGAGAAAAGATAATTTATCTGGATAAGCAGACGAACAGATGGTTCGTGGAAAAGCCGTTGTATTGAACGGCTTTTTTCTTTTTGCGCATAATACTTTTATGCGGACGATACTTCACAGCGATCTGAATAATTTTTACGCGTCGGTCGAGTGCCTGAGAAACCCCGAAATACGCGATAAGCCCGTCGTCGTGGTCGGCAGTAAAGAGGACAGACACGGCATAGTTTTGGCGAAGAATATGATAGCCAAAAACTTCGGTGTAAAGACGGGCGACGTGTATTGGGAAGCCAAACAAAAATGTGGCAACACG
This sequence comes from uncultured Christensenellaceae bacterium, assembly GCA_910587625.1. Taxonomy (GTDB): domain Bacteria; phylum Bacillota; class Clostridia; order Christensenellales; family Borkfalkiaceae; genus Coproplasma. Next base: position 3,598 of record CAJUMW010000026.1, read on the forward strand.
CTCATAGAAGTGCCCGCCGATTTTATCACTTATCTCAACGTGTCGAGGGAGGTCCGCGCAATCTACGGGGACTACACGGACAGGATAGAAGCCTACGGCATAGACGAATGTTGGCTGGACGTAACGAACAGCGTGAAAGCGTTCGGCAGCGGCAAAAAAATTGCCGAAGAAATAAGGGAGAGGATAAAGAGTGAAATCGGACTTACTGTAAGCATTGGCGTGAGTTGGAACAAGATATTCGCAAAGCTCGGCTCGGATATGAAAAAGCCAGACGCCGTAACGGAAATTACGCCCGACAACTACAAACAAAAAGTATGGACTCTGCCCGTCGAAGATTTGCTTTACGTCGGCAGAGCCACGCAAAAGAAACTCAACCGTATAGGCATTAAAACGATAGGACAGCTTGCACAGACCGATGAAAAGGTATTGACCGACTTGCTCGGCAAATGGGGGAGCTATATTCATACGTTCGCTAACGGAAGGGACGAGTCGCCCGTGCTAACCGTCAACGAGGAAGAAGCAATTAAATCGATAGGCAACAGTCTTACCGTCTACCGCGATTTGGAAAACGATGACGACGTGGAAATAGTAATCTGGCTGCTTGCCGACTCGGTCGCTTCGCGTATGAGAGAAGCCGGACTGAACAAGGCGAGAACAGTTCAGCTTTATATTCGGGACAGCAATTTGCTCGGCTATCAGAAACAGGGCAAACTACTACGACCAACAAACAATATGAATGATATAGCAAGATTTGCTTTTAAGCTGTTTAAGGAAATATATCCTTGGAACGAATACGTAAGAGGACTCGGCATTTCCGTAACGGACTTTATAACGGGCAACGAACAGCTTGACATGTTTGCGGATTTAGCAAAGGACGAGAAGCAGAAGCGGCTTGACAACGCGATAGATAAGCTGCGGGCAAAGTACGGCAACAATATAATTCAGAGCGCGGTGGTGTTCAAAGACCCTAAACTGCGCGATTTAGATATAAAGGGCGAACACGTTATTCACCCTTACAGCTTTTTCAAAAATAATAAATAAAAGCATCCATAAGAGTACGCTGTTTATAGGCATTTCAATTTTACTTTGTTATCCGTTAAAATGAAATTACGGGCAAAGTCGGTGTCGTTAAGATAATAATCTTTAATATCTTCGCTAACGATAATAGGAATACGGTTGTGGTAATTTTCAACCGGCGGAGTGGACTGTTTTGTAAGAATAATAAATCTGTTTTCCCCGTCCTCATTTCGATAGAACCCGCCGAGATATAATATTTTTTCGTCCGAACGTTTGAAATAATATTTATTCTTTTGCGAATCCCATTCATAAAAACCGCTTGCAGGAATTAAACATCTGCGCTCTAAAAAACTTTTGCGGAAAGTTTGTTTATCCGTAACTGTTTCAGCGCGGGCATTGATAAGAACGCCTTTACCGTCGAAACGTTTAAATCCCCATTTAGAAAGTACAGGATGTTTTTCTTGCGTTATTATGGGTAAGTAATAGGTAGGGTAAATATCTCCGAATTTAATTTGAACGTTTTTCTCGCTTTCGGGTAGATTGTCTAAAATTTTCTGTATATCTTTGTCATTGCCGTTAAAATGAAATCTTCCGCACATACATTAAGTTTGCGTTTTTTGCAAAAAATTATAGTATGGCGCAAGATATAGTTGAAGGAATAAAGGCTTTTAAAAAAGATAAAAATGCGGTGTTGCTGGACGTGCGCACTTTTGAAGAATACGAAAATCAACATATAAATGGCAGTATCAATATACCGATACAGACGCTTAGTCAGATACGTTTAAAAGTTAAAAATTTATCAACGCCATTATATGTATATTGTCAAAAGGCGTAAGAAGCAGGACTGCGTTAAAACAGCTTACAGAAATGGGTTATTCCAACGTTAGAGATATCGGCGGTATTAACGGATTGAAATCCATATAAAATAATTAAGGAGTAAAATATGAAATATATTTGTGAAGTTTGTAATTGGGAATATGATGAAGAACAGGGATATCCCGAAGGCGGTATAGCACCGGGAACAAAATGGGAAAACGTACCCGAAGATTTTGAGTGCCCTTTGTGTTTTGTAGGTAAAGAACAATTTACACAAGTTTAATATCATTAAACGGCGGAGTGAATTCCGCCGTTATTTTTTTACCTTTTGAGCATACTAACTGTATGGCATATTCATATAAAGGCAGCATAAGTTTCGGGTTGGTCTATATCCCCGTAACGCTGCACAGCACAATAAAAGAAAACGACATCGGCTTTAATATGATAGATAAAAAGACAATGAGCCGAGTTAAATACAAAAAGACCTGCGCCGATTGCGACGGTCGTGAAGTCAAGCAGGAAGATATAGTAAAAGGCTTCGAGTATGAGGACGGAAAGTACGTTATATTCGAAGAAAAAGACTTTGAAAAGATAAAATCTAAAAAGGATAAGAACATCACAATAGAAAAGTTTGTGAACCTATCCGAAGTAGATCCGCTGTACTTCGATAAACCTTATTACGTTGCCCCTACGGGCGCAGAGAAAGCGTTCGCTGTGTTACTGACTGCAATGGAGCAGGAAGGTAAGGCTGCAATAGCAAAGACCGTTCTCGGCACAAAGGAAACGCTGATACTCATAAGAGCGAAAGACGGGCAGATGCTGTTGAATACGCTATTCTTCGAGGAAGAAGTAACCAAGAATCCCGCAAAGGAAATAACCGAAAAGGGTAACGCCGCCGAGCTGAAAATGGCGAAGGCGATAATAGAGGGGATGACGGGCGAATTCAATCCCGAAGAATACCGTGACGAATACCGTCAAAAGGTGCAGGAAGCGATAGAGCGGAAGATAGCGGGCAAGGAAATCGTCGCGCCGAAAGAAAAGGGCGTAGGCTCGGTGGCGAATCTAATGGACGCACTCACAAAATCGTTGGAACTTACGCAAAAACCAAAAGTTAAAAAGACGTTGCCGAAGAAAACGGAATCAAGGAAAAAAGAAGCGTGAGAGATTTATTCGAAGAAAAGAATATCTCTCCTATGCTATTGAACGAGGTCAAAGAACCGTTCGACGATGAAAAATATATCTACGAATTAAAGTTGGACGGAATCCGTTGCGTGGCTTATATCGAGCCGAAATCAGTAACTCTGCAAAACAAGCGATTTAAAGATTTGACGGATATATATCCTGAACTTTCGGATATGTGTAAATGCGTAAAGAAGAGAGTTATACTCGACGGAGAGCTTGTTGTTCTGACTGACGGCAAGCCTGATTTTTATGCCTTACAAAAGCGTAGTCTAATGGGCGACAAGTTCAGAATATCTCTTGCGGCAAAGAAAAATCCCGTACAGTTCGTTGCCTATGACATATTATATTTTGACGGTAAAGACCTGACGGATAGACCATTGATGGAGCGAAAGGAATATCTCTCGAAAGCAGTAACGGAAGGGCATAATTTAAGCGTATCACGCTATATAGAAAAGAACGGCATTGCCTTCTTCGAGCTTACAAAGAAAGAAAATTTGGAGGGAATCGTAGCCAAGAAGAAAGACGGGCTATATTATATAGGCAAGCGTACATCCGAATGGATAAAGATAAAAGTAATGCAGGACGAGGACTTGCTTGTTTTGGGCTATCAACCAGACGATGACGGAAAGGTCAAAGACCTTATACTCGGCTACTACGACGAAAGCGGTGTGCTTCAATGTCGTGGCAAGGTGTATCTCGGAGTGTCGAAAGCGGAGCAGAAAATCATCGCCGAATTTGCAAAAAAGAACACGGTCAAAAGACCGTGGTTTGATAGATATAAAAACGCAGTTTGGTTAAAACCGCAGCTTGTAGGTACGGTACAGTTTATGTGCGAAACGGGAAGCGGCGGTATGCGGCAACCTATTTGGAAAGGGTTAAGTGAGGATAAGTAATCAAGAACAGCAAATTTCAATAAATTAAATAATGCTTATATTGAATATCAAAATGCTTTAACCGAATATTGAGTAAATTGCTTGTATTCATTATAAACATTATAATATTTATAGGTAGCATTATTTATGGATATAAAGAAAAGAGTACGATACTATATGGATCTGAAAAAATTGAATAATAATCAGCTTGCCATAAAGTCAGATTTGAATCCATCCGTTATAAGTTCGTTATTTACAAGATCAAGTGAACCCGAGTTAACAACGCTTTTTTCTATTTGTAAAGGTTTGGATATAACGATGTCGGAATTTTTTGCGGAAGATAAAATGTTTGAATTAACTAAAAATCAAAGAGACATATTGTTTTTATTTAATCAATTAACAAATGAAAAGCAAGAGCTGGCAATATTAGTATTGAAAGCATTTAAAAATAATGAATGCTAAAGAATTTAATAAATGCATACGTTTGATAAAAGCTGGAAACAACCAAGGTATTGAGAGAATTTATAATTGTTATTACGAAAAACTTAAATTGACAATAGATTTGGAAGTTAAAAATAAAGATATTACTGAAGATATAGCATCTAATGTAATTATAAGTATTTTTAGTAATGCACAAAATTATAAGTACATAAAGAAACCGAATGCTTGGATGTACAAAGCTACAAAATTTGCTATTATAAATTACAAGAAAATCATAAAAAAATATGTATTTACCGAACTTATAGATGATGTCTATCCCACAAAAGATAACGATATAAATTTTAAAATCCTTGTAAAACAAACAATTGAACAGCTCCTACAAAGGCAGAAAGAAATAGTACTTATACATTATATTTACGGATCAAATATTCGTGAAACGGCTAAAATAATCGGGCTATCTGTAAGTACTGTTAATAGAGAAATTATTGTTTTAAAAGATAAATTAAAATTTTTATTATAATTATAAAATTTGTGATACTTTTTTGTAATTACTGTAACCTTATATAGTAGAAATGTTAATGAGGTGTTTTTATGAAAAAGTTTTTAAGTTTATCATTAAGTGTTTTAATTTTATATTGCAGTAGTTTTTGTTTATACACTACTTTTGTTTGGAAAGATAATTTTATTAAACCAGAAAGCTATTATGCTACGGCTGTTCCATATGGCGGGGTTATAAAAAATGACGTTACTGACACGATTTATTATTCATATAAAGAAGATAACGAAAAACATATAAACCCATATAAATTACCTATATATATTGCAAGCAGTATAGAAAATTCGTGTGCGATAACTGCAGGTGGTGCTGTAATAGGTCATTACGACAGATTATATGAAGAGCTTATACCTAATCATACTGGAATAACATTTATGGGACAGTTTGTTTATGGGAGTCACGATGAGGCTGTGGACGCTATGCATCAGGAATTGTATAAGAAAATGGGTTCAACTTCAAAAGGGACTACGGTTGAAGGCTACAAAAGTGGAATGAAGTCATACGTTCAGAGCAAAGGTCGAAATATAGAAATAACAGGAATATATAAAAATTCTTCACTAAATAAATCTTCTTATATGGCAGCATTGGAATCAGGAAAACTTCTTACCGTTTTTTTGGATGGGTTTTCGATGATTACTGGCGATGGAATAAAAACAAATAATGGATATGATACTATCACACAAACCATAGCTGAAGGACTACACACTATGACGGCTTATGGATATAGGAATATAAAATATTATGATACGTCTAATAATTTAATACAGGAAGATAATTATCTTTTAGTACATACCGGCTTTGCTTCCGCGGGATTAGGTATGATGCGTTTGAATAAATATATTACAATTGATGATGGATACATAATTAGCATAACATAAAAACATATGAGAAAGCGTAACGAACTACAGGAAAAATTAAAATCTGAATTTGAAAAACCGGAAATTTCTTTTGATGAATGGACGATAAAAAACGGTGTTTTTAAGGATATAGACTACAATGTCAAATTAAACGTTGCGTCCTTTGAATTGGCTGATAATGTTACCGGGCGAACTTTGAACTCACGAAATAAAAAGCAAATTTTATTATTTTTACCATTTGTAATCACAGTTTTTCTTATTATTGCAATTATATTAATAAACTCTTTCTCTCATAATTTAAAACCGAAAAGATACGGAGAAACAGATGCTGTAAACATTAAAATCGACTTGGAAGAGATAGTTGATAACGAAGATATCTATATATTCGATTTAACAAATGTTGTACAGATTCAAGCTGTATCAAAAGATGTGCTAAAAAGCGATGAATCCGAAGTACTTTTATATACTTTATCTGATATTTTAATTCCTGTTAATAATGGTACAGAAACTGATGTTTTTAATATCACATATAAAATTAAAAAATATAAATATTATGAATTTTTTGGAAATAATTATTTTATTAATTTAAATAGTCAAATCACATTTAATAATGTGCAATTTTATTATAAGATTCTGTATTTTGATAATGTTGTTTCATATGCAAGTTTTAAGTACAATGATTACGAATATTATTTAGAAGTTAAAGGATTTGATGGGGTTACGGTCCTTGATGAAGATAATTTTATTAATCTTTTAAAAAATATCATATTATAAATTAATATATTTGTTGTAAAAAGAAGCATTACAGTGAGTAATGCTTCTTTTTTGCCATATTTTGTTATGTTCAGCAACCTATATGAGTGAACGTATATGAATTATATACGAATCTACAAAAGAGGTATAGGATATGAACAACATTAAAAACAAATACAATAAAATTTGTGAAAATAAAATCAAGGAGGTATTTGTAAAATCTTTATTTAATTCAGAATTGTCCAATGAAGATTTAAAAATATTAACAGTTATTGAAAGGATGAAAACTTATCTTAAAGATTATGACTTGGTTGAGGGAACTTATTATTTTAAAGTTTTTATTGAAGCGTTTCTTACCACTAAAAAAAGAAAGAAAACTTTACAAGCAATAGCTACTGAAATCGGATATGATAAAAGAAGTGTTATAAATCATAAAAATAAAATAATAAATATTTTCATTTGCTTTTTTAAAAATTACGCTCAAAAGTGAAAAAACATTTCACTTTTTGCCTGTTTTTTTATGATATGCTTTAATCAGGATAAAAAATCCGAAAAACGCTGCGGGTCGGATAACGCGTATCTTCTTAAAACGTGCACGCAAACACGAAAAAAGGCGAAGGAGATTATACTATGAACACGGTAGAGGAAATTTTAGGCAAAGACTTATACAAAAAAATACAAGAAAAACTCGGTAACGATAGAGGTCTTATAATAGACAATGGAATGCTTATTCCGAAACACCGGTTTGACTGTATCAATGTTAGTTTACGGGAGCACAAAGCCCTTGTTCAAAAGTTGCAGGAGGAAAATCGGCAGCTTTCAGAACAATTAACCGAATTTGAGAGCATAAAACTTGAAAATAGTAAACTAAAACGCGAACAGCGGATAATGGAGTTGATTATCTTGTCAAAGCCCAAAAATTTCAACGCCGTGCGTTCCAATATAGAGGTGGGAGAGTCGACGGGTAAAAAATTAGACAGTGTCGTAAATAGAAGAATATCGGAATTAAAGAAAACCGATCCGTATTTATTTTACGGAGAACAAAAGTATCGGTTAATACCCGTCGACGAACCCATTGCAACGGAGATAAAGCAATGAATTATTTGCAAAAAATAGAAAAGCTGCTCGAAAGTAAAAACCTAACAATTGTGTACGGTTTGCCGCGCGATATAAACGGAGACAAAGCGGTGTCGCTATCCATAGGCGACAGTGACGAGTCGCGTCATTCGCTTGGCGACAAACGAAATACGGATTATGTAACCGTAAATCTCAACGTTTATGCAGCGGATTACAACGACGGATTGGATACGCTTTTGGAAATAAGAGAGGAAATAGAAAGTGCAATAAAGAGCACGGTAAATATATTCTTTTTGAAATTTTCGGAAAGCGGATACGACGAGCGGCTTGAAAAACACATTTTAAAATCACAATATAAAATTATTGAAAAAAAGGAGAAATAATTATGCCTTACACAGGATTAACTGCAAAACTTACAATTAACGATAAGCAAGTTGCATACATAAGCAATTGGAGCGTTGACGAAACGCGCGACACGATAGAGATAACCCAACTCGGTAGCAAAGAAAAAGAAATTAAGCCTTCGCTTCACTATTGGAGCGCAAGTGCGGAGGGAACGGCTGACTTTCCAACGGGGTCTGCACAAAAAGAAATCCGTGACGCTATGTTGAGCGCCACTCCGGTAGACGTAAAATTTTATCTTGACGTCGATAAAAATGTAGCGTTATACGGAAAAGCTTATGTAACATCATTCAGCGTAAATATATCCGCTGAGGATAAGGGCGGCGTATCCATAAGTCTTACAGGTACGGGAGAACTTACATACAGCTCTGCGGGCAGCATAAGCGGACAGAATATTTAATAAAATTGCGGCAAGGGGCGGCAAATTAAATTGCCGCCTGACAGCCGAAAAAAGGAGAAAAATATGTATATCAAACTTGACAGAGAATACGAAGTTAAATGCAACTTAGGTACTATCCGCGAGATTGAAAAAAGTATAGGACAGGGATTTTACGGGATAATGCAAAATATATCCGCGCTGACAACGGATCAACAGCTAAAAATGCTTTTCGCAGGCGTAAAGCGCGCAAATCCTGCGATGTCTTTTGAAGAGTTTTATAATCTTTGCGAAGACCACCTCGGTATGGGGGATTTAATGGAATACCTTGAAAAATACTTGTATGCGTTACAGTATCCCGGGCTTTCGGAGGAGGAGGTGCAGCAGAAAATAGAAAAAAAGTTGCAACGCAGCAGGGAGCTGCAAGCAAACAAGGTCTGAATTGGACGGAAATAATCCGCAGCGGCTCGCTCGCAGGGCTTACTCCGTGTGAAATATGGGAACTCGAGCTCTGGGAATACAATGCGTTTGTGGGCGCATATGAAGAGCGGAGAAAAAACGATACGGCAAACGCCATAATGACGGGTTATTATGCCGCTTACTATAATAATGCAGGTAAAAAGGCTAAAAATCCCAACGAGCTAATTAAAAATCTCTTTGCACGTAAACAGTCCGTAGAAGAGGGATTAGATAATATAAAGAGAATTAAAGAATTAGAACAAAGAGGTCAAAATGAAAAATAATAGCGTCATTGACAGTAAACAGTCTATTAATGAGTTAAATAATTTGCAAGCCGCGTCTGAAAAAACCAAAACACAATTGGTAAACGACGGTCAACAGATTGCGAGTGTAATGAATACTCTTACGCCTTTTATAGGTAACGCATCGCAACAAATTGATATGATGTCGATTGCAGTAGATAACTTAAATATTAAGTTAAATCAAAGCATTGCAAATATGCAAGGTTTGACAAGCGCGATAAACGAAAACATATTATCGATGATGTTGCATGCAGCTCAAACTTTAATTAATTCGGAAGTGAATTTAATGTTTGATGCAAGTGTTTTGCAAGTAAAAAGCAATATGGATCTGTATTCTCAAAGTATTTTGGGGAATTCAGCGGTTTTAGATATCAATAAACTGTCTGCCGAAATGCTTATAGAGACAAACACGGCGTTGAATGATTTAATTAATCTGTTGACTCAATCAATAGATTTGCATGCGTTTAGTGTGTTGACAAATTCCTCTGTTATAAGTGATAACACGGCGTCGGTAGCCGAAAATAAAGCAGCTACAGATGATAATATTGCAGCGAAAATGACTTTTGCGGCGCTTGAATCGACTATACAAGTATTAACATCTGGTTTGACTATAGCGACCGAGGCGCTTAATCTCGTAAAAGTAAAAGAGGAAATTCAATCCAAAAAGAATGCTGCCGCAAACGGAGTAGAAGCGGCGTCAAAATTGGGGCTTGCGGGAGCAAGTGCAGCCGCGCAAGCGGCAAAAGGTATTGCCGGCATAGGCATAGCCTTGGCTTGTTTGGCGACTATCGGTACGATTGTTGCGACAATAAAATCATTTGTATTACCGGGAATGGCAACGGGCGGCGTAGTATCATCTCCCACAGTAACGCTTGTCGGAGAGGGCAGGTATCCCGAAGCGGTAGTGCCCTTGGGTGACAGTCCGCAGTTTGCCGAAATGAAAACAGATATCGCAAACGCGGTGCTTATGGGTCTTTCAGCAATGAATAGACAAGGCTCGACTCAAAACGCGCCCTCGGAAGTGGTTTTAAACGTAGATGGTTCGCGCCTTGCAAGAGTACTGCTTCCTCAACTCGGTAAAGAAAAACGCCGCATGGGCTATAATGCGGCATTAAAGGAGGTTTAAATGCGTACTGATTATATCTATTTAAAAGTAATATTCAACGCCTCAAACGGCAGCGAATACGCCTATAATTTTGTAAAAGACGAGGTTATAAACGGTGAAGTTTATAATCTTTTGCCGAGCTCCGTATCTCCTGCGAACGAACTTTTAAAAAGCGCTGACCGTTCTTTGGACGGCACTATGAACGTGGACATAACGGGCGTAAAAACATCGCTTGAAATTACTTTCAGTTATCTCGAAGATAAAGATTTTCAGCTCGTTACAGACGTTTTTGATTTAGCGGAACAGGCGGAAAAATATCCCGACGGCATTACCGTTGAATATTTCGATATAAAGGATTCAGGTGCAAAAAAGAGAATTAACTGTTTTATAGATAGCGTCAATTTTACGCCGTATATCTTAAACGACACCATAGCCTGGCGCGACGTCAAAATAAACCTTGTGGAAATTTAAGGAGGGGCTTTTATGGAAAAACCGTACAGTATGCAAAGCCGAATAAGATTTCTGCAAGGCAGAGTAGACGTAAACTATTATAACGACGATACGAGTAACGAGGCAAAATATATTCCGCAAGAATCCCAAAACAATCCTGCGGCAGGCGATAATTTAAGCTATGTTGAAAAGTATGCAATGCAGGTTGTAAACGGTAAATTGCCGATGGATCAAACAATAGCCGTGCTCGGCAACTCTGTTGATTCCGGTATAAACGACATTTTTGAGTATGCGGACGAATACGAGGAACTGAGAGTTAATAAAGAAGCAGAAAATAAAATCAGAATTATTAACAGACAGGTTAAAAGCTATGCAAATAGTCGGTTGGATACTGATTTTGTTCTTTGCAGCGAAAATGAAGCAAGCAAAATTTTTGATAAAGAAAATAAAAATACTGACAAATCCGAAAACTCGGAAGATTTTGTTCAATCGGTAAGGGTAGGTTGGTTCGGTTCGCAAATCAGCGACGGCGAAGGTTTTTACGAAAACGACGATATACCCAAACTTACTATGCAGTACAGCGCGCCACGCGAGATAGACCATATGGTTATATCCGGTTATAACGCCCGCGACGAGTATCCGCTGGAATTTAAGCTTGTTTATTATGAAGAAAACAGCGAAGAGCCTTGCGAAGTTACATATCTTGACAAAAATTTCTTTGAAAGCCGTATAACCGAAATAGAGATAGAGGGCAAAGAAAACTTCAAACGCCGGGATTTTATACTCTATTTCGAGCCTGTTATCGCTAAAAGAATGGAGCTGCAGATTTACCGTTGGAATACGGCTTATACAATTCCCAAAATAAATTACTTTGCAAGCGAACATATCGAATGTTATCTCGGCGATAAGC
>CAJUMW010000027.1 GCA_910587625.1 uncultured Christensenellaceae bacterium
TATAAAAATATATCTTAAAATAAATAAAAGACTTTCGAGATATTTCCCGAAAGTCATAATTTCTGCCGAAGTGATATGCTGTTCTTCTTCAAAATGCGCATAAATCTTTTCTGCCCTTTACAAATGATATATCGCTTACCCAAACGAAATTTGGTTTTCCCTGCGTAAAATTGCGGTTCAAAATATTATTGAACCGCTCATGTTTTAAACTCGTATTTTTGTAATGTTTTATGAAAGTAGGAGTCTTGACGCACAATCCCATCTCTTTCATCAATCGGCTAATACGTTTTTCACTAACTCTAAAACCCTTTTCTAATAGCTTCTGTTTTACCGGTTTCTTCCCGAATCGCCCATTACTGCTATTAAAAATTTCTAGGATTAAAGATTTTACTTCGCAATCACTCCTTTCTGATTGCGTTTGCGTAAACTTTCGCTTTAATCGATTATAATATGTACCGCGCGGAAGTTTTAACGCTTCACACAAAACGCGAATAGAAAATTGACCGGATAATTTTTTTATTACTCGAATTTTATCGTCTGTAGGTGAAGAGATATCACAACCAGAAAATTGCAATACTGTTAACATCTGTTCCAACTTATTATGATGCAATCTTTGTTTATATTCGTTTAAACGATTACGAGAGCTTTTACGAAAATTATATTTTAGATATTCGCGTTTCCAAACAAATAACGTGCTTTCGGCAATATGATATTTTCGCAGAACTTCTTTCACCGTATGATGATCTAAATAAAATTTAACCACTTCTCTTTTGAAAGAAGTGGCGTATTGAGATGTAAACATAATTTTTTCCTTTAAATTCGTCTACCGTCAATTATCTTGATTGTTTTTATAATAAAAATAGTTTTAGTTAATGTTGAAAGTATTTGTTTTACGCAATTTATCCAACTCTTCTTTTTCTTCTTTCGTAAACATTGATTTGGCATATGCTAAAAAATTTTTTTCTCTTTCTTCAATAGTTATATATAGTGGACTTCTGTTGGAATTATTTTCTAACCAATTACGGTAGCCTTCTATATTGGGAATAATCATATTAATTGCATACTCTATACCATGCATTACAATAATGAAATACACCTCCCCATTTTCAAGAAATAGAAAATCAAACTCCCAATTTACAGAACTAAATGGGTCACCCTTATACGACTCATTTCTAGAATATATTCTTCTAGCCGAATAAGGCCACATTTCTCTACCACCAAGCCTTGTATATTCTCTTATTTTTTTAAAAATCTCATCATTTAATACATATTCACAAACACCATTAGAACTCCCGCACTGATAAATAAAAGACTCAACAGCAATCTTTGCCAATAACTTAGATACATATATGTTGTGTCTTAACAATATCTTGTCGGTTTCTTGCAAATATTTCTTATATTCTTTTACTGATACCGCTAGTTCATTTACATCTTTATCTTGTTTGGTGCAAATTAAATATTCATCCCCAGATATTTGTTTTACATATTCTTGTCCAACTTTTGGATAAGCAAATTCTGTTATTCGTTTCCCTCTCTTATTTTGCAGCCCCAATTCCTGACGAAGCATACGAACTGCTTCCGAATTCAAAAATGGACTTTCAATTTTTCGAGAGAAATAATTATTACACTTATCACAAACGATTCCTTTTCTTAATATGGCAGTAGAATTCCCAAAAGATTCAGGAATAATATGTTCTACACTTTTCGAATCCGCAGAATCAGTTCCACAAAAAATACACCTCATTCGTTATCCTCTCAATCATCAAAGATAAATAAATGACTGTGGTGCAGCTTTAATACCATAATCAATCAGCAATTTAGGCTCGTCATAAACTTTAATTTCACCAAGTTTATAAGCATAAGCAACCTTGCGATCTTTGAAATATTTATCAAAGAACTTTTTATTTATGCCTGATTCGTACTTAGTTATTTCCCATAATTCTTCGGGAGGAAATTCTAAAACATCTATAATCTCCGCCTCTGCTACAACTCTCTTTACGGGAGTTGTTTCATATATTATGATGGAAGAAATATCTTGTTTTGCTGCAATTTTACGATACTCGTATTTCTTTATTCCCTTGATTATATTATCCACGTGTTCCGGATTAATCGATATCAAAATTTTCTTCTTCATTTTTATTCCTCCATACCCAACTTATATATAGTTTCAAAATTTTCTTTGCTTAATGTTTCAAAAGGTCTCGGTCCTGTCGCTTGAGCAATTATATTGTACTGTTGTAATTTATCCAATGTTACTTTAGTTTTAAATGGTATATAATCCAACAATTTTATGACAGTAGGATACTTATCATATAATTTCCTAATAGCCGTTTCAGAAAATATTGAACGATTTTTACAAATTTCAATACATTCATTAACTGACTTTGTCTTATAAATTTCTTCTATGATAGCTATTCCCGTAACGACTGAAGAATATTTCTTAGGGTATCTATCCCCAACCCTATATATTAATACTACATCTCCAGATTTAGCTTTAACATTAAAGGCTCCCGAAAGATATATTTTTTCGATTGCATATCTATGTGCTAAATTCTCTTCATAAAGATGCATCTCCTCATTTTTGAGAATCATATCGGGAAATAAATCCGTATGATATTGTGGGTAAATAGGCAAGAAGAATGGTCTGGAATTGTCTTTAATTATCGGGAAATTGAACTTTGGATCTTTATTGACTATATATTGTGTCATTGTTTTAACAAGCACTAACTCCCCATTACTTTTTTTGTAACCGTGTTTTTGAAATCCCCATTGTTCCATAAGACATTTTAAAGCTCTTACATTATCACGTTTATCTTCAAACAAAGTTACATATATTTCTTCTGCTTTACAATTTATGGCGTTATCAAAAATTATTTTAAGAAACCGTTCTCCTAATCGAAATCCTGTGCTGTCTATTTTAAATGTGCCAACTTTTAATCTCTTTTTAGGTGCTAATATAGGATCGATATCAGAGTAGTTTTCGGATTCGTCTTCAACCTTTAAATATAAGAAACCTTTTAATCCATCACTATCTTCAAATACATAGGCTTTTTCTTTGCCTTTACGCTTAAACCAATCGTCAAATTTTTTACCTTCATAATCTTCACGCAACGAGTCAAAGAAGGGATCGTTCAACTTCACATCCGCAAACTCTTTTAATTTTACTGCCAACATTTTATATTCTAAGTTTTGCGGATAATCTGTTTCAAAATAAGATAACAACTCTGCGGAAGTAACAACCAAATCTCGAATATATAGTTCTTTTGCTTTTCTTAACATTAAAGAGTCATCTGTCAAAAGAATTTCTATATTGCCGTTATATACCTCGCGCAATAAGGCGTTATCATTTAATCCATTCTGGTCTTGCGCATATTGGGAAACTACACTTTCAAAATAATCATCTGTTTCTACCGCAAACTTCGGCAATGTCTCATAGGAACCCATTTTTGTTAAAATTACTTCTTTTGCTTTTTCATTACCATAAGTAGACAACTCTTGTAAACTTATTTGATGGATATATTTCTTAACTAATTTTCTATCAAACCAATTAAATAATTTAGATACCTCAAAAGAAACATTGTTGCCGCTTTCTCTTTTAATGATAATGTTGGTATCCAAAAGAACACTTGCTTTACAGTAATCTACGATTAAAGGTGTAATTTCAAAAGAAACTATCCCATAAATATCGACTTCATCTTTAGGATAAAATTTATAGCACTCCTTCAATGCAGCATCCAATGAGGGAAAGATATTGTGAAAATCCTGTTTCCAATTTTCCTCTAAGGCTTCTTTCCAATTAGAATAAACTTTGACTTTTTTGACTGTCGTCCTAATAAATTTTTTCTTATCTTGATTTGATATCAAGACAAGAGTATCACCAACCTTTATTTGCATCCTTTCAGGGGAAGCTAAACGATATTCGTGTTTCTTAATACCTTGCTGGACAGACGAAATAAATTTATCCCGAATTTTTAAATAATATGTTTTCATATGGGTTTCCTTTGTTTTTAATATTATAACAAATATAACTTGACACATATTGTCATAAATAAAAAATTATATTTGTTTAAAAGTTGAAAATAGCGTTTCTATACTTTCTAGCTGACTAGAAGACAATTGTACATTATTTAAAAGTCTAAGCTTTTCTCTTAGTTCCGGAGTGTTTAAAAGAATTTTACATACATCAGGTGGCGGTATTTTCCGTATTCTACAATAATACATATCCATCTCCTGTTGCTTTTGCATATTAGGAGACAAAGTTTCAACAATTCTTGCGTAAATTTCAGGGGATGGCGCATTTATTCCCTTTTCAATATAGCTTATATTCGAAGGAGGAATATCAATTAATTTAGCAAACTGTCTAAGTGACAAATTCTGTGATTGGCGCAAACAACTAATCATCTTACCTAAAGATTGCTTGAAATCACATTGGTCATCAAAATTTTTCTTTGCCATCGGTTAACCTCCTTTTATATGTTATATGTTATAGAACATATAACATTATATATTTTTTAACCAATTTTGTCAAGCTGATGTTGTGATTTATTTTGTTTATAAATTGCCCCACAAATGTCCCACAAATTATCGAACTTATATAATCTTAACAGATAACAACTTCTCAAAAAGAATAGAAAATATATTAGAAAAGGGCTTAAATGTCCCCATTTTGCCCTAAATTTACTTATTTTCTTTGTTTTCAAGCCTCTCTGACTCCGTCATTCGGGTGTTCGAATCACTTCGCCCCAGCCAGCGTCGCGGCAAAGCGGCATTTTTGACAGGTTTTCAACAGAAAACCTGTCATTTTTTGCACTTGACGCTCCTTTTTCGGCAAAAATCTTTGCTTCTCAAATCTTTTTGCCGAGAGATTTTGCTGATTTTTTTATAAATTTGGGAGTTTTTTGGGAGTAATTTTAAGGGTTTTTAGCTATCAAAATTCCATTTTGTGTAGTTTACTTTCTCTGCTTCGCGCAATTGAAACTCTTCCGAATAGTGCGTGTAAACGGTTGTCGTTATCGTACCCGTCAACGAATGTCCCGCCCAAATGCTGACGACTTCGCTTAAAACGCCGCTCTCTTTACACCTGCTTATAAACGTGTGTCTTAGCTCGTGCGAGTGATGATTCGGAAATAGTCGCTTCATTGTAGTTTGCAACGTACTTAGGTTGACTCGCTTCGCCTTTTCGAAGTCGATATACGGCAATACTTGTTTCATCATTGGCGTAATGGGTATTTTGCGCTTGACTACGTTTTTGCCCATACGCTCTTTGCTCGTTTCGCATTCGAGCCAAACGCCGTCAATTACGTTCAGGCTTGCAAGTTCGCTTCGCCTGAGTCCTGCGTATAACAGCACGAGAAAGGCGTGAGCTGTGTCTCTATTGAGGTGTGCGAGACAATGATTGACAAGTTTCTTTTCTTCCTCGTAGGTGAATGCGCAGCCGCTCTTGCTCTGGTAGTTGGGCACGACAACCTTTTTCATCGGCGTAGGGATGTTGTAGTCCTCCGCAATCATATCGAAGATACAACGCAGTAATAGGAATAGTTTGTGCGCCGTACGCAGAACGCCTTTCTGAACGTAGGTTAAAAGGAAGTTCTGCAACATACATCTGTCTATCTCTATTGCCTTTATTTCTCCGAATGCGGGCAGAACGTCGTGGTTTAGCAATCGTATGTATTCGTTGCAAGTCGATTGCTTTGTTGTAACCTTTTTGATGTTCAACCACTCGTCGGCGTATTCCGCAAAGGTATTGTCCTTTTTATCAGATTTTTCGTCTTTGTGATTAAGTTTATCGATAAATTTCTGTTTGAGTTTAGTTAAATCTTTGGACGAAACCTCTATGTCTATTCCCTGTCTGTGGAATCTTGCTTCGTACACACCGTCCTTTCTTAAACGGTAGTGAACAATCAAATCGTTTGCCGCAAAGACGTTTCTAAATTGTATCGGCATCTGTGAAATCTCCTTTTTTGTAAATTTCAGCACACCCCGACGATTTTCAATTTTACTCTTTTCTGCTATCGGACCTAACCCCGCCAACAATTGCTTGTATAACTCGTTTTGCTTTTGCAATGCTTCAAGTAACTGCTGTACAGAATTGTCCGTTTGTATTGTGTTAGTTTGTTGTTTCAAGTATCCTTATTCGGGCAAGTTTACGGAATTATCTTTCCGCGCCCTTATAGTTAAGAATACTATGTTCTCTTTTCAAAACTGTTTTCCTCCTTGTTTTTAGATTTTATATTTTAAAAGTTTAATTTTTTGGCGGATACTTATCCAACGGGACAAATTCATGTACTTGTATGTCCTCTTCCCTCACCAAAATATCGGCAATATCTTTTCCCGTATAAAACTCTGAAAAAACAACTTGCCATTTCCCGTTAATACTTTCTTCTGACATAACAGCACCGAACATGCCCTTCTTTACGCCCGCTTTTTCGTATTCAGGCTTGTCTTTTATAAGTTCTACCAAATCCAAATATTTCATTGCATTTTAACCTCCTAACGGCGTATTACAAGTTATATAACCTTTCTGTCTAACCATCCACCCGGAAACAAAAGTAATCGACCTGTCGGCTTTTTGAAAACTAACATCAATATTTATTCTTTGTCCGTTCTCATCCAGCTTGCCAAGCACATACTGACTATTACAATATTTTTCGACAGCCTGTCTTTCAAATTCTTTTTTAAGATATTGACTGTCTTCTATTGAAAAACCCAAAGATTCAAACAAATCACGTTTGCCATTCCATGCGTATTTATCGGAAAAGATATAACCAATAAATTTGTTAATATCGCAACTTCCTTTGCTTGTTACATTTGCGACGGGAGGCGATATATATTTTTTTGTGCAATGACAACCAAAATGTAGTGGCATTGGCGGCATAATATTTTTATCAAACCAACATTTATCCAACACTAAACATATCCCGCAATGTCCTTGTGGTGTTATTTCGTGTTGCCATTCCACCCATACGTTTGACCGAATATTACCATTCGAATCAAACAAGTTCTTAAAATCATCAAATAATCTCAATAGTTTTTCCTCCAAAATGTTCTTGGCTGAATTATATCATAGGTTTTCAATTATTCAGCTTTTTAGTTACATTTTTTGTGGAGAGATGATTATTTTTTATATTGTTTTTTAAGCGCCTCCCATCCGGCATAGATGAGTTGTACTTTTTTTATGTGATTGACTTTGAGAAACTTGTTCAGTTCCTCAAAGTCTTCACGGTTCATAGAGGTTCCCCACACGGCGTGTGCCGCCTTGCGTTCGTCCTTGTGCTTTTCCTCGTAACGCTTGTCAATTTCCGATTTCGGTGTTTTCATACTGCTTCCTCCGTGTAAATTATTTCGTGCAATATTTCTTCTTCGATTGCCTGTTGCATTGCCGTGATTCTGCGGTAGTCTTCCATAAACTCGCCCGTCCGTTTGTACAACGGATTTTGCGAGAGCTTTGCATAGAGGACATTGTACATATCCTCTGCCTGCTTGTCCACTCCGTGCAAGTATCCGGGAAGATTTGCTATCGTCCAATCTATCCCTTTATCTTCAAGATACTTGCGTTTGAGCGTTCCCCACTTCCCGTAAACGTGCTTCTGCGGTTTAACAAGTTTTTGATACCGCTTGATTTCGTCCACGGTCAAGCCCTCGTCCGCTTCAACTTTCACCAACAATTCTTCGTCGCTTATCATACCAACACCTCCGATATTAAATGTTAATACGATTATACCCATCCCGCTGAAAAAGTCAAGTGCTTTTTGCAAATATTAATACGATTTATTCTATTTGCCCCACGACCACTTGGAGTTAGTTTGCGGTTGCTCCTCTACATTCCCTTGTGCCTCCCTTTCTTGTTCTATTTCTTTTTCAATCTCTTGCAGTCGGTTTGTAAAGTCGCGCTCCAATAATTCGCTCTCGCAGCCGAATGACGCAAGCAATCCGTCAAACAGCTTTCCTACTTTTCTGTGCGAAATAGCAAGCCGCCGTTTGAGTCCCTTGTCGTTTACCTTATGCCTTACTCTCGTTTCAAATGTTTCTGACTTTATGTACTTTACCGCTTTTAATAACAAGTTGCCCTGCCTGCGCTTGTAGTCGTTTTCTATATCGTCTATAAGAGTTATGTTTTTCGGATCGATTTTGTAATGGTTTGTATCATCGCCGTTGCCGCTAATAAGACTGTTTACTTTTCGGCGCACGGTTTCAAGCTCGGTATGAAAACGCAAATTCGCTTTCCTCGCTGTTTTGTCGTACATCAAGAGCTTATTAACAACCTTATCTATTTGTTCTCGGTACGGTATCATATCCTTACTGCCGTAATGAAAACTGCAACTTTTCGGAATTGTCTTTGCTAATTCGAGTACGGCTTCTTTTACGTCGTCTTTGGTTATTATGTCTTTGAGCGCGGATATTTTCTTTAATTCTCTCAACGCTTCATCACGCGACACATACAACCTCGGATGCGATTCCGAAATATCCATATTAAGCCTAACGTGCATTCTGTCCAATACCCGCTTTTCTATCTTGCCCTTGTGCCTATACTCCGTTTGCTTCTTTCTATACTTGCACTTCGGCTCTTTTTCGGCAAACCAAAAGTGTATATGTAGGTGGTGCGGCTTGTCTTTGTGCAGGGCGCATATTAGGTCTATATTGTTCGGGTCTAAACCCATATCCTTAAAGAACTCTCCGAACGTGCGCTTAATCATCCGCATACACTTTTCGGGCGTATCTATCTTGTATGACATTTCCTTGTTTAGAGATATAAAGCCATGCCAGATATTTTTTGGCGCGTGGGCGCGTTGTTGAATTTGTCTTAACTGCTCTTGCGTGATAACACCGTCGCCGTTAAACACTCCCGTGGACTTCTCGAAATAGTTTATAAGCGAAGTCGTTTCCGTCTTTGAGTTTTCGCCGTTCAGCTTCCTGTCCGAAGTCATATACTTGTAGATATTGTTACCGCCGTCCGACATTTCGTAGTACGGGCGTTCACGCTCAAACTTTGTTCTTTCCTCTGCCGTAGCATTGCTTTTGATTTTCCACGGCGTATAAGTTATGTTGAAAATTATAGGTTGATTGCTTATGTTGTTTCCTCCTTTTGTGTGGACGTAATATTTGCAGACGGGTTTCCCGTTGCAAGTTACTTGCCTTCGGCAAGCAAAAATGTAAATAGCCACACAATTTACATTTTTCTTATCCTGCTACAAAAAATCCCACCACTTGGTACGTTTACCCAAAATCTTTGCTTACCGTTTTTCGCCGTATCTTTGGACGTACTTTTGCGTTAAACGGTAGATATTTGCTTCCGCTCGCAAGTCTATATCCGTTCCCAACCTTTCCGCTACTTTCGTCCAATCCAACGCCGTTTTATACCGTTCTGCCGAGCCGTACAATTCGCCTTGTATTTCGGGATACTTATGTCTGAACTCCTCGTAAGTCATTATTTCAGCGGGTATCTTTTCCTCTCCCGTTTCCTTTTTCGGTTTCTTCTTTGCGTTACCGCCGCTTGTTCCCACGGCCTTTCTTTGCTTGCTTATATCCATTTTGCGCTTGCAAAGATTGAAGTAACCTTGCATAGTCTTGTCGTTGAAATTAGGCATAACGCCGCAAAACATATACTCGCAGACAGCTTTTACAAACATACCGCATTGACGGTCGTTTAACAGTTTCATTGCATTAAAGTAGGTATCGTAGAAAGTAAAATGTTTCGCACGAAGATTGTATTTCTTGGGCATCTTCCCTTGCATCTCTATTTCCTTTACTTCCGCCAACATATCCGAGATATTACTCCAATAGAAAATCTCCTTGTCCGTCATAGCGTCGTTTGGCTCAACGTTCTCAAACTCATACTTGCAAATTCTTTTTGCAAACTTTCCTGCATCCGCGTCGTTCAAGCCGTTGAGCATGTCGGCATATAACTCATAAAAAGTAAATTGTTTTAATTTTTCTTGTTCCATTGTTCCTCCGTTTTATTTAATTTGTTACAAGCATTTCAAGACCGCTTGCAAGTCTTGTAATTAGCGCATACACACCACCTCCTCAAAACGTATCTCTTCAAACCCCTTCACTTACTAACACTAAATTTCGCCCCTACTATTAAGAATTTTTTTGAATTTTTTTATAAATAAATATAAGCCGCACGATAGATTCGTGCGGCTTACCCGTATCCAATTGTTATTTACTTGTAAATTCTCCTACCAACTGCAAATGCTTTTCTCTGTCGTCATCGGCATCCCAAACTAAATGTAACACATTGTTTCCCCAATAAGTAAACGTTATGTAATCTTCGTTTGTTCGCGGATCGAACAAGTGTATATGCGGATTTTCTTTTTCTCCATTATACTCTGCCGCGAACACTACACCGAACAATGCAAAAATAAATATCTTATCTAAATTTTCAAGTTCATATCTTTTCGTTCCGTCCGAAGAGTAGCTTCCGGGACGGTCGTCATACGTTTCTCCAGTCAAATGATTTATTTTTATATGATTGGGAGGAGTCGGTTTATTGTCCTTATTACTTATCCAAGAGCTGTAACGTATAACAAAAAAATTTGCATTTCTCACGCCGTAAGATTCGTCTACATTTGCCCTTTTCAAATATTCCCGTCTTAAATGTCTGCGATCTATTTTATAATCGTCTAAATCATCTGAATCGTACCAAGAACCGTCTCTTTTAAACTTATAATCTTCCCAATCCCAGTCTCTGAATCCCGCTTTGTTTTGCGTATCATAAAGCATATCTAAGGTTAAACCCGCACCATACCTTTCACACGGAGTCCCAATATATCTGTATGTGTTTCTAAGTTGCTTGCCCGTATCGCTAAAAGTATGCACAACTTCTATAAGTCGTTCTTCTTGCAAACTCTTTAACGTCATTTGCATTAGACGTCCGGATATACAGAGCTTATCCGCAAGTGCAAACATATCTATACTTTTACCGTTATGCGCTATGATATAATTTACAATAATTTCTTTCCGCTCTTCGGGCGTCGGCTTGCGCATTAAAAACTCCGGCACAGCCCAATAACCATTGTCCTTCTTGTAGTATTCGGGATTATCTATCTCGATGAAACCGTACTTTTCTTTATGGAGTTTATTGCCGTAATAGGAATCGTTTAAAGTATGCTTTCTATGCTTTCGCTTTTTCTTCGGTTCGTCCGACATTTGTATTTTATCCTATAATAATTTCAATCTTACGTTTCGTAATAGTACGAATAGTCGATACCTTTCAAAATCATTTCAAGGTCTCCGATTTTATCCGTAAGTGCATCACTTATAAGTGCATATATCTCTGAGTAGTCCACCGGACTTTTTCTCATTGCAGACAGATAAGATTGCTTGTCTATCTTGCTCCAATCCACGCATTCGCGCAAATTCTTTTTCAAAATCAAGTCAAGCCAGATTCTTGTACTTCTTCCATTGCCTTCCATAAACGGATGAGCAACATTCATTTCCACATACTTTTTTACAATGTTCTCAACTGTATCTTCGGGCATTTTGTCTATTAGCACAAGGTTCTCTTTCAGATACATAGACGGTGCAAACGCAAACCCGCCTTTGGCAATATTGCAACCGCGTATTTTCTCTGCAAAATCATAAAGTCCGCCGAAAATATACCCGTGAATTTGCTGTAATCCTTTCGTTGTCCCCACTTCGATTTCGTCAATCAAACCGCTTTCAAACAGCTCGTATGCCTTCTGTTTACTCTTCTCGTCTAACGTACTACCGATTCCCTTTACCCATCTGGAAAAGCTCTCTTTACTCTTTGCGGGTATGAGTTCGGTAATCAGCGTTACACCATTTTCGTCCACTACGTCGGTAAGATAAGACTTCCCGTCGGTTGCCTTTAATTTCAGTTGTTTACAAATTGTAATCAACTGCGGATTACGGCGTTTCATTTGCGCCCAATAGGCGCGAGGATTTTTACTTTTCGTCAATGCCTCGACAATATCCATAGCGCAAAACCACCATTTGGAAATATCGTCATCCCAAATGACTCTCACAGGAATATATTCAAAAAATCTGATTGACGTTTTAATCATTGTAATTTTACCCATATATTTTTAAAATGTTCTATCACTAAATTAAACTGTTATCTTTAATATATTTAGCGACAGTCATCCTATCAACTTTAAAAATTTTAGCTATTTTTACTATTGAAACGCCTTGCGCACGTAAAACCTTTATTGTTTCGTCTTTGCCAGTAAGTTTAACATGGCTCGATTTCCGACCGATAGGTCTTCCCAAAACAACACCTTCAGCACGTTTGCGCGCCAACGCTTCTTTGGTGCGTTGACTAATAAGGTTTCTTTCTATTTCCGCCGATAAGCCAAAGGCAAATGCTAAAACTTTGCTTTGTATATCTTCGCCAAGCCGATAATTATCCTTAATTGTCCACACGCGGCATTCTCTGTTCATACAGATATTAAGGATTTCCATTATCATAAATAAGTTACGCCCCAGTCGCGAGAGCTCAGAACAGATAATTACATCATCCTTAGTTACCTTTTTCAGTAATTTGCCAAGTGCTCGTTTATTGTAATTTTTTGTCCCACTTATAGTTTCTTCAATCCAACCGTCAATTGTTAATCCTTGCTTTTCGCAAAAATTGTTAATTTCAAATCTCTGATTCTCTACTGTTTGTTTGTCGCTGCTTACTCTTATGTAACCGTAATACATAGTCACTCCTTTTAAATTAAATTTAATTATATTATAGGAGCGTTTTTGTTCAGCAGTATAGCATATTCGCTAGTTACAAAACTCAAGAAAGTTGGGTGATATTATCCGCTATTGAAAATAGTATTAGCCAAAAAATCAAATCTGTAGGTGTGCCATTAAAGGACTGGAATATTAATATCTATCGTGGTATATTAACAGGATTCAATGAAGCATTTATTATTGATACCAACAAGAAAAATCAACTTATAGAAGAAGATTCTAAATCTGCTGAAATTATACGACCGATTTTACGCGGTCGCGATATA
>CAJUMW010000028.1:0-1018 GCA_910587625.1 uncultured Christensenellaceae bacterium
GCGGCGAACGAAGCGGCAACACGACAATGCGATTGCCCACAAGCCCGCGAATATCAAGCGGAACTCGAACGGGCGGAAAAGCGCGAAAAGAACATCAAAAAATTGCGCAAAGCCCTTGACGATATATCCGCGTACTTTACCGAAGCGCGGGGCGTTGAATACACGGACGCTCTTTACAACCTTTTATTTAATTGCGGCGTTGCTGTGCTTGACGAGCAGGTTGAAAAAGCAAACATAAATTGCAGACGCGTTAAAGTTGCTATATCCACAAACAGCAAGGGTGCAATCGTTATCGCACTTACCTATTCGGACGGCGCACGGGTTGAGGTGTAATTATGGCAGATTTACCGCAACGCGTTGACGTTGCTTTTACAATACCGATTGAACAAACACTCGCGCCGTCGGGCGGCGGGCAAATGAAATACACCGCCCGCGCGGACATCACAAAAACAAAGCGATTTTTTAGACGGTTACAAAAACTTTGCAAAAAGTACGGTTATACTGTCGGCGAAATACAAACCACATCGGAGGCGCAATAATGGAAAAGTACACAATTAAAGAACTCGGCGAATTTATAAACGCTATTAACAAAAACCCCGACGTAAGAGTCGAATTAACGGTCGACCGTTGCGGCGGTATTGCGAGCGCGTTTAATGGCAACGGCGGTTTGACCTTGACGATTATCCCGCCCGCAAGCGAAGGAGCGGACAAATGCAAAAAGACCAAAAGCGAATAATCAAAACGCCGAAAATCGTTGCGGTCGACTTTGACGGCACGCTTTGCAAAGACGCATACCCGAACATCGGCGAGCCGCTCCCCTATTCCTTATATTATATAAAGAAACTTGCAGAAGCGGGCAATATCATTATTTTGCATACTTGCAGAAACGGCGCACTATTGGACGCGGCGGTCGCGTGGTGTAAAGAGCGCGGCATTGTGTTTGACTACATAAACGAAAACATACCCGACAATATCAACCGTTACGGCGGCGATACGCGCAAGATTTATGCGGATATAT
>CAJUMW010000028.1:1028-1770 GCA_910587625.1 uncultured Christensenellaceae bacterium
GTCGACGCAAATGCGGTCAACCCGCGCCGTCATTGCGGTATCGGCGAAAACGACGAAAACATCAAAGCGTATGAACAAGCCGAGCCGTTGGCGGAGCGCGATTTATGCGACGTTAAGTGCGTTTGCCCCGAATGGAAGGCGGCGGGTATGTGTTGCGATTGCGACGTATTCTTTGCTTTGCGTGAATATCACGCCTTGCAGATTATCGAAAACGCGCAAACGGCGGCAGACAAGCATTGCGACGAATACGCCGACAAAATATGGTATGTACTAAAAGGCGAAGACCTTTGCACATACGACGAAACGGCAAAAAACGCAATGATTGAAAGCGGCAAATATACCGCCGCAGACTTTGAAAGTGTTTTGTGTAATTGGCTCGGCGAAAAGTATTGACGGGAGGCACGCGATGTCAAGATATAAAAAACTTATGATACAACGCGGCGTAATGCAAAAGGCGGTTGCGGAAAAGATACATAAAACCGACCCGCGCGTCGATACATCGCTTTTAAGCAAATTTGTAAACGACGTTTGCTTACCCACTCCGCGCACGCTTGCGACGATATGTAAAACGCTTGCTTGCGACCCGCTTGATATTTACGACCCCGCAGAAATCACGCTCGCGCCGCCTACATCGGCGCAGGAAGCGGCGGGCGGCGGCAATGCGGACAACCCCGCAACGTCGACGGAAGCGGCGAGAAAACGCGAACATCGCCGCGCAAATGGCTTGTACAATCTTACAGTC
>CAJUMW010000028.1:1789-2040 GCA_910587625.1 uncultured Christensenellaceae bacterium
ATCGAAGCGAAAGAAAAAGCCGACGGCGCAGGAACGCCGAACGGCAAAAAATAAAGACCACAATTAAAGACAAAGAAAACGGGCGGTCGAAATTGGCACTTCCGACCGCCCGCGAAACTTGACACAAAACTATGTCAACCAAACCGATATTATTATACCACATCGGCGGCAAAGTGTCAATGTTTTGCAAGCGAAAAACCGTGCTATTGCGTCCTCGTAATGAAGTATTATCGTATCAACGACGCAAGCAG
>CAJUMW010000028.1:2050-3364 GCA_910587625.1 uncultured Christensenellaceae bacterium
CCCGCGCTTTATACCCCTTTGCGATAAACTTTGAGGGGGTCGAGAAAGGGGGCGGCGGGGGAAAACATCGGGGGCGTTTGATAAACTCGATAAAGAAAGATAACTCCCCTTTTAGCCCCCGCGTGTTGTCCCCCGCTTTTTTGGCTATTCTTTGTCTTTTACGTTAAAGCAATTTATCGGAGGCAATTATGGCAAAACGCTACTACACACTCGACCCGCAAAAATACGACTTTGACGAGATATTCGGCATTGAAGCGCAGGAAGCGGAACGCGACGCTCTTTTGCAATCGTTCAATGACCCGCACATTGTGAAATATCGAACAAAGACGATTAAAAGCGGCAACGTGCTTGAAGTTGAGGTTTACCCGATATGGGACACCCACACTTCAACATCAAGGGCAAGGAAAACAAAAGAAAGCCGCGAAGCGCAAAAGCAGCTCAATTACAAAAATGCGGTCAAACAGGTTGTGCGGCTTATCAATGCGAATTTTACCGACGCGGACTTTTGGGCGACCTTTACATACGATAACGCCCACTTACCGAAAACCTATGCGCAAGCACAACGGGAAGTGCAAAAGTTTATTCGCAGATTAAAGCACTATGCCGAACGACACGCCTTCCTCCCGCTCAAATACGTTTATTGGACGGAATTTGAAAACGACGAAAAGAAAGGCAAACGACGCATACACCACCACATTGTAACGAACTTTGCCGACCGCGATGTTATGGAGGACTTATGGGGCAACGGCGGTCGAAACAACGTGCGACGGCTTGTTGCGGACGACAGCGGTTACGAAGGAATGGCGCGGTATTGTATGAAAGACCCGAAAGGCTTAAAACGATACGTCGCGTCAAAGAACTTGAAAAAGCCGCAAATCACGGTATCGGACACAAAGTTTACGCGGCGCAAGGTCAACCGCATTATGTACGACAAAGTCAACTCTTACGCCGTTTTTGAAAACCTTTACAAAGGCTATCAAATGACGGACATCAAGAAAAAAACAAGTGAATACACGACGGGCGCGTATGTGTACGTCAAAATGAAATACATCGGCAGTAAAGCAAAAATCGCAAACGAAATCGTCCCGATTTTGCAAAGTTACATATCCGCGTACAACATCAAGCAGTACGTCGAGCCGTTTGCGGGCGGTTTTAACGTAATCGACAAAATACAATGCGAATACAGGCTCGGCAACGATATTGACCCGCTTGTATGCGAACTCGTCGAAGCGTTCCGCGAAAACCCCGCACTTTTGGACGAATTGAACACGCCGTCCCGCGCCGAATATTACGACGTGCGGGATAACCCCGACA
>CAJUMW010000028.1:3413-5043 GCA_910587625.1 uncultured Christensenellaceae bacterium
TCCGTGTTGGTATCGCGCGGCGGTGCTTTTATTCGGCTCTTACAATGCTCGCGTTTACGGCGGTTGCTATGGCGCGACGGCAGTTACGAAAGACGGAAAAACGCGAAATTATTTTAACGAAGCCCGCGAGAATTTTCGCCGTCAATTACCCGCCTTGCGCAATATTCTTGTCGGGTGTTGCGATTATCGGGAATTGCGACTCCCCGAACGGGAGCCCGTGCTTGTTTATTGCGACCCGCCTTATTCGGACGGTATCGGTTACGGCGGCGGCAAATTCGATACGGCGCAATTTTGGGAATGGTGCAGAACACAAACGGCGGCGGGTCATATCGTAATCGTAAGCGAATACACCGCACCCGACGACTTTGTTTGTATTTGGCAACACGAAATAACGACGCACTTAAACAACCGCAACAAGCAAAATCGCATTGAAAAATTATTTATACACGGAGGCGCACAATGGCACAAATACACGACTTGAAAATTTTACCCGAATATTACGACGCGGTCGATAAAGGCGTAAAAACTTACGAATTGCGGTTTGACGACCGAAATTACGCCGTCGGCGATATGCTGATATTGCGCGAATGGGAAAACGGGCAATATACGGGTAAGCGGCTTACGGCAAAAATAACGCACATCTTAAAAGACTTTGTCGGCTTGACCGACGGTTGGGCGGTTTTAAGTATCAAGAAAATGGAGGGCAAAAAATGTTAAAAAAAATATTATCGGCAATTTACATCGCCGCATTGCTTGTAATTGTGGTTTGCGTGCCTATATCGGCAATATGTGTTATTTGTAAACTATGCGCCGCGACTCCCATATCTTGGCTCGGTGCGTGCGTGCCGCTTTTGATTGCGCTCGCCGCTTTTCCGCCCTTTATTTTATCAAAAATTTTGCTTGACATCGGCGGCAAATAAATTACCGAAACAAGGAGGTTAAAATGCCGAAACAAACCCGAAACGACCCCGAAAAGAAAAAGACCGCGACAAAGGGCAAAAAACAGCCCGTAAAGGCGCAAAAGAAAACAGCGGCAAAACCGCCCGCCGAAGCGGAAAACACCGCAGAAAAAGGCAAACGCGGCGCAAAATCGCAATATGCAAATAAGGTTTTACCTTATTTGGCGGATATTGAGCGTTATGTTCGATGTTGCGTTACTGAAGGCGATATTTGCAAATATTACGGGGTCGGCAAAACGCAATGGGCGCAATACAAGAAAGATTATCCCGAATTAACCGAAACGCTTTTACGCGCGCGGGAGAGCGCAAAACAGGACTTGCTCGACAACGCATATCGCGTCGCGGTTGGTTATTACTACGAGGAAACGCACACAACAACGGTCATTATCGACGGCAAGCCGTGCAAAAAAACATACGTCGACCGCAAGTATGCAAAGCCCGACGCGGGTATGATACAATTCTTGCTCATTAACCGATATTCGGGCGAATTTGCCCGCGACCCGCAAGCGGTAGAATTGCGAAAAAAGGCGTTAGAACTTGCAAAAGACGGCAAGTTGCCCGACGGTTGGGAGGGTGTGTAATTATGCCGCTTGACCCGATACACGCCTTTTATTGCCGCAAAGAATATTTAACGCTCGCACAGTCTTGCAAGGTTAAAAGCGGCGGAATTT
>CAJUMW010000028.1:5085-6774 GCA_910587625.1 uncultured Christensenellaceae bacterium
CGGTGTATTCGATATGTGCGAATTGCGCCCACATCATAAAATCGAACTTACGCTCGACAACATCGACGACGTAAATATCACGCTAAACCCCGCAAACATCGAAGTATTGTGCCACGATTGCCACAATGCCACGCACGCTCGTTTTGGTAACGCGGTCGAACAAAAGCGCGTGTATGTTGTGTATGGCGCACCGTGCGCGGGCAAGTCGACTTATGTGTACAGCACCGCCACACGCAACGATATTGTTGTAAACCTTGACGCTATACATCGCGCAATATGCGTATGCGGGCAGTATGATAAACCCGACGCGACAAAGCGCGTCGCGTTCGCCTTGCGTGATTATTTGCTTGACGAAGCGCGCACCGCAACGCCGCGCCGTCATTGGCAGGACGCGTATATTATCGGCACATATCCCGACCGCATTGACCGCGACAATATCGCGCGGGAATATCCGCCCGACGTGATTAACTTTGTACACATCGACACACCGAAGGCGGAATGTATCAAGCGAGCGCACGAAAACATCAAGCAAGCGGCAACGCGCGACGCGGTTGTCGGTTGGATAGAAAAATATTTTGCACGTTATACGGAATGATACCCCCCTATCCTTGCAAAATTTTTGAAACCCGAAAAGACTCCAAGCCGCAGTCAAAAAAAATTCACACCGAAATTTTGACTTTTTCGGGCAAAAAGTTTACAAATTCCAAAAAGGAGGCGGAAATGAAAAAAAGCAAAGATAAAACAGCGATTGCCGACGGCGAATACAAGCGGCTCGTCGGTTTGTACACGGCGGCGGGCGTGGACGAAATCAAGTTAAAAATTTACGACGAACTTATCCGCAAGGTCGCGGAGGTTTTTGCTTGTTTGGAAGCAATCAAAGAATTGCCGTCGATAATTTACGACCCGAATAACCCGTCCATACAGCGCGAAACGGCGGCGGGACGTGCGCGGGTCAAGTATATGGCGCAATACACATCGGCAACGCAAAAATTAAACAAGGACTTGCTCGGCGGCTTAAACGGCAACGACGACGGCGATTTATCGGCTTATGACGACGACAACAACAATTAACAACACGGAAGCAGCAACCCCCACCCCCGCCGAATGGACGCTCGTCAACCCAGATATTGACCCGCTTACAGGTTGGCAAGCATTAAGCGACGACATCGGCGGCAAGCATAGTTTTTTAATTGAATATTACAAGCGTTGCCGTTCGGGTGAAATCATAATCGGGCGCGAACTGAAAACCACGCTCGAAATGTTGATACAAGACATTTTTTGCGGCGGCGGCAAATACCGTTTTACGCTCGACGCGGCACATCGGCGTATTGATTTTATCGAAAACTAAAACATTTTCAAGCCCCCTTCGCGGGTAAGCCGTTTATTATGGCACTTTGTCAAAAGGCATTTACGGAGGCGATATTCGGGTTTTACGTTTACGATACCGAGTTGTCATACGGCGAAGGTTGGGTGCGCCGTTTTCAAGAAGTTTTATTCCTTGTCGCCCGCAAAAACGGAAAAACCCCGCTCGTTGGTGCGCTTGTGCTTGCCGAATGGTTTTGCGGCAAAATGGGTCAAGCGGTTATGTGTGCGTCAAACGATTATGCGCAAGCCGCGATCGTTTTCAATGCTATTAACGCCTTCCGCGAAGAGTCGCGCACAATATCCCACGTTACCCGAAAAAACAAT
>CAJUMW010000028.1:6859-7360 GCA_910587625.1 uncultured Christensenellaceae bacterium
GAAGCAACGCAAAAAGACGGGTAAATTCTCGAAGCAAAACAAGGGGTCAATCGAATTGATGTCGGCGAAGCAGGGCGCGAAAGAAGGTCGAAACCTTACGCTCGTTATTGCCGACGAAATTCACGAAATGAAAGATAACTCGACCGTCTTGCCGCTTATAACGTCGGTATCAACGCAGGACGAGCCGCTTTATTTTGAAATCACGACGGAGGGTATTGTGCGCGACGGCTATCTTGACGCGCGGTTATCCGACGCGCGAAAGTCGCTTAAAGGCGAAGCGGAAACCGATACGTCGCGTTGGTTGATATGGCTATACACGCAGGACAGCGAGGCGGAAATTTGGAACGATGAGCGCAGTTGGACGAAATCAAACCCGATGTACGGCATTGCGAAAAAGCCGTCATATTTGCGCAAAAAGGTTGACACGGCACGGCACAGCGGCGCAGACCGCGCGTTTATTCTTGCAAAAGACTTTAACATCAAGCAATTAGCGAGTAATGC
>CAJUMW010000028.1:7389-12522 GCA_910587625.1 uncultured Christensenellaceae bacterium
ATTGATTGCCCCGCCACGTTTGATATTGCCGACTTTGCGGGCAGTTGGTGCATTATCGGGGTTGACCTTGCGGAAACAAATGACTTATGCGCTTGCACGTTTTTATTTATGCGCCCGAATGACCCCGTCAAATACTTGCACACAATGTATTTTGTAACGGCAGTCAAGGCGGGCGACGGGCAGTCGACCGACTCCCCCACTAACCCCGAAAAAAAGAATTACATCGAATGGGCGGACGCGGGGCTTGTGCGTATCGTTCAAGACAACGTAATTGACGATACGGTCGTATCGGACTACATTTGGGACGTATTCCAAAAACACCGCATACGCCCGCTTACGGTCGGTTACGACGAATGGCACGCGAAAGACTTTGCAAAGCAAATCGCGGCAAAATTCGGCAAAGAAGTACCGCGCAAAATACGAATGACAACCGACGCGCTCAATGTGCCGACCCGTAACGTCGAAACCGATTTACGGGCGCGGCTTATCAATTACAACAACAACGATATTTGCCGTTGGAACTTCCGCAACACAGCCGTCCGCGTCGATAAAAACGGGTTTGTTATGCCTTGTAAAATAAACGGCTATATCGGCAACAAGATTGACGGAACTATGTCAAAAGTAATCGCATACGCCGCATTACGCGAAGTTAAGTCGGCGTTTATGGCGAAAATAGGAGGCTAATTATGGGCGATAAACGCGACCCGCAAAACAAAAACGAAATATACGCGCGGAGCGTTCGTTGCCCCGTACATCACGCCGTAATCGGCAAATACGATGTGCGCGACGGCTTGATAAACGCGGTTTATTTATGCCCGAAATGCCGTCGGGAATATACCTACACAATACCACCGCGCAAACCGTGAAAAAAACTTCTTAAAAGATTTTAACGAAAAACCGTTGACTTCGCGCCGCGCGTCGAGTTATAATGTGGTCAAATTGAATACACGCACCACCACCCCGCGCGGGTGAGTGCGCCGCAATCGCCTTGTATTGCCGCCCGTTCGGGCGTGTGCGCCGTTGGTGTCTGATTATGGCATATCCACCGCCGACGCGGTGAGTGCGCCGCGATTATCTTTTAATCGCCACATATCAAAACGAATGTGAGTGCGCCGATATTAACGAGTTTATTGCTCGTTACTATCGGCGCACTTTTTTTGTTATTTTTCGCAAGGAGGCAAGCCGATTGTCAACGCTTAAAAACGCCATACACAATTTGCTCGGTTGGGATAGACCGACCGCGTATAACCGCGTTGTAAATGCAAATACGGTTTTATTTTCGTCGTTCGGCAAGGATATTACCGCGTCGGACATCGTAAAAACGGCGATACATCGCGTTTGCGAGGAAGTGTCAAAATGTAGTATCAAGTCGGTTATTGAAACGCAAAACCCGCACCGCATAACGGTCGCGGACGACGACATCAACCGCGTTTTGTGCGGGCGTGTAAACCCGATATGCGGACTTAAAGACTTTTTGTATAAATGCGCTTACATCGCGCTCGTCAATCGAAATTGTTTTATTTATTGGGCTTACGACGAAGTCCCGATAAAAGTTGACGGCAAAGATTATGTCAAGCGCGTTACGCGCGGTTTATACCCGCTTGAAAAAGCCCGCGTCAAACTCTACTATGCGGGCGACGAAATGCGGGCGGAATTACAAAGCGCGACGGGCGGCGGCGTTACGCTTGACTTACCGTATAGCGATTTAATACATATTCGCGTCGGTTACGGCGCAAACCCGTATTTGGGCGGCGACGCAAACGGTCAAGCCGATTGGCGGGCAATTCTTAAAAATTTGCAAACTTTGCACGTTATACAGGAGTCTATCCCGAAATCGCTTGAAGCGTCTTTATCGTTGCACGGCATTTTGACAATGCGCACGGTTGCGGAAGCGGACAAACGCGAAATATCCCGCAAGGAATTTGAACAGCATTTATTTAACAGCGAGTACGGTATAGTCGCAACCGACTACGAGTCCGAATTTACGCCGATACAAATTGCAACGCAGGATATACCGCAAACCGTTTTGACGTTTTTGCGCGACGAAATTTTGTCGCCGTTCGGCGTTAGTGTACCGATATATCTCGGCAAGTACACTGACGACGATTTTACCGCGTTTTATCAAACGGCGGTCGAGCCGTTGCTTTTAACGATTGCCGAAGCAATGAAAATAACGCTCTTTACATCGGCGCAAATCGCGCACGGACGCACGATAAAATTTTACGACAAAGTTGTACAATCGCTATCGTTCGCCCGCCGTTTGGAAATTGCAAAGGCAACGCAAGAGGACGCGCTCTTATCCCGTCCCGAACGGCGCGAATTGTTGGGCTATGACCCCGACGACGAGCCGACCCGCGTATCGTTGAACTATATCGACGTATCAATCGCAAATACCTATCAATTAACGGCGTTGTCGCAGGGCAAAAAACCGACCGCGCCGAAGCAAAACAAGGAGGACGACGAATAATGCCCGACGAAATCAAACCGTACACCACCCCGCAATATATCAAGCGTTCTGCGCCCGACGGCAACCCTGCGCAAATCGACCCGTTAAAGGGCGTAATTGAAGGTTGCCCGATTGTATTCAATCAAAGGACGGCAATCGGCGACTTGTTTTACGAGGAAATCGACCCGCACGCGCTCGACGACGCGGATATATCCGACATCAAGTTTATGGTAAACCACGACGACGGAATGATACCGCTTGCACGCCACAGGCGCGGCAAACGGTCGACTATGGACGTTGAAATCAAGCCCGACGGTTTACACATCAAAACAACGCTTGACATTGAAAACAACGCGACCGCCCGCGAACTTTGCTCGGCGGTAACGCGCGGCGACATTGAGGATATGTCTTTTGCGTTCGGTGTTTTGGTATCGGGTTACGAATGGCGCGACCTCGACACGGATATGCCGACGCGCCGAATTACCAAAATATCAAAGGTTTTCGAAGTATCCGCTGTAAACGACGGCGCATACCCGCAAACTTCGATATATGCCCGCTCCCCCGCCTCGTTGGATAACGACAAAATTGCGTTGGATAACGCAAAGGCGGCGGCGTTGGAAAATGAACAAAGGCGGCAAAGTGTCGACTCGCAAGCGGCGTTAAAACTTGCGAAAGAAAAATTTTTATTTTTGGAGGAACAAAGAAACTATGAAAACCCTTAAAGAATTGCAGGAAGCCCGCGCCGCCCTTTTAGCGGAAGCGGCAAAAGCAGAAACCACCGCCGACCGCCTTGCGGAAATTCGCAAGCAGGTTGACGGGCTTAACCTTGCCATTACCGAATTGCGCAAGGACGAAGCGGAAGCGGCGGCAAAAGAAGAGCGCGACGCGGCACGCCCCGCGAACGGCGGCGCACCCGCTCCGACTCCCGTTATCGTACACGACGACGCAAAGGTCGACGCGCAGAAGCGCACCGCCGAAAATGCGGAAGCGGTCGAGAAGCGTGCGAAATCGCTTAAAAGCGGCGAAAAGACAACGCTCGAACATCGCGCCGTTGCGTTCTCTTCCACCGCGCTCGGCACGGTTGCAAGCGGCGATATTGCCCCCGCTTTTGAACAGGTTGGAACGCTTGACAAACTTGTCAACGAATTGCACCTCGAAGGCACGGGCGCGGAAAGTTACAAAAAGCCGTTCGCAAAAAATATCGCCGAAGGCGGCATAACGAAAGAAGGCGCAGACTACCACACCGCCGAGCCGACGTTCGATTATGCGTCGATTAACAAGGTAAAAATCACGGCTTACGCCGAAGTCAACGAAGAGGTCGAGAAATTGCCCGCCGCGCGTTACGTTGCGGAAATCGAAAGCGCGGTCATTGGCGCATTGCGCAAAAAGATTATCGGACAAATAATCGACGGAAGCGGCACGGACGAACTTGTCGGCATTATCAACGCGCCGACAAGCATTATTACGACGGCACAGCGTAAAACCGTTGCCACCATTGACGAAAACACGCTCGACAGCCTTATTTTCAAGTACGGCGGCGACGAAGATGTCGAAGGCGACGCTTA
The DNA here is from genome assembly GCA_910587625.1 of uncultured Christensenellaceae bacterium. Classification (GTDB taxonomy): domain Bacteria; phylum Bacillota; class Clostridia; order Christensenellales; family Borkfalkiaceae; genus Coproplasma. The sequence goes on from CAJUMW010000028.1 coordinate 11,401, forward strand.
TATTGTGCTTAACAAATTAACGCTTGAAGAGTTTGCGAAAGTCAAAGGCTCGGACAAACGCCGCGCATACGACATTGTTGTGCGTGGAAATACGGGAACGATTAACGGCATACCGTTTGTTTGCACGTCGAAACTTGCCGCCTTCGGTGCGGTTACGGCGGGCAACCCTTATTTGATTTACGGCAAATTGAAGGGTTACGAATTGGCGTACTTTGCCGACATCGAAGTTACGAAATCGTCCGACTACAAATTCAAACAGGGCGTAACAGCGTTCAAAGCGTCCGTATTCGTCGGCGGCTCACCCGCGATGTACAACGGCTTTATGACCGTGCAGAAGGCGGCGGGTACGCAGGAAACAAAGACAAACGCCGAAACCCCGAAAACGGGCGATTAAAATTGGTTTTTAGTTGCGGGTCGGCGCAAGAGCCAATACAAAACGGTATTACGTTAAGGAGGTCGAAATGCAACAAGACATCGACAACATCTTGTATAAAATGGGCTACTATGACGCAGACCCGCAACTAAAAGAAACCGTAAAGGGCTATATCAAAGTCGCGGAAGAATTTATGCTCGATAGCGGCGTACCGCAAGACCGTTTGGGAACGCAACGCGCGTACGCAATCAAAGCACTTTTCGCCGACGCTTTTGATAAAGGCACACCCGACGACGTAATCAAGAAGGACGGAATGGTTGTCGCGCTTATCGCGCAATTACGGAGATAATATGGCAAAACAAACGGTAAAAGAACGCCGCACGCTTGTCAAATTCGCCGTACAGCGCACGACACACATCGCGGGAAAAGGTGCGTCGACAACGTGGGAAACAATATCGGTCAAAATAGGCGAAGCCGACGACGGCTCGCCTATAATGACAGATTGCTTTTATTGCGAATGGTTAAACGCATACGGGCAAACGGCAACGCAACAGCAAGCCGACGGCGTAATACGCCCCGCCCGCTTGCGCTTGCCGTTCGTTAAAGCAGTTTACGACGCACTTATCGCGCGGGACGTGCGAATTTACTTGCGCGGCATAAAAGACGACGCGCACACGTTTTGTCTTGCAGGGGCGGCGGATAACTACCTTGAACAAAACAAAATGATTGAACTACAAGTCAAAAAGTAC
>CAJUMW010000028.1:12532-12830 GCA_910587625.1 uncultured Christensenellaceae bacterium
ATAATGAACGTAACGGCGATAATACAAAAAATACTCGACGACACCCTTTTGCCGTTCGGTGTAATAACAAACCACTTGCGGCGCGTTGAAACGGACAATATCGCAAATTCGCAAGTCGATGTAAACGCCGACGAGTACGTCGTTTATAAAATCGTATCAAATCGCCCGAAAACATACGGCGACGGCAATGCAAAGACCCGCCGCGTGTATATCGACGTGAATTACTATTACTTGTACGAAAAACACGACCCCCGCTATTCGGGCGTTGACGAACGCTTAAAGGCTATCAAACGCGCCG
>CAJUMW010000029.1:0-6403 GCA_910587625.1 uncultured Christensenellaceae bacterium
CGAAAATACCAATATATCGTTCATTTTTCTCTCCGCCAAATTACTGTTTATCGTATAATCATTATAGCACTTTTCGCGCTATTTTTCAAGCAATGTACCGCTAATAAAAATCGTTGCATTACTCTTTTTGCTATTTCGCCCTACGCTTATCTCGAATGATAAAGCCTACGCTTACACCCAAACAGATTAACGCTATTCCTCCCACTATACCGCAAACTATACATACAATTAACTGTGTTTTTTGGCTCAATCCTGCTTGGGTTGGATTTTTGGTATCGGTAGGATTTTTCGCGGAACTGCAAATAAAGTAAAAATTTTCTGTTGCGCTTGCCGTGTAAGTTTCTCCACTTTTCTTTGTATTTACGCTTGATTGGATTAGGTGCTTTACATTGTCATTTAACGCCATAGAGTAATTTGTAGTATAACTGCCTAATTGTTTTTGACCGATTATATAGATAGGTGGATTATATCTATTGCTAACTTGTATCATTGCTTCCATAGTAAACTTTATTGTTGCTTCACCATTAAGCGGCACAATGAATTTGTAAGAATTAAGATCCACCCTGCTCAATGAATCATAAAATAACTCACTAAACGCCATACCACCTTTATTATGCAAAAGTCTATTAGCGATAGAGTATATACAACTCGTCGGCACACCGGCATCATCGTAAAACTCTTTTTCCGTATTATAATTACGATCAATAAAGTCCTTGAAAGTTATTTCTTGCGTTTGAAATTCACAAGTAGTCGAAAAATCAATAACAGTATTTTCGCCTATAAAAAAGTATTGATAACTTGACCGAGATAAAGCATTTTCATAACCCCACGACTGCGTTCCGTCCGGACTATAAGATTCTGTTCTTCTATTAGTCCCATCATATACATAGCTACAAGACTTTTCTAAATTTAATGTAATAGTCATTGTATCTGCGTTGGGTGTTACGGTATATAGTGTACCAATTATTGTTTCATCTAATATGGGCGAATATGTCATTTTCAGCTTTTGCTCAATAATCGAATTATCGGTACTTGTTGCATCCAAATAAGAATTATTACCGCCATACCGCTTTTGATTATCTCCATACCAAATCTCGCCCTCTACGGCTTGCCCGTTTACCGTAACATCAAATTGCGGTATATCTATATATGACGAGATGAACGGAATTTCAAATGTAACCGCTTGATTTCCCGACACACGATATTCTGATTCTTCCCTCGCCTTTTGCTTCGAGAACAATTCCGAATTTGTCAAATCGAACTTAACTGTACCGCTTTCAATTATTCCTTCATCTTCACAATATAATCCGAATGTCGGAATACTTTGCTCGAAAGCCTGCGCTTGTGCGATTTCATAAGTGTTAAATGTCAACACCCCCAACGCCATTAAAAACGACAAGAGCATAACCACACACATCATAGTTTTCTTTTGTATTTTAGTTGTCATAAAAAAGATGCCGCTCCCTTGCGAGAGCGACACCATAGCATACACATCTCGCGTAGTTGCGACACCACATAAAACTCGACCTCAAGGTAAACCTCTCTGTACAAATCCTGCGATAGTGTATTGCTACCTATTTTAAGATTTGCACAGAACATAACAAAATATACCTTTGGTGAGATCGAGTCCAAAGGTTATTTTATATGATGTCGCATTGCTATTATAGCACATTTTATCAAGAATATCAAGAATTATTAACGCAAGAAGCGAAAAAGCCGTTACATAAAGTAACGGTTTCCCATTTATCTAATTAAATATATCTTCTACGCTAAATTGAAATTTATTACTCTGTTTTTTCCAAAGCGAACGAAAAGCTGCCGGCTCTGCACATACCGTCCGATTCGATGATGAAATAGATTGTCTTGCCTGTGGTAGCTTCGATTTTTCCTTCCATTGAATCGCCGTCTCCGACTTCGAATAAGCTCACTTTATTACCTAGAAAATCATAGTAAACTTTAACATTTCCTTCTTCCAAAGACACATTATACGCTATAACTGTATCAGCGTCGCCTTTGTTTTCTAATTTCATTACGTACGTTCCGTTAAACGTGTCGAAAGAAACAGACGCTTCATTTGCAGTGTTTGCTCTTACCATCAGTGTCGCACTATAACTACTCGTGTATTTATTTCCGCAGGCTGACAGCGTAAAACACAAAACCAACATCATTGCCGCAATGAACACGCCAGCAAATTTTTTCATAGTATCCTCCGCTAAATTACTGTTTATCGTACAATTATTATAGCACAATTTTATTTAGAAGTCTATATTTTACTCTACTCATTATGCGTTTTTCTTTGCGCCGAGTCCATAGCAAAATAATCATTCAGTTTACCCGATGCTTCCCTATCACTACTTCCAAGAAAATCAGCATATATATCCATAGTAGTAGATGTTTTAGAGTGTCCCACCCGACTCGCCACTGCAACGGGCGATACGCCTGCGGCGATTAAAATACTAATGTTAGTGTGCCGCAACGAGTGAACTGAGCAATGTGGTAAGCCTGCAAGCAACAACGCTTCGTCAAGCCAATTCCTTACCGTTGTAGGGTGAAGCCGTTTACCATTTTGCGCGACCAATACATTATTTTCTCCTTGCCATTTGTCGCCCACTTCTATACGCTTATTCTCATACCACAAACGATATTCTTTTATAGTTTCTATAAGCGCGTCGGGCAATTCAACTTTGCGAATTGACGATTTCGTTTTAGGTGCTTTTAGGATCAACCCTTTCTTTGACACCGCTTCATATTGCCGTTGGATAAAAACGGTCTTATTCTCAAAATCAATATCGTCCCAATCAAGTCCGCAAACTTCACCTTTACGCGCCCCCGTAAACAACAAAAATGTTATTATCAGTTTCTTACGAATATCAAGTCTATTGCAAGTTTGCATTAACTTTTGGGCGTCAGCGATTGACATAGAGCTAACCTTAACGCTATCGGGATGCTTCGTTGTTATATATAGTTTTCTTGCATAGTTCCGCTTCACTATACCCAACTTTGCCGCTTCCGCTAATGTGTTACGAATCGCCTGCTTCATACCTTCGGTGTAGGCTGACTTATAAGGCACTTGCCGAACTTGCACATTAAAAACTTCTTCAACATCCATATTTACGCCCTGCGCAATTAAACACGCAGATGCGTAACAAATATGACGCATTTGCAAAGCGGCTTTTAGCGTTTGAACGCTAACATTATTATTACGGCAAAATACAGTCTTATATCGTGCCGCCTTTTTAACCGCTTCCGCAAGTGTGCTTTTTGCTGTAACAACATATTCCGTCTTTATCATATCATCTATGCGTTTATGAATATCGTCTAACACAGTAGGCGTTAAGTCTTTCAACCGATAATCTTTCATTAACGGCGCAATCTTATTTACAGCGTTATTCGCACTTGCATAATACGCTTCCGAGTGTCTTTTTTCAATTTGGCTTAACCAATACTGAGCAAAGTCATTGAAAAATGTATTTTCAGTCGCAATGGGTGCTTGCCGTCCTGCAAATTCGGCTTCGATTTTCTTTTCAAATTCAACCGCCACACGATTGAGTGCAAGTTGCAACTGCTTTTCACTCATCTTATAGTTTGGTTTCCACGAAGTCGATTTTTGTACTGCTTTGCCATTATAACCAACTATCTTTACTGTAATTTGATATGACTCAGCACCATTGGCTGTTTTTCTCGTTCTAATCGAATACATTGCTTTGTCCTGCCGTAGAGAATATATTATTAAGAGTTTGAGCCGCAGTTTTATCAGAGCTTTGAATATAATAAGCATAAGTGTCGGTCGTTGTACTTGTTCTTGAATGTCCTGCTCGTCCTGCGACCGTTACAATAGGTACACCTGCCATTATTTGCAATGATATGTTCGTGTGTCGCAAACTATGTACGGAGAAATGTTTTATCCCTGCCAATTTACAAGTTTTATTTACCCACATTTTGATATTTGCTGGATGTACTCTTTTACCATCACGTTGTATAAAAACGCTTCCGCTTTCCACCCAACGATCACCCCAAAGAGTTCTTTGAGTTTCATACCATTCCTTGTATTCTTTCAGTGCATTAACAAGAATATCCGGAATAGCAAATGTTCTTTTAGACTTTGCCGTTTTTGGCTCTTTTAGAATTATTCCGTGTCGCGGCGATTCGGAGTACGACCGTCTAATGCTAATTTTAGCATTTTCTAAATCTATGTCATCCCAATTCAAGCCGCATAATTCTCCACGCCGCATCCCTGTCATTAAGACAGTTAAAACCGCCACACGCCATTGAATATTATCAACGTGAATAAGAGCGTCGTAGAACTTTCGCAATTCTTCCTCGTCCATACAACTGATTTCTTGCGGCGTATCTTTTCCCATATCAACATATTCACTACTTGCATAGTTTCTTTCTACAATACATAAACGAACAGCGTAGGCTAAAATATTGTATATTACTACCTTAAATCTCTTTCTTGTCTTAAACGCATACTCTTCCTCGTGAGTTTCTATATCGAATAGCCTATCAATGCTCATACCACAAACTTCGGCAAACATACTCGCAAACTTTCGTCCAACTCTTTTACCGTTATATACAAGACTAATTGAAGCGTCATTCAATTCGGTTTCCTTTCTGAGCCAAACGAAAGAAATGCCCTGCCTTGCCAAAATATCTTTGATATATTTCTTGGGGTATAATATCTCCACCGTTTTTCGTAAGTCGTCAATTTTGTTAAAGACGGATTGAACTATACTTGCCGTTATATCTTTTACTTTATACCCACCAATCATCGGCAAAATTTTTTCCAACGCCATACTTGCGTTTCCTTCGTAGCTTCCCCCATACATATTAGTGGCACGAACAAGCCACTTTTCAGCCAATCCGCGAAATGTAATATTTACATTTCCCTTATCATCTTCCGCTGTCTTAAAAGAATCAACAACTTGCTTTTCAAAGGCATCTGCAAATATTGTGCAAGCGGTTTCTATTTCCTTTTCCGACATTCCTTTTTCGGGTTTCCAAGTTGTACTTTTAGTTACCGTCTTGCCAAGTCCAACGTCTTTTACTGCTACTTGTATCTTGTATGATACTCCTTTCTTTCCATCTCGCCGTATGATGGTCGCCATAGTTTAGTCCTCCGTGATACCGATTAGGGCAATCAAGTCATCATAGTTTAGAATTATTTTTTTGCCCGATGTAAAATATCTAATTTTACCGTCCAAACACAACTTCTTTATGCTGTTATAAGTCAAAGCTGTATTAGGATCATTTTGCTGAATTAAGTCCAACGCTTCGTATATTGAGCGCATCCTTGCTAATGTCATTTACCCTCCTAAAAATTCAAGGGTATTGGCATAATCGCCAATACCCTCTGACAGAATGACGATTATGCCGTAACAACATTTCGTTTATTCTATTTTTGTTTTTTCAATTTGTTCTTTTAGTGCTTCAAAGCCTGCGGCTATAAGAGCAACTTTGGTTATATGATACTTTGACAAGAACTCGTCTATTTCGTCCGCATAAACGCGGTCTAAACTTGTCCCCCAAATCTTGCACTTCGCTTTACGCTCAGTCTTATGCTTTTCTTCATAGATACGCTTTCTTTCCCTTTCGGGCGTATTCTCTTTACGTTCCATACCGCTTCTCCTTACACATAAATAAGCTCGTTTAAGATTTCCTCGTCAATTCGGTTTTTGATCTCCGTTTCGATTTGCAAATCTTTCATAAAGTCGCCCGTCTTTTTGAATTGCGGCGACGCGGACAGTTTTGCATATATCGTTTCATACATACGGTCTGCTTGCTTATCAATACCGTGCAAGTATTCGGGAAGATTGGCGATAGTCCAATCAATACCCTTTTCTTTAAGGTATTGCAATTTCAGCGTTCCCCACTTACCGTACACCTGCGGTTTCTGCTCTACCATCATTTGGTACGCCTTGATTTCCGCAACGGTCATACCCTCGTCGCTTTGCGCCTTTCTCAAAATCTCTGCCTTGTTCATAATAACCTCCTGCGGTTTATATTCTAGTCGTATCAATACGACGGTATACTTATTATAGTCTTGTTTGTTTCTTTTGTCAATAGGTTTCGCGCAAGTTTATCGGCGAATCGTAAAAAAATTTTATCGGCGTGCGTTGCGCCCGTTACCGAGCGCAACATACCGATATTCTTTTACGTTACCAATGCCGCAATTCCTCTGATAAGGAAAGGACACGCAACGACGATTACCGCGATAACCACCAAGCCGATTACATAGTTGACAAGCATTTTCTTCGCTTTCTCTTTCTCCTCGTTCTTGTGGGCTATGGCAATCATAACGCCGATAACAATACTCCACACTCCTGCCGAAGCTAATAGCACCCACCACATATACGGCTCATACTGTTCAAACAGATACTCGACGTAGTTGGTAACTTCTTCG
>CAJUMW010000029.1:6486-9116 GCA_910587625.1 uncultured Christensenellaceae bacterium
ACCGTACAAGTATACGTTCTTATAGTCTTTCCGTTTACCGAACCCGATTCCGTTATATTATAATTATGCCCGTTGGCAGAGATTTTTGTATCAAAAGTATGACCGCAACTCTCGCAAGTGCTTCTGCGTAGTCCGTCTACCGTGCAAGTAGGCGCGGTTACGACCTCGTTATTATAATTATGTCCCGTCGGGTATGTTCCGTCCGTTTCGTGATAGCCGCTACCGCACACTTGACAAGTGAATACCGTTTTACCGAAATCCGTACAAGTCGCAGGCATATACGTTGCTTCATAGTTATGTCCGAGCGGATTGGTGTAGTTGTCGGTATAACTGTCGCCGCAACGGGTACAGGTATAAACGGTATAACCGCCGTTCGTACAGGTTGCTACTGTCGTGGACGCAACGTAATAATGTCCCGTTTCCTCTATGGAATAGTCGGTATAGCGATCGCCGCATTGTACGCAATCATACTGCAAATAGCCGCCGCTTGTACAAGTAGGCTTTTCCATCTTCTGAACGTAGTAGTGGTCTATTTTATAAGGGTAAACCGCGCTCTTTGTTTTTGAAGATAACTTAATAGTATGCTCTCCTTCCGTTCTTATCCACGCGCCTTTTGTGTACGGTTTATCGTCGAGCGTTGCCGTCCAACCCGACCTATCCCAAGTAAAGTACACGCTATTATCCGTTTCGGATTTTACAAACTCGCCACTTAACTCTGCGCCGAGTTGCACCCATACTTCGCTTGATTTGTTCCCATAACTTCCGTCCATTGCGTAGAAATAATACGTTCCGTCCTCTGCCGTGTTCGATACCGTATAACTGCTTCCACTCGCTATCCAATTTCCGTCGTCCAATTTGCGATACAGAATAACGCTTCCCGAATTATCTTCGGCTCTTACGGTAAAGCCTGCGTTCGTGTTTGAGCCGAAGCTCGCGCCCACACAAGTCATTGTAGGCGGCGTATCGTCAAAGTTTACATAATAATACCCTGACCGATTCCCTGCATTGTCCTCGGCATAGAAAGTATATCTTCCGTTCGCGCTTCCTTTATTTACGGTTGTAGAAGTACCGACGGAATAAAACGTGCTGTTGTTCGGAGTTTTCATATACATAGTCTTTACACCGCTACCGCTGTCCGTTGCCGAAACCGTAAATGCGCTGTTGATATATTTGCCTGTCGTTGACGTACTCGCTCCGTTTATCGTAGGCGCACCTTTATCTATTTGGAACGTAAACGAACCGCTGAAACCGTATGCCCATCCCGCGCGTGAGTTAATCGGACCGCCGCCGCTACCCGATATAGATACCGAATATGTACCTTCCGTTAAATTTGAAGCTGTCGCTTTCTTGCTTCCCGAACCGATACTTTTTCCGTTTGCGTCTTTTATGGTTACGGTCATCTTAATACTTGACGAAATCTCCACCGTAATATCCGTCGAGTCGATGAAACCGCCGCTCACAAATGTTCCCGTTCCCGAAGTAGAACTGCCGTACATCATAACCGATAATGTATAATTCGACTTGTTCGCTCCGTATGTAAACGATGCGCTATACACTCCTGTACCCGAACTCGGATGTTGAGAAGTTCCCGCGCCCGAACCGTAAGTGTAAGATGCCGAATAATTGAATGCAACAGCATATCTCGGCGTGGTCGCCGCACTCGCCGCCAACGGTTTATCCGTAAACACGGCAAGCAAAGCGACCAACGCCATAAGCACAACTATCGCCGCGCCCGTTATAATGCCTTTTGTTTTAACTTTCACTTTGTTCCTCCTCTTTTCTTTCTTCGCTGAATAATTCTCTCGCGCACTTGCCGGCTTGTATGCGAACGCAAGCGCGAAGCTCTGTTGAGCCTACAAAAAACGCTTGTCCCGTTACCGCAGAAATTATCATGCGCTGTTCCTCGTCGTTGAAGCTGTCGCCCGCCCTATACACGTCCAATACGTCTTTCATATCGGGCGCACTTAACTTGAAAATAAACGTGTATTGCGAATTTTTAATAATCGCGCTCGTCTTGCCGCGCAATTCCTCGTTCGCATTCCAATCGGCTATATTCTGCGTTGCCGGAATAAAGCTGCCGTTGTATTTTCGTATTCTCTTTGACATCGAATAGAAAAAGTCCAACGCTATCGGGAATTTCGGGTCTATGTACAAGTGCGCTTCGTCCGCAATGATAAGCGTTCGCAAGTTTGCGCCGTTTTTGTTCCGCTCTCGCGCATTTATGACCTCTTGTTCTATGAAGCGGAAAACAAGCAGCATTTGTGCGTTCGCCACTACGTTGTTCTTGTTCGCAAACAGCGACTGAAAATCGAAGTCGATAAGGTCGGCGTTTACTTTGAGCGTACTCGGCGCGTTCCATATATCGCTGTATCTGCCATTGACGAACTTCTGCAAGTACAGCTCTGCCGTTTTCATATCCCTTTTCGTAAGCTCGTCCATTTGCGCCGTGTCTTTGCTTTTAAGTGTATCGAGCAAGTCAGAGAACAACGGGAAGTAGTCTGCCGAAAAGTTTGAACAGTCCGTGTTCTCCGTGATACCCATTTTCTCGTATGTTTCTACTGTCAAGTTGTTTATAAGCTCTATGACGTCGAGCGGCGCGTCCGCAAGCACGATTTTGAAAAAGCTCTCTA
>CAJUMW010000030.1 GCA_910587625.1 uncultured Christensenellaceae bacterium
CTCTGCTTGTGTTCCTTGCGTTCGTTGATATTTACGGCGTTAGGCTTGCAAGTGCTGAAACGTCAGACGAGGTTTTGCAAGATTTACAAAGGGATAAAGATTTTAATGTTGAGAACTATCTGTATCGTCCTGAATTAACTTCTTTGGAAGTGATAACGGTTGCAGAAGGAGAGGGTGAACAGCTCTTTATTTATGTTTATAATCCCTCTATGAATTCGCTTTATAATGCAACTTATATTCGCATGAGCTATACGATAGGCAATAGTTATTCCCCTTCCGATTATGCCTTAGAGCTTGTATCTTCTTCTGGCGTATTTCAAAAGTATTATGTGAAAGATTTTTCCGTTAAACGTGATAGACTTCGTTACTATGATATTACTTGTATTTTTCGGAAATTTGTTGACAGTGTAGATGAGGATTGTGAAACCGAAACAAAAAATTATGTTCGTCAAGTTCCCTTTGAAGTGGCAAAATGCTATACCGCTTGTACTTTGAACGGCGAAGTTACTTATGAGTGCGAGGAAGTACAAACAGTTACTATTACTGATAAATTTGTGGCAACGGGTGAATACGCTGACGGTTTCAAATTCTTCGGCTTTGCCTATACCGACTACAAGACATGTGCCCATTTTTTGGCTTTTTCTACTGATTGGGATATAAACGATATGTACGAAGCAGATATTGAATATAAAACGCAATCATATAAAATTCGAGATAAAGGTGTTGGGTATTTGCGTGATGAAGCTGAGTATGGTGATATTGTTGAGAATGAACCAGTAACACTTTATGCTGATGATATTGTTACTAATAACGGTCATGGATGGTTTCATGGTGATTATTCGTGGCATCGTATTCAATCTTCGCAAAATTTTTTATCGGAAATTGAAGCTAATGATACGTATTTGATTGAGGAAAACGCTCGGAATTTGATTTCTTCTCATCAATGGGTTATTGCTTTTGCTGAAACTGAATATACAGAAGAAGATTATTTTATATGGATGTTAGATCAGATCGAAACGGGTACAGTTCGTGAAGGTACTCTCGTTTCTGACGTATCAATTCTACGCTTAAAATTTAAAAGCGAAGGAAAAATTTATAATTTGGGCGTGGTTGATAATTGGCAAACAGGCTCAAACGAACCCGTATTTTCGGTCGGTGAAAATGATTTTTGGAATATATTTGTGAAAGTTGTTGGAATAATTATTTTTTTAATTTTACTTCTTGTTTTGTTGAATTTTATATCCCCTGTTATGAGTGTACTTTCTTGGATTGTAAAAGGTATGGTTTTTGTAATAACTGCGCCGTTTAAGCTCTTAAAAAAACTATTTAAAAAGGACGGATAATCCGTCCTTGTAAGTTGTTATATTAGCGTTATTGCGTATATTCCAAATGCAATGATTGTTACTATAAGCGCAATTGCGATTACCAATATTATAATTCCAATTTGTTTGCATGGCATGGTTTGTTTTTGTGTATCGTTATTAAGTATATTATAGTATTTTTTATAGAGTGTATAAATTATAATTCCTGCGCTGATTATTGCGATTACTGAAATAACCAAAAGTATGATTATGATGAATTGCGGATACACATTATTTCCTACTGAAAATATAGGTTCACTATTAGGTACTGTTCCGATTGGCGTATTGTATTGTTGAAACATAGTCGTTATTCGTCCAAATAATTTATTTTTCCTTTTACGTAGAATTTTAGTTTACGTTCAAGATTTGCGCTTAGGTTATTTATATCTTTCCCCGTTGTGCAAATTAAAGTAACACCAGCTTTCTTGTATAATGGAAGTTTGTATTCTTATGTTTCTTCGTATTTTTTATTACCTGTAATTCCGAAATGTTCTATGTAAATATCTAATTCGGGTAAGTAAAAATCGGGATGAAGGTCATGTTCCGGATTTCCATCTATTGGAAAAGGTTTTTCGTATATATGGCGTATATTGTGCCCGAATAAATAATTGTCGATCATTGCTTCCTGTTGACTTTTTACAGGGTGTCCGTCGTCACAAGTGATTTTGCTTTCATAACCTGATTCTAAAATTTCTACTTCGGAGCAATTAGTGATTTTGAGAATTACGCTTTTGTTCCGATATTTATAATAACATTTTTTGCAGAAAAAATATCCATAAGACGGTTCGCTGCAGTCTAAACAGTTTTCGCCTATAATTCTATCTTTATCTTTTGTAAACGATACTTCGTTCTTAATAGATTTTTTGCATTTGCATGGCTTATTTGTTTCATGCCATTTGTCGCAGTCGGGGCATTTTTCAATTTCACCTGCGTTGGCTAATTTGCCGTGAGTTCTGCAAAGTTTATCTTTCCTCGCATTGCCCATGTAAACACTTGTAGGTTCACCGCAAATTGGGCAAATAAGTTCTTCTTTCATAGGTGTATACCTCTACTGATTTAATTTAGTAAATTCTACCATAAAAAGGAAATAAAATCAATGATAAAAAAGAAAATATGGGTTAACTTTAAAAAGTTTGATATAGAAAAATTTTTTTCTTTGTCAGATATTAAAGTGTTTCGGGAATATATGTTGTCTGATGTATCAGATACGCATAAATGGGCTTTATACAATGCAATTTATTCAATGATTATTAGTTCAATTGATTTTTGTCTATGCCCTCTTGGTAAGAAGAAAAAAATTTGTCAGAGTGTATGCACTTCACTTCGAGAATTCTTTTCAGATTGTCTGCCGAATAAATCTTCGTTATAATTTCGCAGGTGTGAGATTTATCGCAGAACGGGCAATCGGTTTCTTCAAATGTGTGGTTACCGTCAGATAAATCAATAAAATCGTTACCGAGTTTAAATCTGTTATATGCTATTGAACGGTTTATAGACTCAAAGCATAAACCTATATCTTTAATTTTGTTTTTGGGCTTTATTTTTTCGATACGAAAATCAATAGTTATGTATTTCACAATTTTAATGTACTACAACTGAAATAATAAATCAAATAAAATCAAGGTTAATAAAAATGAAAAATATAAAAAATATAATAAAGATAATCGCGGTTATCGTCATAGTAATCGTTGTTGGTTATTTTATGTTTACCTTCGGACGGTTGGGGGAGTAAAATGAAACGATTAAAAGATTACCGCCATTGGATAATGATATCCGTTATTGTAGCAAGTATCATATTGGTACCGTTCTTTTTCCGTTACGCTCATTTAAGGATATGGGAAAGTCTTGTTGCGTTCGGTAACTCATTTAAGTATTACATATCCGAATTATTGGGAATAGAACTGCATGGAGATATTACGGTAAATGATTTTACGGAGCAGCCCTTTGAATTGCCTTTACACCTGCCGAGAACGTGGGAAGAGTTTATTGCTAATATAAGCGGTTATTGGACGATGTTTTTTTCAATGGAAAACTTTTCGGCGTATATGGGCAAGGTTGCGGACGTTTTATTTTACATAACGAAAATTATTTTAATCGTTATGCCCGTATTTCTTATCGTATTTATTGTAAGTCTATTTGTCGGCCGTAAACAAAATAATGACTACGGCAAGGAAAGCAAGGCTCTGCGCGGTTTTAAATGCTTTGAACTAAAAGTCTGCAAGCCCGTTAAAAATTGGGTTATAAACTTCTTCGGCTTTGTCCGCAAAAATACTGTTTATTTAAAAATATTAGCTTGGATATGGGCGTATAGTTTTAATATAATTGCTATCGTAATTTCGTTCTTTGCTTATTATCTTTATTTTATCGCGGCGTTAAAGACTCCAACGCTTTACATACAGTTTGTAAAGCTCTTAATGGACTTAAGCGTTATTCCTATTTTTGTATGGGTTTTAATTGCTTTTGTAGTCTTTTTGAATTTTCGTAAATCTATCGGGTATTCACGGCTTAATCATATGGAAATGAAAGACAGAGGCTTTATAAATGAACGTCCCATCGTTCTTATGCTTTGTGGCACTATGGGTAAAAAGAAAACTACAATAATAACGGATATGGCGTTAAGTCAAGAGATAATGTTTCGGGATAAGGCGTTCGAGAAAATATTGGACTGTGATTTAAAGTTTCCGTACTTTCCTTGGATAAACTTAGAGCGTGAAATTAAGCACGCTATGGCGGTGCATTACATTTATAACCTTGCAACGTGCAGACGGTTTATAAATTCTCTTAGACGGCGTTTTTATAGGCATAAAGACAAATTTATCTTCGGGTATGATTATGAGCGTTACGGTGTGGAATACGATGACGGGCTGTACGTTCAGAATATCTGGAAAGTGATTGAAGTCTACGCGCAGTTATATTTCATCTACGTTATTGAAAGCAGTTTAATAATTTCCAACTATTCTATTAGAACGGATAACGTTTTAGATGATATAGGCAACTTTCCGTTATGGGATACGGACTTATTTCAAAAGGACAGCCGATATATAGATAGCTATTCGCGCCATTCGCATATTCTGGACTTTGACAGTTTAAGGCTCGGAAAGACTTTAATTGAAAACAATAAATATGCGGATAGTTTCGAGTTCGGCGTAGTCAATATAACCGAAATAGGAAAAGAGCGTAAAAACAATCTTGAGTTAAATGAGCTAAAAAAGAAAGATACTAATGCAAATCAGAAGAACGACTTATTTAATAGTTGGCTGAAAATGGTGCGCCATTCCGCTACGGTAGACAATTTTCCGTTTGTTCGTGTTATCGTGGACGAGCAACGCCCTGAAAGTTTGGGAGCGGATGTGCGCGATTTATGCGAGATAGTAAATATTGATGAGTGTTTTGAAATGCGCTTAGCTATGCCGTTATTCTTCGTCGAGGACTTAATAGTTAATTTGATATATAAAGGCTTTGAAAAACGCTATTCTAAGTACCGCTATGATAGGGGTGATTATACTTTACCTATGTACTTATATCACGGTTTAATAGCTAAACTTGTGCGGTATCAAAAACGTGTTTATAATACGTTTGGGTATTGCAAAGTAAATCTAAACGTTGAGAACGGCACGCAGGACGGTAAAGTTGAGAAAAAGCATTATTATTTAAGTAGCAAAAAGATATACAGTAAGCGTTTTTCTACGGACTGTTTCAGCGGTTTCTTTACCGAAAAGGCGTTGCGCTCTACTGTAGGTATAAATGATTTGGACGAGTTTAAAACCGAAAAAGCGACTTTCTCTGTAATGAAAAAATTAAATAGCTATTTCTTCAATGACTTGAACGAAATGCGGAAAGGATAAACAAATGCCCCTCATCCAGCACAGCCGGACGAGGGGCGGTTTTTATGCTATCATTAGGACTATAAGATTTTTAAAGATATGGGCTATAAGTACTTCTGACTTCCATTGCCGTTCGTCAAGTTCCAACGGTCTAAAAATGGGTGCTTCTAAATCTTCGTCAAAGTAGTTGTTGTCAAATACTTTAATCTGTCCGTCGCCAAAATTTAAGTAATTGTTATCGTTTACTTCGGCGAAAAATTCTTCGACAGTCATTGTTTTTTCTTCTTCGTCGTATTTGTAGTATCGATTATCAAAAATTATCATTGTAGTTACCTCTTAAATTGTGTTAAAGTTCAATAGCACTTTCAAGATTTGAAATGCAGTCTTCAATATTGCCTTGTGCTTCTTCTAAATTGCATATAGCTTCTTCTGCATTTTGCCCACGTTCACTACCTTGTAAATTTTCGGGCATATAATCGTAATAGTCTTGTTCTTCATTTAAGACTTCTTCGATTTGTTGGCTTAATGATTGTGCTTGTTCAATCAATTCTCTTATAACTTTTCTGCGCTGTTTGTTCATTTTAATTACCTCTTTAAAATTTATTTGCCCGTATAGCCGATAGTACAGTTTTAATTTTTTTTAATGTTTAACTGATATATTACGGGTTTTTGCTATATATTGTGCAACGGTGGTTGTAAGTGCCATACCCTTAACTATACGGTTCATATAAATTTGTCCGTTGCCCGTGTCGCGGAGCGGTTCGGCGTGGCTTTCGTAATCACTTAACGCAAGTATAACCTTGTAAGCAGATGAGGCGTAATTTTGCGTATCGTCGGCGTTATACGCTTGCATTAAGTCGTCCACTACTTGCGCCACTCTTTCGTGTCCGCGTTCGCGCTCTTTGTCCTTTTCGACGAGTTTCTTTTCTTCGAGCACAAGCGGAATAATTTCCTTTTCAAACTCTTTGCGCGTAAAGCCTTGTGCAATAAACGCCTGCGCCTCTTTTTTGATTATCTCAATATCGTTTTGGCGTTTCATAATGATTTTGTTCGCGGTCTTGATGCGGTCTTTTGCGCTTTCGGTGTGCTGTATCTTGATTTTGATTTGGCTGTCCTTTCCGCCGAGATAACGCACCATTCCGTTCATACATACGACGCGTTGACAGATAACTTGATACTGAACGCCCGTCGAGCCGTCGAACGAATTATTGAAAACGACGAACGAATTGAGAATATCGTCCTCAATTTGGAAGTCGTCGCCTTTTAGTACTAAAAAGCTCTTTGCATAGTCAAGGGCGTTTTGCGACTTCATAGAGGGTCCGCCGACTTCATAGTTGGCGTATCCCTCGTTTACGATATTTTCGGCAACAGCGAACGCCTCGCGGTTTCCGACTGCGTGATACTGATTACCTACAACGCCGAGTATACAAGACGGGTTGTCAGATTTAGCAACGCCGAAATGGTTTTCGAGCTTTGAGCCGTCCGCAAGATAAAGAGGGACTTTTTCGGCAGTGTAGTCAAGCCCCGACATTTTAAGCGCGTCGTCATAGGACTTTGCGCCTGTAAGGTCAAGCCCTACGCCATCAAACATTGAAAAGCGTTTTAAAATTTTGTTGCGTGTGTCTGTGTTGGTTCTGTAGTAATTAGTAACGTATTTCATATATAAACTCCTTAAAAAAAATTTTCGGCTTTTTGCCGTTTTAATCTTGATTTTTTGATTTTGCTGTGATAGACTTGAAATAAGTTCAGCAAAGGGCTGGCAGGTTTAGCCCTTTGCGTGGTAGCCGTTCGGGGAAAGGGTTTCAAGCGTTTCCCGTTCGGCTTTGCCTTTCCATATCTCTCGATTACTTCGTTATGTAGTCGAGTAAATCAAGAATTTGGTCAGCCGTCCATCCCTTAGCGAGTAAATACTCTCTAAGCCGTTGGACGGTTTTGTCACTTAAACCCGTAAATTCCATACTTCCTTTACCTGCCTTTTAAAAATTTCGGCTTGCGCCTATCGACTGCGGTTATATTTCAGCTCTCTTATAATTAAGAGAAGTTGAAGGCGTGCCTTCAACTTCTTACCTGTAAGTCAACACAAACAAAAGCAAACGTAAAGGGAAAAATTCTTACCGCATAAATTCAGATAATACGGCTGAATTTTAGCCAAATTTTTTCCAAGGATAAAAGCGGAGCGGCTTATGTTAGAAAAAATTTGCGACCCTTTACTTTTGCTGACTTTGTGTTTATAATAGCGTGGGGTCGAGCTTGCGAGGGGGTAACGCCCACGCAATCCGCATTATATATCCCCTTGCAGGGGATATTGTCGCAGACAATTACAGGGGTGGCGCACTTATTTTTACCGCATAAAAAAGCAGGACTAAGCTGACGGAAATAAAAAAGGGGGATTGCGGAAGGCAACGAAGCAGTTTCGCGCGTTGCCTCCGCACCCCCCCTTTTACGACAAAGCAGGACGAAAGGAAAGACAATGTATAAATTTACGGCAAAAGAAAAATACAACGCATTAAAAGCGTTGCAGTATTCAACAATAAGGATAATATGCAGACGATACAAAATAAACCGTTCCACACTCTGGCGTTGGCGTAAGCAGTATGACGGCTCATTAGAGAGTTTAATACCGAGATTCAGTCGTAAGGATATGCACCACCCTAACGAGCAAACAAACACGGAAAAAAAGCGTATTCAAGATTTATTGCGTCGTAATCCGCAAATAGGTTTAAACGAATTATACGGCAAATTATATCGCAACTACAATTACCGCCGTAATCCTGCAACATTATATCGATATTTACATAGACAACATTTTTACGAAACTAAAACAAGAATACCGTATAAGCCTAAGCCTTACAATACACCTTTAAAACTCGGCGTTAAATGGCAATTAGATGTGAAATACGTTCCTTTATCCTGCTACACGGGTAACGTTGCTTGTGAACGATATTATCAATATACGGTTATAGACGAAGCAAGCCGTAAACGGTTTATTTATGCATATAAAGAACAAAATCAGGAAAGTACAGTTGATTTTATTTTACGGTCTTTTAAGTTTTTCGGTTATCGTCCTAAGATAATTCAGACTGATAACGGGCAAGAGTTTACATTTCGAAACGAAAAGACAAAAGACGGCAGAATACATTTATTTGATAAACTGTGCTTACATTTTGGGATAATTCACAAACTTAACCGTCCTCGAACTCCACGTCATAACGGAAAAGTTGAACGTTCTCACCGAAATGATAACGAGCGTTTTTATAGGTATTTGCATTACTATTCCTTTGACGATTTGCAAAAGCAAATGGCTGTATATCTGAAACGCTCGAACGATATTCCGACTTGCGTATTACGTTCTGCCGACGATAAACGGCATTGGTTATCCCCGAACGAAAAAGAATTAGAATTGAAAAAAGCATTATAATATATAAAAATAACAGCACTTTTGGGCTGTCCGTGCGACGGCTTATTCGTGCTGTTATTTGATTATGATTAGTCCGTTTTTCCCTCTAAAAATCTGTCGTTAAATCAAAGATAATCTATAATTAGCCGTTTAGCTTACTCATATAAATTTTTTTAAACTTTTTTGTTGCAATCAGTTGACAATTCTTCA
>CAJUMW010000031.1 GCA_910587625.1 uncultured Christensenellaceae bacterium
TCAACGTTCGCGTACAGATGTGCGCAAACAACGGCAGACCCGGTTGCGCACAGCCCATTGAAGTTGATGACAAGGGCGTTGCGGAGGTAAATCTCAAATCGTATTTCGACAACGGTTCCACAAGCTTTAACGTTCATCTTTTAGATATCCCCGAAGGCTATCTTTACGTTGACGAAGACGGTAATCCTTACAGCGAAGACCCTATCGACAACGACGGTAAAGAAGTAAAGATTGCCGACGGATACAGCACGACGATTACGCTTGTAAAGGCACCCGAGACGCAAAAAAAAACTTTTCTTAGAGTCAATGTAAGACTATCGGTAACTAATCCTACGCATTCCATGACGTTTGACGACGACCCCGAAAGCGATTATTATATTCCCGGAAACGGTCTGTACGAGTTTAAAGCAGCGGATAGTCGCTTTACTTTAAAAAGTCAAAGATATGGAACTGTAAGTTGCGGTAACTCTTCGCTTGTCTATCTCGAAGTCGGTGACACCGTAGAGATAGGTACCGCTGATTTAATGAAGTTTACTCTCTTTATTATTTTGGAGGAAATACCCACCGGCGAGCAAGATTCACCCTTTAATGCTTCGAATTATGACGCCGCGTTTATTAAGGCGGAGGCAAATTCAACCTATCACTTCTTTAACCCTGAAAAAATCAACAACGGTATGTCCAACACGTCCGTTCAGATAAACGGCAAAAATTTTACGGCTACCGTTGACGGGCATAATACTACTTCTAAATTTGTAGCGGTAGTGGGTAAAGGTTTTACGGTAAAAGCTACCGACTCGGCAAACTACGTTCAGTTGAGCTTTACAAGGCCCAACAGTTCGCATGCGGTTGAAGTGGGAGAGGCGTCGACCTTTGAAATTCCGCTTGTAAACACCGCGATAGACGGTAACGCTCAACTTGAATGGGTTACGGGAGAAAATTTCAATATTACGTTCAGAACTACGCAGGCAGGCTATTATAAAGTCGCGCTCTCTTCGGCATTGGTAAGCGACGGAATTTATTTTGTCGATTTGGTTGCCAACAACTCGGTAGTAGAGGCGGTTGAAGAGACCAAGCGTGAGGACGGCGTTGTTGTAAATGAATACTATGCGGTATATTATCTCAATGCAGGCGCTACCGTGACTTTGGAATTTGCCTCCAACGGAGACTATTCGAGCCTTGACGCAAGCGAAAGCATATCTTATACCGTATTGGCGGAATTGCTTGAAAACTATACTCCGCCCGTCAATGACGAAAACTAATTAAAATAAACCCTTCGGGGTTTATTTTTTTGCGGTTAAAATATAATTGCAAAAATTAAAGCGTTGGTTTATAATATAGTGGTATGGCAACTTTTATATCGGACAGTCCCGAAAGCACTCAAAAGTTCGGGGCAAAATACGCTAAATCTTTAAAGAAGGGTGACGTGGTGTTACTCGGCGGCGAAATGGGCGCCGGTAAAACCGTCTTTGTCAAGGGCGTTGCGCGCGGCTTGGGCGTCGAAACAGAAGTTTTAAGCCCGACTTACGCGTATATGAACGACTATGACGGCGTGCTTTACCATTTTGACTGCTATCGGCTTAAAAGCGGAGAACAGGCGGAAGGGCTTGGGCTTTGCGACTATTTCTATGCGGAAGCAATCTGTATTATAGAGTGGGCGGAAAATATTGCCGACGTTTTGCCGAAAAATTGTAAAAAAGTGCATATTCAAAAGCGAGGGGAAAGGGAGCGAAAAATAATTTATGAGTAATTTCCTTGCAATCGATACTTCGTCGCGTTACCTTACGGTATTTGCTCAAAAGGGTAAAAACACAGTTTTGAACTATATGCCCGATTGCGCTATGCAGCATTCCGTAATGCTTATGCAGGAAATCGAAAGGACGCTCGACGCATTAAAACTTAAGCCCGAGGACTGCGACTTTTTCGCTGCGGTAACGGGTCCCGGTTCGTTTACGGGTATAAGGATAGGTATAGCCACCGTCAAGGGCTTTGCGCTTGCAACAAACAAGCCGTTGAAAAGTGTAACGGCGTTCGAGCTTATCGCATATAATGTCAACAGCGAAAAGCCATTTCTCGTTGCCGTGGACGCTGCGCACAATCATTTTTACGTCTGCGGTTTCGAGGGTGGAAAAATAATAAAAAATCCCTGCTATCTCTCGTTTGACGAGGTTGCGGCGTTGAGTTTGCCTGTTTACGGCTTTGAAAACCTTAATTTTGGCAACTATACAAGAATAAATCCGTCAATTTGTCTTTCGGCAGCTGTCGAAAAGTGCGATACGGCTTCGGAAATGCACGCTCTGTACGTTCGCAAAAGTCAGGCTGAGGAGAATTACAGTGGAACTTAGGGCTTGGAAATATAAGGACATTTTGCGCATATCTGAATTGGAAGGGGAGTGCTTTCCGCAGGAACACTGGTCGTATGCGATGCTCGTTTCCAGCTTTGAAAGCGACAATTTCCACGGCGTAGTTGCCGAGGACGGGGGAGAGATTATAGGCTACGGCGGCATTACAATAGCTGTGGACACAGCCGATATTGCAAATGTGGGCGTGACGGGCTATTTCAGGCGCAGCGGCGTAGGCACGGCAATACTTGCCGAGCTTTTGAAAATAGCAAAAGAGTGCGGTGCGGAAAAAGCGTTTTTGGAAGTGCGCGTTTCTAACCGTAAGGCTATGTCAATGTATCTCAAATGCGGCTTTAAAGGCTCGTATGCGCGTACAAGGTACTACCCCGACGGCGAAGATTGCCTTGTCATGGTAAAGGAGTTATAATATTTTAATCGACGGTAAATTCGTTTCTTACAAGAGAGCGGGAGACGGTAAAAATCTGCTTCTTCTGCACGGCTACGGCGCAAGCAAAGAAAGTTTTTATTACCAAATTGAATTTCTGTCGAAATATTACTGCGTTACCGCGCTCGATTTTCCTTGTTTCGGCGCAAGCGAACAGACCGATTTTGCGTTTTCGGTGGGTGACTATGCCGATTGGCTTGCAAAATTCATAAAAAAACTAAACCTCGATAAACCGCATATTCTCGCGCATTCGTTTGGGGCAAGGGTTGCAATCAAGTTGCTTTCCGAGTTCGGCTGTCTTGCCGACGGGCTGGTAATTACGGGGGGAGCCGGGCTTGTCAAGCCGCGTTCATCTCAATACCTGCGCAAAGTAAGGGTGTATCGACGTATTAAAAAGTTGTTTCCCAAATTTGCCGAACGCCATTTCGGCAGTAAAGAATACAGAGAGCTTTCCCCTATGATGAAGGAGAGCTACAAAAAAATAGTCAACGAGGACTTGCGCGATGCAGCGCAAAAAATAACCAATCCGACCTATCTTTTATACGGCAGGGAAGATAGCGTTACGCCTCCCGACGAGGAGGGCAAAATTTTTAATCTCCTCATTGCCGGTAGTAAGTTGGAGATAATGGACGGGGGGCATTTTTGCTTTTGTGAGCATCCTCGACAATTCAACGAAAAAATTTTAACCTTTTTGGGTGAACTGTAAATGGGCATATTTATTTCCGTACCAAAGACAATTGAATGTGTTGTGTGCGCCGTGTTGTTCGCGCTATTGTACTGCGTCTGTTTTTACCGCTTGACGGGCATATTACAGTCGCTTTCATACAGCGGGACAAAGCTGTTTAAATGGGCAAAAAAGAAGGGCAATTTGACGTTTGGCAAACACGTTCTTTTAACAATGCTGTGCGTGCTGTCAACTGCGGTGGTTGCGCTGTGCTTTTCCTTTTCGGGAGAGTGGGCGGCGGTAATTAGCCTTGCTTGCTTTGCGGTGTTCTTCGCCGTATTTATTTGGGCGGACAACAAAATTGCGCTCAAAGTGCCCGTAACGTTTACACCGCGGCTCAAACGGCTGTATGTGGTTTTAGTGGTCGTATCTTTGATTTTGGTTTACTTGGCGGTCACGCTTTTGAATTTTGCCGACTTTGTTTGGGGCAACAGCGTGTTTACGCTTTTGCGGTACTGTGCCCTGTCGCTTTTCGGCTTGCTCATAATGCCGATACTCGCGCTGTCAAATTCAATTGCGAAAATTTACGAGGTTCCGCACAATAAAAAGTTTGTAAGAAAGGCAAAAGCTAAGCTTAAAAACTCAAACATAAGGGTAATCGGCATAACGGGCAGTTACGGCAAAACTTCCACAAAAAAAATTCTTTGCGAAATTCTGACAACCAAATTCAAGGTGCTTGCAACGCCTAACTCGCACAATACGCCTATGGGTCTTGCGATGTCGATTAACAACAACGACATTCGAAATTTCGACTTTTTTATTGCGGAAATGGGTGCAAGGCACGTCGGAGATATTGCCGAGCTGTGCGAGTTTTGCCCACCCGAGTACTCGCTTATAACAGGCGTTTGTCCGCAGCATTTGGAGAGCTTCGGCAGTATCGAAAACATAGTAAAGGCAAAAGGGGAAATTTTATCGGGCTGTAAAAAAGCGATAATTGCAAGCGACTGTTCGGCGTTATTCGAGGCATATTCCTGCCCCAAACTTACAGTCGACTGCGTAAAGGACGTAAAAAGCGACTGCAACGGAAGTACGTTTACGCTTTGTTTCGGCAAAGAAACGGTGTCTGCACATACAAAGCTTTTGGGCGCGCACGCGGTGGACAATATCGCTATAGCGGCAATGCTTGCGCACGAGCTGGGCATGAGCGCAAAGGAAATTGCCTTATCTTGCGAAAAGCTTGACTATATCGAACACAGGCTTCAACTTATTTCCTCGGGCGGAGTTAATATTCTTGACGACGGTTACAACTCCAACGTCAAGGGTGCGGCGGCGGCATTAGAGGTTTTAAATAGTTTTAACGCTTGCAAAATTTGCGTAACGCCGGGGCTTGTAGAGCTGGGTATGCTTGAAGAGAGCGAAAACCGTGCGCTCGGCAAGCACCTTGTTGGGCTTGACAATGTAATTTTAGTCGGGGAAACGCTTGTTATTCCCGTCAAAGAAGGGTACCTCGAGAACGGCGGAGACCCCGAAAAAATATGTATCGTGCAAACTTTGAACGCCGCTCAGGAAAAATTGAAAGCAATTTTAAAGCCGGGCGACACAGTTCTGTTTTTGAACGATTTACCCGATATATACTGAACAAATGAAAACAATTTAGAATTACCAAAGCTGAAAAATTAGCGGAGGTAATTTTTTTATGAAAAAGACAGTATTGGTAATATTCGGCGGCAACTCAAATGAAAACGAAATTTCCGTAATTACGGGAACAATGGCAATCAACGTTTTAAAGAGCGGCGGTTACGAGGTCGTACCCTTCTACATATCGCAAAGCGGAAAGTCCTATACGGGCGAAAAGCTTGCCGATATTTCCTCGTTCAAGGGCGGCGGATATAAAAGCAATCCGCAGGCAATTATCGGATTGGGCGGCATATATGCCTTAAATAAACGTCAAAAACCCAAAAAATTCATTAAAATTGACGTGGCTTTAAACTGTTGTCACGGTGGGTTTGGGGAGGGTGGCGGAGTGAGCGGTGCGTGCACTGTTGCCGGTATTCCGCTTGCAAGCGCCGACGTGTTCGAGTCGTCGTTGTTTATGGATAAGTATTTGACTAAACTGATACTGTGCTCGCTCGGCGTGAAGACAGCCGATTACGCTTACGTTAAAAGTATGGCGGATCTTGATTCGTGCGGCAATATGCCGCAGTTTCCGGTCATTGTCAAGCCCGTAAGCCTGGGTTCGAGTATAGGCGTGGAAAAGGCTGAAACGCTTGAACAGCTTAAAGAAAGCGTTGAATGCGCATTGATTTACGACAGGGCGGTAATAGTCGAAAAGTATTTGTCAAACAGGAGAGAAATCAACTGTGCGGCTTATTTTTACAGGGATGAAGTTATTGCTTCGGATTGCGAAGAGGCGTTTACGGGGGGAGATATTTTGAGTTTTGACGACAAGTATTGCGGCGGCGGAAAAAGTGTTATGCCTGCCGATATCCCCCGTGATATGTCGCAGTTAATTAAAAATACCGCCAAAACGGTGTACTCAAAACTAAATATGCGCGGAATAGTAAGGTTTGATTTTATTCTTTCTGAAGGTGAAGTGTATTTGAGCGAAGTAAACACGGTGCCGGGCTCGCTTTCATACTATTTGCTGTCGAGCGGATTTAAAGATTTTTGTTTTGTGCTTGACAGAGTTATCGAACAAGCCGAGTATGATTTTGCCGCCGTTCGCGGAAAAAAACTTATCAATACGGGCATACTTGAAAATATTTCTCCGCATTCTGTAAAAAGCGGCGGTACAAAGCTGTAAAATAAAACGCTTCGTTTAGCCGAAGCGTTTTTAATTTAAATTTAAAAGTCGGGCAATAACCCGACTTCCGTTCATTTGTTTTTAATGCATTGCGGCTCGCAAACAAAAGCGCAATGCGTTTTTACATTTTTCTTCTTACTTTGTGCAATTAATTTCTTTTAGTTTTTCTTGCTCTTTGTGGGAGACATAAGGCTGTTGATGTAACGAAGCCAATTAAAAAATCTCATAATTCACCTCATTTATTAGTATTATCAAGCATTTCCCGATTAACCTTTCAAAAAGGTATTTCCCTTGTTTGCGCTATAAATATAACACTAATTTTTTTGTTAGTCAATAACATTTTATAAATTTTCCCAAATTTAATTTTTGTTATTTTACAACACTATTTTATGTTATTACCGATAAATAATGTGAATTTAACAGTTATTAAAAAAATATAATGTGATAAATTGACACATATGACAAATATTTTTGAAAATTAACATTTTTAAAAATGAAAATCCGCCGCGCAAAAGGGGGCGGATTTGAATTTATTTAGATATGATATCCAAATAGTCGTCGGGGTCCTGCATTACATTGTTTTTGAATACTTCAAAGTGGAGGTGATCACCGTCTGCATTTTCGGTGCCGACTGCTGTGGCAACCGTTGCTATTACGTCGCCTCTCGAAACTTTGTCGCCTTCTTTAAGATTCTCGACCGGAGCGATAAATTTATACACGGTAGTAATGCCGTCTGCGTGTTCGATTGTAATTACCGCGCCGTAAAGCATATCGTTTGTCGAAACGCTTTTAACGGTGCCGTCAACCGCCGCTAAAACTTCTGCGCCGGCGTCGCACTTAAAGTCCATACCTTCGTGCAGGCAGTATCTGTCAAGCGTCTTGTCGTAGTAAAAGACGTGGGCTTGGGAAAGGTTTACGTCCTTTACGGGTACAATAAACTCGTATGCGGTAGAAGTGTCAACCGTGTCGTCGGGGGGAGGGTTTTCATCTTCATCATTCTTGTCGCCGTCGGGGTCATTGTCGTTGTCGGGATTTTCAATAAAGTGCGGGGGTGTAACGTCGTTCGTGCGCAAGCCGAATACAAGTCCGCAGGTTACAGCGGCAACCACCAAAAGGCTGGCCGCCAAAATGAGGTAATACATTAAAACTTTCTTCTTAGTGGGTTTGTTTCTTTCTTTGTTGTTCATTTTTTAACTCCTTATTTTTAGTTGTTGACGGCAAAATTGCCTTTTATTCAATAGCCGCCGAAAATTATCGGTGAAGCTATTTTTGCACTGTCGCCTCGCACTGAAATGTGCAGGTTTATCTCTTTTCCGTATAAATTGACGGAATACGGCAAATTTGCGCGGCAATAATAATTGACGCTGTCCGACAGCTGCTCTGAAAAAAGTATCTCCCCGTCATACTTTTTTAAAATGTCGTCCAAGTCAAAGTCTTTATATTCCGTGCATTCTCCGCAAACGTCTTTAAGTAAAAGTTTTTCGAGCGCGACGTTTTGGGTTACGGTAACAACTTTGCAGTCTTTCGAGCTTGAGCCTACGAAAAACGTATAGCTTTCTCCGCTTTCAAAGCACGGTTTCTGCGGAAAAACCGTTACCGCGCACAGTATTAATGCCGCTGCAAGCGTTAAAAATGCAAGTTTCAAAACTTTCAAACCGTACCTCCTTTAGTCGTGCTACAAAGTTGTTATTGCCGCATTTTTAAAATATAAACAAAAAAAGCAAAAAAAAGACTTGCCGTACTTGAC
>CAJUMW010000032.1:0-2443 GCA_910587625.1 uncultured Christensenellaceae bacterium
TAACGACGACGGCTCGCCCGTTTATATTCCAAAGTACAAGCCCCGCCCTTCCACCCTTGCGACGGTTTACTATTACCGAACGAAAAACAACGATATTGTACAGGCGGACGCAAGCGGCAACGTCGCGGGCAGATTGTACCCCGTAAAGGCGAAATATTACGAGTCCGAATATTTAGCCGACGCACAGTTTAACGCCGTCAATGAACTTGCAAACGCCAGATACGTCGATAATATCATAATCGACAATAACGTCGTAATCGACCCGCTCGATTTTTCGGGTTATCGGCTATATACAAAAGTCGACTTGTACTACGACGGCAAACTTTACAAGACGCTCCCCATAAGTGAAAAAATAACAACGCTTAACGGAAGCGGCAAAAGCACCAAAATAAAACTCGGCTTTAAGAAAATACTTTTGACCGAAATAATCAAATCATAGGAGGCAAATCAATGATAAGACCCGTTACTTTTCAAGGGCAAAGCAACTTTAACGCAAACTTGTACGCGCTTGAAGTAAAATCGCGCTTTATCGACCAAAACAACGCGCACGGCTATTATTTGAATTACGGCGACGAACTTGCCGCAAACGTCGTCGGCGGCAATCAAATACAAGTCGGGACGGGCGCGTTTGTGGTTTGTGCGCGTATGGCGGAAATAACCGCCCCCGAAATATTGCGCCCGCAGATTTTCGACGCGTTCAAGGGTTACGTCGTCGCCCGTATCGAAACATACCACCCCGCCGACGAATTGAACGTAACACTCATTGCGAAAGTGCAAACGTCTTGGGAAGCGTTAAAACGCGAACTTGAACAAAACGACGTTTACGCGGCGGAAGCGGACAACGTAAATACGGCTTACGAATTGCCGATATATTCCTTTGAAATATCGGGGACGCAAATCGTCAATTTAACGCGCTTGATAAAGCCCGTTTGCGATTATGCCACAATGAAGGCAATCGTCGACAACGCGCTTGATACGGCGCAAAATGCGGTGTCGGCGGCAAATGCGGCGGTCGATACATCGAACGACGCACGCACCAAAGCGGCGGCGGCAGTTACCACAGCAAACGGCGCAAACACAAAGTCCGATAACGCCGTATCGACGGCAAATGCGGCAAAGGCAAACGCCGACAATGCGCTTGCAACCGCAAACGGACTTGACGCGCAAATCAAATCGGCAAACGATACGGCGGCGGAAGCGGTCGAAACCGCAGGCGCGGCAAATGAAACAGCGACAGCCGCAAGCGACAAGGTCGACGCGCTTGAAACGCAGATTGCGGAAAAGCAAGGCACGAAGGTTACACTTAATGGCGAGCCGCAAGCAACGTACCCCGCCGACGACCTTGTACATAGCGGCGATAAAATCGCAAAAGCCGCGCACGCGGACACAGCCGCAAAAGCCGATACCGCAACCGACGCGGAAGCGGCAAAAACTGTTATTTACGCGGCGCAGGCAGCGGAAGCGGAAAAAGCCGTCGGCTACACGCGCGGCGGCGAAATTGACAAGGTATTCAAAAAAATATTTGCGGAAATATCCGCCCTTAAAGGAGGCAATTAAACAATGTTAAACTTTGAAAAGGCAAAAATTTACGGCGTGGATAAAGTCGGCTCGTCTAACCCCGACGCGCTTATTCGCACCGACGACGCGGTCGGCTTAAACGTAACGGTCGGCACAACCGATATTACGAGCGACTTTGACCGTTGCTATCCGTATTGCGATATGCAGGAAGTAACGGACGCGGCGGGTAATGTATTTATCAAGATACCGAAATTTTACGCGAAAATCACACCGAACGCCGACGGCACGTTCAAACATCAAATATCGGGCGTGCGTTACGAAGGGTTTACTACCCTTTTCGTCGACGGCGAAGGCAACGAATTAGATTATATCCTTGTCGGCAAGTACGAAGGAAGCGGAAGCGCGTCAAAAGTATTTAGCAAATCGGGCGCGACCGTGCTTGTAAACATCACTTGCGACTCCTTCCGCAACGGGTGCAAAGCGAACGGCGACGGCTATCAACAATATGACTTTTTAATCGACTTGATAATTAAAGAATTATGGCTCGTTGAAATGAAAACGACGAACTCGCAAGCGATTATGTACGGATATGCAAACGGCAATTCGGCGGCAGTTGCAACGGGCAGGACGGACGCGGTCAAAACCCCGTCGGGGTCGGAAGAAAGCAACGCCGACGGCAAGCACGCTTGCAAATATCGCGGTATCGAGAATTTGTGGGGCAATACTTACACTTGGTGCGACGGTATATCGTTTTTGTCCGAGAAGGTTTACGTTTGCACCGACCCGAAATCTTACGCGGCGGGCAAAACCGCGTCGCCGTATGTATATAACGGAAACCGCCCCACGTCAAGCGGTTGGATAAAAAAGGTTGCGCCACTTAACCGAAACCCCCTTATACAGTACGCAACCGAAGCAAGCGGCGGAA
>CAJUMW010000032.1:2453-4576 GCA_910587625.1 uncultured Christensenellaceae bacterium
TCAACACGGCGGACGCGGGTTTGTGGGCTTGGGGCGGTGATGGGGCCCCGTCGGGCGCGTACGCGTACGTCGGCGGTCGCCTTTGCAAAAAGCCTCTTTAAGGGGGTTGCAAGGGGGACTCCCCCCTTGCGAATAAAACAACAAATAAAGGGCAGTCGGCGCACTCTCCGCCGCGTATTCGGGCGGCTCGGTGCTTGCCGTTGGTGGGAATTGGAACAACACGACGAACGCGGGTTTGTGGTATTGGAACGGTAATTACACCCCGTCGAACGCGAACGCGAACATCGGCGGTCGCATTTAATCTTGATATATTCGCTTAAAGCGCGGACAGTCCTTGCCACTTGGCAAAAAACACTCCACAAAGAGGGCGGTTTAGTAAAGCATTGAAAGACCGCAAGGAGATTAAAGGAAATGAAGCGGGTCGGTCATTTATATGAAACTATGTGCGACATCGACTTTATTAAAAAGGCGATACGCAACGCGGCAAAAGGTAAAACCGACCGCGCATATACGCGTCGGATAATCGACGATATTGATTATTACGCGCAAGAATTAAAGCAAATGCTCGAAGCGGGCGACGTGCAATTATCGCCGTCGCAAACTTGCGTAATTTTCGATAATTCTTGCCGTAAGCAACGCACAATCACAATACCGCGATTTTATCCCGACCAAATAATACATTGGCTCGTTATTACGGCGTTACAACCCGTTATAATGCGCGGTATGTATCGGTATTGTTGCGGAAGCATACCAAATCGCGGCGGCATTGACGCGAAGGCATACGTCGAAACGGCAATACACGACGGCAAAATGCGGTACTGTGCAAAACTTGATATATCAAAGTTTTTCGACAGCGTGCGCCCGTCCGTTTTGCTTGATATGTGGAGGCGCAAAATCAAAGACGGGTGAATGTTGGAACTTATCGGCAAAATACTCGAAAACGGCGGCGACCACTTGCCTATTGGTTACTATACGTCGCAATGGTTTTCAAATTTTTACTTGGAGGGACTCGACCACTATGTAAAAGAACAATTACACATCAAATATTATGTGCGGTATGTCGACGATATGGTTTTAATCGACAGCAACAAAAGAAAGTTGCGCCGCGCGGTCGCGGCTATCAACGAATATTTGCACGGTATCGGCTTAAAGTTAAAAGATAATTGGCAAGTATGGCGGTTGAACTCCCGACCGATTGATTTTGTCGGGTATCGCTTTTATAAGCATAAGACCATTTTACGCAAGCGCATATTTTTTCGATTATGCCGCAGGGTACGCAAAGTCAAAAAGACGGGTTACATCACACCGCGACAAGCAATGAGCCTCTTATCCCTTATCGGTTGGTTATCGCACATAAACGCTTGCGGGTTTTACAAAAAGCATATTTACCCGTATGCGCCGAAAAACAAACTCAAACACATTGTAAGTAATTACACAAAACAACAAAATAAAAAACGGAGGTAATATTCATTATGGCAAACAAACAGCAAGCAAAAAGCGGCTCGGCGGTTTTTAGTGTTGAAAAATGGCTCGAAACCGCAAACGCAGACAAGGCGGCGGGCATACTCACGCAACGCGAAATCGACGACGCGCGGAAAATATGGGTAAACGCCCTTGACGGCAAAACAAAGGACGAAATCGCGGCAAACGGGCAAACGTCGCTCCGCGACGATTGGTTTATCGAGGTGTAACGTGAACATCGCGGCAACCATTTTAACGGCGTTTATAAGTACCACCGTCGGGGTCGTCGTAACGGCGGTTATTGCGCATTTTAAGTCGGGCAAACAGCGACACAAGGCACTTAATAACGGCGTGCAAAGCCTTTTACGCGCGGAAATCATACGGCAACACGAAAAATGGACGGAGCGCGGATATTGCCCCGTATATGCGAAGGACGCGGTACGGCGCGAATATGAAGCATATCACGCGCTCGGCGGTAACGGCGTAATAACGGAACTTTACAACGACATTATGGAGTTGCCCGAAACACCACCGAAGCACACAAAACAAAATAAATTATCGGAGGACGATTAACTATGAGTTGGCAACAAATTTTAATTAACATCGCAATTACACTCGCCGCCGCGTTGCTTACCGCGCTCGGCTCTTGGGTTTTGGTTAAG
>CAJUMW010000032.1:4626-6029 GCA_910587625.1 uncultured Christensenellaceae bacterium
CGTATGTGCAAGCAATTAAAGGGACGGAAGCGTGGACGCAGGAAGCGCAAAAAAACGCCTTGCAACAAGCATTACATAATGCGCAAGTGCAATTATCAACCGAAGCAAAAGACTACATACAAGCAAACTTCGGCGATGTGGGCGCGTGGGTGCAAAATCAAATCGAAGCGACGCTCTACGACTTGAAAAACAAGCAATAATTTAACTACATAGCAAAACGCCTCCCCCGTTCGGGAAGGCGTTTTTTATGCCGCGCGTCGGCGATTATTCGGCGGTATGCTCGCCCGTTATCTTGATATTGCAACCATAATTTTGACCGTCGCTCCCACCCGTTATATCGGCAATTACGCCGTCCAAAATAAAGTCGTCGTCGAAAGCGTCTAACATCGACCACGCAAGGTCGGAATTTATGCGCCCGATACGTTGCCGCGTGCGTGCGTTTATTATATCGGTGCTATTTTCGTACTCGTCCGTCGGCTTATGCTTGATTAAAACCGCGTCGCCGATATTGCTTTTTTGTATCGCCGATTGGCAGTTATCAAACGTAACGCCGACCGCTTTTGTGTACATCGGCAATTTGATACCGCCGTCAACGGGTGCGCGTATTGCCGCGTCGGACATTGTAATTACTGAAGGTCGCCGTACATCGGCGGCGGGCGACGTATCTTTTTTCCGTTCGGGAACGGCGGCGGGTTGCGCGTCCCGCTCCGCTTGCTTTTCGCGCTTGCGGGCAAGCACGGCAAAAACCGTAAACGCAATACCGACAGCAAGCAACAACAAAAATACAATCGCTTGCCACGTTTGCAAATTCTCGGCGTTTTCGCCTATATCGCCCCCGATAATTCCACAGAATATAAACACGGGCAACCACGCAACAACGGCAATTATTATCCGCACCGTCCGTTTAAGTTTGTAAAACCACATCATAATTAAAAGCCTCCTTCGTCTTTTATTTGTTTTTCGATTTGATATGCAAAGTTTAATAATTCGTTTTTGCGCCGCATATCGAACGCCCCCGCAACCGTTATCAATTCGCGCTCGTATTCGGTAAGCACCACGCCCGCCGCACTGCCTGCAATGGCGGTATTATTCGAGTTATTGTTACCGATAATTTGTTGCACGGGTGCGCCGCGCGGCTCGCGCCCCGTGATAAGGTAATCAAGCGACACGCCGAAATAGTCGGCAAGCGTTACGCAATGCGTAAGCGTCGGCGACCGCTTGCCGCTTTTCCACTCCGAAACCGTATTTGCCCGCACGTTTAACGCCCGCACAATATCGCTTTGACGCTTGTTTTGCGCCCGCGCAAGGTCGAATATTCGCTCCGTAATTGACATATAAAAAAACACTCCTTGAAACGAATTTTTTTCAATCCGCGACAAGAAGTGTTGACAATATCGGCGTAT
>CAJUMW010000032.1:6039-6873 GCA_910587625.1 uncultured Christensenellaceae bacterium
TATATAATATACGCAAGGTTATCGGCGCACCGATAAAAACGGTCGCCCCTATCCGTTAGCCGCGTTTTGTTGGCAAACTTCTTGTCGTGGTATAGGTATTGTCGCAAATTCATTATACCAAACACGAGAAACTTTGTCAATGAGCGCGGCTATAAAATTATGCGTCGACCGTTATCGGTACATCGAAAAACGCCCCACATCGGGAGCGTTTTTTGTTTGCAAAAAAGTTAAATTTTTTTGAAAAAATGCGTAAAAGTGTTGACATATCACGTTGAACGTGATATAATATAATCAAGAAAAGCAAAGGAGGTGAGCAACGTGGACGCAATAAAAAAAGCCTTGCAAGACTTGGCAAATGCGATTGATAACCAAACAGCGGTCGAAAGCGTAAAGGTTACTATCACATTGAAGAAGCCGAAGCCCGACAAGGCAACCACCACCGACAAATAATCGGCAAAGGCAGAGCGGGCGGGAAACCGCCCCTCGTAAGTCCTATTGTAGCACATCGGCACAGGGTTTGTCAACCCGTATAAATGGACTATGGAGGCAAAAATGGCAAAACAAGCAAAAAAACCGTATGCAATAACCGTTATTTTAAGCGGACGCACAAACAATTTTGACAAAAGCAACCCCGACGGGACTTTTACGTTTAAGCCGATTGGAAACAAGCGAACAACGGAAACTTCAGCGGTCGCCGCCGTCAAAAGGACTTGCGCTCTTTGTGGTTGCAAGGTTGAAAAAATCGTAAAAATCGAAAAATTGGAGGTATAATATGACTATCGAAAAAAACGGCAAAATTTACACGGTACGCGAAAATAAAGCGTCTTGGACGGT
>CAJUMW010000032.1:6936-7199 GCA_910587625.1 uncultured Christensenellaceae bacterium
GGATATGGCACGAAGCGAAGCGCAAAAAGCCGCCGACGGGCGTTACCGCGAAAAAACGCAAGGCAAATACAAGCATTTTGTCGTAAACTTAAAATGCGACGAGTGCGACCGTATCGAAGCCGCAATATCGGCGGCGGGTTTATCGAAAGCCGAATTTTTGCGGCAAGCGGTTGAACAGTTGAAAAAAAAGCAATAAACACGACAAGCGGGCGACACATCACGGTTGCCCGCTTTTACTTCACGGAGGAAAATATGAAAGGTAT
>CAJUMW010000033.1:0-854 GCA_910587625.1 uncultured Christensenellaceae bacterium
CAGTGTCTTTTTACGATCAGGAGGACAGCGCTTATGACAGCGACGACAGGGCGGATTACTATAAAGACGCCAGCGCGTTGTTTACGCTGACTTTTGAGGAGGAAGAAGACACGGAGCTGTCCCAGACAGCCATGGTCCAGGTCAGGGAGGCTCTTCAGGGATATTCCTCTTATGTCTATACTACTGTGGACAAAGATGATGCCGCTTCTCTGAAAGCGGACATGAGAGTCATCGTGGT
The DNA here is from genome assembly GCA_910587625.1 of uncultured Christensenellaceae bacterium. Taxonomy (GTDB): domain Bacteria; phylum Bacillota; class Clostridia; order Christensenellales; family Borkfalkiaceae; genus Coproplasma. The sequence continues at coordinate 239 of CAJUMW010000033.1, forward strand.
CATTGTGATCCTCATCATTCTGGTGGTGCTGCTGTTTACCTCCAAGACCTATATGGAGATCGTGATCTTTCTCATGGTCTTCGGCGTGGCGGCTCTTCTGAATATGGGGACCAACTACTGGTTCGGCGAGATCTCCTTTGTGACCAACGCTGTGGGCGCCGTGCTGCAGCTGGCGCTTGCCATCGACTATGCCATTATTCTCTGCCATAGATTTTCGGAAGAAAAGGCAAACGGGCTGTCGCCGAAGGAAGCTATGGCTGCGGCACTTGCAAAGGCTATTCCCGAAATAGCCGGTTCGTCCTTGACGACGATTGCGGGACTTCTTGCACTCACGACAATGGCTTTGGGGCTTGGCGCCGATTTGGGTATCGTGCTTGCAAAAAGCATTATTTGCAGTATGATTACCGTCTTCTTGTTTATGCCGTGCATAACGCTTTATTTCAGTAAAGCAATCGATAAAACCGCACATAAAAGCTTCGTCCCCAAAATTTCGGCTGTCGGCAAATTCGACGTCAAACTTCGTTACGTCATTCCTGCGGTATTTTTGGTCACAGTCATCGTATGCGGTTATTTTTCCTTTCAGACGGAGTACGTTTATTCGACGGGAAGTATCGAT
>CAJUMW010000033.1:895-1417 GCA_910587625.1 uncultured Christensenellaceae bacterium
AGGCGATTACAATTTGGAAAAGCGCGTTATAGATACCGTAAGCACCCACGAAGAAGTAAAGGAAGCGATAGGAATTTCAAACGTGGAAATTACCGCCAACGGTACAACGCATTATCTTACCGACAGACTTAATTACAGACAGTTTGCGCTGCTCCTCGGTACGGACGACTCAACCGCCGCGAGCATTTACCGAGCGTATGCTTATTTTTCGCAGAGCGACAGTCAGGACGGTGTTTCGGAAGTGGCACTGTTTGAAGCAAATAAAGATATTTATACCGCTTCCATTCTCGATATCTGCGACTGTGCTTTCGGGCATGACGATTTCATTTCGGCATTTTTAAACGGCAATGACGATTTACTTGATACCTACGAAACGTTACGCGATACGATTAACGACGCCGAAGCACAGCTTATAGGAACTAATTACACGCGCGTTCTGTTTATTCTGGATAGCGATATAGAGAGTAAGCAGACTTTCGCTATGATTGAAAATATGCGTGAAGAAGTAAAAGCCTTTTGTCC
>CAJUMW010000033.1:1427-3603 GCA_910587625.1 uncultured Christensenellaceae bacterium
ACGATTTGGATAAATCGTTCAGTACCGATAATTTGAAAGTCAGTATTTTAACGGTGCTTTTTGTGTTCGTCATACTTATGTTTACGTTCCGTTCGTGGGGTACTCCTATACCGCTTACCGCAACCATTCAGGGCGCAATTTTTATCAATTTCAGTATCAGCGCGTTTGCAGGAACAAACCTGTTCTTCTTCGTATATCTGATAGTCAGTGCGATACAGATGGGCGCAACTATCGACTACGCAATCGTAATAACCAACCGCTATCAGGAGCTGAAACAGACGACGGACAAAAAGACGGCGGTAATAGAATCGCTCAATCAATCTTTTCCCACGATATTAACGTCAGGCTCTATTCTTGCAATAGCGGGCTTCTTAATCGGTGGAGTCGTCGGCGATCCGCTGATTGCAACGTTAGGCTCGTGCTTGGGGCGCGGAGTTCTTATTTCGATAGCCAGCGTAATGCTCGTTCTGCCCGCGCTTTTAATGATATTTGATAAATGGTTGGATAAAACCAAATTCAAACCGAGAAAAAAGTTACAGCTGCCGCGCAGAAATAAACCGGCGAACGCTCAATCCGATACGGTGAACGGGGAGGTCAACAATGTACAGTAAAATCAGAAAATTAAGTTTGGTAACGGCACTTTGCTTATTTGCGGTGAGCCTATCGGGTGCAACCGTAATGCTTGCGTCTGCGGAAGAGCAAAATTATTATGTTTGCTTTTCAAATCAAAACTATTCCGTGCGCAACGCAAATAAAATGGAATACGCCGAAAACGAATACGTATTGAAAAACGTAGCACTTTCTTCTGCCGTTGATTTTTATGTTACGGACAATTCCGGTATGCGTTGGTATGCGCGGGATAACGCCCCTTTGAAGGTTGAAGAAACACAAATTCTCGATTATAACGTCTTGTTTTCACCAACTACAACTTACGAAAACGGCAGTCATATTTCTTACCGTTTTTACGAACCAGACGCGTATTCCGTAAGTGTTGACGGCACGCCATTGCAGTTATCGTATAACCCCTATCACACGGCTTACGATTTGTATTACATATCTTCTGTAGAGCTTTCTGCGAATACAACCGTATCTTTTAACGGTGAAACCCATACAGTTACCGAAAGCGGCTTTTACAGAATTCTGTTTACACCCGAAAAGACAGTAAACGGGAACAAATATCTGTTTGACGAAAACGGTAATTACGGAAGTGGCGACGATTATAAGTATTCGGTATATATCGAAGATGCTCCACAGTATTACGCCGTATTCGAGAACGTAACGGCTCAAGAAGGTGATACGCAAATCAACGGCAAGTCTGCTTTCTTGCTTACGCGTTATGAGAACAACGTGGCGACGGCTGAATACCGTTCGGCAGAAGTTTTTGCACCCGAACGTGATTATGGGATTAAATACAGAATTTATGAACTTAACGTAGACGGCTCGTTCAGATTAATAGACGACGACAATAACGAGGACACCGAAATATCTAAAATTACCGTAAGCGATACGGGTTGGTATTGCCTTTCCCTGACGGACGTCGGCGAAAACTATCATTCCGCTTTCGTTTTTGAGAAAAAGAATTTCGGAGATTGGTATCTTGCAGGTGAATTCAACGGTTACTGTTTCGATAAAAACGGTAATATCGATTTGTCCGGCAGCTATAAATTTACCGAAATCGAGAACGACGACGAAGATTACAATGAGGATTACCCCCAATATATAGCCTATCTAACGGTAAATGAAAGCGACTTGAAGGGCGGCTCGGTTGAATTTTATATAACCGACGGCAAGACGAAGTTCAAGGACGGCGGCGACTATATTGAAATAAGTATTGCGGGCACTTACAAAATTATATGTTCGGACGAGCACAACTACGGCAGGGGAAGAAATTTCCGCTATGTACTCCAAGACGAAAACAAGGACTCTACCGAATTATTGATAGGCTCTGCCGACGAGTTTATTGCGTTTGCCAAAAACTGTTCTAAGTCGGCAGATTATTCCGTAAACCTGAAAGTGTACTTAACTTCCGATATTGATTTTTCCGGAAAAGATTTTGTACCCGTAGGCACGTTTTCGGGAACGTTCTACGGCGGCTATCACAAACTTAAAAACGTGGTTTATACCGATGTCGATAGTTCGGCTTGCGTGTTTAAGACTTTAACGCATACTGCAACCG
>CAJUMW010000033.1:3613-4456 GCA_910587625.1 uncultured Christensenellaceae bacterium
ATTGTAGGCACGAACTACGGGAAAGTTTACGGCGTCAGCGTATCGGGTAAAATAACGGGTAAAAATAACGTCGGCGGAGTGGTTGCCGTAAATGGCAGAAGCGACACCGAAACAGGCAATTCAAGTGATACCGTAAATAAAGCAACAATAGAAAACTGCAAAAGCCTTGCTTCCGTTACGGGTGAAACTTTTGTCGGCGGCGTTTGCGGGCGCAATACGGGCAATATTTCTTCCTGTGAAAATTCAGGTACCGTCAACGGAAACAAGACGTATTCCTCTTCAATCGTTTCCGAAGTCGGGGGCGTTGCCGGTTACAGCTTCGGAAAGATTTACGACTGTGTGAACACGGGGAAAATCGAAGGCGGCAATTCCAGCCAATACGTCGGCGGTATCGCAGGCCTTTGCGTGGGGGAAGTTTATTTTTCAATCAATCGCGGCAACGTTTCCGCAGATAAATATGCGGGCGGTATCGTCGGCTTCTACGGCTTGCGTCAAAGCGAAAGCTCGTCAAACGGAATTATCGGCGGCACAGGCAATAATACACAAGACACGTTGGGCAATTATAATATCTTGAATTACAATACAAATTACGGCGACGTTTGCGCAAATTCTTACGTCGGCGGCGTTGTCGGTAATGTATCTGCATTGAGTAGCACGGCTGTTTCTTCCCGCGTTCTCAAAATTTATAACTGCGCATCCGTCGGCAATCTCGAAGCTGATGCAGGCTCGTACGTCGGTGGAATTGCAGGGAATGCCGTAGGTAGCCGCATTCAAAGCTGTCTGTCGTCGGGAACGATACAGGCAAAAGGTATGAACGGCGGAAAGTACGTCGGAGGTATCGTA
>CAJUMW010000033.1:4466-5593 GCA_910587625.1 uncultured Christensenellaceae bacterium
CTATTCTATGAGTTCGGCAACGCTCAAAGGAGCGGATTATATCGGCGGTATTGCGGGATATGCTTCGTCTGCGGTTATCGGCTGCTATACGAACGTTGTACTGTTGCCGTCCACCGACGCCGAATATATCGGCGGAATTGCAGGGTATGCTTCCAATTATAACGTTGCAACAAACGAGTTCACGGATATTACGGGCAATTACTATATCGGAACGCTCGGCGGAATATGCGGAACCGATTATGCGGCTTTGTTTGACAATGCGGCGGTATCCATTTCAAGCGACGCGCTTTCTTCTGTCGGAACGCTTTCACCCGTTCTTTGCGAAGAGTTTAGCCGTGAATATTGGCAAGGCGGAAAAGACGTGCCTTCTTATCCCATATTAAGAAATTTCGGGCAAGCGGAGGAAAGTTCGGAATTCGGTGACGAAGACTTGTTTAATAAGCTGTTTGATAAAAACGCGGAATTATTTGCTACGATTTCGCATAACGCTTCCGAAGTAACTTATACTGTTACTTTTATGGAATGGAATAAAGACAACGGCGACTTGTACGATGACGGACTGTTACAAAAAGACAATTTCGATATTGTATCGGTTGTCAGGGTAGCAAAAGGTGAAAACGCCCAAATTCCCGCTTTGATATTTGCGCAATTGAACGGTAACGGTAAGTACGTTTACGAAGGCAGCGAGGCAAGATATTTCGTTTGTTTCCCGACGGTGGAAAACGTAAACGATAATCTTACGGTGTATGCGGAATACCGTGAAATCGTAACTTCTTTGTCTGATTCCGAAAACCGTATATTTGCCGAAAGCGAGTTCGTCAAGGGAACGGAAATAGAACTTGTTAAAATCGGAGAATACTATACCGTAAAATTCACGCTTGACGGTGAAGAGCTTTGATTTTACAAGCGAAAACTATTTTACGGTAATCGAACAATCCCACGCCCTTCCGTTTTGGGCTTGGTTATTAATCGGAATCGGCGGAACAGTTGCTGTTGCCGGACTAACCGTATTAACGGTATATCTTGTAAAAAAGAAAGTTAAAAATAAAAAGGCTAAAAAAGTATAAATAAAGTTCATAGCAAAAAGCCACTTATTTGTGATTTGAGAATATATAAAAAATCCCACA
>CAJUMW010000034.1:0-3367 GCA_910587625.1 uncultured Christensenellaceae bacterium
TACGCAGACGGAATTGGATATAAACGAAATAGTACCCAACCAATAATCCGTTCCCATATTGAGTAAAGCCGCTACGCCGAACGTAAGAATAAATACGGGTATTTCCCCGAAGCTTTTCGTGGTAAAAGCAAGAACGGCAATAATAATTACAATCGCAAGTATCAGAACGAAATTAACGTCGTGCTGTAACTCTTCGGCATATGTATCTGTCAAAGAAGCCGAAACGAGTAAATCATATCCGTCGAGAATCTCCAACGTTTTATTATAGGCGGTTACGGATAATTCGTCGTCTGCATCGCCGTCAAACGTAATATTGAAAAGCGCACAGGACTGTTTATAATAATATTCGGTATTGTGGAAGTCGAAGCTCTTTACACCGTCAAGCTGTTCAATCTCGTCGTGCAAGACAAGCGCGTCCTCAAAAGAGATATTGCGTAGCATAATTTTCGTCGTGCCGAACGTTACAAATTCCTCTTCCATAATATCGAGGGCTTGCTTCGTATCGGTATTCGATGGTAGATACGAAGTTATATCATACTCTATTTTTACTTGTCCCATTCCCCATATGCAATAGGCAATAAGAGCTATAAAAAGAACGATGATATAATTCTTTTTATTTACAATAAAATTCGTTAACTTTTTCATTTTCAACGCTTCCAACTAATAATATAAGTGTATTATTATCTTGACTTTCGTATTATTATATGTTATGCTGTCTAATAAAGCAAGCTGTGTGCTATTACAGAATAACGGGAAAGTATTGCTACTTATACAAAAAAGGAAATTTATATTATTATGGAAAAACAGGAAGATATCAGGATAACCAAAAGTAAACGTGATTTATGTAACGCCTTGGTAGAGCTTATGAAAAGTACGCCCTTCAAAAAAATTACAGTCGGCGATATTTGTTCCACCGCTATGATAAACAAGATGACTTTTTATAAGCATTACGCCGATAAATACGAGCTTTTGAACGACGTTTTTTTGAACATAAAGCAGTCTATTATCGCCCATGCGGAAGCCGCCATCCCTACGCAGAACGTGAATGATACCGCACTTGACTTAACATTTCGCGTGTTGGATGCAGTAATCAACGAGTGCCTCAATCAAAAGCAGTTTTTAATGGATATTTCTCACGACGAAATGGTGCTTACTATGATTTCGACAACGATAGAAAAATCCATTTACGAATTGCTTGCAAGTATCAGCCGTCATCATACCTTCAAATATCGTTTGGATATTCTTACTTCGGCTGTAACCGGCGCGGCGACTTTTTTAATCCGCTATTTGCTCCTTCACGAACAATCTATCGGGAAGGAACAATTTCTTGAAAATACAAAAGCCTTCCTGCGCGACTTGTTTAATTCTAAAATTTTATTTGAATGAATAAAAAATTTTTAATATTGTTGACAGCTTTCGTCAACAATACTGTGTTATCATGGCACTATGAAATACTACTATAACAAGGCACAACCGAATATCGAATACGGAATGTTAAGCAGTCGCTATCTTAACAATCCGAAGCGCAAGCCGAATGCGGACTGTCTTGTTACATACTATTACACTTCCGTATCTGAGCCGCTTGGTGGAACGTATTACCGTAATCGGGACTACTATATCATTCCCGTAAAGGTAACGCCAAAAGTCTATGCCCAGCTGATGAAGCGGGATAAGAAAGAACACAATAACAATCATAAGCACGACAGGCGTTATTTGGATGTGGAAAAATATTACCGTCAGCGCGGTGAAATCGACGAGAACGACAGAGAAACAAATGCTTGGGAATGCATTGCGGACAAGAAAACGCTAAACTTTGAAAACGATATTATAGAAGAATTAGACAAAAAAGCGTTACTCTCTACTTTCTCGAAATCGGATAGACTAATCGTCAAACTATACGAAGCGGGTGTCGGTCAAAAGCATATTGCAAAGGCAATCGGCAAAACACAAAGCTATGTATCAAAGCGATTAGAACGGCTTTTAAACTTGATTGAGGCAGAACGCTTAAACGACGGAAGCCGCACAAAAAAGGAAATAGAATTCGCGCTTGTGTGGAAAAAGTTTATCTACTCGCATAAGATGCCGAAAGACATGGACGTAATTTTAGAAACGTTCAACTATCTTATCGGCGAGAGAATGTTGGAGGAATTGCTAATCTACTTCTACTCTTTTCGAGAGTATTACCGCTATGCTTACCGCTTACTTTACCTTTACGAATACAATTCTGCCATAGATAATTTAGGGCGCATAAATGAACTGCTGCTTATCTTCCGCAATATATTCTACTATCAAAAGTTAGACGAGCAAGCTGACGTATTTATATGGCTCTACTACTGTCTGGTAACGGAAATGGAACGACGGAAAAAGATAACGCCCGAACCTAATCAAGCGGTTTACGAACAGCTTATAGACGAGCAAGAAAAAACGGCAAAGCGCGTTAAAATGACAAGCGAACAGTTTATGGAAGAACGCTTTATTCCGAAGGTCGCGCCTATGCTTAAAAAGCGAACGGACGATTTTTTACAGGCAAACAATGTTTACGTTTTCGACGAGGATGCTGACATCGAAGCGGAACTCAAAAAGCTGTTCGGAGATCCAAAATAAAAATTTTTCAAAATATTTTTGCGGTATTGGAATATATCGGGTGTTTTGGAGTGTATATAAGTGAGCAGGTAAACTTTACGCTCAAAAACTAAATAACAACGAAAAACTCACGGCTATTATGCCGTGAGTTTTTCGTTGTTCGGAGGTGGTAATTATGAACGACTAAAAGACTTTGCGGACGGTCTATAAATGTTCGCGTGTGGACCAAAACTTTTTAATAGGGCTCCCGCAAAAAGACTAAGTATTTTTGTGGGAAGAGGAAAAACAACGTAGCGAAATTGCAATTTGCCATTGGGCGAATTGCTTAAAGCGGAGTTTGTTTTGACGAAAAGTATAGCCCATTATACTTCGCAAGCGAAGTGTGGGCTCTGCGAGGCTTTACGTCCACACAACAAAGAAACGAAATCATTATAAGGAGGAACAAAACATTAGCTACTTAGTGTGCCACATGGAAAAGTATCATAAGACGGATATTTACCCTGTGGAAAAGGAAAACGAGAGAGATGAAAACTACGAAGCAAGCAATCCGCAGATAGACAGCGAAAGAACAAAAGACAACTATCATACCTTTGCAAGATACTGTTCTTATACGGAGTTTATCAATAAGCGGATAGGCGAATTGAACTTACCTACCAAACCGAGAAAGGACGCCGTGCTAATGGCGTCGTTTGTAATCGGCTCGGACGGAGAATTTTTCAAAGGTCTAACGCCGGCAGAACAAGAAGATTTCTTTGCGCAATGCACAAGGTATTTTGCGGACAAA
>CAJUMW010000034.1:3377-3715 GCA_910587625.1 uncultured Christensenellaceae bacterium
TTCGGCAGTAGTCCACGTGGACGAAACAACGCCGCATTTGCACTTAAATCTTATGCCCATAAGGAATTGGCGACTGTGTTGTAAAGACCTGTTCAACCGTGCCGAGCTTACCAAATTGCAAACGGATTTTCACGAAGCTGTCGGCAAGCGTTGGGGTTTAGAACGAGGGCGCGAAGGCAGTCCGAAAAAGCATTTGTCCACAGCGGAATACAAAGCAAAGAAAATTGTATTGAACGCTTGCACCGAAGCGGCGGACATTACGGAAACAGCTCAGTCTGAATTGCGGCAAATCAACCAAGCCGTGAAGAAAGCCGAAGAACACTTTGACGAAACTATTG
>CAJUMW010000034.1:3725-4168 GCA_910587625.1 uncultured Christensenellaceae bacterium
AGACATACCGCCAAAGCCGGACGAGATAAAATCGTTGCGGAACGCGATTCGGAAGCCGACTATTCGCAAGCGTTGGAACAAGCAAAGAACGGCGAAATCGCTCACGGCAAGAGCGAACTGAAAACGCAAGTTGTTGCGCTCACGGTAGAGAACAAAAGTCTAACCGAAGAAAACACGCGGTTAAAGAAAGACAACAGTTATCTATTCGAGTCCTACCAAAAGGAAAAGAAAACACACAACGACCACGACAAAGCACTACGCGCTATTACACTATTCAGAACGCAAGAACCCGAAGCATTTGCGCGAGTGTTCTACCGTGCTACTTCGGTGTTACAACCTTTCTTACCCATCGGCGAACAACCTGCACCGTTTAGTAGAAACCGTTTACGAGAAATCGAAGAAGAAATCCGAAAGGAACAAAAAATGTACTCAAGCGCAGAAAG
>CAJUMW010000034.1:4178-4513 GCA_910587625.1 uncultured Christensenellaceae bacterium
ACAAAATAGCCCTACGCCACGCAAGAACAATTACGGCAAAGCAGATTAAATTTTCATAAACGCTTGACTCCAAAGCCGTATCGTGCTAAAATATATTCAATCGTATATATACGACGAATATATTTTACGGAGGTTATTATGGAAAAGAAAGACAGATCGGTTAAGGACAAGCGTTATGAAGAACGACACAGAGAAGAACGTAAAGCCAAATGTATGATTTGGGGAACGAGCGTACCGCGTGAGAAAGCCGAACAGATAAATGAGTTTTTGAAAAGATACGGCTATACAAAGGTACAACTGATAGAAGCAGGATATAACGCGCTCATTGAGCAGGC
>CAJUMW010000035.1 GCA_910587625.1 uncultured Christensenellaceae bacterium
CTTGCTTGAAAGTATAACTCTTAATAATTTAGTTTTTTAATTCCCTATGGGAAGTGCGCTTTGCGCGAGGCGTTGTTTTATAAGCTCTTTACAGTTGAATATTTATTGATTTGCGATTTGAAATTGCTTGACGAAAGCAGAAGAACCGCGACTACGGTCACAAGCAGAATTTCGGGTATTATGTACATGCATTGATACACAAACGAGTAAAAATACGCGTTTGCAAGCAGAGGTATTTCGTATTCCTCGGCAAAGCTGGCGCCGTACGAACCGAACGCAAAAACTCCTGCAAAGTAGTGGCACAAAAATCTGAATGCGCCGCCTATTACGGCGCCCAAGGTTATTTGCACGCGCATTTTTCCTTCAAAAAGTCCGAATCCGCGGATACAGCCCACAAGCCCTATTGCCGAATAAGCCACCGCATAGTCGAGCGCAAACTGTGCCGGATGAATAATCCACGGGTCTTGCAACGCCTGCAATGTGCCGAGAATAAATCCTGCAAGTATGCCCTTTTTCGCACCGAACATAAACGAGTAGAGCATAAGGGGCAGCATCGAAACAAAGGTTATGCTGCCGCCCATAGGCAGCCTGAAAATTCTTACATATGAGAGCGCGAAACTAAGCGCGACGCAGACGGCGGCAAACGCAATCGAGCGAGAGTTGAAGGGTTGACCGTTCCTGTCCGAAAAAAAGGCAAGTACGACAATTGCGGCAGTAATAACGCAAGCCGAAACGTACAGTCCGACGTTACTGAAAGCTTCGCCTGCCTCTCCCGTGGTGTAGTAACAAACCATACATATAATTACTGCGGTAAGCGCCGCGCCGCAAACCGATGCGCAAACTATTTTCGTCAGTTTTGAGGGCTTTATGGCAAGCGTTATTGCGCTTGCTATAACCGCAATAACTATTACAAGCAGAGGGTAGAACAGTATGGGCACAAGTGATTCTTCTCCTGCGGCAACTTCAACGAAATAGCAAGTCAAAAAGGTCACTATTAAGGCAGTTGCAAAGGTAAGCGCAATTACAATCCATATGCCGTTTATTATGGGTAAAGCCGCTTTTATTTGATCTTCGTTGTAATTTTTTGAAACTTTGCCGAGTATAAGCGGATAAATTTTAGTTATTGCAAACGCGATAACCAGCGCAAGCGAAATCCACAGCGCAATTGTACGGCAGGTATTTGTCAAACCGTCGAAGTTTGCAAAGTATCTGCGGGTGTCTTCGAGCATGGTGCCGAAAGAGAGTAGCGTAGAAACCATTTTTTACTCCTTTTACCGCCGAAAACATAAAAAAACGCTCCTCGAAAAAACAGGGAACGTAAGAAATTTCTCTTTGTACTATCGCTCAAGCATGACCTTGCCGATTCAAAGGGTATAATCTCAGCCCGTATTAAAATTTTACGGACACCCCCGACGGTATTAAACTAATTAAATTATAATTGAAAATATTGGCAAAGTCAATTGAAATTTATAATTTTTTGCGCTATAATTAAAGTCGAGGTAAAAATATATGTCTTATAACTTTTTTGCGTTTATCGACAGAATGAAATATATAAAGCGCTGGCAGCTTATGCGCTCGGTTCGCGACGAGAATATTATGGAGCACTCTCAACAGGTGGCTATGTTTACGCACGCGCTTGCGGTTATCAATAATAAAGTAATGGGCGGCAATGCAGACCCGGGGAAGGCGGTGCTGTACGCCGTATATCACGAGTGCAGCGAGGTAATGACGGGAGATTTACCCACGCCCATAAAGTATTTTAACAACTCCATTCACGGCGCGTACAAGCAGCTCGAGGACAGGGCTGTGGACAAGCTTTTGACAACCTTGCCGAACGAACTCAGCTTGGAGTTTGCGTTAAGTATGAAGCCCGACTGCGACTGTTTGGAGTATAAGCTTATGAAAGCCGCGGACAGGCTTGCCGCATACGTCAAGTGTTTGGAGGAGTTGCGTTGCGGCAATTCCGAGTTTGCTAAGGCAAAAAAGAGCATAGAGGACGATTTAAAAAGCAGAAAAATACCCGAAGTCGACTACTTTTTCGAAAACTTTATTAAAGGGTTTTCTTTGACTTTGGACGAACTTGAAGATATGTAATAAAAATATTAACCCCACTCCAATACGTCGGAGTGGGGTAGTGTCTATATTTAGTTTTGCTTTTCGGAAATCGCCTCCACACGGGCTTTTCAAAAGCAAATCGGCTTATAAGCCTTGCAGTACGGCATTGCTACTGCATCAAAACCGCTTTGGAATCAGATTTCCTCCGTAAAATTGTACATTGGAGTATACCTTCCTTATCTTTCTACCGTCTTGGCGAAGTAAAGTTTCATAATCTTTACCTCCTTAACAATTCAAGATTTGCGTAAGTTCCTGCGTTTATAGACCGCCGTCTGTTTCACAGCATTGACCCGCTTTCGCGGCTACTTTTCTTTCATAGTGCTTACCTCTGGATTAAAATGTTGACGTCTAACATTTTTTGTAAGTATATTTCCTTTTGTACTTACATTGTAGCATAAAAATTTTATTTGTCAATACTTTTTTTAAAAATTTTTTAAAAATATTTTTTTCGGGGATAATTGCTTTATTTTTTTTGTGATAAAAGTTATAATCTAATGGTGACAAAAAGTTAAGAGGTGTACTAATGTTTGAAGGAAATTCGGCGCTCGGTTTTTGTATGGTTTTGGCAATAATTTTGCTGACTACTAAAATTTTGGGTCTTGTTTTCAGAAAAATCGGGCTTCCGCAGGTGCTCGGTTACATAATTGCGGGCATTTTAATAGGCCCGGCAATTTTTGGGGATTTTTGCGGCTTTTCGCTGATAGGCTTCGAGGGCAAAGAATATTTTACTTTGCTCGTTATGCCCGAAGAAAACGCGCTCGGCATTTTTGCTAAAATCGGCGTGTTGCTCTTGATGTTCTCCACAGGGCTTGAAACAAACATAAAAGAGCTTAAATCCGCCGGTCTTGCTTCCACGCTTATTGCTTGCTCGGGCGTTGCAATTCCTATGGTATTTGGTATTTTGATTGCTTTGCCGTTCAGTGATTTGGGTCTGGGCGTTACAAATATCTATAATTGTATCTTCATAGGCGCTATTTTGACCGCAACTTCGGTAGCAATTACGGTTTCGGTGCTTAAAGAGCTTGGAAAAATCAACACAAAGCTCGGTACCACAATAGTTTCCGCCGCTATCATAGACGACGTTATAGGTATAATTGTGCTTTCGATAGTTACGGGTATCGCACAGGCAGGTGACGCGTCCGATTTGACGGGCTTTGAGTGGTTCAAAGCTCAGTGGTGGGGCACGGTAATTTTAATTATCGCATTCTTTATTGTGGCTATCGCAGGCGGTTTCGGCATTTCAAAGCTTTTTAAATGGCTTGACAGCAGATGGCCCACAACCCACAGAATACCCGTATTTTCGCTCGCTGTGTGCTTCTTGTACGCGTGGGTTGCCGAAGAGGTTTTCGGCGTTGCCGATATTACGGGCGCTTTCCTTGCTGGTATAGTTCTTTCCACGGTACACCGCGCAAGTGAATATACCGACAAAAAAATAGAAGTTAATACATATACTATATTCGCGCCCGTGTTCTTTGCTAACATTGGTATTTCAAGCATTTCGTTTTCAGAGGGTATGTCGGGCTGGCTGTTCCTTTTTGCCGCTCTTGCCGTTCTTCTCGGACTTATCGGCAAAATCGTCGGCTGCGGCGCGGTTGCAAAGTGCTTTAAATATAATTGGCGCGAAAGTACCATTGCCGGCGTCGGAATGATGGCGCGAGGAGAGGTCGCGCTCATTGTTACGGGAAAAGCGATAGAGTCGGGTTTACCCCGGCACTTTATGCTTATGACGGTGCTTTTAATCCTCGTATCTTCAATACTTACGCCTATTTTCTTAAAGCTGTTGTACGGCAAGGACAAGGGGGAGTTCCCTCCCGAAGCTACAAAGGGCAGCGAGCAGGTGGACGGCACGGAAATGGGCAGCACGTCCTCGCAAAATTTGGGTACCTGATAAAGATAATAAAAAAACCTCGCGTTTACCGTAATTCCCACAGGGAATTTAATAAAACGCAAATAAAAAGATTTAGGCATAGCGTTAAGCTGTGCCTTTTCTGTACTTTTTTTCGTGGACGAACTAGGCTACTCGTAGCCTAGTGAGATATAGATATGTTTTATATTTCCCGCAAAATTCAATCGGTTGCGTTCTTTCATTTTTCGTGATATAATAATTGTACGATAAACAGTAATTTAGGGGAGTATGAATATGGCATTTGATTATAAAAAAGAATACAAAGAATTTTATATGCCGGCAAACAA
>CAJUMW010000036.1:0-516 GCA_910587625.1 uncultured Christensenellaceae bacterium
ATCCTCGATGTCGCTTGTATCAATGCGCAACTTAACTTCGGCAATGCGGTCGATATGAACGCCAAGCCAACCGAGCGCACCGTTTACGCCGTCGATAAGCCCGTTTATAATGCCGATAACAAAGTTAATCGCGTCCTCGATAAAGCCCAAAACAAAATTGATTACTTTTACAACGCCGTTAAATATCGTTGTAACGACTTTACCGAAAAGCGAAAAAAGCGGGGTAAGCCAACCGAGCAACGTGCCGAGTACCTTTAATGGCACTTGTAACGCCTGTAAGCAAAGTTTAATCGGGATAAGCGCAACGCTCAAAAGCGGTTGCAAAATGCTAAATAACGCTTGTATCGCAATTTGTATCGGCATTAAAAACATTTCGACCGCAAGTCCGAGCATATCGAAAAGCGGCGACAAATTGTCAAAAAGCATTTGTATGATTTCGACGAACGGTTGCAACGCTTCTGACACAAGATTTATTACAACCGCCAATATGCCGCCGATAAGGTCTATAAGCGGCTG
>CAJUMW010000036.1:526-3833 GCA_910587625.1 uncultured Christensenellaceae bacterium
TTTGCATTACAAGGTCAAGCACAAGCATTATTGCGTCAAGGACGGGTTTTAACGCTTGACCGAGCGTGTCGACAAGGTGGTTTATCGCTTCGCGGAAGGCTTCGCAACGAGTATAAAGCAACATTAAAATAATTGCTATTACGCCGATTATCGCAATAATGGGGCGCGCTTCCAATGCTGACAACGCCGAGCCGAGTTGCGGTAATACTTTGATTATGCTCCCGACCGTGCTAACAAGTTTGCCGATACCAAGCGTTAAAGGGGCAAGGGCGGCAACAACGAGCATTGCCTTTAACGCAAAAGATTGTTGCGCGTCCGATAAGCCGTTAAACCACTCCGCAAGCCTTTGTAATTTCGGTATCAAGTTTGTTTGTATGCTTTCGGCGAGCCGTTGCATAAGCGGCGCAAGCGACGCGCCGATTTGCAAGCCGACGTTTTTAATCGACTCCTTCAGTAAAAAATAGGTGTCGTCAAGCGTTGCAAGCGCGGCGACCTGTTCGTTTGATAAATAGCCGATTTGTTCAAACTCGCCCTTAAATTGATTGATTGCGTCCGACCCTGCGTTAAGATACGGCAACATTTGATTTGCGACTTTGTCGCCAAAAATCTCGTTTGCGTATGCCGCTTGCAAGGTTTTGTCTTGCATATTCGATAAAGCGTCGATAATGCCGTCGAACATCGCTTCTTTGCTTTCAAAGTCGGCAATATTCAAGCCGAGCGATTGCAAGGCTTGCGACGCGGTGTTCATAGTACCCGTCGACAAGTCAAGCATTGCGGCACGGGCTTTTATCATTGCTTTTTCAAAGACGCTCCATTCGACCCCGCATTGCGCCGTTATGTATTGATATTCTTGTATTTTTTCGGCGGATATACCAAGCCGCAACGCAAGGTCGTCAATCGTTGCGCCCGTGCTTGCCGCCGCGACGTTCAACCCACCGAGCGCGGCAACGCCGCCCGCCGCAAGCGTCGAGAGGGGAGTCAAGGCTTGCCCGACGCTTGATATTGCGCCGCCAACTTTCGACACTTGATTACCGAGTTGCGTAAACTTGATTGCGTTTATTTTTTCGAGTTGCTGTTGTAATTGTTGCCCTTGCAATTCGGCTTTCGCAAGTTCGCTTTGCAATTTTCGGTATGCGTCGGTGTCGATATTTCCCGACTCTTCCAAGTACGCCAAACGGCGGCGCAATGTGTCCGCATTTGCCGCCGTTTGGTCGATAGCCTGTTGAGCGACCTTTTGCGCCCGCGCGAATTTGTCCGCGTCAAATTTTAATTCGAGGCGTTTAATTCGGTTTGCGACGCTTGCGCCGCTTTCCGCATTGACGACATTTCTTTGTTGAACGACGACGCGTCCGCGCCGATTTCAACCGTTAAGCCGCGAATATTGTCCGCCATAGGTTTAGCCTCCTTTTAAGAATTTGACCGCTTCCGCCGCCGATACGTCGCGCACGTTGTAATTGCTGTTTTTGTTTTGCGCTTTCCGTGCTTGCTGTATTGCGTGTTTTAAGTTCGCAATATCAATCGACATTATCAAGACGTAAAGGTCGTTAAAATGTGAATTTGTGATAATTGCGTCGGGTATTCTATGTTCGACGCATTTTTGCATAAGTGTTATGTAACGCGGCACGGGTAAAGGTTTTGCGGCTTCGGGTTGCGGGTTTAATTTCGCATATATACCCGATAGCCGCGTATATTCCTGCCCGTGCGTTACGAGTTTTTTGCGTTCGTTGTTGTCGCCTTTAACGCGATTTCAAAAACAAACTTGATTTTGTTAATGAGCCGCGTCAAGTATTCGATGTCCGACATATCAAACATTTGCAAAAACGAGTCGAAGTCGGCAATTTCGTCGCTTACGATAAAGCAATAAATCGCCTTTAAGTTCGACAAAAGGTATGCGGGGTTTTTAAGGTCTTTTCCGTTCATTCGTTCAACGTATGCAAAAATCGTTTCGGTCTTTGCGTTTGCGGGGAAGTTCTCTTCCCAACGCCGCTCGGCAAATACCGATACGTCGATTTTGCACTTGATGTCGTGCGTTTTGCGGATAAGTTCGCCCTTCGCTTCGTCGAGTTCCGTTTCAAGTACGGGTAAAGTCGTATTTATCATATCGCCCTCCGATTATGCGCCCGTGCCCGCGTCCGCTTCCGCGCCCGCAAGCATTTTCGGGATAACCACCTTGTCGCCGAACGTGTTATAACCCTCCATATCGGGCGTTTTCGTCAACTGCCATACAACACGGTTGTTACCTTTTGCGTCGACGTAAACCTTGCCGTCCGACGCAAGTGCTTTGATACCCTTGATTTTAAGCGGCACATCGAACGACGACTCGTTGATTTCGCCGTTATTTTGGTCGTAATTTTCGGCGGGGCGGGTGGACGTAACGCCGTACAACATCGTTTTTGCGACCGATATTTCGTTATCGCCGTCCATTGCGCACGTTTCAAAATAAATGATGTGCGGGGTGTTTTTGGTCGGCTTAACCTGCGCAAGCCCGTCGACGGTCATTACCTGCCGTCCGCACGCGATTTCGTACTCGTCGCAAATATTGTTTTGCGTAAGCGTTCCCGTTTTGCCCTTTTCGTTGATGTAGTGAATAATGCACTCGCCGTCGCCGTAGACTTCTTTTTCGGACGAGTCGGTTTCAAGTGCCATTTTTGTTGATGTACCCATAGGCACAAAATCGCCATACTCGCCATTGTCGGCGGGGAAGGCGTACTTTGCATTACGGATATTAAAACGTATAAGATTTTTTGCGGGCGTTGCCGCCTTGCTGTTTGTCATTTTTTATTTGCCTCCGTTTTTAATGGTGTTTTTGATTGCTTCAAAGATTTGCGGCTCGGTTTCGTCAAAACAACGGCGGATAAAACCGTTATGCGGGTTGTCGCCATATTCAAGTACGTTTGACAATGGTACGTCTTGCCGCGCTTCGCCTTTTGAGCCGTCTTTTGTTTTACGGCGCACGTCGCCGCTTGCAACGCGTGTATTTCCGACATATCGGCGGTCTTTGTACTTTGTCTTGATTTGCCAAGACTGCGCCATTTCGCCCGTGTCGCGGGGCGTTACGGCTTCGACCGCGTCTTTGAAAACCTCCGCGCCCTTTTGTACCGCCTGTTGCCGCGCTTCAAAGTTTGCGTGTTGAAAATCGGTTAAAATTCCCGTCAACGCTTCGGGCAATTCGTCGAGCGCGATGTGTCCCGTCGATATGCCTTTATTTGCCATAATCAACCGTCCCGATGTACACAAACTCAATGTTTACGCCGCGATACGGGTTGTTGCTGTCGGGTATATCGCTTTCGTCGTTTGCGAGCGCAAA
>CAJUMW010000037.1 GCA_910587625.1 uncultured Christensenellaceae bacterium
TTCTGAACTCGGTCAGTTGTATATCGGTCATATCTGCAAGATTCACAGAGTTATAAAAAATATTTCCGCTATCTATGCATTCAAGCCCGGACAAAACGTTCATAAGCGTAGATTTACCCGAGCCGGACGCCCCGACTATTACGACAAATTCTCCGTCGCTGACATTTAACGATACCGATTTAAGCACATTTACCGCGCCGGTCTTATATAACTTACATACGTTTTTCGCTATAATCATAATGAACCCTCCGCTTTAATTTTTCTTATCAAACTTACGCAAACTTCGGTAAGCATATTTGAAATTTGTTCTTGAGAAAACTCACACATTCCGGTAGCAATTAATACGGCAATACCGTGCGAATATATCCACATATGAGAATAAAGCCTATTTGACAGCTCGGCATCAAGCGAGTATTCCGATTGAATCGATTGAATAATTAATTGACTGTTACCGTCTATTAGTCCAAGCACGATTTCTATTTTGGGAATTTTTTTCTGTTCGCGCATAAATAAAAGCTGAAACAGTTTCGGGTGCTCGGCAGCAAACCTTATGTAGGCTTTACCCACGCCCTTAAACGCAAGCGACTCGGCTAATCCCTCGACAACATAGCTGTCATATATTTTTCTTGCTGCAGCCTCCGTTTCGCTTATAACCTCACTCATATTTTTAAAAACAGTAAAAATAGGTCTTGCGGAACTGTTCAATTTTTCCCCGAGTGTGCGAGCTGTCAACGCTTCTATCCCGTCGCCCTCCAATATTTCAAGCGCTGCGCCAATAATATCTTTTTTTTCAAACTTTGCCTTAGGCGGCATACTTTACCTCTCGATTTTTTATTTAAAACAAGTGTTTTACAACAACTGTTTTTAAATATACTATCATTTTTGAAAAATGTCAAGTAAATAAAAGAAAAAAGCGGAGAAATACTCCGCTTTAACGTTTTATTATTATACTATTCCGTGCGCCATCATAGCGTCTGCTACTTTAATAAATCCTGCTATATTCGCACCCATAACGTAATTTCCGTCATAGCCGTAATTTTTTGCCGCCATTTCTATATTGTGATAAATATTTATCATTATATTTTTTAATTTAGCGTCAACCTCTTCAAACGACCAGAACAGTCTGCCAGACGACTGCGCCATTTCGAGAGCAGAAGTAGCCACTCCGCCCGCGTTGGCTGCCTTTGCAGGTAAAAAAACCACTCCGCTATCTTGGAATATTTTTATTGCTTCAAGCGTGGACGGCATATTTGCACCTTCTGCAACATATTTTACTCCGTTTTTAACAAGAATTACCGCAGATTTTTCGTCAATTTCGTTCTGCGTTGCACAAGGTAAAGCAATGTCGCAGGGTACAGTCCATATTCCTGAGCAGCCCTCCGTATAAGTTGCGCCCTTTACCCTGTCCGCATACTCTTTTATTCTGCCTCTCTTAACTTCCTTTATATCCTTTATAATATCAAGCTTAATGCCGTCAGGGTCGTACACATAGCCGTTGGAATCATACATAGCAACAACTTTTGCGCCAAGACTCTGCGCTTTTTGACAAGCGTAAATAGCAACATTTCCGGAACCCGAAATTACAACCGTCTTCCCATTAAAACTATCTCCGCGCGTTTTTAACGCTTCTTCCGTAATATAAACAAGCCCGAAACCCGTAGCTTCCTTCCTTGCAAGGCTGCCGCCATAAGAAAGTCCCCTTCCCGTCAACACGCCGACATGCTCATCGCGTATTCTCTTATACTGTCCAAACAGATAACCGATTTCACGGGCACCTACCCCGATATCTCCGGCAGGCACGTCAGTATCCGCTCCTATATGACGAAACAGCTCGGTCATAAAGCTTTGACAAAAAGCCATTATCTCCCTGTCAGACTTACCCTTAGGGTCAAAATTAGAGCCTCCTTTGCCGCCGCCTATAGGCAACCCCGTAAGGCTATTTTTAAGAATTTGTTCAAGCCCCAAAAACTTTATAATGGATAAGTTTACCGAGGGATGAAAACGCAAACCGCCCTTATACGGACCTATTGCACTGTTAAACTGTACGCGATAGCCTTTATTTACTTGAACTTTCCCGTTGTCGTCAACCCATGGCACACGAAACATAATAACCCTTTCAGGTTCGACAAAGCGCTCTAAAAGCGATTGATTTTCATACTCAGGATGCTTTTCGAGAACAGGTTCAAGCGTAGTCAAAATTTCCGTAGCAGCTTGATAAAATTCGGGTTCGTCGGGATTTTGCTCTTTCAAATTTTTTAAAACTTTTTCAACGTAAGTCATAGCCTCTCCTTATATATTCGTGAATAATAAATACTGTAATATAATTATATCACAGTATTTATACATTTACAACAGATATTAACCGCATAATTATTCATTAGCTTTCGATTATCTTAAATAAGGTATAAGCTGAATTTATTAATTAAACCTTCTTTTTCTTAGGTTTGGGGAAAGGTAATTCCTCATACATTTCATTGAAAAGTTTAACCAACAATTGCGTGTTTTCGATATCTTCGACATAAATCATCGGCTTAGCTCCCGAATATGGAGGCCGCATTTCCGCAAGCGGAAGCAAATTTATTGCCGCAGGAACAGGTTTAACCAAAAGCCTGTTGTCACAAACGTCCCCGATCAATTTACCTCTGTAATACACGAGGTACTCCCCCATCATAGGTCTGAACGTAATATCCGAAAGCTCTCTCAGTTGTTCCTGCAAATAAACTATAAATTCTTTGTTCGTAGACATTTTACCCTCCCGTTTCAACTAAAATACCGCGCAACCAAAAAGTTGCGCGGTAGCTGGCGCAGAGAAGAGGATTTGAACCTCCGGACGGGTATTAGCCGTCACACGATTTCCAATCGTGCGCCTTAAACCGCTCAGCCATCTCTGCATTGCTTAATTCTTGCTTATTTTAGCCTATTTTATGGCAAAAATCAAGCATTTTTGCACGATATAACAAACTCCGCGTATTTTTTTGCGATATTGACGCCGCATACTTTTTCGGCGGCGGCAAAAAATGCGTTTGAATTGACTTCGCAAATATATCTTCTGCCGTCATTATCCGTCAAAACGTCTATTCCGCAATAATCGAGCTTCAATATTTTTGCGACCTTCTCGCATAAAGCGATAAGGTTTTCGTCTGCGGTATAGCTTTCGCCTTTTCCGCCCAACTCGATATTAGAACGGAAATCGTCGGGATTTTTGCGCCGCATAGCGCAAACGAACTTACCACCGATGACTATTATCCTTATGTCCTCACCGCCGCGCCCGATAAATTTCTGATAAAAATGCGGTTTAATCTGCGCGTCGGGATAATAGCACAGCGGCGAATATACGCAGTCGGGCATAGGTATTCCGTTGTCGGCAAGCGCAATATGCGTAAGCAGCTTATCGTCGCACACTTCGACTGCCGCGGAGCTGTTGAAAAGCCGCAGCCCGCGCTTTTCAAGCATTCGGGCGGCAGCTTTATCCTTATCCAGAAAAACGATGAAATCGCTTTCCATACTCTCTATCCCACCGTTCTTAATTTGCGCAAGACCGACGTTTTTAATAATTTTACAGTCGACTTTAAGCGCGGCGAATTCCTCCGCCAAGCGCTGCGCCTGCGTTATCTGCGACTTGTTTTTTATATAAGCGTTTACTACTATGACACCGTTCATTCGATTGCTCAGGTTACGACCCT
>CAJUMW010000038.1:0-792 GCA_910587625.1 uncultured Christensenellaceae bacterium
TGCCGAAAGATTGTCGCCGAGCGCGCCCACTTGCGTTTTGTAACCGTTGGGCAACGTCATAATAAAGTCGTGAACGGAAGCCAATCGGCACGCCGCTTCGAGTTCTTCTTGGCTGGCGTTGGGGTTTGCGATTCGCAAGTTGTCCTCTATTGTTTCGTCGAAAAGGTACGTCGTTTGACTTACCATTGTTACGTTGTCCAAAAGATTGTCCGAATTCACTTTGTCAATGTCGATTCCGTTGTAGGCAATATCGCCGCCCTTCTTTTGCCAAAAACGAAGCAACAGTTTTAAGAACGTAGATTTACCGCAACCGCTCTCGCCGACAATACCGATTATCTCGCCCTTTTCGGCGTGCATTTTTATGTCTTGCAAAACTTCCGTCTGCCCGTCGTAACTAAACGACAAGTCGGACACGTTCAAGTTTTCGTATTCGATATTCTCGCCATTCTTGACTTCGGTTACGGCAGGTTTTTCGGCAAGCAAATTCAGCACTCTATCGCCGCTTGCGAACGTCTGCGTAAGATTGCTCGGCAATGCCGATATTGCAATAACGGGACCGAACGAGCCGAACACCGCTACTACACCGATTATCATCTTTCCGATAGAGAGCATATCGAAATGCACAAGCACGATGCCTATAACGAGCGTTGCGATTATAAACAGCGATACCGTAAGTTCGGTTGCCGCCGCCGCACGGGTAGAGTTGTGCTTCATTTTCTTTGTTTCTTTGAGCAACAGTTCGGAACGCTTATTTACTTCTTTTTCGCGTTCCTCGCCCGCATTGTTCAATAC
>CAJUMW010000038.1:809-2653 GCA_910587625.1 uncultured Christensenellaceae bacterium
AAGTACGCATTGAAAGACGCAAATTCGGCACGGTATTTAACGCCGCTTTCTTTAAGCCTTGACGAAGAAATCATAGGCACTACAATTCCTATCACCAGATATGCAACCACCGCCGCAAGCGCAAGATACCAAGACGACACAAACCCGACAAACAAGAATACCGCCGTAGATACCAATACTGCTATTGCAATCGGCGAAATCGTATGCGCATAGAACACTTCGAGCGTTTCTATGTCGCTCGTTATCATAGCGATGATACTGCCTTTCTGCTTGCTTTCGAGTTTTGCCGGACACAACGTGCGAAGCGCACCGAATATCTTATCGCGCAAAACCGCCAAAAGTTTGAACGCTATAAAGTGATTGCTGTACTGCTCGAAGTAGCGCAAGATGCCGCGCAGAACGCCGCAACCTACGGCAAGTCCTATTATTAAACCGTAGGATAGCGCAATCGCTTCGCCAAGCGCTTTTGCGACGCCCACCGCGCCGAATACGGTAACGCCCATAGCGCAGATAAAACCGATACTGCCGTTTATTACGGCTAAAATCATTATGTAAGCGAGAGAGCCGAGCAAGAGTATAAGGCTTGCCATAATCTTTGCACCGCCTCTGCGTAAATTTTGTTTACTCATAATGCGTAGCCCTCCTCTAACTGCTTCTGCGTGGTAAACAACTTTTCATAGCCGTGTTTATCACTCATCAGCGCGGTATGCGCTCCGCTTTCTTTCACTTCGCCGTTTTCCATAAAGTAGATATTGTCGGCGGGTACTACGTTCGCCAAGCGGTGTGAAATTACGATTACGCTCTTATTCTTCGATAGCACCTTTATGTTCCGCATAATGATTGCTTCGCTTTCCACGTCTATATTGCTCGTCGCTTCGTCGAAAACGTAAATATCTTTGTCCGCAACGAGATTGACCGCAAGCGCAAGCCGCTGTTTCTGACCGCCCGATATATTGTTCGCATCCTCCGTTATCACTTTGTCGAGTCCGCCGTTCTCGCGGATAAACTCCGCAAGATTGACCGCTTCGAGCGCGGCGTAGATTTGTTCGTCCGTCGCCGCTTTGTTTGCAAGCAAAAAGTTTTCACGCACCGTTTCGTTAAAAATATAGGTATTGTAACTGACTGCCGCAAGATGCGAATAGTAACTCTCGCGCGACAGGCTTTCAAGCGGAACGCCGCCAACTGTTATGCTGCCGCTTTTCGGTCTGAACGCGCCGACAAGCATATTGACTACGGTTGATTTACCGCAACCGCTCTCGCCGACGATTGCCGTCATTCCCTTTTCGGGGAACGTCATAGACACGTTTTTAAGCACGTCGCGCTCTCCGTCGTAAGAGAACGTAACGCCTTTGAGTTCAATCGTTTTTCCGCACACTTCTTCCGTCCCCCATTCGGGATCGGGCGTGTTCAGAAGCGATATAATTTTCTTTCCTGCGCTCGCGCCGTTCATCGCAACGTGGAACGCCGAGCCGAACGCCCGAAGCGGCAGGAAGAACTCGACCGCCACAAGGCATAGAAACAGCGCGTATATGGGCGACAATCCCCAAAACGCCGCACCGCATATTGAAAGCGCGATTCCCGCGCTCGCACCGCCGTATGCAACCAAGTCCATTATCGTCGTGCTTGCAAGTTGCATTACAAGCACTTTCATTGTGATTTTTCTAAACTCCTCCGCGCTCTCGTTCATCTTGCCGTGCTGGGCTTCGTCCGCTTTGAATATCTTTAATTCCTTTAAGCCTTGCACGCTGTCAAGGAATTTATCGCCCATAGACGTGTACTTGCCCCAATACTTTGCGAATATCTTTTTTGCATACTTCGATACCGCGATAATGGACACGGGGATA
>CAJUMW010000038.1:2663-3004 GCA_910587625.1 uncultured Christensenellaceae bacterium
GCAAGCAAGCAAAACAAGCGCGGTGCGCCAATCTATCCACACGCAAATAGCGAAAAGTATTATCGGCGCAAGCATAGCGAAAAAGAGCTGCGGCAAGTAACTCGAATAATACAAATCAAGTTGCTCCACGCCCTCCATACTCACTTGCGTAAGTCCTGCCATACTCATACCGTCGGTGGAACGAACGCCGAGTTTGACTATCTTATTATAGGTACGTTCGCGCAGATCCTTTTTTACACGCCTGCCCAATACGTCTTTAATATCGCCCGTAAGTCTTGTCATTGTATAACGAACGGCTATACCCACTACGGCGCAAATCGCGGGATACAAATACATAATCG
>CAJUMW010000038.1:3014-3632 GCA_910587625.1 uncultured Christensenellaceae bacterium
TGGCAAGGTATATCGACCAACAAATGCTTGCCGTTATACCAACGTTTGCGACGAGTCCCAAAACTTGCAAGGCAACGGAAATAAAGATGTACTTTTTATTCTTGCCTATCAGTTTGAATAACTCTTTGTCTATCATTGTCTTTTGCCTCCGATTTCAAGCGTTTTTTGTATTTAATCATCTGCACAACATGTGAGATTGCAAATATTGGATGCGTAAAGAGCATACGCGGTCCGGCATATTTCATTACCGCTTTTATCTTTTCGCGCATTTCGGGTTTGTAACAGTGTATTTTGCAAAACGAGCAAAACTTTTTGTTTACCTTAAACGGACACTTTGAAAGCCTGAACAACGCATATTCTGTAAGTTCACTGCACTCGGCGCAAACCTTGCCGCGCTCGACCCCCTGCGCTTTTCTTGTCGTCTTGTGCTTACCTCTGCAATACTTTTTTATCATCACGGGAATAAGTTTCTTTTCCTTATTCCACGCTTTCAGTTCGTCTTTCATACTTTATTCGCCCTCGCAAACATCAGCACGCCTTTACGGCTTTCTTCACCGAGTGCGCACGCCGCGCCCAATGGTTCGTCAAGTGCTCTGTCTTTCGGCGTACCCAAATGCC
>CAJUMW010000039.1:0-533 GCA_910587625.1 uncultured Christensenellaceae bacterium
CCAGCTTTTCAGCCTTCTTATACCTTTCTTCTTTGTTCATATTTTGAACCTCCTTTTCTCCTTATTGAATATTGCAGTTCCAACCCATTTGGGGGGTTGCGTCCCACAACTCCCAATTATTCAAATCAAATGTTGCCGAGTTGCCATCTTCAAGAAAAAGTGTTACCAAGCATCCATAGCTAAACTCTGCTAATTCCACATTGTTGTAAACAACCTCTTTCCCGTCTTCTTTGCAAACCATTTTGATAATGTGCAATGTGTTCATAGAAAACTCCTTTTCGGTCTTGCCGATATGTAATATGTATTTTGTACTTTCATTCTATCTTACAGAACTGTAATTATCAAACGGAATTTATGTATTTTGCAAATATTTTTTGAAAATTTTTATTACTGTGTATTAAGAGTATAAAAAAACAGGACGCTTGCTTTCGCGTCCTGCTCTTTAATCTTTGAATATGCTCTGCACGTCTTCGCCGCCGCAATCTTCGTAAAATCTTCTTGCATTTTCCTTTGAGATGACAGCCACACACGCA
>CAJUMW010000039.1:543-2809 GCA_910587625.1 uncultured Christensenellaceae bacterium
CACAGAAAAACACATTTTGCGTTATTTTCGTTTCGATAAAAACGATATTTCTTTATTTCTGCCACGAAAGTACACAAAGTATAGGAAAGAATAGGAAATCATAGATAGTATAGGAAAGTATATTGCGTATAGACTTCTGGTTTCGATTGTATGCCTTTTTATTCTCTTGCCGATAGTTTAAAGAACTTCATTTTTTGATTGCGTCATATAGCCGTGAGCGCTTAATTTTCGGTTTTACGGCATAAAAAAAGACCTTGCTATGAATTACTCATAACAAGGTCTATTTTCTTTGCGTTTAGAACAAATCCGCGTGAGTTCCCGTTCTGGAAAGAAACAGTATCAATGCCGTTTCGTCTGTCCTGTAAACAAGCAACCAATCCGGCTGAATATGACACTCACGGAATCCTGCGTACTTGCCCGTCAAATTGTGGTCTCTGTTCTTTTCCGGCAATTCTTCTTTACTTGCAAGTTTGTTTACGATCTCGTCAAGCAAATCCAAATCGTAGCCGCGTTTTGCTGCAAGCCGTAAATCGCGCTTGAACTGATTAGAAAGTATTACTTCAAGCATTTCACAGCACCTCGCTTAATGCGGCTTTGAAATTCGGGTATCTCTTGTATGCGCTGGGGTTCTTCTTCATTTCCTCAAATTCATCCATAGCCGCAATAGTCGTTGCGTTAGGGGTTCTCGCGCTTACGTCAAAGGGAATACCCTGCTCCATCAATATTCTTTTGAGATACATATTGATTGCTGCGGTCATATTTAACCCCATTTCATCCAAAAGCATCTCAACCGCTTGCTTCGTTCCCTCATCAACGCAAACATTGATTTTTGCAGTAGCCATAATGAATACCTCCATATTGTTTATTTTATGCTTTCATTCTACTATATTATACGCAATATGTCAATCATTATGCGCAAAAAAATATCATTTATGTTGCAACTATTTCCCAGAAACAAAAAAAAGACCCCGCTATGCTGTTACACATAACGGGGCCGTACCTATAAATGCCTTGAACATTCGCGCTACTTAAAGTGCTTTTCTCCAAGCCGCGTTGCCCAACCTTCAAACCAAATCGCATCGTAATCGGGTAAATCGCTATACTTTTTCTTTCCGCTTCTGACAATCAGTTCTCTGTACCAGTACCTTATCATAGACGGGATGCTTACGAGAAACGGCATAAGAACACCGAGCATTATGTTCTGTAATCCGTGTCCCGATTCGTGCTGCCTTATATGCAAAGACGGATGTCTATTCACAAAAAAGAAGCCACCTGCTTCAAAGCCGCCCCAGCCCGATCCCACTTCAAAATAAATGAAGTAGTGAAACCGTTGCGGCTTATGTCCTGTTACTATGAGCGCAAACGCGCAAACCGCTCCAACGAGCGTCATAGGCAGCCCCCAAGTAAGCGATATTGCCCAAAAAAGAATACCCTTAACTATCCGCATCCTTTTTCTCCGACTTCTTCTCGACCTGCTTCTTTGCATATCGTTCAATGCCATCAAACACGGTCTGAACGAGCGCATCAAGCATCTTGTAAGTTATAAATGGCTTTAATACCGCAGGTATGAGTTTTTGCAGTTGAGCGATAACTTCCGCCTTTTTTGCGGGACCTTCCACGTCGTCGATCTCCGCGTTATCTACTTCGTCTGCAATCGCTTTGGTAATCTTATTCTTGACGTAAAAGTAATAAGAAACCAAAATGCCCGCAATCGTCAAGATTGCGAACACCACAGTTAAAATAATTTCCCAAGTCATATTTCATTACCTCCTGACTTTCTTCGTTGTGGTTCTGGCGGTTCTTCCGGCAAAGCCATTATATCGTTGTACAATTTCGTTATAACGCCGTTCCCGCCCAGCGCGTGGTATGCTTCATAAGTCTTCGTGATTGACTCTTTGGCATAAATCGGACAATACTTTTTCTTCGTGTACTTGTCGTGCGCGTCTATGATGTTGTTTCTCAACAGACTTTGCATACCATTCTTCAAAGCATCGTTTTCTCGCGTCACTTTTCTGTACCTCATTCCTAAATACGTCGTGAGTGCGCCGAGCGCACCCGTAATTGCCCACACTATAATGCTCGTAATAATGCTGACAGTCATTCCACTAAATCCTCCGGCTTGATGATAGTTCCTTCAAGGCATTTGTACCATAATTCACAGGGCTGTTCACACGGCCCTTTTTCACAGGCTTGACAGATATTCTCTATCGTAATAACAGGTTCCTCCATACTTGTCTCCTTATAAAATAGTTCGTAAAATAATCTA
>CAJUMW010000039.1:2819-3505 GCA_910587625.1 uncultured Christensenellaceae bacterium
CTATCCATACGTTTCAAGGTTCGTTTTGCGTTGCAATGCTTGATGTGTCCGCGCCACGAATTGTAGGATTGCTTGATGTCGAAAAATTCTCTTTCGCCAGCGTTGAATTTAATTTTTAACTTCTTCAACTTCCTGCGTTCCTTTACAATTCCCTTTCTCGCTGGAATAACAATAACTTTACCTGTTTCAGTAAGAATAAATCTTCGTTTTAAGAACGTAATGCCGCGAGATAACTTAACTATCTGCGTTTTCTTTTCGTTCAGTCTTATTCCGAGACAGGCACAGATTTCGCGCAAATCTGCAAGGCATTTCTGCAGATGCTCTTTGCTATGGTGTAACATATAGCCGTCGTCCATATAGCGGCCGTAGCCCTTGATATGTAAAACTTCTTTCACATAGTGATCTAACCGATTCGGAAATCGAAGCGCCGAGACCTGCGATATTTGACTACCGAGACCTAAACCCTTCTCTCCACCGAAATCGTCCACCAAGCGCTTGATAAATGCTGCCAAACGCTTGTCTGGGTAACTTCCGTCTATAATCGACTTCAACTTCTCGTGATTGATACTGTCGAAATATTTAGAAAAATCAAATACCAGCGCATAACCGTTATTGCCGTGCTTTCGGTAATGCCGCTGTAAATGAACGATAAGCCTGTTTACCGCAAAGTCTATACCTTTGTCCTT
>CAJUMW010000040.1:0-284 GCA_910587625.1 uncultured Christensenellaceae bacterium
TATTCGGGTTTTTACCCTTGCAAAGTGGGTTTGTTGCAACAAACCCACTTTTATTTTTTAGGAGGTACACCTATGACCGAAGCAACCACGCCCGCAAAAATCAAGCAGGAGCGCGTCCCCGTAACGGCGTTTATCGGGAAAGATACCCGCGACGCATTGTTGCAAATAGCCGCAAAAAAAGACTTGACTTTAAGTGATATTGTGCGTGCGGCGTGCAACGAGTACGCAAAGAACAACAACGATTAAAAGGAAGGCGCAAAATGAACAACCAAACCAAAAACCCG
>CAJUMW010000040.1:294-1564 GCA_910587625.1 uncultured Christensenellaceae bacterium
GCAAAGGTCGTTATTAACGGAACGCAAGCAACGCACCCGCAACTAATTGAAGCCTACACAAAAGTAATCGCAGAAAGACCCGAATACATACGGGCGATTGCTTTTAGCGTCATTGACGGCATTGTAAAAATTTACATCAAAACGACGGAGGCGGCGGATAATGTGTAATTTTCAAAAAAACCGAAAGTATGACGAATATTTGCGCTTTATTCTTAACCGTTGGCACGAAATAAAGCAAATGCCGCAGGGCGAAAAACGAAACAGATTGTCTGAAGGTTGCGTTGACTACATACGGGAAGCACGGCAAAGATTAAAGAAAGTTGCCGAGCCGCTCGACCGTATTGTAATTGTACCCGACTTGAATTACCCCGAATATTACACGATACTCTACAAAAAGCAATTTATATTTGACGGTACAAAAGAGGAGTTTATTGCGTTTTTATGGGACACGCAGGCATTGTATTGCGCCCCTTCTCAATTTGATTGTACGGGGCAACATTTTACAACGGGTTACAAAGTCGGACACATCGGCGGCGACCGTTGGAAAGTTGCCGAGTTTATGGGGGTTGATGTATGAATACAAACCCCACCCCGCACCGCTGTGAAACGTGCGACAGTTGCAAACTTCCGCGCACCGTTGACGACAACGGCGGCGCGGCAAAATGCAAACTTATGAAATACAAAACGATTGACGGGTATGTCGCGGGCGGATATAAGCAAGCAACAAACAAATACGACGAAATAAAAAACCTTGCCGAACTTGACGCATTTTTCAAATGTGAGCGACACCTATTCTTGCACCGCAAAATTATGGCGTCTATAAGCGGCGGGTCGGATAGCGACATAATACTTGATTTTGTTTTGCGTGTACTTGCCGCTCGTCGGCACGACTACACTTGCGAATTGCATTTTGTATTTTTCGATACGGGCATAGAGTTTGAAGCAACAAAACGACACTTGCTATTTTTAGAGAAAAAATACAACATCACGATTGACCGCCGCCGCGCAATAACGCCCGTCCCGAACGGGTGCAAAAAATACGGCGCCCGTTCGACGAACTACTCGCGGCATATCCGCAATGTAAAGGCGCGTTGCGTTGGTGGTGCAGTATCAACGGCGACAAATCGGCATACAGCATAACGCGATTTTATATGTTGCGTGAGTTTTTGATTGAAAACCCGCCCGACTTCCCTATATCTTGCGAATGTTGCAACGGTGCAAAAAAGAATAACGCAAAAAAATACGAACGCGAGAACAATATCGACCTTAA
>CAJUMW010000040.1:1581-3402 GCA_910587625.1 uncultured Christensenellaceae bacterium
GACGGTTGCAATCGGGACGTGCTTTACCGAAGGGGTCGGCTATCGTATAGACACATATCGCCCGATATGGTGGTTTACGGATAAAGACAAAGCCGCTTACGAAACAACACACAACATCACACACTCCGATTGTTACGCAAAATACGGCTTACGTCGCACAGGGTGCGCGGGTTGCCCGTTCGGGAGCGACTTTGAAAATGAATTAAACATTATACAACAGTACGAGCCGAAACTATATAAAGCGGTATGCGCAATATTCGGCAAAAGTTACGAATATACCCGCAAATATCGAGAATTTGCAAAGAAACACAAAACGGGCGTACCCGATAATCAAATGAATTTGTTTGACATATTCGACGGAGGCGGAAATGGACTTATTTAACGAATTACAAGAACGCGTCCGCAAATGCGGCGACGATGTAAACGCAATAATCGAAATATCGACCGAAATGCACAAATATAATTGCCGCATTTGTCCGCGCAATATGTATCAAGACGAAACGTCAAAAGCAATTTGCCCCGCCTTGCGTGGCAAGCCGTGCCGCCGCGATTTTGCGGTATGTTGGCGGGCTTACTTTAAGAAAAAGAACGGAGGCGGCAAATGAAAATTTGTTGTATATGCGGTCAACTGTTTGAAGGTTACGGAAACAACCCCGCGCCCATTGAAACGCGCGGCGAGTGTTGCGACGATTGCAATATAAACGTCGTCGTCCCCCGCCGCTTGCTTGACGCAAAAAAAGCGCAAATACGGGCGGCGGCGGACGCGAAACGCGCCGAATTGACCATTACGAATTAAAAAGCGGCGTAATTACAAATATACACATCGCCGTCAATGGCATTGACGAACACACCGACTATATTACAGGCGACAAAATCGCAACGAATATACAATATTGCGTTACCGAAAACCGAACAACGGGTAATTTTTGCGATATTGACGGGTCGTCAACAAGTAAATACGAAGGCGAACTTTACGAAACGGCGGACGCGGCGGCGGCTAAAAACAAAGAAAAATGCAAGGTTACTATCGAAGGAGGCAATTTATGAAAATTATAGTTGACACCCCCGCCGCGCAACAGCAAACGGCGACGATAAATTACGCCGCTCCCCGCCCCGTCAACATCGGCGACGTATTCTATCGCGTTGAATGCGGCGAACTGCAACACTTCCGCGAGCCGTGCCGCGTGTGCGGCGATAAACGTACATTAACAATAAACGGCATTACGTTTGCTTGCCCGCATTGCAACACGGAAAAAACAACAATAAGCGTCGCGCCGTACATCGTCCGCCGCTATCGGGTAAACGCAATTAAAGAAGCGGCACTCGACTACGAGTGGAAACTTGGCGACCGTTATGTACATTTTCGCTTTTATCGCAAAGTCGGACACGGCTATGCGGACGGCTATTATAGCAAAAACGGCGGCTCGTTTGAAATGCGTTCGGACGATTTTAACCGCAATTACAATTTGCCGTATGACGAAAAATTTGAAACGTGCAACGGGGTTTATGATAATTACAAACTCGCATTGCAAGTCGCCGAACAATACACCGCCCGCGAATTAAAACGCTTGCAGGAATACAACGAGAAATTTGGCACGACACACGTCGCGGCGTTCAAAATCGAACACGACCCGAAATCGAATTAACGGAGGTAATTAAGATATGACAAACAACCCACTCAACGGGTATCAACCCGAATACGCCGACGCAATCACGGACGCGCAGGAGCATAACATCGAACACGCACAAGCAATGCAGGGCGACGGAAACGCCGACTCCCCCGCTTTGCCGACGTGTCGCTTTTGCGGGCGACAGATACTC
>CAJUMW010000041.1:0-277 GCA_910587625.1 uncultured Christensenellaceae bacterium
TTTATAAACTTCCCTTTCAAGTTGGGCGTAGTTGATAATCCAACGGTGTCCGTTTTGGATTTTGAATACGTTATCAGATTGAAATGCTTTTTCTACAATGCGTATGGTTACGGGTATATCTTGATGTAAATACCTGAAACGTCGCACCGTGTTGTCATGCCAACGCAGACGCGGCATATCGACTTTGCAATCAACGCCGCGCGGATTGAGCTTATACATAAGTTCGTCCAAGTCTATCACCCAATGCCCTGCCGAAGAGACGAAATGCCAAATGCCC
>CAJUMW010000041.1:287-936 GCA_910587625.1 uncultured Christensenellaceae bacterium
CTGTTCTTTCACAAATAACCGCAAGTTGAGTTTGCGAATCTTTGTATCAGGATCTTCGACTTGAAACAGCCGCCATATCTCGCCGCTCTTTCGTATGTTGCGTTTAACGGGCGGGATATATGGCTTATCCTCAAACTTCATACCGTTCATAAAACCGTACAGCTCGTCGATATTTATCACCCAAGAATCGCCGTATTTAAGCGGAGTAATTTTACCTTCTTTCAATAGCTTTGTGAGAAAGAACCGCGAAACGACCGTATTGCAATCGGCTTGTTTCATTTCTTTAATCACGGTATCAATGCGCCTTAATCTCGGCAAGTACATTTCTCACCCCTTTGCGGCGCGTGGCAGGAAGATATCTTCCAAAGCCTCGGCTGCCGCCTCGTCGCTCGTCTTAATGAAGTGGGAATAGATATCGCTCGTCGTACTTACGCGCGAATGCCCTGCTCTGCCCGCAACAGTCGTGAGCGGAACACCCGCCGCGATCTGCAAAGTAATATTTGTATGCCGCAAACTGTGAAGCGTAACGTCGGGTAAGTTCGACTCTTTAAGCATTTTCTTCAGCCAAAAATGTATCGTACTCGGATTAATAGGCTTGCCGTATTCCTGCACGAACAGTCTATCAGAATCAACCCACCTGTCGCCCCAA
>CAJUMW010000041.1:946-1441 GCA_910587625.1 uncultured Christensenellaceae bacterium
CTTCCGAAATGGTAATTCTTCGTACCGAGCCTTCCGT
Organism: uncultured Christensenellaceae bacterium; assembly: GCA_910587625.1. Lineage (GTDB taxonomy): Bacteria > Bacillota > Clostridia > Christensenellales > Borkfalkiaceae > Coproplasma. The sequence goes on from CAJUMW010000041.1 coordinate 984, forward strand.
TTTCGGCTCTTTGGTAAAGATTCCGCCGGCAATCTTGCTGTAACACCCAGTGCGGTTTACGGTTAGAGTATGCCGTTCAAAATTGATATCTTTCCATTCTAAGCCCGCAATTTCGCCGCGACGTAATCCCGTCATAAGAGCAACGAGAACGGCGGTTTTCGCGCGGATATCGTCATAATCCATAAGCACGCGGAAAAGCTCTTTTGCCTGTTCGTCGTCAAGATACTTGATATCGCGTTTCGGCTTTTTACCGTAAGAAACAAAATCTGCCGAAGCGTAATTATCGTCCACAAGCCGCTGTCGCTTCGCCATAGCAAAGATGCACCGCGTGGCGCGTTTGACCTTTGCAATCGTTTCTGCGGCATAAGGCTGTTCCGCTTTCTGAATATAGAAAAGTTTTTCGGGCTTTGTACCCAACGCAGAAGAAATGCTACGGGCAAACTCCATTCCGATTTGCT
>CAJUMW010000041.1:1544-3229 GCA_910587625.1 uncultured Christensenellaceae bacterium
ACGGTCTAACTTGTCGTAAAAATTCTGAATAACGTAGGGAGTAACCTCGCGTATTTTATATCCGCCGATATATCGTTTTATCCATTCGATTGTTTTAATACCTCTCTCGTAATATGCAATCGAAAAGTCTTTATGTACCCGTTCCAACCATTTATCCGCCATTTGCCCCACGGTTATATTATAGTCGGGAACATCTGCCACACTTCCCGTGTAAAGTTGCTTTACGTCGTTTTCAAACTTCTGCGCAATAAGCGCACACTCGCGCTCGGCTTGTTTATCCGTCATTTTATACTCCGGATGCCAAACGGTAGTTTTCACAATCGTCTGATTCGTATTCGGCTCTTTGAACTTAACTTGAATGTCATACACGACGCCGCTTTTCAACTGTCTCTTTCTGAATGTTGCCATATTCTCTCCTTAGTTCATATTAAGTTCGTATAATAAATCGTCAAAATTGAGAATATATCTCGAACCCGAACGGAAGTGGCGCACTTTGTCGCCGTCCAATAACTTGCGGATAAAGTTATACGTTACCGCCGTTTCGGGATCTTGTTTTTTAATGAGCGAAAGCGCTTCGTTAATCGTTCTCATTCTTGCCAATTTGTTTGTAGTGTTTTTTATTTCCAATTCTGTTCTCCAAAAAAATTTTTGGAGTTCGGGAGTTCTCCGATTTTCTTATCTTTTAAGACCCGCTGTCTCGCCGCCGGTATGTTTGATTTTCGGCGTCGAAAAAGATATTATTTATCTTTCTTAAATTGTTCAAGCTCGCTTTCAAAGAAATCGTCATAACCATCCATGATTTTCGCAAGGGGTAAATCATGCTCGGCAGCTTCGTCTAATAATGCTTTATAGCCCGCCTCGATTAATTGTACCTTTGTATAGCCGTACTTTTTCAAAAACTCGTTTATTTGTTCGGCTTTCTCTCTCGGTACGCTCGTTCCCCAAACCATGCACTTTGCCTTACGTTCTTCTTTATGACGCTCTTCGTAACGCTTGTCCTTAATTGCTCTTGTCCTTTCCATGTCAATTCCTCCGAAAATATTTGAGTCGTATACATACGACTTTATATATTTTTATTATAGCGTGAGGCAAGAAAAGAGTCAAGCAAATTTATGATGTTAATACGACTTTTGCTTATTTTTTTTACATGCTATTTCCCCCAATTCCATTTAGAATTTGTTTTAGCGCTTTCGGCTGTTTGTTCCTGTAAACGCTGTTCTTCGATTTCCTTCTCGATATCCTGCAAACGGTGGGAGAAGTCGCGTTCCAACAACTCGCTTTGTTCGCCGAAGGAAGAGAAGAGTTTGCTCATTGTACGCCCTAAAACACGGGTACGAATTCCTGCGTGGTGCTTCAAGATTTTATCGTTTACTTTTCCTCGCGTGGTACGCCTCGGCGTATAGGCACGTATCGTTCGCACAGAGTTCAACACTATATTCCCCCGTCGTCGTATATAGTCATCCTTTATATCGTCCAAGACACTGTCCGCTTGTACTTTCTGCTTCAAGCCTTCTAATTCTTCGTGGAACTTCAAGTCGGCTTTTCGCGCCGGTTTGCTCGTCTGCAACAGCAAGTTTACAATCTTGTCTATGCGTGGACGAAACGGCTCCATATCCTTGTGTCCGTAAAAGATTTTCGCCCCGACAGGCAAATCCTTTGCAAGCTCCGTAATCTCACATTTCGTT
>CAJUMW010000042.1:0-874 GCA_910587625.1 uncultured Christensenellaceae bacterium
CAGCGCAAAGGAAATCGTTTCGCTTGCGGCTAAAATAATGCAGGACCATATTTCACTGTTCGTCGACCTTTCCGAAAGCATTAAAGGGATGGATATCCTCGTCAAAAACGAGGACGACAAGCAACAGAAGATACTCGCAATGGCAATCGAGGAAATGGATTTATCCGTTCGCTCCTACAATTGCTTGAAGCGGGCAAACATACACACCGTAGAAGACTTGACAAGAAAGACGGAAGACGAAATGCTTAAAGTAAGGAATTTGGGCAGAAAGTCTTTGGACGAGGTTATCTTGAAGCTTCAATCCTACGGATTATCACTTGCAAACAAGGAGGATTAATTAAATGCCCGGTAAATTAGGAAGAACGACGGAACAAAGGCTTGCAATCTTACGCAATCAGGCTTCCGAACTGCTGTGGTACGGTAAGCTTACCACCACTGCGGCAAGAGCCAAGGAATTGCAGCCCTACGTTGAAAAAATTATAACCAAAGCTATCAGGGTTTACGACGATAACGTCGAAGTCGAAGTAGTTAAAACAGATAAAAAGGGTAAAGAAGTAAAGTCCAAAGCCATAAAGGACAGCCCCAAAAAGCTTGCCGCGCGCCGCGCCATAATGGCTAAGCTCCGCGACTTGCAGGAAGTCAAGGCTTTCAGCGAAAAGAAATCCGACTTCAAGAAGAGGACTGCGGACATACAGCACCCCTTAATGGAAAAACTGTTTAACGAGGTTGCGCCCAAATACGCTCAGCGCGCGGAAGAGCTGGGTCAGGGCGGCGGTTATACCCGCATTTATCTTTTAGGCGCACGTCGCGGCGACGGCGCGGAAGAAGCGATAATAGAGTTGGTTTAAGCAATTTAAGCGGCGGCGTTAATTAT
>CAJUMW010000042.1:962-3148 GCA_910587625.1 uncultured Christensenellaceae bacterium
AACTTCTTGGATTTGCGGCGTAGTAACCAGATTTACGGAGGGCAAAATCGTTGCCGGAATTTTGCGCTTATTGCTTGGTTGGAACATCATCTGGATTCTCGATATAATCTTTATGATTGTCAACAAGAGCATTTTCCGTCTCCTCAACATCTAAATCTTATGAAAAACGCGTCGTTTCAGCGGCGCGTTTTTTATTTTGCGGGGATACACCTCATCAGTCACTTGCTCGCGCTCGTGACAGCTTCCCCGAAGGGGAAGCCTGACGCTATTGTAGCTTTCCCCTGACGGGGAAAGTGTCCGCGCCGCAGGCGCGGACGAATGAGGTGAATATTACTCCTGACAGAGAATGTAATTTGCGTCAACGTCCAGAAGCTTGCAAAGATTTGCAAGCGTATCCAGAGCAGGCATTGAACGACCTGACAAATATTGCCCTATTGCAGAATGGTGCACATTTATATCGCGTGCTATTTCGCTTTGACTTAATCCGGATTGTTTTATCGCTTCTTTTAATCTTTCTCGTATTTGTTCAAGAGTTATCATTTATCAAATCCTTTTTGTTTAATTTGCATAAATTATATAGCAATGCTCGCAAAAAATCTTGACATTCGAGCAATGCTCGCATACAATTAAACAAAAAGGAAATTAATAAAATGGAAAACGAAAACAGGAAGTGTTTCAGATGTAAGTATTTGGACAGGTATTACACAAAGGGCGTTAAACGCTTCAACAAGACGAAGTGCGGTTGGTGTTCGATAAAAATTTCAGATGTGAATATTCACGAAACCTGCGACAAATTTGTGCCCGATACAAAAAGCTATCGGAGCAAAGGACTTATAAAAATAAATTTGAATAATTTTTTGACGGAGCTGTCCGAATTACGCAAATTATTGGAGTGTGAGCTCGATGACAACGAAGATATGTAAATTTTGCGGAAACTGTAAAACGGTTTACCGTCGCGGACGGTACAAATATTTTAAAGGAAGAACTTATTATTGCACATTACGCGAGGAAATTATCAACCGCGAAAACAGCTGCGGCAAATGGTGCAAACGCAAAGTCGAATACGACCTTTCGCCGCAGAGGTTCGACGAAGTGCAAAAAGATATTAAAGAGCTTGAAAAATTTATAAGCCCGCGCGAACTTTAAAGTTCGCGCGGGCTATCCGTTTAACTTAAATAATTCTTCTCCTGCGCACTACCTTGCGGCGGACGGTGGGGGTGCGGGGCGAGCTTTGCGATTCCGCTCGTCACTTCGAGGCTGTCGTACGGTTCGCTTTCAAGCGTTTTGAAAATAAACCTGCGGTTGTCGTACAGTATATAGCCGCGTTTGCTGTTTTCTTTGGGCAGCGAAACGGAGCCGGGGTTGAGGTGTATATATTGCCCCGCTTCTTTCAGCGGCACGTGGGTGTGCCCCGTAAGGTACACGTCGCCGCCGCTCATGGGCGGTACGTCGCGGTGCCCGTGCGACATATAAAAGTTTATTCCGTCGGCAAACACCGCCGCGTAATCCGAAAGGGGGAAAGGCAAAATCATTGCGTCTATTTCCGCGTCGCAGTTGCCGCTTACGCAGATAATTTTTTCCTTTATTTCCGAAAGCATTTCGGCAACCTCTTTGGGCGCGTATCCGTCGGGCAGCGGATTTCTCGGCCCGTGGTAGAGTATATCGCCCAGCAGCAGAAGCTTATCCGCGTTTTCCCGCTTGAACGCGTCGATTAAAAGCTTACAGTATTTTGCCGAACCGTGTACGTCGGATGCAATCACAAATTTCATATTTTCACCTTAACAAATAATACGTATATAATATTCTAATTACATTATACTTATAAAACGCACCGCCCGCCTCGGCGGCGAAAGTTTACCCTCCGTAAACGGCGCGGACAGCCGCACGCATTCCCAGAAATCGCGTTCCGCCTGCTCGCATACCCTGCCTTCCAGCATGACCCCGCATTCGTAATTCAACCGCATCGAGCGGATATCCATATTGTAACTGCCTATATACAGCTTATCGTCGCAGACCATACTCTTCGCATGCATAAACCCCGGAGTATATTCGTAAAACTTCACACCGTGTGCGGAAAGCTCGGCGGCGCAGGCTCTGGACAGCTCTAAGGCGTATTTTTTATCGGGGATATGCGGAATAATTACCCTCACGTCCACGCCGCGCGCAGCCGCCGTAGTAAGCGCGGC
>CAJUMW010000043.1:0-730 GCA_910587625.1 uncultured Christensenellaceae bacterium
TTTCACCCATTCTTTGCGCCAGCTCTTTATTCCAGGTACAAGCCAAAACTGTTTCAGTAGGATATCCGTATGCGTCTACGTTACTTGCTCCGCCTACAAAGCTGGATATACCGCCGGGGCCGTCTGAATCCTTAGCTCTCGGCTTACCAACCTCATCTATAGCCATGGTTGCATAGCCGGACATTGCAAACATTTTTTGAAGGTCGCCACGCTTTATCTGGGCTACGAGTTCATCCCATTTTTTATCTTCATAAGGCGGTAAAATCAGCTAATTTTAACGTGCCGCCGCTGTTAGTTTTGACGTCGCCTACTTCTTTATTCCAGTCGGGGTTACGACTTGCCTGTTTACCCGTAAGCTGTGCCTGTGCCAAATCCGCATCCGAAATTGCAATGTTGCTATATTCGATACCTTTGTCAACCTGCGTCCAATCGGAACGTGAAATAACTTTCATTCCGTCAAATTGAGCGTAATCAAACAAATTTGTTATTTCGGTTTTGGTAACAGCATCTTTTGAATATGTTACACTGTCCGAAGTATCAACGGTATAGCTTTTAACAGCCTCCGCTTCACCGGTCACGTCATATCCTTTTGCTTTAAGTATATTATTTACCGCAGCATGCGCGTTTGCCGCAACGGTGAAATTGTATTCACCGGCTTCAAGAACGTAAGTTTTAGCCGTTTTGGCATCGTAAGAGACAAGCTCCTTTTTAGGAACTCTTAAAGTAACCG
>CAJUMW010000043.1:740-1026 GCA_910587625.1 uncultured Christensenellaceae bacterium
TTGCTTCAAGCAGTTCCGTCTTTTCAAATGCTACCAGCTTTACGGCGGATTTCTCTACCTGCGTTACACCGTGTTCGTAGGGAGCGTTGAGATAAAGTTCTACAACTTCTTTTCCCGCTTTGTCGCCCACGTTAGCAACTTCTACACTGAAAACAAGTTCATCCTTTTCGGCATCGTATTCATACTTGAAGTCCGAATACTTGAAATTTGTATAAGACAATCCGTATCCGAAAGGATATGCCACTACGCTGTCATAATCATAATTACCGACGTTTGCAGCCTCAGT
>CAJUMW010000043.1:1064-1545 GCA_910587625.1 uncultured Christensenellaceae bacterium
ACCTACGTAAATTCCTTCGGAATAAACTACGTAATTGTAATTCGAATTGCTGTACTTATAATCGCCGAAGTTCTGAGATGCAGGTGAAGAGAAGTTATCGTATACGTAAGTATCCACTAAACGTCCGGAAGGATTTTCGTCGCCCGAAAGTAAGGCACCTATAGCTTCCATACCGCTCATTCCCACGCCACCGATATAAAGGCAAGCCCCGATATCGTAGTCGTTTAAAAATCCCATCTCAAACGGATTGTTCGTGTTCAATAAAACAACGACTTTATCAAACTCTTTGGTTACGTCCGCCAATAGGTTCTTTTCGTCGGCATTAAGTTCAAGATAGTTCTGGTCTTGGCTTCCGCCGTACTCCGACATATTTCTGGGCAAATCTCCGCCCTCACCGCCGGTTCTCGAAATTACTACTATTGCCGCATCGTGGAACTGCTTATACGAATTTTTTACCGTATCACTGTATTTCTCGCGCGGG
>CAJUMW010000043.1:1610-1848 GCA_910587625.1 uncultured Christensenellaceae bacterium
ACCGTTATTAATATAGAAGTTCCAAAGTGTATCATTTACCGAGAACCCGACTTTTTCCAGTGACTCTTTCAAGTTCATCTGGGTTTCGCCTATTGAGCCGCTGCCCGAACCGCTTGAAAGCATTTCGTGTGCGTGCTGACCGAATACCGAAACTTTTGCGTTTTCCGATAACGGCAACGTAACTTCGTTTTTAAGCAAAACCGCGCCCTCGGCTTCTATCTGCTTGCCTACCTTCCTA
>CAJUMW010000043.1:1985-3102 GCA_910587625.1 uncultured Christensenellaceae bacterium
TCATTTTTCCTCATTGACTAATGACTTAATCTTCTACCGACTCTGTAATATCAAATCCTTCAAAAGTAAGCGCCCCGCTATTCACTGTTACCGTCATAGACTTGGAATTATCTTCCGACTTCTTAACATAGGGTGAATAGAACCATTTAAGACTTTCAGCGTCGGTGGTGCTGTTGCCTGTTTTATCTTCTGTATGGTCAGCCGGCAACATACTTGCAACCATTCCGCGAATTGCTGCTGTCCATTTAATGGAGTATTCGCAACTTTCTGCAGGAGCAAGAACGTATTTATTTCCTTCTGAAGAAGAAACCTTACCGGTAAACGTATATTTAACTTCGATGTCTTCGTTAAACATTGCCGCAACTGCGCTGCCTTCGGCTTTAACATCACTCTTTAATGTCTTAGTAAAGGTTTATTCTTCGCCGTCGATTTTGAGCTCTACGTAGGTGTATGTATTAAGCATACTTAAAATCTGACCTGCTATACAACCGTTTTCAGCAGTTTTATCTGTGCCTATTTTAGCACTGCCCTCCGCCGTTTTGGAACCGCAACCTACAGCCATTACGCTGATAGCAACTGCCATAACCGTTACCAATCCTACTAACACCGTCTTAAAGATGTTCTTTTTTGTGTTGTTCATTTCATTTCTCCTTTATTATAAATTATTTTTTGATGAAACGATTTGTCTTTTTTTGTTCGTTTCTCTCAACACACCCTCATCATATATTAAAAAGGAGTAATTGACAATGTCAATCACTCCTTCGGTAATTTTTTTCTCTTCTTCTGTAAATATTATGCTTTAACTTGCTGCGCAAGCCATTGCCACATATTGCCGGACTTCGTGCAGTTTGCGGGAATTAAATCGCCAAGCGCGGTTACGCTCTGACTGTCGATTTGAGTTTTAATATCGTCATTGAACGCGCTTACCCAAACGAAGTGACCTATGTATTCGTCGCCATCCGCGCCGGCCACACCCGATTTCAAAGTTAAATGCATATTATTTGCACCGGCTTGCAAATAACGGTAATATGTAGGCACTGTATAGTTTGCAACAGGCAGCGTTGTATCGTTCTCCGCGCACACAAACCAAACGTTATAATTTTTTGTTGCCTCTATC
>CAJUMW010000044.1 GCA_910587625.1 uncultured Christensenellaceae bacterium
CCAACCGCCACGCCTTTAATTTATTTAATTTTTTGAAATTGTCAGACATTTGTTTATATCCAACAAATCACTTTCGGACATTTCGACAAAAGAAGAAGAGCTATCACTCCACCAAGCATATTTCAAAAGAATATGAGTTGTTCTTTCGTCAAAAGTTAATGAAGAAAATTCTTTGGATTGTTTAACCAAGTCAAATACTCCGTTATTTTCTCTAAATTCAAAAACTTCTAATTTAGCAGAAACTCCGCTCGGAATAGTCATGGCAGAACTATATAAAGTAAGTTTATATCCGCTTTTAACTGCAAGAACATCTTTTGAAGTGCAGGAAGTCATACCGTTTGCAGCGAACTGAAAACTACCATTTGATGAAATAATATCTCCATAAACAAAACGTAAATCCGAAATATGCTCAACGACGCGCAAACGCTTATTTAAAACATTTACATAATCATTGTTTTGATTTTTATTTACTTTAATAGTCAACTGCTGAGGATAAGTAAACTTTTCAGTCCAACTTATTTTATCATCCTCATCATTTGTAGGAATAATTACGAGTCTTGCATAACTATCATGACCGCCGTCTGAATAAGCCTCGGAAAGAACGTCCGTGCTTTCAGTAAAATTATCCAAATCATCATAATAGAAAATTTGGTAATTTATTTCGTTGTCGAAATCAAGTTTTATTTGAAGTCCGTCACAACGAAAAGCGTCTTTTGTATAGAGAGTGCTTTCGTCATTAACATACTTGCCGTCCGAGCCGAGATTGCCTATTTCAAACGTCGGCGAAATTGTCTTTAAATCTTTTTTAGTATAATCGACGATTGCCTTCACGCCGAAACCTACAGCAGTCAACGCCGCAATGCCGGCAAGAGCAAGCGCAACCTTTTTTATTATGCTTTTTGCTTTCAAACTAATTTTCATTATGTTTTACCTCACTTTATTTCATTACGGAATTTACACCGTTACGGAAAGATTGTTTTTCTTTTTCCGTATTACACTTAACACGTTTTCCACGTTTTGCAGCACCATAGCCACGCCCTGCGGAAAATGCGCGTTTTTCACGTTCTGAAAAAGAACGCTTGCCTCTGTTTGGATATCTCATTTTTTGTACCGTCCTTATTTTAAATTTATTTTTGTTTGCACCGCCGACGAATTGAATATATCTACATCGTCGACAGAGCTTTCACATATTTTTCCGAACATTGACTTAAAATCAACTTTCGGTTTGCTTTCTTTTTTCTTTTCCGCAAGCTCGTTTTTGAATACTTGTCCAAGCCCTTGCGGTTTGCCGTAATTATCAAGCCCATTGTCATAAACAGTTATCTCAGTTTCCGTCACAACAACGTAACAAGATATACGGCGGTACAATTGTTGCAACGTATCATTTTTATCGTACTGCAACTGCTTATACCAAAATATAAGAGGAACGGGAGAGGTAATAACTATCATTTCACCGTTAAACACTTTATTTGAAAATCTACTTTTTACCGAAGAAGAAGTGTTGTTGTCTAACAATTTTAATAGGTCCTCAAACTCAAAAGCTGTATCGCGCATATCGTCAAGAATTATAGACTTTTGCCCCATATAATCTTGAAACGGATCGTTTGAAGAAGAGGAAACGCAAAAGTCATATCCTTGACTTGCTAACAGCTTTTTTGCGTAATAGGTTTTACCCGTTCCGCCTTTTCCGGTTATAAAGATAACTTGTATCTGTCTATCCGTATTCAAAGTTAAAATTTGACATTGTAATTCCCACAGCTTCCGCAATTTTGAAAACGCTTGCGCCTTTTCAGATAGCGGAAGACCGTTCACATATTGAAGTTGTTGAGCATAGCTGTATTGCTCGAAGTTACCCAAAATCTTTTCGTTTGCAATTTCAGTTTCAATATCGAAATTTGCGTGAACTTCCGAAATCGGATATTGATATTTGTTTTTTTGACTGTCTTGACCGTGAACAAGATAAGTTACAACGCCCGACCACCGTTTACACTTTATACGTTCGACAAACTGTTCGCCCGTATGTTCGTTGCCGTCTTTATCCATATAACCGAGTTGAAACCACTCGGCAACCTGCTTTGTATCAACACTTGCACCGCCGAAATGCAACGCTATATGATAGTGAGGACGAGTATCGTCTTTATCGTGAATTATGTAAGCCCACTTTTTGATAGTGGTGTACTTCATAAACGTTGCTTGTAAGTCTACTTTTAACTTGTCAACGTCAGTACTTATTTCACACATTTTTAAGTTCATTTTTTACCCCTCGAACTTAAAGCGCAATTGTTACACCTTAAACTATAATTTTTACACCTTTTACACCTTTAAGCGAACCGCTTGGACAAGCCCTAAGCGGTTCGCGTATATATAATAGTGTTTAGTGTGTTATCCACACTCGGGAATTGCTTTTACACCTTTTACACGTTTTACACGCACTTTTAATCTTTGTCAGTGCCATAGTCGATAATTTTACCAAATCGAATTTTACACCAACTTAGACACGTATCGTCGCAACCCATATAATAAGTTGCGCCTTTACCATATCCGTCTATATTGGTTAATTCCATTTTTTTATGGCAATTACCGCAATAGACAATAGGAACATAACGACCGTTAATAAAATCGTATTTCATACAAATTAAAACGGACTTACGCCGTCGGTAATAGGCTCTAACGACGGTTTATTACCGCGCTTATTGTCGGCAGGTGTTTTATCTGCGGACTTGTCCTTATCGGGCAAAACTTCCGCAAATGCTTTCATAACTTCCTTACGCCCTGCATACTGATAATCTTTATTATCATTGTCTTTATCGGGGAAGAAACACGGCTCAATAGGTATTAAGCTATCACCACAGCGCAAATAAAAATTTGTGTACTGTTTTTCTTTACCGTCTTTCTTGTCCTCGTATGTGCCTACCTTCTTAAATAATGAAACTTGCATAACTGCTCCTTTTGGCTTTACGCCATTTAAAATATTTATTTACAACGCCTTACAGCGACTGTATCAAAGGGGGAATGCCTACAATGCCGACACTCACGGCATAAAAAAACTGACTGCAAATATATGTTGCAATCAGATTATATAAAAACA
>CAJUMW010000045.1:0-442 GCA_910587625.1 uncultured Christensenellaceae bacterium
ATAGTCGGCAAACAGTCTTTTTTCAGGGCAATAAGCGCTTTGGAGCAAACGGCTTTCGTCGACGGCGCGGATATATCCGCCGCGATTTCGGGCGGTATCGACGCCGGCACAAAGGACGGGCTTTCGGTAATCATATCCGACTTCTTCAACGATAACGACTGGAAAAAGGCTATCGATTACCTTTGCTACAAACAGCGTCAGGTATTGCTTATACAAGTGCTCACGCCCGACGAGGTCGAGCCCGTTTACGACGGCAGGGTCAATCTTATCGACTCGGAGTCGGCCGATATGCTCGACGAAAGGAATATGAAAATCAGGATAACCCGCAGTATGCAGCTTGCGTATGCGGACGCGCTCAAAGATATGCAGGCGGAAATAAAGTCCTACTGCAATTCGCGCGGAGCGGACTTCATTTCGGTTTGCACCGACCGCCCCGTCGAAA
>CAJUMW010000045.1:454-971 GCA_910587625.1 uncultured Christensenellaceae bacterium
CGGTGAATTACTTAAAACAGGAATAATGGCATGACTTTATTGCTACCCTTAGGTCTTTTGGGGTTGCTGGCTATTGCCGCGTTAATTCTTATCTATATTATCAAGCCCAACTATCAGCAGAAATTCATTTCCAGTACGTACGTCTGGAAGTTGAGCATGAAGTACAGAAAGAAAAAAATCCCCATTAACCGTTTAAAAAACATAATATTATTTATCTGTCAGGTGCTCATTATCGTATCCTGTGCAATGCTTCTCGCATGGCCGGTTATACGCGCCGAGGTTGAAGTGGTTACCAACGAAAAGGTGGCTATTATCGACGCTTCCGCGAGTATGATGGTCGAAAGCGACGGTGAAACCCGTTTTGAAAGGGCGGTCGACGGCGTCAAGCAGTTTGCACGCGAAAACGCGGATAACGGCGGACTTACTTCCGTAATCATTGCAAGCGACAAGCCCTATTTCCTCATACAGCGTTCGTCACCCGAAACCGTGGCAGAGCTGAACGCGCTTTTGGAGGAGC
>CAJUMW010000045.1:1015-1987 GCA_910587625.1 uncultured Christensenellaceae bacterium
AGAGGTCGTCGAAAGAAATCCCGACGCGGAAGTGGTTCTGTTTACCGCAACCGAGTATATAGACAAAGGCAGAATACGTGTAGTGGACGTTTCCCACCAGGACGACTGGAACGCTGCGGTGCTCGATTGCAAAGCGGTGCTTGAAGACGGATACTATACCTTTATGATAGAAGTAGGTTGCTTCGGCAAATCAAAAGAGCTTGATATCGTCTGCGACGTGGTTAAATATAACGGTACAAACGATACGCAAAGGCTTATACGCTATTCCGAACGGTTCGACATAGGTCTGCAGAAAAAGACGATTGAGTTTAAAACCAAGCCCGAAGCGGGAGAGGACGTCAGTTCGGCGATTTACTCGTTCGATTATGTATACGTGCATTTGGACGACGGCGGAAGCGTTGTCGACGACAGTTTTGTAAACGACAACACTTATTACATTTACGGCGGCACCAAACCCAAACTGAGGGTGCAGTATGCAAGCTCTACGGACAACACGTTTATTCGTACGGCAATCCAGTCGGTTAAATCGAGTTACGAAAACTCGTGGTCGATTGATTTCGTTACGGTCAGGTCGGGTGAAGAGTTCAAGACGGCGGGCTATGATTTTTATATATTCGAACATAGCGCAATGCCCGACAAAATGCCTACCGACGGCGTGGTTATGTTAGTAAATCCGAGCAAGGCGCCGCAGGGTGCGGGCATAAGGCTCGGAAACGATATATCGGTTGCGATTGGTACGACCGTTGCGTCGGGTAAAACTCATCCCGTAACGTCGCACTTACAGCCGGATTTAACTACGGTATCCAAATATAGGCGCATAAGCTCGCACGACGGCTATGATGAATTGCTTTTCGTGCAGGGCGACCCCGTATTGCTTGTCAAGAACACCGAAAGTGAAAAGCATCTCGTGCTTTCAATAGATTTGAACTATTCAAATATGGGGGTTTTGTGGAGCTTTACGCTGTTTTTTTT
>CAJUMW010000045.1:1997-2993 GCA_910587625.1 uncultured Christensenellaceae bacterium
ACGGTAGGCAGCGGCTCGTTCGAAGTCGGCGACACCGTAAAACTCAATGCAAAGGGTACCGAGCATTCGGTTCGTAATCCCGCTAACGAGGAAACAAAGCTAAACGAGTTTCCCGCGGAGTTGCGCGTTGCCGTACCCGGAACTTACACGCTTACGCAAACTTATTATTCCGAAGTTATCGTGGATATGTTTTACGTAAGCATAGCGAATTTCGAAAGTGAAATAACAAAAGAAGTGGACGCGTTACCCGTACTTAACGTAGGCAAGCGCACCGAGCGGGAGGATAAAGATTTACTCATATATATTGCCGCCGCTCTCGTTGCGTTGCTTTTCGTCGAGTGGTGGTTACAATCGCGCGACTACTTTTAACGGGGGTTGAAAAATGTCAGATTTCAGAATTACTTTTTCAAACCCGTGGCTCTTGTTTTTACTCATACCCGCGGTGGCATTAACGCTGTTTCCTTACTTCCGCGTTGCGAAAAGGTACAGGCGTAACCGCAACCGCATAGTTTCGGTCGTATTGCATTCGCTTATAATGCTTTTCAGCATAGCGCTTTTGTCCGGAATAATGTTATTATATAACGTGCCCAACAAAGAAAACGAGATTATTATCCTTGTAGACAGCTCGTACTCCAACAGAGAAGAGGACAATTCGAAGGATGATTTTATACAGAACATAATCGAAGAATGCAGTTCGAACTATAAAATAGGCATAGTCAAATTCGGGTACAATCAGATATATGCAGCCGAACTCAACAACGACGCGCGCGCCGCTTTTGCCGCGTATACACAGTCGGAGGAGCCCGACACCGCGGCGACCGATTTCGCGGCGGCGTTGAAATACACGGCGGGGCTTTTCAAAAATCCGCAGTCGGCTAAAATAGTTTTACTTTCCGACGGCTTCGAAACTGACGGTAGCGCAACTTCTGTGATTAAGACGATTGCCGCCGACGGAATAAAAGTGGACGTAGTCCATTTCCCCAACGAAAACGTCGA
>CAJUMW010000046.1 GCA_910587625.1 uncultured Christensenellaceae bacterium
CTTTGAAAATTGTTCTTTTGTTATTCTCATACTTTTATTTTACCATTTTTTTATTCGCTTGTCAAGCGCTTTATGTGAACAGGCTCTAAATCAGCACATTGAAAGGAGAGATTTCATTGTATTTCTTTCGTATAAAGATTTCAAGCTTCGATGACGAGGAAAAAACGCTGTTTATCGTTCCCGAACAGAACGCGGACGAGAAAGGTGTTCCCTTTGATGAAAAGCTGCTGACGCAGACCGCCGAGTATAAGCAATTTGTCAAGGACACTGCGACTAATATGGTTGACGGCGAATACACACAGTATCAGACGGAAACGGTATTCGATACGATTGACGAACAGCAGTTCGCACAGTTTGAAGCCGAGGGGAAATTAACGACCGTGGACAGCAACACGTTTTCCGTTTCCACGGGCATTAAACTCGCTAAAAAAGGCGGCGGCACGTTGGACTTTAAGACGATTGCGATTATCGCGGCTATCGCTGTCGTGGGAATTGTTCTGCTTATCTTCTCGTTTGCCCGCGGCGGTACTTCCAGCGAAACATCAACCTATATGAGCGAGAGTTCGGAAACGGTCGAAAGCTCCACATCGGAAACAAGCACGACCGAACCCGAAATGAGTGAAACATCATCAACGGAAAGCAGTTCTACTACCGAGAGCAGTTCGGAAAGTTCGGGATTTGTTGACGAGCCGCCCGAAAGTACGGTATCAGAGCCGTCCGACAACACAACGACCGATGATAACGGCTACACGGACGTTGGATACAGACCGACAACAAACTCGTCAAGCGGCGGTCAAGGCGGCGTGTATCAAATCTCGTTCAATGCGAACGGCGGCGAGGGTGCGATTGACGGTATCTCGGCAGAAGCGGGGCAATACGTTACCTTGCCGAGCGCGGCAGAAGCAAGCAAATACATTTCCAAAAAGGGCTGCAAGCTGATTGGCTTTTCCGACAATACGGAAATTCTCTATCCGCTGTTCCACTACAAAATGCCGTATGAAAACGTAACGATGTTCGCCGTATGGGAGCCTGATATGTTCACGGTAACGTACAACTCAAACGGCGGCACGGGACAGGTTTCAAGAGCGGAGGTCAAGTACGGCGATAGCGTTCCGCTCCCGACGGATATTCCCGTTTACAAGGACGGACTTTTCCTTTCGGGCTGGGCGCAGTCCGAGAGTGCCAAAACAGCACTAAAAACACTTACAATGCCAGCCGAAAACCTCACATTGTATGCCGTGTGGAGCAAAAAGCCGCCTATGGCGAAAATCACGCTGCGCTATGACAATAAGGTTCAAATCGTTGAAAAGGAAATCGGTTCTGACGTGAATATGCTTGACAGCTTCGGAATATTCAAGGACGGTTATTCCGTCGAGGGCTGGTACTTTGAAAACTCCCCGACACGGCTTGAAAATCTCCGCATTGACGGTGACTGCGATGTTTACGCGAAATGGCAGACAGCGGAATATATAACCGTTTCAATTGACCGAAGTTACCTCAATAAGGACGCAGAGGTGTACAAAATCCCGCTTGATATGACGGGCAAGGCAAAGCTGAAGCTGCCAAAGGTAGACGATAAAGGCGATATTTATAATCACGTTGAGGGCTGCACCTACGGTTACTCCGATAAGAAGCAAACGGGCGAGTTTGGCACGATTAAGTATTACGGTGATACAGAGTGCGAGTTCACAAAGGACACCACGATTTACCGCGTTCTGAATGAATACGGCGGCGGTGCGGGAACGCGTGAAAACCCGTACATCATCAGCTATTACGACCAACTGATACGACTTGCGGAACAAAAAGCAAGCGGTTATTTCAAGCAGACAGCAGACATAAAATTCCCCACGAACATTGAACGCAAGCCCATTGACACAAAGAAAGTTTCGCGCGGTTACACGGATAAATCCTACGATTTCTTTGTTTATGACGGACAGGGATTTTCGATAAAGAATTTGTCTGGCGAGGGCGGTCTGTTCGGCACGATAGCGGGCAGTACGATTGAAAATGTGGTCATTGACGGGGCGAATATCAAGACAGGAGAATATGAAAACGTCGGTATTCTTTGCAATGATGTGACGTCATATTCATTCAAGTCGCAGGACGGCAAAGCAAACTATTCTATGGGAAACAGCGTGATACGTTACTGTACTGTCAAGAACAGCAAAATCGAAAGTGAGAACCTGTACCAATAGACTAAAACCGTTTAAGTAAGGTATGAAAATGAGAAATA
>CAJUMW010000047.1:0-1246 GCA_910587625.1 uncultured Christensenellaceae bacterium
ACATAACAAGCAAAAGCAAGTGCGATATAAATAAATTTGTCGGATATATCTTTTCTGATAAATATGCTTGGAACGGTAAACGAGCTTTGTTCGAATCATTGGGGTTTACGGTAGATGATAGCGAATATCTTCAAAAAGAATTTGAACGGCAAGCAGTTGAAAATTATTGTAATAGTAAATATCAACTTGGAAGGTTAGACGAAAATGGACAAAGAATCAATATTGATATTAACTTTCAGAAAAATGGCAAAGAAATTACTTTTATTTCGGGCTGGATGGTTAGACCAAAGGGAGCTATAACTTGCAATACACCGTTAGGAGGTTAAAATGAAATACTTAGATTTAGTTGAGCTTATAAATGATAGACCTGAATATGAAAAAGCGGGCGTAAAAAAGGGGATGTTCGGCGCAGTTATGTCGGAAGAAAGCACCGACGGTAAATGGCAGGTTGTTTTTTCTGAATTTTATACAGGAAAAGATATTTCAGATATATCTGTGCGCGAAGAAGACTTACAAATTCACGAATTTGTTCCGTTGGATAAGTACCCGCCCAAAAATTAAAATATAAATATTTTAAAACAAGGAGGAAAAAAGTTTTGAAAAGAGAACATAGTATTCTGAACTATAAGGACGCGGTAAAATAAAAAGCTGCCTGTCCGAATAAGGATACTTGACAGACTTTGAATTACAAAAAGTATTAAACGCAATTAAGTACATACCGTCCGAAAACGAGCGCGACGAGGTTACGCAAATTATATTGAAAGCGGCCTCGGAAAGCATAACTCTGGACAGGCTGAAACAACTAACCAAAAGGGAAACAAAAGCTGATTTTAAGGAAACCGCAACAAACGGATTTATCAAATTCACTAAAAAGGAGATAAATTCTATGTCGGACTACTTAAAGAAATTATTTACAATCAACGACAAAATCGTAACGTACCGCTACGTGAATGGCTTGTATCAGGCGCGGTTCCGCAGAGACGGTTACAATATCGAGGTTGCATCCAAGAGCTTCGATATAATGAGACAAAAATTCTTGGACAAGCTGCTTGCGACTCAAAAGGCAAAGCAAAACGCAGGCTATCCCCTATTCGCAGACTTCATAAACGATTGGCTGAAAGTCAAAAAGCAAACGGTTAAAGAGACGACTTATAAAAGTTACGTCAACTTGCTTACGAAAAACATTCTGCCGAAGTTCGGTCATTACCACGTCAACGAAATAACGAGAAAAGACATTCAGGACTTT
>CAJUMW010000047.1:1256-1470 GCA_910587625.1 uncultured Christensenellaceae bacterium
AGAACCGTACTGCGCAAAAACTGAAATTGCTTTTATCTGCAATATTTGACGTGGTCGTTGAAGACTACAACATTAAAACGCCGATGAGCAAAATCGTGCTTTCGCACTACGAAGTTAAGAGAGGCAAGGCGTTTACAAAAGCCGAAGAAAAAGCGATTATCGACTTCTGCAAGGACAATCCGCACTATGCCGGCAACTCCGCTATTCTTACACT
>CAJUMW010000047.1:1528-1858 GCA_910587625.1 uncultured Christensenellaceae bacterium
ATGCTGAGAAAAGTTTTGCCGTTAATCGATTTGGAACAAGCAAAAGCAACTAACCGCTATACCATACGCGACGCACTGAAACGGATTTTTCCCGACAGGCATATTCACGAACTGCGTTACAGCTTCATTACAAGAGCAAAAGAATGTGGTTGCAATCCCGAACTTGTTATGAAATGGGTTGGACACGAGTTCGACGCCGACGTTAAAACTTCTCGCGTGGACAGAGGCTATACAACCTATTCACAGGAGTATATCTTGCAAGAAATTAACAAAATGGACTATGAACTGTAAATAACTCACAAAAACACCTGTTTTGGTCTGAAATCGGGC
>CAJUMW010000047.1:2012-2225 GCA_910587625.1 uncultured Christensenellaceae bacterium
TATTCAGTTTTTTACTTAATTTCCTACTCCATAGGATTTTAAGTCCCTTGCGTCTGCCTATTCCGCCACACAAGCATGCATTTTTGTTAAGTTTTCAGTTTTTATGTTAATTTTCTGCTAATTATTTTCTGCCAAAAATTTTAAGTCCCTTGCAGCACCTTAAAAAAGCCTCGTTTTTACTGATTTTGCCTGTTTTTTGCCTAAAATAGCCCG
>CAJUMW010000048.1 GCA_910587625.1 uncultured Christensenellaceae bacterium
GCTTATCGCCGAGATAACATTCGATATGTTCGCTTGCAAAGTAATTTATTTTGGGCACGGTATAAGCCGCGCTCCAACGATATATTTGCAATTCCATTCTCTTAGCTATAACGGGTTCGAAATAGAGTATAAAATCCCTGCGTTTGAAGTTTTCTTTACCCTCAACCTCTATTTCGGTTATTCGGGTTTCAAAGAATTTTTTGTCCAATTTGAGTACAGTCGAACAGTTGCGAATTATTTGCTGAATTATTCAATAAGCTTTTGCAAATTTGCCATGTATGTTTCTCCTTTTGTTTTTTTATTTAATTTTTTATAAGAATTGACTAATAGTGATTTGTGTGATAAAATTTGAGTACAATTAATTAGAGGTGAAATAATGTTTAGATTTAAGAAAATCATACCTTGTGTTCTACTTTCAGCTTGCGTTGCAAGTTCAGTTTGCGTTATGTCCGCTTGTAATTCCGGCAAAGATTATTCGGAAGATATAGCCAAATTACAGCAACAGATTGAAGATTTACAAACTGAAAACAATACTTTAAAAGATAAAGTTAATAATTTGACTCCCGGAGGTGTTGACTACACCGAAGAGATTGAAGCATTACAACAGCAGATTGAAGCGTTGAAAGGTCAAAACGCAAGCTATTTGCAAGAATCCGAAAAATTAAAGCAACAAATTGAAACTCTTAAAACCCAAAACGGCAGTAACTTGGCTGAGATAAGTAAACTTGAACA
The DNA here is from genome assembly GCA_910587625.1 of uncultured Christensenellaceae bacterium. Taxonomy (GTDB): domain Bacteria; phylum Bacillota; class Clostridia; order Christensenellales; family Borkfalkiaceae; genus Coproplasma. Next base: position 733 of record CAJUMW010000048.1, read on the forward strand.
GCAACTCGAAACGCTTAAAACCAACAACGAAAGCAACATTGCAGAAATTGATAGGTTAAAAGCACAAATTGAAGAGCTTAAACAAAACTCGGGCAATGTTGAACTTAAAACTTACAAAATCGGAGATACCTTTACTTATTCATATCAAGGTGTTGATTATTTTAGTTTGACTTTGAAAGACCGCTCAACTTTAATTATCAAGAACCTTAATATGATAGACTTTATTCCTAAACAAATTATTGCATTTAGAATATCTACAACTGAAGGCTATGCCAAAACTACAATGCCAAGCATTAAAATTGCAATTGGTAAAGAATATCTGATTGAAACTATAGCTTTAGCTAATGAAGCACTCGAATATGTTTTCGGATATCCTATTGGAGAGAATGGAATACTTCCCTATGCGGTATTTGATTTAACCTCTTAAATTAACATTTGCAAGCATTATCGCAACTCGTGTGTGTAATTTCTTGCGATTCCCTACCTTTTATCTTTTGCTTAAACCTTGAATCGTAAGAGATTTCGCTTGAAATACATTCGTAAACTTCCTCTATACCGTCTTCGTCATACTGGCTTTTTGCACGGAAATTCGTATCCAAAGTCAGGTTATAATCTCCAACCCACTCGGCGTCAACAAAAGTTACGCCGAGTTTATATTTGTTTAAAATCCTTTGTCCAATTTGAGTACAGTCGAACAGTTGCGAATTATTTGCTGAATTATTCAATAAGCTTTTGCAAATCTGATTTTGAGGATTTAATAAAAGATTACCTGCTTTATAAGAAAACTCTCGCAAACCAAATTTATCTATAGTTTCGGATTGTTCAATATTGTTCTTTTTTGCTAAGGAATAAATATTATCATACTTAAATGTAACGTATAACTTTCTAATATTCATAGACGCTTCAATTTTTAAAGTTAAACAATTATATGAGCTATCAACAATATTGTAAGCGACATTCTTAATTCCATATTCACCTTCAATTCGACATTCAATTATATTTATATTTTCATAAATATTTTCGAGTTTAAGTTTTGCAATTAAGGCATCATTATCTATTACAAAATCTTTAATTTCCGCTTCTTCCGATACTTGTTTTTCTGCCTCATCCAACTCGAAATACTCAGTATTTACGGAATTAACTACAGTCTGACTTATTACAGGCAAGCTATAAGAAAAAGAATTGGACGGATTAATGCTTGTAAGCATTTTTGCATCGTCGTGAGTCATTGTCGGTTCGGAAAAATCGTCGCACTTAACGATTACGGTGCCCGTTCTGTCGCAATAGATATAAGAACAAGTTAAGTTTGCCAAATCCTGCAAAACGTCCCAAGCCGATTTTTCCTCGATTAAAACAAGCGGAATTACTTTATCCCCGATTGTGTCGAGCTGTAAATCATATTG
>CAJUMW010000049.1 GCA_910587625.1 uncultured Christensenellaceae bacterium
ATTCTGCCGCTTAATTCGCACTGCTTGTCCTCGTAGAGCACGTCAACAATATTGCTCCAAAAGTAGTTTTCCTTGTCATCCTGCGGCTCGGTTATAGGCTCGTCCGTAAACATATACTTGCAGATATTCCGTATCAATCTGCCCGCCGCACTGTCGTCCGACTGTTTGATTAAATCCCAATACAAGTCGTAAAAGGTAAATTGTGTAAGTTGTTTCTGTTTCATTATTCCTCCATAAAGTTTTATTTGTCGCAAGCATTTATAGACCGCTTGCAAGTCTTTATCTCAGCGCATACGCATCACCTCTTTTACCTTAAATTTCAAAGGGTTTATCATCAAGTCCCTTCACTAAACATATAGAATGGAATTGTACAGAATTTTGACATAATGCTCTTTTGCTTGCCTGCAACAAACCCCTTCACTTGGTAGGCGGCTTCACTCGCAAGTACAGAAAAATGACATAAAAAAGGGCGGTTGCTTCTCTTAGCAACCGCCCTTAAAGGGAGTATTCAGTTATAAATTAATTCAAAGTTTCGTCCAACTATCTACAAGATTGCATATCGCTTTGAAGTCTTTATTTTGCTGATAAACTGCGCCTAAAACCGCTTCAACCGTGGTGGCAATATACTTTGTATTTTCGTTCTCAAACGCTTCGTAGCATTGTGGTATTTTGTCATTATTTCTATCGAAGTTCGTATAATCCAAAAGCTGATAATGTTTTGCTACTGTTTCAATTAAAAACTTATCTTTCGTATTTTTCCTTTTCTTTGGATAGCTGTTCACAATTATCTAACAAAAGAGTGCATAGTGCAAATTTCAATAGAGCATCACCGTAAGTTGCCAATTCATAGTTATGTTGAGTAGGTGTTAGTCCTTTATGTTGTTCTCGTTTAAACTTCGCCGTATGATTTACAGGTCAATGCACGGCATTGGGGATTACATTTATTCTTCAATATGTATTCTTCAAAAATATCCTTTCAGTTATTCTCTTTCGCAGACTTCGCCTATGCGCACTACTTTGTTCCAATATGTACACCAACACGTCCAAATATCGCTTGTCTTTTGGCAATACGGACAATTACTACAAGTATAGTTCATTTACAACTCCTTCGCCCAAACATCCATTCGCGTTTGTCTGGCAATTTCTTCGTTTTCAAACGGATCGGTTGATATCTTTATATCGTAAATTTCGACAAAAATAAATTCGTAATTTTCATAACCCGTTACGCTGCCGCATATGCATCCGCTATACAAATGCTTGCGCTCGTCGTCCGTATAATCTTCCGTTTCACAGATTACACTTTGTACAAGAGATACAATTCCGACTTTGCCGAGTTTCTTATGCCCGTTGCAATATATGTAGCCACATTTTTCCAATTCGGTGTCGATTGCTGTCTTGTCTGCAAGTTTTACAATTCCCGTCAATTCTTCTTTTGTCATTCTTCATCTCCGAAATTTTTACTAAGTCTACATTTACCGTCGGCGGCATCTCGCGCTTCCAAATTCTCCGCAAGTGCCGCGATCAGTTTCTTCTGAATATAGTCCGCGCTACCGCGATTGATACCGTGTTCTTCCGCATACTTGCGTAAGGATTTCCCTTCGTAAAAGCGCTCTTTGAAATAATCGCAAAATTCTTTTAACGTCGTTTTCAAACAACTATTTATAAACAGCAAATCTTCTTTCAACGCAATATAATCGTCTTTGTTTCTAACGCCTACGAGTTTCTTCGTCTTTTGACAAAGCTCGTAAGTGCGCAAATCTATCGCATAGTATGTACATAAATCTTTGGCGTAATCGGTGTATGTAGTCGCCGTTCTGCGATAGCGGATTTTATCTTCTTTTTTCTCTTTGCGAATGGGAGTGCGGTAACCGTCGTTTTCTAACATCTCGCAAGTAAGTTCTCCCGCTTTTTCGCGCTTTGTGTCGCGGAAATACTTTTTTATCTGTTTGCCGTTATAATCAACCTTCGAGCAGAACGCTTCCATTGTAAGCGTAAAGTAGCCGTTTGCCTTTCCGTC
>CAJUMW010000050.1:0-292 GCA_910587625.1 uncultured Christensenellaceae bacterium
TTATGCGGGACAAAATAAAAATAACGAATTTTCGGAGGATAAGTTATGAAACTTAAATTCAAAGCGGTTTTGGCGGCGGCGGTAACGGCATTAACGATTTGTGCGTTTGCGGCGGGCTGTACGGATAAATCCGAAGAGAACAATACGCCCGATTACGGAACGCTGAGCATAGACGACTTAAAGGTGTTTATGACGCAGGACAGAAGCTGCACGTTTGCGGAAATTCAGCCCGTATTCAGTAAGCCGGAAAAGGCGGAGAGCCTGACCTATACGTACGATACCTCGAGTATAA
>CAJUMW010000050.1:365-1545 GCA_910587625.1 uncultured Christensenellaceae bacterium
GCCGTTTCGACGTGGCGCAGCGCGCTGAACTATGTAAGGAAGTAACCGCAAATACAACGCTTTTCATAGGCGACAGCTTTATGGATAATCACTTTATCGGCGAATATATGCGCAGCTTTGCGCAGGGCAAAGATGTCTTGCACGCAGGTATCAGCTCGACGACTTCCTATCATTGGGAGGCAGCGTATTCAACCGTTATAGGGACTGCGCCGAAGAACATAGTAATGCACGTAGGAACAAATAATTTCTATGACGTGCACGATTTGACTTCGGATACACAAGACAGTCTTACGCGCTTATTTATGCTTATGCATTCAAAATATCCTTCGAGCAATATTTACTGGTTTAACATCACACAACGCTCGGATACTTCGTATGCGCAAAATGTTTCGGAAACCAACGTATACATGGCGGAGTGGTGCGCAGAGTACGATTGGATAACGTGTGTAGACACTTGTTCAAAGGTAACAACGGCTATGCTCGGAGACGGTGTTCACCCGACTACCGAAAATTATAAAGTATTCACAGATGCGCTCGTTGAGGCAGGCTGTGAAATAACCGAAAAATAAAAATCAAGGAGAAAATGATGAAAAATTCAGTCAAATGCCTTGCTGCGGCAGTTCTTGCTTTGGCTATGGTTGCGCCCTGCGGTTTAACGGCTTGTAGAACCGATATTATTGACGAGTACGAGTTGTCTGCTTACAAGGGCGAAAACAAGGACAAAAACGGTGAAATTGTGTACAACAATTCGCTGTTTTACAGCAATAGCCTGATATGCCGACCCGCAGATTTTGGACGATACTGCCCGCAGCGGATATTACTATATGTACGGTACGAGCAATTTACAGACTATGCGTTCAAGAGACCTTGCCGTATGGGAACCCGTAACCGTAGTGCTTAAAACCACGGACGAAACGCTGAACGCCGTTCTCGGTTCGGGTGAGTACCGTTGGGCGCCCGAGGTCATATACGATGATGATACTAAGCTTTACTATCTGTTTTTCAGCAGCGTTCCGTACAAAGAATACGACAAAGGCGCAATTACGGAAACGGGCTGCGACGTGGACGGAGGTCTGACAGCATACTGTATGTACGCGGCTACGTCGGCTTCGCCTGAGGGACCGTTCAATCTCATTAATTTTGGAAACGCAGAAAGTTGCGGCACTGAAAACGTTCATAA
>CAJUMW010000050.1:1555-2006 GCA_910587625.1 uncultured Christensenellaceae bacterium
GAAGTCGGCGCAGGCGGGATTTACAACGAAAAGCCGAAGGCAAGGTATTTCCAGACGATAGACCCGCATCCCTATGTTGACCCCGTGCCTACGGTGGACGAGGCAACGGGCAAGAGCTATCATAAAAAATATATGTATTTCAAGCTCGAGCATAATGCGGCGTGGAATATAAACATCGGCGTCGAAATGGAAAACTGGCTTAAACCCAAGTGGGAAACGGCAAAGTATATAACCGCCGACAGATTTTATACAATAAAGGATTGGCGCGACGGTTCCGACGATAACGTAACGTACGAATACGGTGAGGTATGTAACGATGGTGCGAGTATGCTCTATCACGAGGACGGAAACGGCAAGGGGCTTTATTACTTCACGTTCTCCGTTAACGACTACTCGACGAGCGATTATCAGGTAGGTATGGCGGTTTCGGACAGTCCGCTTGGCGATTTCA
>CAJUMW010000051.1:0-1580 GCA_910587625.1 uncultured Christensenellaceae bacterium
CGATTAAACGCCCCGGCAGAGACGAAGCGGACCGTACGTACGTCAGCGAAACGGCGACGGACTTCTACACCGGTCTGGAAAAGGACGGCAATCTTGTAACCAACAAGGCGGTCAAAGACGTATATGCCGCGCTCAAAGCGCCCAGCTATGAGGACGGAAAATATATGCAGCTCGTTACCGAGGGCGAAGGCCAGGTAGAGTTTGCGGGCAAGAAGTACAACCCCCTTACGGAAGGCGGCACTTTACAGTCTGTCAGCAATTTCGGCGAGTACAATACCGCGATTGTAACTATCACGAGGACGGGTTCGGAGTTTTACGACAACGCGGCTTATAAGGTTGCGGGTCACAGCGACGAAAACGACCACTATCTCGAGCTCAACGACAGCGAAAAAGAGCTTATGGCTTTCGCCAAGAAGAACTTCAACAAGGTTATCGTGCTTCTGAACGGCCCGAGCGCGCTCGAAGTGGGCGATTTAAAGAACGACGACGGCATCGACGCGGTTTACTGGGTGGGACAGCCGGGCTGGAACGGCTTCAACGTTCTGGGCGACGTTTTAACGGGTAAAATCAACCCCTCCGGCAAGCTCGTAGACGAATGGTTCACCAAATTCGAGTACGACCCCACGTGGTACAACTGGGGCTCCTACGGGCAGGCGGAAATAATTTTTAACGGTTCTACCGAGCGCAAAAGCGGCACGATAAACTCGACAACCCCTATGATGGAGCTTCCCTCGACGTCGGGACTTGCAACCACGGGGCAGGACCACGTTATGGACTATGCGGAGGGCATCTACCTCGGCTACCGCTATGCGGAAACCGTTTACGAAGCGCTTGCAAAGGGCGACAAGGCTGCGGCCGACGCGTGGTATGCAAACACCGTCGCGTATCCTTTCGGCTACGGCTTAAGCTATACTTCGTTTAAGAAGACGATAAAGGAAGTTGTCGGCGACCTTAACGATAAAGACGGCAAAATCACCGTTAAAGTAGAAGTGGAAAATACCGGCACGGTTGCCGGCAAGGAAGTCGTACAGATTTACTCTTCCGCGCCTTATACCGACGGTGGTATCGAAAAAGCTGCCTGCGACCTTGTCGGCTTTGGAAAGACCGACCTCCTTGACGCAGGTGATAAGCAAGTTGTCGAGGTTGAATTCGACGTAAAAGAGCTGGCTGCTTTCGACTACAACGACGCGAACGAAAACGAGAATTTCGGTTACGAGCTCGAAGCGGGCAAGTACGTGATTTCCGTACGCGACGACTCGCACACGGTTGCGGACTCCAAGGAGCTTACTGCTGCGGAAACCCTTAAAGGGTGGGACGAAGACGGTAATTCCGCAACCCCCAACAACATATTCAGCCAGTCCGGCAATAACTGGGAAATGTACAATACCCTCGCATCTAACTGGACGGTAAGCGGAAAAAACCACTATATGACCCGCGGAACGACCGACGAGGACTCCACAAACCTCAGCCTTACGGAGTTCGCTACGGCGGCAGTCGACGTAATGGGTACCGACGCGGATAAAAAGGACGAGGCTAAGGAGCAGCTCAAAAAGCTTTGCTGGATACTCAGCGACGACAAC
>CAJUMW010000051.1:1590-1914 GCA_910587625.1 uncultured Christensenellaceae bacterium
CAGACAAAACGATTAACGCAAGGCATCAGCAGTTCGGCGCGACCAACGACCCTTGCCACGACAAGGATAACGCGCTTACCGAAGCTGTCGAAGAGAACTATAAAAACGTTTGGACAAAGGAATACTCCGACCTGCCCGCAGGCTGGACGCAGGCGACTACGGTCGGCGCGGACAGGATACAGGCTTACACCTTACTCGGCGAGCCCATGTATCTTGCGGACGGCACAGAAAACCCGAAGTGGACGGCGTTTATGAACCAGTTCACTTTTGAAGAGCTTGCGCTTCAAGATCGGAAGAGCGTCGTGTAGGGAAAGAGTGTAGATC
>CAJUMW010000052.1:0-908 GCA_910587625.1 uncultured Christensenellaceae bacterium
ATATACGCAGCCTCTCAAGGATACGTTTGCGAACTATAACGACGCGGCTATCGTTACGTTTGCCCGCTTCGGTACCGAAAACATCGATCCTCCCAAGGGAATTTTAAAGCTTCACGAAAATGAAAGAGCGCTTTTGCAGATGATTAAGGACAGCGGCAAGTTCGATAAAATAATAGTTTTGTTGAACGGCCCCCTTGCAATGGAGCTCGACTGGCTCGAGGAGTTCAACGTAAACGCTTGTCTCTGGTTCGATAACCCCGGTTATTACGGCTTGCCCGGCGTTGTAAACATTCTTACGGGCGACGCAAACCCTTCGGGACACAATACATTCACCTTTGCGGCTAACTCGATGGGCTCGCCCGCCGTACAGAACTTCGGCGATTACACCTATCAGGGCCAGACCACCAACCTCGGCAACAAATACGTTGTTTATAAAGAGGGTATCTATGTAGGCTACAAGTACTACGAAACCAGATATGAGGACGCTATTCTCAATCAGGGTAAAGCAAAATCCGTAACGGGCGCGATTGACGGCGCGTCGGAGTGGAAATATGAAGACGAGGTGTGCTTCCCGTTCGGCTTCGGTCTTTCTTATTCGGAATACAGCCAGAAGCTTGACGGTATAACCTATAACGCAAAAACGGATAAGTTCACTGCAAACGTAACGGTAAAAAACACCAACAATAAGGCGGGCAAAGCAAGCGTTCAGCTTTATGTTCAGACTCCTTATACCGATTACGACAAAGAAAACGGCGTTGAAAAGGCTTCTATACAGTTAATGGGATACGAAAAGGTTGACGTGCCCGCAAACGGAACCGAAAAGGTTAAAATAGAGGTCGACCGCTATCTTATGGCTACGCACGATTCGAAGAACGGCAACGGCGGATACATACTCGAGCCCGGCACGT
>CAJUMW010000052.1:1038-1388 GCA_910587625.1 uncultured Christensenellaceae bacterium
GACAGAACGACGTACAAAAATTCACCCTATGAAAATGAAGTAACGGTAGAAAATCAGTTCGCGGACGCGGACCTCAACTACTGGGTCGACGACGACCAGAAGATTACTTACCTCACCAGAAACGACTGGGAAGGCACCTTCCCTACGGAAGTAAAAACTCTTCGCACCAACGACAGAATGGTGGAAGCGCTCGATATGGCTAAGTACAAGAAAGCTGCCGACGCCCCCTCGTACAAGGCCGGCAAGGGCACCGTTTACGAAGTCGAACTCGAGGAGCCGCTCTATTTCAGCGATATGAAGGGAGTGCCTTACGACGACCCGAAGTGGGACGCGCTTGTTTCGCAGCTTTC
>CAJUMW010000052.1:1540-1758 GCA_910587625.1 uncultured Christensenellaceae bacterium
GAGGAAGCTCTCTTCTGCGGAGCGACAATGGTAAATGCTCCCGGTTGTAACACCATAAGAACTCCTTATACGAGCCGTGCTTCCGAGTATTTCTCCGAGGACGCAACCTTGTCTTACTACTCCGTTTCCGATGTTATTCTCGCAATGCGTACAAAGGGACTTATATGCAACGTCAAGCACTGCTTCCTTAACGAGCAGGAAACCAACCGTCAGGGCGT
>CAJUMW010000053.1:0-538 GCA_910587625.1 uncultured Christensenellaceae bacterium
AATTTCGGGATACAGAGACGTGTTGAATACCATACATGAAAGCTATGACGGCATTATGATTAAACCGTCGTATATTTTACAGCTTCATCAAATGTTGTATAGTTATTCTGAAAAATCAATAGGCGGTAAGTTCAAGAATACACAGAATTATATAAAGGAAATTCACGACGACGGTAGTGAATTTGTAAGATTTACTCCGCTTGCACCTTATGAAACTCCGCAGGCAATGGAGGATATTTGCGAACAGTTTAATTTGGCATTAGATAATAATGCTGTTGATGCGCTTATTCTGATACCGCTTTTTGTTCGCGATTTTCTTTGTATTCATCCGTTTAACGACGGAAATGGACGAATGAGTAGGTTATTAACCATATTATTGCTCTACAAATGCGGTTATAGTGTAGGTAAATATATTAGTATAGAAAGTAAAATAGAAAAAACTAAAGATACCTATTATAGTGCGCTTGCAAATAGTTCAGACGGTTGGCACGAGGATGAGAATGACGGCAAAGCGTTTATAAAATATACGCTGGGAATA
>CAJUMW010000053.1:631-1675 GCA_910587625.1 uncultured Christensenellaceae bacterium
CGAAAAAAAGAAGTTTCCTGAAACGGTCAAAAAAGCAATTGATAGTACAATCGGGAAATTCACAAAACAAGATATAATGGATAAGTGCCCTAATATCAGCGATAAGACAATAATAAACGTTTTAACAAACTTGGTAAAGGACGGCTATCTTGAAAGGCGCGGGGCAGGTCGCGCAACGTACTATATAAGAAAAAGTTAGTAGCATTAAATATGCAAAATGAGCCACTGTCGGTGGCTCATTTTTTGTGAAAAAATTTGGGAAGTTTTGGGAAGTTTTGGGAAGTTTTGGGAAGTTTTGGGAAGTTGCTGATTTTATGAAAAAACTAACAAACGGAAAAGTTGAGTTAAAACAATAAAAGTATTGATTTTGGGGCATTTTTAGCAGGTTTTTGGCTGAAAATGCCCTTATTTTTGTGGTTCTGAATAATGGTTGTTTTTACGCATATGCCTTAAAATCCCTCGATGTAACAGTCGTATCGGTTCAAGTAGCAAATTTACTAATTTTGACATAGAAACGTCTAATATAAAATTTGCAATGTAACGGAAGATGTGACAATAAAAAACTTTTTATGGGAAGCTTGTCGAAAATCAACGGGTTCTAACTCTTAAAATGAATTGACTGATCTTTTTCTATGCAGTTTTACTTTCTTTCAAAAACGGAATTAAAAATAATAGTCAAATATAGGGTTTCCAAAAGCATAAATTCGCATGTTTAAAAAAACTTTTAAGTATAGTCAACTTTAAGCGGGTCGCAGCATAAATATGTAGAAAGGAGACTTTACGGTACGTCCGTATGCACTAAGGTTGCCGAAGACTCGAAGGTAGCGGCAGAAACGAGGCTAATAGAAGCTATTCGCGCTAATCTCGACCGTTACAACGGTTAAGTAAAACAAGTAAAACGCAAATAACCGCCGCCGTACATTTACGTACGGCGGCGGTTATTTGCGCGGAGTATAAATAAAGTCTGAACTTTTTGCAAAAGATTATTGTACTAAGCTTTTTAAAGCAAGGAGGGAAAAATGAAATATATATGCGAAGTTTGCG